>JBCCIP010000061.1:0-31466 GCA_039111475.1 Pseudomonadota bacterium | reverse complement strand
GGATTTTGCTGCTGGGCGGGTTTTGGAGACGGTTTCTCGGATGAGGGGGTGATTTGAAGACCGGCCAGAGAGCGATTCCCCACAGGCAGGACTCGCCGTAAACCCATCCATGGGGGCTCATTGAAAAGGTCCCTCTTTTCAATGGTTCAGCGAGCGAAACTACTAGCTCAGCTGCTCCTAAGTGCCATTTTCAAATAGGTTAGCTAGGCGAGAAATCGCTTACGAAGCTAGGAAGCGGCTGGAGCTGTATATCCCGCATCACAGACCTTCAAAAAGAGGGACCTTTTTGAAGAGCCCCCATGGATGGGTTTACGGCGTGTCTGTGATGCGGGATATACAGCTCTAGTCGCTGGACTCTAAATTTACACTCAAGCGGGTTAAAAAGTAGCAACGCAAGCAAGAACATGACAACCGAAGATACCCAACAAACCCAAGCCGAAGAAAACAAGCTAATCGCCGAGCGCCGCCAAAAACTGGCGGGCATTCGTGAGCAAGGCAATGCCTTCCCCAACCAATTTCGTCGCAGCGACTATTGTGCTGATTTGCAGCAGCAGTTTGCCGAGCATGAAAAAGTAAGGCTTGAAGAGCTTGATCACAGTGCCGCTGTTGCCGGGCGCATTATGCGTAAACGTGGGCCATTTATGGTCTTGCAAGACGTTAGTGGCGAGATTCAGTTGTATATTGATCGCAAAGGTTTGGATGAAACAACGCTGGAAAGTATTAAGACCTGGGACATTGGTGACATAGTAGGTGCCAGTGGTCCGGTTCATCGCTCGGGTAAAGGCGACTTGTATGTGAACATGCGCAGTGCCCAGCTGCTGACCAAATCGCTACGCCCTCTGCCCGATAAATTTCATGGCTTGTCTGATCAGGAAATACGTTACCGGCAGCGCTACGTTGACCTGATTATGAACGAAGACACCCGCGCCGTTTTCGAAATTCGATCGAAAACAGTCGAGGCGATTCGCCAGTTTATGATTGGTCGGTCGTTCATGGAAGTGGAAACACCGATGATGCAGATTATTCCCGGTGGAGCCACAGCCAAACCGTTTGTTACTCACCATAATGCGCTGAGCCAGGATATGTATCTGCGCATCGCACCGGAACTCTATTTAAAGCGATTGGTCGTGGGTGGCTTTGAGCGCGTCTTCGAAATTAATCGTAATTTTCGCAATGAAGGTTTATCTACCCGTCATAACCCTGAGTTTACTATGCTCGAGTTTTATCAGGCGTATGCGGATTATCTGGAGCTTATGGACCTGACTGAACAGATGCTGCGCACGGTAGCCGAGCAGGTTCTTGGCAGTACTATCGTTAATTATCAGGGCGAGGAGTACGATTTGGCCAAGCCATTTCAGCGTTTGTCTGTGAAGCAATCCATTTTGGAATTTAATCCCGATATTGAGGCTTCACAGCTTGAAGAGAAGGCTGCCGCTGCCGCACTGGCCGATACCTTGGGGATTCCTGTAAAAGACTCTTACGGTCTGGGTAAGATTCAAATTGAGATTTTTGAGAAAACGGTGGAGCACCGCTTGCTGCAGCCGACGTTTATTACTGAGTATCCGGCTGAAGTGTCGCCATTGGCGAGACGCAATGATGATGATCCCTTTGTTACAGATCGGTTTGAGTTTTTTCTGGCGGGTCGCGAAATTGCCAACGGTTTCTCTGAGTTGAATGATGCTGAAGATCAAGCGGCGCGTTTCAAAGCGCAGGTGGTGGAAAAGGACGCCGGTGATGAGGAAGCCATGCATTTTGATGACGATTACATAGCCGCACTTGAGTATGGATTGCCGCCGACAGCGGGTGAGGGTATTGGTATTGATAGGCTGGTGATGTTTCTGACAGACTCCCCATCGATTCGAGATGTGATATTGTTCCCGCATCTGCGCCACAGTTCACCGAATGATGCCAGCTAACAAAAGAAAGTCACTGATAGCAGTCACACTACTAATAGCGCTGGGGGCGTGCACTTATCGCCCCTATCAGTTACCCCCAAAGGATGGCAACAGGCCCATTGAGCGCTCAAGCCCACAGCAAGAACTGAAACCTACAACAGCCGCAGATAAGCCAGCAAAGCTGAGTGTGGTTCAGCAAATGTGTCCAGACATTCAAACCACCAGGCTGATTCTCGCGGGCGAATTCTTACAGGCCAAGCAACTATTGAATGAAGATCTGGATCGAAGCAAGAACGACTTGCACCGAAGCTGTGTACTGACCAGCATGGGCTTGCTAGCGGCATTACCCGAGTCTGAGTATTTTGATGTTGAACGTGCGCAAGACTTTCAATCCTTGGCGCGTGTTAATGGTGTCGTTGAGCTGGGCAGTGCCCAATTACAATTACTTGATCGCACGTTGGCAGGCTTAATTGCTTTGCAGCGTAAGTCCACTTCTTCTAATGAGGAAATCCAGCGTCTGCAAATGGAGCTGGATAAAAAAGAAGCGGCGTTGAAGCAGCTGAAGAAATTGACGCTTGGTAGCCAGTAGCAATAGAAGAGCAGGCCTTGGGTTTAAATCGCTGTGCTGAGAACGTCAGCATCTTCTTGCTCGGCGATATCCGCACCCTGTGGAACATCTGTCAGTGGTAACTGAAGATAGAACGTTGTGCCTTTGCCCAAGGTGCTGCGAACGAACAACTCTCCACCCATTAATTGACAGAACTGACGACTGATCGCCAATCCCAGCCCGGTGCCGCCGTATTTTTTGGTGGTTGATGAATCGGCTTGCACAAAGCTATCAAATACTCTTTGGGTCTGCGATTCGGTCATGCCTATGCCGCTATCTTTCACGGTAAATTGCATGTAGTCCAGGCCTTGCTGGCTGATACGCTCGCTGCGAATGGTGATCTTGCCTTGTTCGGTGAACTTACCCGCATTGCTTAGCAGGTTGAACATAATCTGGCGAAACTTGGTGATGTCAGTGTACAACCTGGGCAATTCGTCATTGAGCGCCAATTCTATTTCGTTGTCACTGGCATCGGCAATCGGCTTGATGGTGGCTACTACCTCAGCAATGGCCTCATTGGGTTCAAACCACTCGTGATTGAGTTGGGTTTTGCCAGATTCGATCTTGGATAAATCCAGTATGTCATTGATCAATGTAGCAAGATGTTTTCCGGCCGTTGTTATTTTTTCAATATCGTCCGCAAGCTCGCTTCCCAATATGCTGCGGTCGTCTTCGATTTCTTCGTTAAGAAGTTCGCTGTAGCCAATAATCGCATTCAGCGGTGTGCGCAGCTCATGGCTCATGTTGGCCAGGAATATGCTTTTCGCGCGGTTCGCCTGATCGGCATTTTCCTTGGCGCGCTGTACCTGACTAATGGCTTTGTTGAGTCGCTCCGACATTTCGTTAAAAGCACTGGCGAGATCTCCGAGTTCATCGTTGCTGAATTCAGGTATGCGGTAACTGAGATCACCTTCGCTCACATGTTTTACACCTTGCTGAAGGTGTTGAAGCGAGCGGTTGGTGTAACGGATTAAAATAAACCCCAGCGCGCTGGTCAGCAGAATTGAAAACAGGAATACAAAAATATTAATGGTATCGGTCAGTTGAATAATTTTGTTGATCTGTACTGTCTGCTGCTCCGCGTTTTGACTTTCTCGCGACTGGAATGCGCTTAAGCCGTTAAATACCAACTGATAGGCGGTGGCTAGTTGTTCCGCATTGTAGGGCTGGCGGCTGCTGTTGTAGCTGTCCAAAAACGTATTCCAAACACCGCTCAGTGTTACATAGCGTTGATTTAATAGCGACAGCGCACCCTCGGTGTAGTCGGAAACAAAGCCATCAAGGCTGGCAATTTTGTCATCGATCTCGTTAATGCCATTGCGCGCAAGGCGCAACTCACTGGCATCCAGTTGCTCTGCAGTTGAGTCTTTCAGTGTATAGAGTACCTGTATTTCCTTGTGCTTGTTCTCCAGCAGCTGCTTTGCTTCATGCGCCCGCAATTGCGCCGCGATCGCCAATTGCAGCGCGCCCAGGCCTTCACTGCGCTGCTGACTGCCCCAGAAATAGGTGACGCTGTTGATTGCGAAGAACGCGAGAATCAAAACGATGGAAAATGAGATGCGTTGGCGCAGACTCATGGCAGGTTACCGGTGACCTCAGGCGGGCGACACTGCCTTATCGGCAAGCAGGCTGTGGATCTTCTCCAGCAGCCTGGCAAAGTCTATTGGCTTGGTTTCGTACTCGTCACAGCCAACGATCAGGGCACGTTCCCGATCATTGGTGAGTGCGTGAGCCGTCAGTGCAATGATGGGTGTGTGGCTCCATTGCGGTTCTTCTTTCATAAGCTGGCACGTAGTCCAGCCATCTTGTATCGGAAGGTTCATGTCCATCAATACTAGGTCGCACTCGTGTTCGCGCATTTTTTCCATAGCGTCTATCCCGTCAACCGCCAATGCTACTTTAAACCCCTTCCGGCTAAGTCGCCGTGAGAGCAAATCACGATTCATCTCATTGTCTTCGACAATGAGCACACTGTATCCGTTGCTTGGCTCAGGCATGCTGGGTCTCCGTTAAGCTTTTGTCCACGCGTAACACCTCTTCACGAGCCATCTTGGCCGCGGGTTCTGAGGGCGACTTACAGCATACTTTATGGATGGTAATGGGCGACTTGAAACCCTTGGCGCGCAAAGTGCGCGACTCCAGGATATTCAGCGATTGGCTCAGTTGCCGCCGGGTGTTTTCTGATATCAATACTTCACCGGCCGCGGTTACTTCTTCAATTCTGGCCGTCAAGTTCACAGGCTGGCCAACCACCGCAAATTTGCTGCGCCGTTCTGAACCAATGTTACCCGCAATTACACGACCACTATTAATTGCAATAGCGGTTTCGATGCTGGGTAAGCCATCGCGCTGATTCTTGCTGTTTACATCGCGCATTGCTTGCTGCATGGCAATCGCGCACTTAACGGCACGGTCGGCGTCATCTTCAAGACTGAATGGCGCGCCAAAAATGGCGAGAATCGCGTCACCAATAAACTCATCAATGGTGCCGTTATGGGCCAGAATCACTTCCGATAACGTGCCCAGGTAATTATTCAGCAGTTGCACTACTTCTTGTGGTTGTAGCGTGTCACACAAGGTAGTGAAACTGCAGATATCCGTCATCAATATACTGACATTCTGTAATCGCCCACCCAGCTCCAGACCGTGTGGATCTTCCAGTAAGCGATCAACAATTTCTTCTGAGGTGTAGCGGCCAAACGTTTTTCGAATAAACGCGTGGCTTCTGGCCAATTCGTTTAGGTAGTTTTGTTCACGGTCACGCCAGCTTTTGCGCTCAAGGTTGGCGTCAATACGGGCTGTTAACAACACCTGATTGACAGGCTTGAACAGGTAGTCTTCAGCACCCGCCTGTATGCAGCGTATGGCCTCATCGTGCTCATGCTGCCCAGACACCATTATTACGGAGATAGAGCGAAGGCTTGGGTCCTTCTTCAGTTGCTGGAGAATGTCGTAGCCATTCATGTCGGGCAGAATGAGATCGAGAAGAATAAGCTCAACCTCGTGTTCTTGAAGGCGTTGAAACGCCTCAACCGCGCTGGCCGCTTCGATGGCGACGTGACCTTGCGCGCGTAATACCCGAACCAGAAGCATTCGGTTTTCTTCATTGTCTTCCACAACCAGCACCGTACCGGTTCGTTCTGCGCTGATGCGAGCCGGTCGCAGTTGACTGCCAGCATTCTCGGCAACAGCAGTAGGCACTGATTGATTATTCAAACGGCTGACCTGATCAAGCACCGACAGCAAAAGATTGGTCAGCTTATACTGTTCGGCCTGTTCTTCCTCAAGACTCAATTCCGCATAACCCTTTACGGAGTTCAAGTGATTTCTGAAGTCATGGGTCCAAGTGCGTTCGCCATCTGCGCTGGAAGCCAATGGACGATAGTCCAGGCACTCTTTCAAGCGTTCCAGAGCACGAAGCAGTTCCGTTAGCTCATCCAGGAAGAAATCGGCAACCTTGCTCAGTTCCAGGGTAGTCAGTTGGTTGGACAGCTCCGCAATATGGGCGCTGACAGCGCGCGTACTTTGTAGAAATTCAGATTCAGCCTGATGTTGCATTCGTGCTTCTGGTTGGCAGTCTTAGCGGGGGAGAACAGACTGCAATTGTAGGGGGCTTTGCTGCCACATTAAAGCTGCAACACGGCCAAATACGATCTAAATAAGACATTAAACGCAATTTAACTGTTTACAGAGCGCTTAAAGTCCTGGTGCACACTCCCCAAAGCGGTTTTTGCGTGGTAGTCTGCGCTTTAGATTTGTTACGCAGTTTTTGTACAATTCCGAAACCGAAAATTTATGCAGACCCTCGTAGGTTGTGAGAGAACCTACTTACAATAAAGGACGGCAACACATGTTAAACCAGGTAGAAATCTTTGCGGGCCTTTCCGAGACTGAGCTGGAAATCATCGCGAATTCCTGCGTGTCTCGCAGTTACCCCAAAAATACGGTGATCATCAATGAAGATGACTACGCTGATTCACTCTACGTAATCGATTCGGGCCGAGTGAAAGTGTATTGCAGCGACAAGAACGGCAAGGAGTTCATCATGAATACCATGCAGGCTGGTGAATATTTCGGTGAGCTGGCATTGTTGGATGATGAGAAACGTTCCGCGTCGGTTCGCACACTCGACAAGTCTGTGTTTCTAATCATGTACAAAGATGAGTTTAACAAGATTCTGGAGCAATATCCCAATATTGGACGCACATTGATTCGTAACCTCACCAAGCGAGTCAGAAAGCTGACGTCAAAAGTGAAGAGTCTCGCTCTTCAAGATGTGTATGGTCGTGTTGCACAGGTGCTGACCAGCATGGCGGTTGAGCGTGGAGAGCGCTTTTACATCGATGAGAAACTCACTCAGCAAGACATCGCGGATCGCGTGGGTGCTTCCAGAGAGATGGTGGCCAGAATCCTGAAAGACCTGACCATTGGTGAGTACATCAGCTTCGAGAACCGCAGAATCATCATCAATGGTAAGCTGCCGGCTCATTACTAACGGCACACTAGTGCCCAGACACAGCAACCCGCAGGGCGCTCCCGTGGCTTCCCGCAGCCTTGCAGAGCTTGCAAAGGAACAAGGTCATTCACTGCCCACAGTGCCTTGCTGCAGACAGCCATGGGCGAGCTGAACCGGTCAAAATGTCTGTGTTGGGTACTAGATCGTGCTGCCCAGTCGGTGCGAACGTGGTAGACCGAAATCGGTGAATTGCGGCCCAATAATTCACAGTTTTCAGACCAATAATTCCCCCAGGCAAATTTTTATGCGCTGCTATATTCATAAGGTATGCATAAATTCAGCCGCACAGAATGGTTCCTCTTAACCACCGCTACCCTAGCCTTTGCTGGGATGGTGGGTATGGCTGCGCATCTATTCCTGATTGTCTGATTTCTCGTTCTCAACAGCGGTCACTTCGGCCAGTACATGACCCCGAGCCACCCGGGCGCGCAACCGTTGGCCAATTGAGGCGTGCTCCGCGTCGCGCAGAATAGAGAACCTGCCTCTAACATCCAATTCCACGATGCCATAACCGCGCTGCAGGGTGGCCAACGGGCTAACGGAGTGCAGCATTCTGGCGTAATGGGCGAGATTTGCGTTGTTGTGGTTGAGCTTGGTCTCGATGGCTGGTGCGAGGCGGCTCTGATTGGCGCTTAACCTTCCGCGTGCCAGTTCTATCGAATGCCTAGGGCTATTTGCCAGCAGGGCGCCGCCGCTAAATCCTAGAAAGTTCTGACATGTTTTCAGGTGGTTCGATATTGCACGCAGCATTCGTTGTTGCAAGTCATCGCAACGCTGGCTGTGCTCTTCAACGCGTCGACCGGGATGGCGCAACAGTCGGCTGGTTTGAGTAAGATCTTTATGGGCACTGTCCAGGTGCAACAACATGATTCGCTGCAAGCGCAGAGCTACTTGCGCCAATGCGCGCACCAATGCGGAATTATCCGGGCTCAATAGTTCGGCGGCCGCGGTGGGAGTGGGCGCGCGTACATCAGCAACCAGGTCGCAAATCGTAAAATCGGTCTCATGCCCTACGGCACTGACCACAGGTATGGTGCAATGGTGAATAGCGCGAGCCAGCGCTTCATTGTTAAAAGACCATAAATCCTCAAGTGAGCCTCCACCTCTGGCAACCACAATCGCATCGACTGGCATGCGCAGATTACCCGACTTAGTACCCAGTGCTGTCACCGCCCGGGTGAGCTGCTCAGCTGAGCCTGCGCCCTGTACGCTCACTGGAAACACGCTGAGTTGTACCTGCGGGGCTCGCCGCTCGAACACCGTAAGAATATCCTGCAGAGCCGCACCACTGGCAGACGAGACAATCGCAACGTGTCTTGGGTGCTCTGGCAAGGCTTGTTTTTCGTCGTTATTGAATAGACCTTCCAGACGCAGCTTTTCCGTCAACTGCTCTAGTTGCCGTTGCAGTGCTCCGGCTCCGGCAGGCTGGATATTGTCGACGATGAGCTGAAAATCGCCGCGGCCTTCGTACAAACTGATCCGACCGCGAGCGATCAGCTCGTCGCCTTCTGCCGGTTTAAAGCGCAGCAGGCTGTTGCGGTTTCTGAACATCGCGCAGCGAATCTGAGCCTTGCTGTCTTTCAAAGAGAAATACCAATGTCCTGACTGGGGACGGGCAAAATTTGATATTTCGCCTTGCACCCAAACCTGTTGAAAATGCCCTTCTAGCAAGCGCTTTGCGTCACGATTGAGCTCGGATACTGCCAGGACTTTGCGCGATGCTGAGCTGTTTGCCGGCATTGTTTTATTTCTCATCTATCACTCGGTTTTCGTTTACCACCCAACACAATCCGCCTATAATGTCGCGCTAATTTTTACACCTTGCTGGGGCACGCGCGCTATGTTGCGAATCACTGAAGAAGCCCTCACCTTTGATGACGTACTGCTTGTGCCCGCTTATTCTGAAGTGGTGGCCAAGGAAGTCAATCTGACCACGCGATTAACGCGCAATATCGAGCTGCACATTCCGCTGATTTCAGCGGCTATGGATACGGTAACCGAATCTCGCCTGGCCATCGCCATAGCCCAGGAAGGTGGCATTGGCATCATCCACAAAAACATGACGGTTGAAGAGCAGGCTGCCGAGGTTTTTGCGGTGAAGAAATACGAGAGCGGCGTAGTAAAAGACCCAATCACCATTGATGCACATTCGACGGTTAGAGAGTTAATGGCGCTGAAAGACAAGTACCATATCTCGGGTCTGCCGGTACTTGATAATGGCAACCTGGTGGGCATTATCACTAACAGGGATGTGCGTTACACCACGGATTTGGATCAGTCGATTGCAAGTCTGATGACGCGCAAGGAAGACTTGATCACAGTTCGCGAAGGGGAAGTTCCAGAGCGCCTTAAGCAGACTTTTCATCAGCATCGCATTGAGAAGGTTCTGGTGGTTGATGATGACTTCAATCTGCGTGGCATGATCACGGCTAAGGACATTGATAAGGCGCTGGCATACCCGAATGCGTGTAAGGACGAGATGGGCCGCTTGCGAGCTGGCGCTTCAGTGGGTACAGGACCTGACACACCAGATCGTGTTGGCAAGCTGGTTGACGCCGGTGTTGATGTGTTGGTGGTTGACACTGCGCACGGTCACTCACGCAACGTACTCAGTCAGGTTCGTTGGATCAAAGAACATTTCCCACAAATTGACGTGATCGGCGGTAACGTTGCGACCGGGGAGGCTGCATTGGCTTTGGTTGACGCTGGTGCTGACGCTGTGAAAGTAGGTATCGGTCCTGGATCCATTTGCACAACGCGAATAGTTGCGGGTGTGGGCGTGCCGCAAATCAGTGCTATAGGCAATGTGGCCGCTGCGATGGAACACAAGAATGTGCCGGTTATTGCAGATGGCGGCATTCGTTTCTCAGGTGACGTATCCAAAGCCATTGTCGCTGGCGCCGATTGCGTGATGATGGGCAGTTTGTTTGCTGGCACTGAAGAGGCACCGGGCGAGGTAGAGTTGTACCAGGGTAGAACGTACAAGTCCTACCGCGGTATGGGCTCACTGGCTGCCATGTCCAGCGCTGAAGGGTCCAGTGATCGATATTTTCAGAGTGCGGCGGATGGTGTGGCCAAGTTGGTACCTGAAGGTATTGAGGGGCGGGTGCCTTATAAGGGGCCTGTAGGCACGATTATTCATCAGTTAATGGGTGGCTTGCGATCGGGTATGGGCTATACAGGCTGCGAAAATATGCAGCAGATGCGCCTTGAACCTGAGTTTGTGCGGGTAACGTCGGCGGGCATGAGTGAAAGCCATGTGCATGATGTGAGTATTACTAAGGAAGCGCCTAATTATCCTGTGAGGTAGACGCGCTGCTAGAGTCCGGTAACGACTCGTTGAAAAGTTCCCTCTTTTCAACGGTCCTGCATAGGGATATTCAAGCCGCTACCTCAGTGCCACTCTGTGAGAGTTCTTAAAGAGGATGATAGATTGACAGCTGATATTCACGCCGAGAAAATTCTTATTCTCGACTTTGGTTCCCAATACACGCAACTGATCGCGCGACGTGTGCGCGAAATTGGCGTGTATTGCGAAATCTGGGCGTTTGATACGGCCAGCGATGCGATCAGCGATTTTGCACCAAATGGCATCATACTTTCCGGTGGGCCTGAGTCAGTCACAGAATCAGATACTCCGCGTGTTAGCGATGTTGTGTTTGAGTCTGGCGTGCCAGTGCTGGGCATCTGCTACGGCATGCAGGCCATGGCGCAGCAGCTCGGTGGTGAAGTGGAGACTTCAAACGTGCGCGAGTTTGGTTACGCGAATGTAGAGGTAGTGTTTGATAATCCTTTGCTGGAAGGCATTAGCGATCATTTGTCTGACGATGGCGCGCCTTTGCTTGAAGTATGGATGAGCCATGGTGATAAAGTCAGTCTGGTACCAAATGGTTTTGAGCTGATCGCGAAAACTGACAGCGCGCCGATTGCTGCTATTGCGGATACAAGTCGTCAGTTCTACGGCGTGCAATTTCATCCGGAAGTAACGCATACCTTGCAAGGTCATCGCATACTCGAGCGGTTTGTAAAAACGCTGTGCGACTGCCGGTGTGAATGGACTACGGGGCAGATCATCGAGGAATCCATTGTTCGTATTCGAGAAGAGGTGGGCAGCAATGAAGTATTGTTAGGCCTATCTGGAGGAGTAGATTCTTCTGTTGTGGCAGCACTTTTGCACAAGGCCATTGGGAATCAATTAACCTGTGTGTTTGTAGACAATGGTTTGTTACGTTTGCACGAAGGCGACCAGGTGATGGACATGTTTGCGAACAACATGGGCATCAAAGTGGTCAGAGCTGACGCAGAACAGCGTTTTCTGGACAAGCTTCAGGGCGAGCGTGACCCTGAAAAGAAGCGCAAGATAATTGGCAATACTTTTATTGATGTATTCGAGGAAGAAGCGGCCAAGTTAGATAATGCAGTGTGGCTTGCGCAAGGCACGATATATCCCGACGTCATTGAATCGGCCGCGTCCAAGCACGGAAAAGCCCATATAATCAAATCGCATCACAATGTGGGAGGTCTTCCGGCAACGATGAAACTCAAATTACTTGAGCCGTTGCGAGAGCTGTTTAAAGATGAAGTTCGCAAGCTGGGACTTGAGTTGGGACTACCTTACGATATGGTTTACAGGCATCCGTTTCCGGGCCCAGGCCTGGGTGTGCGAATTCTTGGTGAGATCAAAAAAGAATACGCTGATGTGCTGCGACAGGCCGATGCAATTTTTGTCGAAGAGCTTTACGCTGCGGAGCTCTATCACAAGGTGAGTCAGGCGTTTACTGTATTCATTCCTTCTAAATCAGTGGGTGTTGTCGGTGACGCGCGACGTTATGCGTGGGTGGTGAGTTTACGTGCGGTTGAAACTATTGATTTTATGACCGCGCGTTCGGCGCGGCTACCTTATGAATTACTGGAAAAAGTGTCTGGCCGAATCATAAATGAGATAGAGCATATCTCGCGGGTTACTTATGATATATCCAGTAAACCGCCCGCTACTATCGAGTGGGAATGACTGACAATAGCAGGCGTTACAGCTGAGCCTAAAAGTTCTCTCCAGCGCAGGTTTCTTATGGTCGTAACTGTTCGACTTGAGAATAGAGGCGCTATTGTGTTCTTGCAAGAGCGCATGCTTTCAGGGCAGAACCTACATCGAAGCTACTTGCTAGTGCAAGAATGGAAGCTCAGTATCGCGCTGGAACACCGCAAATAATTGATTCCTGTATTAAAAGTTTCATTGGCACGTAATCTGCATTTTATACTCATAAGCGACAATTCGTTGCGGACTGGGTACTTGCAGTCTCTAACTGTTCAATGGAGGAAATGATGCGCCAGCTAAGTGGTCAGGATGCGATGTTCTTGCATGCCGAAAGTGCAGAACTCCCACAACACATATTTGGTCTGACCATCTATGACCCATCCACCAATCCCGGTGGAAGCTTGAATTTTGAGGAAATTGTCGACCACTTTAGAAATTGTGTTGGTATGGTTAGGGTGTTTCGACAGAAGCTGGTAGAAGTTCCTTTTTCTCTGGATCAGCCTTATTGGTTGGACGATGCAGATATAGATGTTGAGCTGCATGTCCATCAGATTGCGCTTCCACAACCTGGAGACTGGCGTACCCTTTGCGATATGGTGTCCAGAATTCATGCACGCCCGTTAGCTAGAGACGCACCGCTTTGGGAAGCTTATGTGATTGATGGTTTGAATACCATTGAGGGAGTGCCGCCCGGCTGCTTTGCCTTAATGATGAAAGTTCATCACGCCGCTATGGACGGCGCATCGGCCGTGGAAATGTATGCCGCATTGCACGACTTTGAAGTGCAGCCGAAGAGCTTACGTTCTCAACCCGTTGTGGTTGCGGAGCGCATGCCAAGCCAAATAGAACTGATCACTAAAGCGTATACAAACAATGTGCGTAACATCGAGAAAATAGGTAGTCTGGCGTCGCTCGCCTGGCCAACCTATCGGCGAATAAAAGAAAGCTACAAGACCGATTTACTGCATCCATCATCTCCAGTTCCGAAGACCCGTTTCAATGGTCGTCCAGGTAGAGCACGAACGATTGGAGCGATAAGAGTCGACTACGCTGTCGTTCAGGCAATTAGGTCTAGGGTTGTGGGCGCGACAAGTAATGACGTTATGCTGACTATCGTGGCCGGTGGACTGCGCCGTTATTTGCAGCAAAAAAATGAATTGCCGAAAGAGTCGCTCTCGGTAGCTTGTCCAATCAATCTTCGTTCGAAAAGAAGTGCGGATGATGAGGGCAATAGCGTTGGTTTCATGACCTTACCAATAGGGACCGCAATTGCTGATCCGCTGCTGCGTTTGAGCGAAGTAAGAATGGAGTCTTACGAAGCGAAGCTGTACACCCAGGCGCTGGGTAAGCGTCTCGCGGTTGAAATACCGAACGCTATTCCTGCCGTGCTATTCAGTAATCTACTCCACTATGGTCAGCGCTTGGGTATTCTTGAGCGCCTGGGACCATTTTTGAACACGGTTGTGACAAATGTTCCCGGCTTGCCCCGCGAGCTGTATTTACGCGGTTCGAAAGTGGTAACAGGATTTGCTGGCGGCCCGCTGTTGCCGGGTGTTGGTTTGTTTCATACCGTGACAAGTACAATCAGTAAGCGGCAGGGTGAAAGCGCCATTAGCTTCTCGGCTTGCCCAATGATGTTGTCGGATGCAGAGAATTATGAGCACTGTCTGCGCGAGAGTTATGAAGAGCTGCAAATGCGGGTTCAGAAAAAGGCTAAGCTGGACCAATCACGACAAGGCAGGGCAAGTGATCCGCGACGTAAGGCAGTTGCGGCCTGATGTTCATCTGAACAGCGTATTGTTCGAGTATGGTTGCGAGTCGCTAAACTGACGAGTGGATTTAATTCGTTCGCTCTAGCTAGAGCGCCATTCAAACCTTGTTTTTGGCGCGATATCGGTGGACAATCCAACCTCATATGCCGCACTATTTACGACAGCTATTCAGATGACCTACTGCCTGGCCATGCAGTTGAATTCCGGCTTGGTATTCTGCTCCGACTCACGCACAAATGCAGGCGCAGATCAAGTGAGCACTTACGGCAAAATGCATGTGTTCAGCGATTTTCCTGATCGAACGTTGGTAATACTTAGCGCAGGGAATCTGGCGACCAGTCAGGCAGTACTGTCCCAGATTCGCAGAGACATTAGTGATGCTGCGCCAAGCAATTTATCAAGCTTCGCTTACTTATCTGAGGTTGCTGATTACATTGGTGAGCTTTGTCTGAAAACGCAGGAAAAGTACGCTCCAGCAGGACAGTCGGCCGGTTTCAGTCCAGAAGCCAGCTTTATTGTTGGTGGTCAAATAGATGCGCAAGCTCCATCAATTCATATGATTTATCCTGAAGGTAATCACATTACGGCATCTAGGCATCACCCTTATTTGCAGATAGGTGAAGTTAAGTATGGCAAGCCTATCCTTGAACGCATCGTGCGGGGGAATACTGACTACAAGACAGCTATGCGTTGCGCATTGGTATCAATGAACTCCACTATGCACAGCAATGCGACGGTCGGCCCACCTATTGAGTTGCTCTATTACACAAGCGGTGAGCCAGGTTCAGTGACGCACAGAGTAATGTTTGACGAAAACGATGGATATCTTCGTTCCTTGGGTGATGCCTGGGATGTAAAGATTGTTGAGGCGTTTAATGACCTGCCGTCGATCGCACCATTTCTCCAGAAATTGAATTAATTTTGACGACCTGATCTACAAAACGCAACTTGTTGACCACTTCGGGATTTAAAACAAAAGGATACAAATCACCGAGCCCACTGCCGCGATTCACTTCATTGTAAGCGATGCATACCTCGCCCCATGCTTGAATCCAACCATCGAACGTATCATTCTGTAAGGGTGGTGTTTGTGAGAAGTACTCACCAACGGTTTCCATTGCATCGTAAATATAGAGGTAGTGTGCCCAACACTCCGCCCAGTCTTCGAGTGGGTGAGAGCTGGCATATTGGCTGATAAATTCGTCTTGCCAGCGTGAATCGGCTTTATTCGAATAATAACGAGTCAAAGCGGCTGCATAATCTTCTTGATCATTGCCAAACAAAGACCGGAACGTACTCAGAAGCGTTTCGTTCTTCTCCACCAGGCCCCAAAAAAAATGCCCAGATTCGTGACGAAGATGTCCCAACAATGTTCTATAGGGCTCGTTCATTTGTACACGCACTGCTTCGCGGAAATCATCGTCCGCTTCAAGCACATTGATTGTAACTGTACCGTTTAAGTAGCCAATTGGCGCATGAGTGTTTGCGAACATGATCGGGTCGCTACGCTCGTCTTCAAGAAAATCGAAAAACAGTCCGTTTAACGAGTCACTGAAACCATCGGTGATAGGAAGTCGCAGCGAGTAAATGGTAAATAACAGTCTTTTTTTTGCGGCTTCAACTTTAGACCAACGAGTTAAATTTTCCGCTTTGGCGAGATTCGGGATGGTTCTGTTGAATCGGCATCCCTTGCAAAGAGTATTCGCATCTTCAGCTTCTACCAACCAGTTGCAGTTCTGAAAGTCGATGGTGTTCTTACACATTTTGAATGCGGATTTAGCTTCTGTTCTCCAGATTCCATCCGCGTCAGAATTTACAGTACACATATCCAGTGTTTCGGGGTTAAAGCCAAGGCGCTCATTGCATCTGACACAAACTGTACTATCGAAGAAAATCAACTGACCGCAGCGACAACGAAAGCGCTTCATTGGGTGAACAGTGATTTTTGTGCGGGTTGATTTAGATCGGAAACGCCAAACCAGCTGGCGGTAATTGAATCATGCAAGCTGGCCAGTTCAGCTTGAAAGTTGTCGATAAATCCATGCAGCTTGTCCGGCGCCAGTGTGTCGTTCACTATGCTTGCACGCAATTGCCTGACAATCGTCGTAGACTTTTTGTTATTGTCTAGAAAGCTCAGTACTTGCTCTAGACTGCTTAAACAGTAGTTGAGGGATCGAGGAAACTTTGAATGCAGACACACAAATTCAATAACCTGATCTGCGTCAATCAATGGCCCCACTTCGCGCCGATACGCGCTGTGGGCAGAAACAGCTTTAAGCACGCTGGCCCATAGTAGTGGCACAACTGAAGCCGCTCGTGAGTCTTTTTCCGCGATTGCCAGGCATGCCACATCGATAACTCGGCTGGTCATATCAAGACGTTCAATCAATTGACCCAGTTTTAAGAAAGTGAATGCCCTATCTCTAGCCACGCTAGACGCTAGCAAGCCATTTATCTGCTGATTTCTTTGTATGATATCAGACAAGTACTCGTGACGTCGGCGGCGCGACAACGACTTATCATTCATATTCTGAACAAACAGATAAAGTTCGTTAACATGTTCCCATCCGTCAGCAGGAAGTGCGTCTCGTGTGGTTCTAAGGTTTTCACGAGCCGATGTTACCGAGGATGCTATAGATCCAAAGTTATCTTTATCCAGAATGATGAATTTCATCACATTGCGCTCGTCAACTCGTTGATAGCGTTGCGAAAAACTGTTTCCGCCGTCTATAACGTTGACCAACACCTGCCAACCGAGCTCCTCACCCTTGGGCAGGTCAAGCACTAGATGGCTGTAGGCGTTGCAAACGCGCGCAGAACATTCGGTTCGCTCAAGGTAGCGTGCCATCCAATACAATCTTTCCGCAACGCGAGATAGCATAGCCTCTAATTTGCCTTCATTCGATTATCCAGGTGTCTTTGCTGCCACCACCTTGAGAAGAGTTGACCACCAGTGAGCCAGCTTCCATGGCTACACGAGTCAAACCACCCGCGGTGACCCAGGTATCATTGCTGTGCAAGATGAAGGGTCTGAGGTCGAGATGTCGTGGAGAAATCTTGGACCCACATAAGGTAGGCGCGGTTGATAAACCTAAGGTGGGTTGGGCAATGTAATTGCGAGGGTTATCGCGAATTAGCGCCTCGAATTCCCTGTGTTTTTTCTTACTTGATTTGGGTCCAACCATCAGTCCATAGCCGCCCGATTCATTGGCCGGTTTGACGACCAACTCTGCGATATTTTCTAGAACATAATCCCGATCCTCGTCGTACATGCACAGATAGGTTTTTACGTTGTTCAGCAGGGGTTCTTCTTTCAGATAATAACGAATCAATTCAGGCACAAAGGCATAAAGCACTTTGTCATCAGCAACGCCGCTGCCGGGTGCATTTGCTATTGCCACCTTGCCGGCTAACCACGCGCGCATTAAACCGGGTACGCCCAGAGCAGAGTCCTCTCGAAACACATCAGGATCTAGAAAATCGTCGTCAATTCGCCGGTAAATAACGTCGACCTGCTGGGGACCATCCACCGTTCGCATGAACACAACATCGTTGTCATCCACAAACATATCTTGCCCTTCAACCAATTGCGCACCCATTGTGTGTGCCAGAAAAGAGTGTTCGAAGTAGGCAGAGTTGTAAATGCCGGGTGTCAATACGGCCAAGGTGGGTCTTTTCAATCGTCTTGGTGACAAGGAACACAAGGTGCGGTACAGCTGCTCCGGGTAATCGTCGACTGGAAATACGCTGCAGTTCTCAAAGAGATCAGGCAGTATCCTCTTCGTGATATCTCTGTTCTCCAGCATGTACGAGACACCGGACGGTACCCTTAGGTTGTCTTCGAGTACATAGAATTGACCATCTTCTGCACGCACTAAATCTGTTCCACAAATATGCGCCCAGGCACCAAAACGGGGCTTTGCACCCATACACTGTGGTCGAAAATTGCCGGAATCCAGCACTAATTCTGCGGGTACAATACCATCCGCGAACACTGTCTGGGTGTTATAAACGTCGTGAATAAAACAGTTAAGCGCGCGGCTGCGTTGTTGCAGGCCCATGCTGACTCTGCTCCACTCTGCTTTACGTATCAGCCTGGGAATAATGTCAAATGGCCATGCCCGATCTATGTTCGTACCCTCGGAATAGACCGTAAATGAGATACCCATATCACGAATGACCAAATCGGCTGCATCCTTGGCCTGACGCATTTCGTCCAAAGACAAACTGGAAAAGTAATTAACCACTGTCCCCGCCGAAGGGCGACTGCGACCACTGGTGGTGATCAACTCATCGAAAAACCTGCTTGAATCGTACTCTTGCCACTGCGCTTTCATTGTCATTAGTTATGCATGCTTTATTGTAAGATAAACATCGCGCCGCGCCCGGTCAAATGGGCTAATAATCTAAAAGCAAATTACGTACCAGATCTTCTTCAGGCCGGTACTTAGACTGTGCAATGCCGTATTCCAGGCAAGGACAAAACCAAAAACGTTCATGTAAACTGTGAGGTCATCGCTTGTTTAGAGTCCGGACCTCAATAGCATGACTCAATCACTGGCCACGCTTGACTGGCTAGTCATCGCATTTTATATAACGCTTCTTGTTGGATTCGCATGGTGGTTGTCGCGACGACAGGAGTCGCGCGTGGACTACTATGTGGGTGGTCGCAACGTTCATCCGTGGCCGGTGGCGATGTCCATTATGGCTACCCAATGTTCGACCAACAGTATCCTCGGCGCCCCTGCGTTTGTGGCCTTTGCCGCCGGAGGTGGTTTGGTGTGGTTGCAATATGAATTAGCTGTGCCATTGGCGATGGTTGCTCTCCTATTGTTTGTAACACCGTTGTTTCGCCAACTTCAATTGATTTCGATATATGCTTATCTTGAGCAGCGTTTCGATCTGAAAACGCGACTTACGCTAAGTGGTTTGTTTCTCTTTATTCGCGCATTCGCCACCTCAGTAACGGTCTATAGTGTTGCAATCGTTATCGATTTGATAACCGGTCTTGGTTTCGTATGGTCGGTGATTTTGCTTGGTACATTCACTATTGTTTACGATGTTCTTGGCGGTATTCGAGGTGTTATCTATAGCGATGTTATTCAGCTCACCATCTTGGTTAGTGTTCTTTTTCTTATCCTGTATTTACTGGCTTCCAGCGCCGGTGGGCTCTATGAGATGTTGCAACAGCTGGAACCAGAGCGTCGACAGGCAATAGACTTTAGTGCTCACGGCTTTGGTGACGGTGCCACCTTTGCTTTCTGGCCGATGTTGATTGGCGGTTTCTTCCTGTACGTTTCTTACTACGGATTTGACCAAAGTCAGGTGCAACGCACAATGAGTACCCGAGATATCGACGGCAGCAACCAGGCCTTGTTCCTGAACGGGCTACTACGCTTTCCAGTTGTACTGCTTTACTGCCTTGTTGGCGCCGGGATCGCGGTCTATGCAAGCAATAATCCTGGCTTTGTGGCCGCTCTTCCTGACAACAATGGGTCTCCTGAATATAACCTTGCGGTACCGCTTTACATGATCAACGTCTTGCCAGTGGGTTTAGTGGGCTTATCTATGGTGGCGTTGTTTGCAGCAGCAATGTCGTCTCTGGACTCAGTGTTGAACTCTTTGAGTGCAACCACTATGGAAGATTTTGTACGCCGCTTTAATCGTCAGTCAGTCTGGACCGACAGGAAAGAGATTCTAATATCGCGTTTCATTACAATGTGTTGGGGCATAGCAACGCTGGCGATGGCCTTTTTTGTAGGTGATATTGCCGACACAGTATTGGAGGCCATCAATCAAATTGGCTCACTGGCGAACGGATCTATATTAGCCGTGTTTGCGTTGGGTTTGTGGACCACCAACATTCGCGGTGGCCCAGCGATTGTTGGAATGATTACTGGCATGGCTACCAATGCGTATTTTTGGCTATTTGTGCCCAGCGTGAGTTGGCTTTGGTGGAACGTGATTGGCTTTGTCATGACCTTTGTAGTTGCCTTGTGTTTCAATGTTCTCTTCAGTACGCCTAACACTGTGCACGCAACTCAGCATCAGACAGCATCATCTGGGAGTGGAATCACTACATTCCTGGGCACAGTAGCTCGAATCAATTGGGGTCGACGAAGTGTTTTACTGTTGGTTTGGTTTGTTGTCTTGCTTGCGCTGTTATGGCGCATTTAAGTACCAAGCACCATTTTTCTTTCCTAAGCTGAAACCATAATCGAACTGAGTAATAACACAGTGATGCCGGCATCGGCCGCTCACTTGGATTCAAAGGCGGCTGTTAGCCGTTCGAGATAATTGGCAAGTTTGGCCACTTCAGTAGGGCTTAGGGTAGCCTCAATTTTCTCATTGATCGTTTCAAATGGTGCGCGCGCGTGCTCTTGTATTTCTTTACCAGCCTCGGTTAATGTCAGCACGCGTGCGCGTGCGTCAGTATTGTTTTGACTGATATTGATGTAGTTCAAGGCTACAAGTCGTCTAACCATCGCTGTTACTGCTGATTCATTTAGCCCTAATGCGAGCGCAACATTCTTTTGTGATACATTGGTTCCATTCGCAATCACTGAGAGCACACCCGTCTGCGCAGTAGTAATGTTCCCAGTAGCCAATAGTTCGCGGTCGGCGGCTTTCTGCGAGAAATGTGCTGCTAATTGCAAGCGCCAGTAAAGCCTCAGCTTCGCTGCGGACATGTTGACCTCTGTCTTTATTGCATTATTTGTACTCACCTATATACTTCATATGTGAAGTATATGCAAAGCTTAAGATGAATGTCCATTTAATTGCGCCACTTACCTTCGTAGACGTAGCACTCTACCGTCAATTAATGGACAAACTTGCTGAGGTGCTCGATCCCTTCACAGGGAATTTACGCTGCGCAGATGAAGACCCTGTAGTTAACGCCAATAGAGATAATGCAATGAATGGAATTCCAGAAGGTTTTGAACCAATATTCAGAAGCAGCCCCTATCTTGATTTAATGGGGCCGATCTTTAGTAAGAATACGGAGGAAGGATTGAAGATCGGATTGCTCGCCGAACAGAAACATTGTAATGCGAGAAACTCGGTGCATGGGGGTGTGCTTAGTAGTCTTGCCGATATCGCACTTGGTTACAATGCCGCATACCAAGGTGACAAGCCAACACCTATGGTAACAGCAAACCTTACGATCGATTTCGCAGGGTCTGCAAAGTTGGGTGACTGGATAGAGATAAGTACGGATATTCAAAAAATCGGAAAGAGCATGGCATTCGCAAATTGTTACTTCACGGTCAGCACAAAGCGAATCGTCAGGGCAAGTGGCGTTTTTGCGATTATCAATAAATAAAAAGCCAAAGCTGCCAGGCAGGTCGTCTTTTACCCTCTTAAGTGAAGTCGGACTGTCACTGACGCTTAAGTTATCACGCTCGGAGCTTACGACTGGCAAATCGCTAACAAGGGCGCAGCCGAATCGATGTCGCTCAGGTATACTATGCAATTCACGCACTCCGATTTTTATTAGTTGACTAGTCTTTTGTATCCACACGGTATTTTTCGAATCACCACCGCTGCCCCGAAGACGGCAGTCGCGAACCCTGCTGCGAATGCCAAAGCATCAATTGCAATGGTTCGGGCACATTCAGATTCCGATTTAGTTGTGCTGCCGGAACTGGGGCTGACGGGCTACACGTGTGGCGATTTGTTTGCCAGTGAGGCGTTGCTAGACAAAGCATTGGAAGCGGTTCTGAAAATACAGGATCACAGCAAACATAACGACCAAATCATTATCGTGGGCTTACCGATGCGAGTCTCCGAGTCGTTGATGAATTGTGCAGCGGTGATCACGGGCGGAATGATCGTGGGTGTCGTTCCAAAGTCGTTTTTGCCAACGTATCGCGAATTCTACGAAGGCAGGCATTTTCGTTGCAGCGGCCAGGGTGATCCTGCGCAGGTTACTCTCGGCGGCGCGAATGTGCCGTTTGGGACTGATCTCATATTCAGACGTGGCAGTGTCAGCATCGCTGTCGAAATTTGCGAAGACTTTTGGACCCCTCAACCACCAAGCAGTGCCGCAGCGGTTGCCGGCGCAAATGTTCTGGTCAATTTGTCCGCCAGCAACGAAACCATTGGCAAAGCGTCGTGGAGACGAGACTTGATTCGCAGTCAGTCAGGAAGATGCATTGCCGCATACGCTTACGCGTCGGCCGGTCCTGGCGAAAGCACAGCGGATCTTGTTTTCGGCGGACATTGCTTGATCGCCGAAAACGGGGTCATGCTGGCCGAGTCACGTCGTGTCGGCGACGGGGTTGATCCCGTTGTAACTGCGGAGACCTCAGTGACAGTAGACATCGACCTTGATCGGATCAACCATGATCGCCGAGTTGTCGGCTCCTTTGACGACATGCGAAATGCTTTAGGTAAACAGTACCGGGTTATCGATCTGGATACGCCTTCATCGAAACGAAAAAATCCGCGTACCAGTCTACTGCGGTACGTAGACGCTCACCCATTCGTTCCCAATGATGCGGCCGAGCGGGACGATCGGTGTGCGGAAATATTAGGAATGCAGGTAGCGGGTCTTGTGAAGCGCTTTTCTCGGCTGCCCGAGACCTTGCCGCTGTCGATCGGAATTTCCGGAGGCCTGGACAGCACGCTCGCCTTCTTAATCGCCTTGCGAGCTTGCAAGGCCGCTGGTCGTGACGTCAAAACGATCCATTCGATGACTATGCCCGGTTTCGGCACAACACAGCACACTCGTGCCAGTGCGGACGCGCTGATTCAACGGGCCGGAACGACAGGGGAATGTATCGATATTCGCCAGTTGTGTTTGGACACGTTTCGTTCGATGGATCACTCACCGTTGGGAATATCGATTGACGACAGGACCACTGTTCAGTCGCTGCAGAAAGAGTTGCTGACTTTGCCTGATGACGCGACTGACCTAGTATTCGAAAACGTTCAAGCGAGAATTCGAACGATGTTGTTAATGACACGCGGCTTCGTGATTGGGACTGGAGACATGAGTGAACAAGCACTCGGTTGGTGCACCTACAATGCGGATCACATGTCGATGTATAACGTCAACACTTCGATTCCCAAAACCTTGGTAAGGTACTTGGTGCGTTACCTTGCTGACCACGATCACGATGAAGACCTGCGTAAAGTCTTGCATCGTGTCGCGGATACTCCTATTTCGCCGGAATTGTTGCCGCCGGATGAAGACGGTGAAATACGCCAGAGCACAGAAGACTCGATTGGAACTTATGAATTGCATGATTTTTTTCTGTATCATTTCGTGCGTAACGGATTTAGCCGGGAAAAGATTTTGTATTTGGCGCGTCACGCAAAATTCAATCAAGAGATTGAGGAATCCGAAATCGAGGCAACCCTGGATATTTTCGTCAAACGATTTTTTTCAAATCAATTCAAACGAAACTGTGTTCCAGACGGTCCGAAAGTGGGTTCGGTTAGTCTTTCACCCAGAGGAGACTGGCGCATGCCCAGCGACGCTGATTCGGATGCGTTCTAGCGTCTGTATAGGGGTAGGTGCACGGCATTTCTCCGGCCATTGGTAACCGTGAAATCATTTCAATGGCTGACCTGTCAAAAACATACGCGCGACGATGGATTGTAAAATCGACGCATAAAAAAGCCGACGTATTCGCGTCGGCTTTTCGATGTCTGGCGCACCAGACGAACTCAATGGTGAGGGTGGTATTTACACGCCCGCTTCATTGGTGGTTTTCACAATGGCGGCCGCCACTTTGTAAGGGTCTGCGTTTGACGCTGGACGACGATCTTCAAGGCGTCCTTTCCAGCCGTCTTCCACAGTGCCCACCGGAATACGAATAGACGCTCCGCGATCCGATACACCATAGCTGAATTCTTCGATTGCCTGAGTTTCGTGCTTACCCGTTAGGCGCTGGTCATTGTCTGCGCCGTATACGCTGATATGACGTTGAATATTCTTCCCGAATTCTTCACAGACTTTAGTGAACACGCTCTCATCGCCCAAATCGCGCATGGCCGCATTCGAGAAGTTAGCGTGCATGCCCGAACCATTCCAATCGGTATCACCGAGTG
Source organism: Pseudomonadota bacterium (assembly GCA_039111475.1). GTDB lineage: Bacteria > Pseudomonadota > Gammaproteobacteria > Pseudomonadales > JAUIET01 > JAUIET01. The sequence continues at coordinate 7,582 of JBCCIP010000061.1, read as the reverse complement.
GCTTAGGATGCCAGTCGATAGCGAGGCCATATTTCTCAGCCGTGCGCTCGAGTAAATACCGGCCCAACCAGATTTCGTCACCTGCGCGCTTTGCTCCTTTAGCGAAAATCTGAAACTCCCATTGTCCTGCAGCTACTTCCGCGTTGATGCCTTCAACGTTCAAGCCAGCTTCCAGGCACATGTCGAGATGCTCATCCACGAGCTCGCGACAGTATGCATTTTTTGCACCCACAGAGCAGTAATACGGACCCTGTGGTTCTGGATATCCGGCTTGCGGGAAACCCGGTGGGCGATCAGTGGATGGATCCCACAGAAAGTACTCCTGCTCAAAGCCAAACCAGAACGAATCATCGTCTTCCGATTCATCAATGGTCGCTCGACCATTTGAAACGTGTGGTGTGCCATCAGCATTCAATACCTCGGTCATTACCAGGTAAGAGTTCTTGCGGTCGGGGTCGGGGATAATGGCCACCGGCTTAAGCAGGCAATCAGAGTCGCTGCCATCAGCTTGCTCGGTTGAGCTGCCGTCAAATGACCACATAGGGCACTCTTCCAGTGAACCACCAAAATCGCTACGAACCATTGTTTTGCTTCGCAGGCTTTGCGTGGGTGTATAACCATCAAGCCAGATGTATTCCAACTTACTTTTCATCGTATGTGTCTCTCTCTAATCGAAATGCTGAGTAATGGGCACTAGTGGGTTCACCACGTCGCGCCAATTACATAGCAGGTTTTGTTCCAGTTTTTGGCAATATTCAACAATCTATTAAAGAGGTTGCTAAGTTAAGTGCTGGCGAGGGTTTTTTTGAAATACTGGCGCGTGACTTGGCGACTATGCATCCCCTAACCCCGTCATAATGCCCAGTAATAATGCATACACAATTTGATATGCACCATATTAGTGCGCTAAAGGGCTTCAGCAACAACGGCCGTAATGTTGTCTTGCCCGCCATGTTCAAGTGCGGCAGTGAACAACTCATCCAGCGACGCATTGATCTCTCCGTGCCCTAACAGGGCGCGAATCGTATTGGCGGGCAGGGCGTTATACAGGCCGTCGCTGCAAAGCATAAAACGGTCTCCTGCTTCTATATTGTGATGAGTCATATCTAGCCGCAGCGTTTTGTGCACGCCAACGGCTCGAGTAAGAACATGTGCCGAGCGAGCGCTCGCATCCGTGTTAGTTGTTTCGCCAGATGCGCTAGTTAGTGAAAGCTTTTCTTGCTGCAGCGTGTGATCTTCCGTTAATTGTGTGAGCTCACCCCCGCGCAAGCGGTATATGCGGCTGTCGCCCGCCCAGAGGCAAAAGCACATGTTGTTGAAAGCAAACAGGATAGCAACGGTGCTACCCAGTCGCTTGGCGCGAAAAGCACTGCGACAAGTGTCGTTCACCGCCAGCAATTTGTGTTCGAGATCTTCGATGTTGGCTCGGAGTGTCGGGTGGCGACTAAAGCCCTTGATTGCTTTGATGATGGCTTTGCTCGCATAATCGCCGCGACTCAGCCCACCCATTCCATCGGCCACACACCACAATTGCTGCTCAATGGATTCGAATAAGTCATCCTCATTCAGGGCGCGCACATGACCAATGTGCGTTCGACCGGCGCTGCGCCAGGACAATCCCTTTTCAGGGTTATCGGGGCCCAGTGTTGAACCAATACTGGACAATAGTTTGATGTCTAACTGCGTCACCTGTCACCAGTTCTCCCGGAGTACCCTGACCACATCGTCTGCTGTAGCAGGTCGTTGCTCCGGGTCTTTTTGCAAACATTGCATAGTAAGCTTAGCAAGAACATCTGGAACGCGGATTTTAGTGACCGAACGGGGATCGGTGGGCATGTCATTGCGAATCATGCCGAGCAAAGTCTGCACGTGATCTCCGGTGAATGGGGTTTGTCCGGTGAGCGCTTCATAGAGCAATGCACCCAGGCTGTAAAGATCGGCCCGGGAGTTTATTCCTGGTTCTCGGTTAACTTGCTCTGGCGACATGTACATCAGCGTACCTTGCAACTTTGCCTCACCGGTCATGCCAGACTCTAGTACTTCATCATCATTGTTACTCTCTTGAGTCCGTTTGCTACCGTCATTGGTATCGCTTGCATCACGCCGCCATACTTTCGCAAGCCCCCAATCCAAAAGCAGCACTTCCCCGTAAGGGCCAATCAATATGTTGTCGGGTTTGATGTCGCGATGGAGTACGCCTTTGGTGTGCGCGTAGCCTAAGGCTTGAGCCACCTGAACAATCACATCAACTAATTGTGTCAGGTCATACCGCTCACGATAGTCAAGCACCTCACGAAGGGTATAACCGTGCACTAACTTCATGGTGAAGTAATAGTGGCCACGATTAGTCCGCCCTATCTCATAAGTGGGAACTGTATTGGGATGCTGCAGATTGGCCGAGATACGCGCTTCGCGAAGCAATCGCCTGGACTCCAGAGGATCGTTCACGAACTCCGGGCGAAGGGTTTTATAACATACGGTGCGTTGGAGATGCAGATCGCGACAGGACTTGATTAAGGACTTACCGCCTGTTGCTATGGTAGAGAAAAAGGCATAGCGTGTGTTTGGGTTGAGCTTCTCGGCCAGGGGCGCATCGGTATCCTCCAGATATAGAACTGGATCACTGTCCTTACGTTGATGAAACTCCAACATGGGAACTCCTTAACTGTATCGCGCCATTAAGGCTGGCGCAGCTTGCGGTCCTCGAATCAAGCGCCCATTTAGCGCGCCGGTGGGCTCACCTTGCCGAAATGCAAGCGTGCCGCTAACGAAAGTGGCCTCATAGCCACTGGCTTTTTGCACCAAACGCCGCCCGCCGGCGGGTAAATCGTTGGTGACGTACGGCTCATGTAAGGTGAGCGCGTCAAAATTGATGATATTGATATCGGCTTTGTAGCCAGGTTGTAAAACACCGCGATCAAACAAGCCAACCAACTCCGCGGTTTCTTTGGTTTGCATACTGATCAGTTTTTCCAGCGGTATCTTGTTGCCGCGTTTGCGGTCTCTTCCCCAGTGCTGAATCAGAGTAGTTGGGAAGCTTGCGTCGCACAGCGCCCCGCAATGGGCACCACCGTCGCTCAAGCCAAACGTGGTATGCGGGTGGTTCAGCATTTCTTCCACTAGGCTGAGGTCACCGGGGAAGTAATTGAAAAGCGGGTGATACATCAGAGCTGCGCCGTCTTTTTCTAACATGCAGTCGTAGGCGATCTCCAATGGATGTACGCCTTTTGCTTTAGCAATTTCTGCAAATGAGTCTTCCGGTGCGGGTTCATAGTTGGCGGGCTCGCCCAGACGAAACAACTTATGAAACGAGCTGATAATTTCAACCAAAAGCGGCGCATCTATGTTGGCTGGAGTCTCGGCTAGAATTTTCTCTCTGAATTCGGCCTGGCGCATGATCGAGACACGCTCTTCAAGGCTTTTTTCCGAGATCTCTCGGTAAGAAGGGTGCAGCAAAAACGGGTTCAGTGACGCAGTTAATCCTAACAGAACGCCGGTTGCGCGTGGCGGTACCTGCCCACGTATGGGTAAGCCCTCAGCTTGTGCATCGCTTATCGCATTCAGTAGCGAACGCCACCAGTCCGGGCGCATGTCTTGTTGCTCTACTGTGATGCTGCAGGGTCGTCCCGACACTTCTGTCATACGGCGGAATAGACTGAATTCTTCGTCAAAATCGTAGAAGTCGGAGATACCTTGCAAAACGCCTTTGCCTGTTTCGCCCAGTTTCTCTGCAATGCCCAATAGTTCATCTTCATGTGCAGTGATTGTTGGCGTTAGAACACCTGAGGAGTCTCTGTGTTTTTCGGTTCGGGAAGTGGTGAAGCCCAAAGCACCGGCTTCAACCGCTTCAACAACCAATTGGGACATTTGATCTATGTCGTCTTTCGTTGCAGGTTCATGTGCGGGCCCACGCTGGCCCATCACATACGCTCTTAATGCGCCATGTGGAATTTGTGTACCTACGTCCAGGGCTTTTGGGCTGTTTTCCAATGTGTCCAAGTACTCGGGAAAACTTTCCCACTGCCACTCGATCCCTTCGTGCAGGGCTGTACCAGGAATATCTTCCACACCTTCCATCAGGCCGATCAGCCAATCGCGTTGCTCAGGTTTGCAAGGCGCAAAACCCACACCACAATTGCCCATAATTGCAGTGGTCACGCCATGATATGTGGAGGGAGACAGGTATGGGTCCCAGGTGATCTGGCCATCATAATGTGTGTGGGCATCAACAAAACCAGGGGTAACAATGCGCCCGGTGGCGTCGAATTCCTGGGCGGCGCGCTCTTCTACACTGCCTACAGCAGCGATTTTGTCTCCTGAAACCGCGATATCTGCGGTATAACTCTTTCCACCCAGACCGTCATAAACCAAGCCATTTCGAATGATGAGGTCGTATTGTGTGGTTTGTTCTGCGTGGCTCATCCCAAGCTCCTGGACATATCACTGGATAATTGAGTCTCAATAATAGACCAGGCGGCGTTGCAAGCCTACTTGCCAAACATCCATTAGCCTTGTTCGCTGCGCTGTATTGTGCGGGCATACCATTGCGCGCCAGGGGCGGCGCTTACGCCGTGTAGCAGTGCGCTGATCCATACGGCGTTTATGGCTACGGCCAACACAGCATCTGCGTATGCGTGATTAATGTCACCCACAATAAGCAACGCAAACAGCGCGGTCGCCAAACCTCTCGGCCCAAACCAGCCAAAGAATAGCCGGGTGATGGGTTTGGTTTCGGTCCCAATCAAGCTCAGCCAGATTGCCAATGGTCGAATAGCAAATAGACTAATCAGAATCAGCAGTAACATCGGTAAATCGAGCTGATGGAGTGCCTCAGGCAGTAATGCCATGCCAAGCAGTAGAAACGAAGCCCAAATCAAAATCTGGCCTTCGCTTTCCGCAAACTCAAACACGTATTTGACGCGATCCTTAAGAATGTGACCAAAAGCTAGCCCACCAACAAACGCGGCGATGAAACCGTTACCGCCCGCCATATTTGCCGCAATGTAAGCACCGATCGCGAGCGCAATGGCAGCGACACCTTCATACAAGGGCTCCGTGTAGTCTTTGTCGGCAGCATGAAGCATCGCTTTGGCGCCCAACCAGCCAATAGCGCCACCAACAATGGGACCCAAAATCAACTGCTGCGCGGTGAAAATCAGAAAGTTACTTTGGTGTTCGCCTTCCATCGTTGCCAATGTGCACGCAAAAAACAATACGACGGGAAGCGCAAGACCATCGTTTAGCCCACTCTCAACGGTGAGGGTGCGACGCTCTGCGACAGGCACCGCTTGATTGCTTACAACAGCTTGACCAAGTGCGGCATCGGTTGGAGCGAGAATGGCCGCAAGCAGAGCAACTGCGAATATTGACCAATCGGGATAGAGAAACGTGGCAACCACTGTGCCTATCAATACTGACAATGGTAGCCCGATTAACAGCATGCGCTGAGGGAGCACATGTTGCTTTCGTAACGCCGCGAAATCAATTTGAGTGGCATCCACAAATAACAGGATGATCAACGCGACTTCGGCAACTATATGCAGTAGCTCCTCTGTATGCTCCTGGTGCATTATGCCCGAGGTGGAGAGAAGGTAACCCAATGTCAGGAATATCATGGGCGCAGTTACCACGCTACTGGCCAAGCGTTTGGCAAACATGGCGTACGCAACTGCACAGAGCATGATGATAAGTAGTCCGGTCTGCATGTTCAGTTACTCCGCTGGTATTTTTCCGGTGCCCTTACAGTGAGGGCAACTATTGACTTGGGCCACGGAATATTCGATGTCTTTTGCATCTGTTTCTGTCAGGCAGAGTGATTCGCGAGCTTGCTCCAGAGATTCCATATCCTGACTGTTGAGATTGCCATCCGCTCGCAGCGCTAATACCAATTCCGAGTAGCTGTGCTTGCGTCTGTGTAATTCTTCTGAAAACCGCGAGGCCAGCATTCCAGCGGGTAGGGCAACGGTACCGACGGAGAGTATTGTCATGAGCGCAGCAAAGAACTTTCCGCCAATCGTCATCGGTACTATGTCGCCATAGCCTAGTGTTGTCAGGGTAACTGTGGCCCACCACATCGCGGCAGGTATGCTTCCGAAATCTTCTGGTTGCACGTGTCGCTCAAAAAAGTAAATACCGCTAGCGGCAACAAATACAAGAATCAGCAGAACAAATATCGCTGCGAAAAAAGCGCGTGCCTCAGCTTTGACCACCTGCGCGAGCATAAGCAGTGGTGAAAAATAGCGCACCAATTTCAGCAGGCGCAGCAAGCGCAAAGCAATAAACGCTCGTAACTCAAAACCAAACAGCAGGCTGAGGTAGAGAGGCAATATGCTTAGAATATCGACCACGGAGTCGAATCGACCCAGAAACCGTGTTCGGTTTTGGTAATCATGTGCCTCAGGCGCGGCCCATATCCTAGCGAGAAATTCCACGCTGAACACGACGACAGAGAAAATCTCAAAGCATAGAAATTCCTTTGAGTAGCGCTGTTCCAACGGGCCTATGGTTTGCAGACTCACGGCCAGCAGGTTTGCCAGGATCAAAGTAATTAAGAAATAGTTGACCCAGTTAGACGCGGTAGTGTCTCTGTCATCTGGGCTCAGAAGCTCATACAGCCGGCGACGCGTCGTTAAAGTTGTCATGAGACCTTGTGATCAGATCAGCTGAACATCGGTTATCACCTCAACCAATGCCGCACCTTTGTAAGCAGCTGCTTCGCGTAAAGCATCCGGGAGCTGGTCGACGTTTGTGACGCGAATGCCTTTACCACCACAGAGTTCTGCGTAGGCCGCAAAGGAGGGGTTGTGCAGCGAGGTTTGCCACACTTGCCATTCACCCGCCATCTGTTCTTTGGAAATTTTTCCAAGCTCAGCGTTGTTCAGCAAGATGTGGGTTATGTTCATGTCATATTTCACGGCCGTCGTGAAGTCCGCAAGATATTGACCAAAGCCGCCGTCGCCAGAAACAGAAAATACCGAACGGCCTTTATAGTCGGTGTCTTGTTGTGTGGCCGACCAGGCGCCCATGGCGGCAGGGAAGGAAAACCCAATCGAACCCAGGTAACCCGACATCAGCACTCTTTGCCCTGGTTTGGTTTCAAAATAACGCCCAAAGCTGTAGGTGTTGTTACCAACGTCTACCGCCAACACAGCGTTTTCCGGGACTTGTTGCGAAAGCTCCTTAAACAGCGCGGCTGAATTTATACCTTGGCCACGATCATCTGCACAGCGGCGATCTTTCTCTTGTCGCCACATACGCCAGCGATCAGCCAGCTCCTCGCGCTGGTTTTCTGAGCGCCGTCCCTCTGGCAGTTGATTCAACAGTAAGCCCGCAGTGATGCCAACTTCTCCCCAGATGGGCAAATCCACAGAATGAAACTTACCTAAGGCCAGCCGTTCGAAGTCAATCTGAATGGTTGGTTTTTTCCTCTCGATACCCGTGTGGTTGGAGAACGATGCACCAAACACAAGTTGCAGGTCGCACTCGTTCATAAACCAGCTTGCAATCGGCGTGCCTGAGCGACCGAGTACGCCGGCCGCCAGAGGATGAGAGTCTGCAATCTGGCCCTTGGCCTTGAACGTTG
>JBCCIP010000060.1:0-31562 GCA_039111475.1 Pseudomonadota bacterium | reverse complement strand
CCAATCTAGAGTGGGCCGTCGTATTCTTGATGCTGTTCGCGCGCCGTCTATTGACCAGACCATGGGGTAGCGTGGATTATTCGCTGATCGTGTACGCAACGCTTGCATCTTTGGTGTATGCGACTCTGGAATACGAGCATATAAATTTTGTATCGCGTCGAATCCATTTGCTGTCCATCATTGCGGCCGTTGTGCTGAATGTTTGGCTGCTTATGGAGTTTGTTAAAAACCGAAATCGTGATGCGCTGGTGCTCGGCTTAAGTTTGATCGGTGTAGTGGCCCTGGGAATCAACGATCTTATCCGTCACAGTGCCCCGGTAGATTCCACGCAATGGCAAACCCCATTCTATTTGCTGCAGTTCGGCGCGCCCTTAATGTTCGTCATTCTGACCAGCTATTTGATTTCGCGCTACTCAGCTGCGCAACGAAATACAGCGCAGGCCATGCAGCGAGAACAACAAGCGCGCAGCCAGGAACGAGACCGCATCTACCAAGATTTGCATGATGATGTGGGCGCCAAACTTCTAACACTGGTGTATAGGGCCAGTGGCAAGGAAGAAGCTGGTATTGCGCGCGAAGCCTTGGCCGATATTCGCGATATTGTTGCGCAGCGCCCGACTGAAGAACAAAAGTTGCGAGACGCACTCGAGCCGTTGTTTGCCGAGTGCGAAGACCGCTGCGAGTCGGCAGGTCTATCACACCATATCAACCTTGTTATTCCAAAAGACCAAAGTGTCTCCGCAGTACTTACCTATCACCTTAAAAAAATCGTACGTGAATTGCTTAGCAATACCCTGCGACACGCCAACGCAGACCATGTAGAGATACGCTGTGTCTGTTCAAGCACCGAGTTACAGTTGCGCTTTACCGACGATGGCGTTGGTATTGCTGAGTCTGCAATTCCAGGGCGCGGGCTTGCAGGCATACGCCGGCGTGTTCTGGAACTGGGCGGTGCATGCGATATGCCGAACGAAGCCTCTGGCTTTCTCTGCGCAATTCACCTGCCGCTGGCACCCAAAGACCCCTGACGTCTCCTATACCCCCTATTTAGGGGTATGCGCAACAGAGCCTACTTACGTAAGCTGAGACAACTGCACGATTCAAAAGGAAGCCATACAGGGATTTGCTATGAATGCGTCATGTCGCCTACTCTCCAGAGTATCACTTATTCTACTCGCCACTTTTGTTGCTGCCTGCGAAATACGAACAAATGTTGTTGGCACGCCTGAAGAATCCGCCGCCAACACTGAAATCCAGGGCTCGATCCGAAAATCAAAAGCTCACTTTCTGGATCAACCTAGAAGTGAAGTCTCTATATTTTCGGATGGCTTTGAATCGGGAGACAACAGTACCTGGGGTAACCCCAATACAATGGGCGTAACAGGTAATGAGCAGTACACTGCCATCTCTTTCACTGCGCCAGGCGAAATTCTGGTGGGTATACCCAGATGCCCAAACATTCGTAATGGAGCCTGTGACTTCAGGGTGGCTAATGAATCCGCCATTGCGAGCATAATCGATCGGTTCGGCCCAACCACATACGATATCTGGTTTCAGTATGACGAGAAGAGCCGCCTGAATTTAGATGGTTATTACAGCGGCACCTTGAATTTTCGCGGGCAGGAGTATGAGGGACGAGGCGTAATACTAAAAGACAAGCTCTGGTACTTTAACGGCACTAGCGCCGCAAACCCTTCCGAAGGCGTGGATTTTTGGGCGGATTCCAATAGTCTGGGGCAGCAGATCGACGAACAGAATACGTTTGTAGCGACCACCGGTGTCCTCGACGTATTAAGTGCGGGTGCTGTCACAGAACGCAGAAGCTGGGCAGCAAGCAACGGTACTTTTGAAAGCAACGGTCATGCGATTAACTTTTTTACGGACCAGCAAGAATTGTTCACAATATCTGCAACCCTGAATCCCTTCTATGGCTTTGGAGCCCCGATTAATGCCTACGCAGGCACATTCAACGTCATTTTTGATGAATCTGGCGGTAATGCTGAGCCTTTTGACATTCTGCAGATTTTTGCAGGTGGTGGTTTAGAGTATACGGATGCAAATAGCCAGAACAGTTGTGAAGGGGCTATGGAGACCACACCAGCCACCTGGGGCACAGGCTCTTTTGAGGGCAGTTTCGACCCATCCTGCCGCGACGCTATGAACCTCCCTGGAAGTTTCACCGCATTCGTTGAATCACCCGCCGCTGGCGCGGCGAACAATTTGTTTTTGGTGGAAAACACCGATGAGACCTTTACTCAGCCAAGAGTCAGGCGTATTGGCGTTAGACTAAACTTTCGGTGACTACCAATGACGCGTTACTCGCAGGCCGTACAATCGCGGTGGGCCGGGCACAAACGTGGGAATGCCCGCTCTAGCGCCAGTATTTCCACCGTCAATCACAAATTCTTCGTCAGTCACGTTATTAACATAGGCTGACGCTGACCAGTCGGCCTTGGCACTGTCGAATCTAAGCTCCAGGTCGATCTTGCCATACGAGCCCTGGTCTATACCTGGCACGTTTTCACTGTCAAAAAAGATCTGGCTTTGCCACGCATAAATGGGTATGAACGAAACGCTGCCTGCTTGTAGTGGCCACCTAAATTCAATACCAAGCGATGCCGAATGATCGGGCGACAATCGAAAACGATTGCCCGCCAGCGCCTGAGCCTCGCCAGTAGAGCCGCTCTCGTCAAAACGGGAGTGGTTGTAGCTGTAGCTGCCAAACAGCATTATATTGTCATGCGCGTTCACTATGGCCTGTACTTCGAAGCCGTCACTGGACGCCGTGCCAGCGTTAATGGTTTCCGTTAATCCCAGCAATGGGTCAACGATAATGTCGGTCTGAAAATTGGTGTAGTCGTACAAGTAAGCGCTGGCGTCCAGGCTTAATCGGCCATCCATTAACTGCAGTTTGGCGCCAATTTCATAGGCATCCACCTCTTCAGCGGCGATATCACTGAACCGCTCGCGACCAATCGCCTGCGAGGCTTCGATGATATCCGGGCGTCGCCCCCTGGCGTAGGACACGAAAAAATTCATGCTGTCATTGGGCGCGTAAGCACCGACCAAACGCCAGCCTCCGCCATCGAACGTGCCGCTTGAGTTCACACGTTCGTCATTCGGCGTAGATTCAATAAACAAAGTGCCACTTGCGCTGCCTGCCAGTGGTCCTAATACGCTGGGACCATTTTGCCCAAACGCTTGCAGGCCTGTCAGTTTGTCGTCGAAGGTCCAGCGCAGACCCGCTGATAAACTGAAAGCGTCAGTGATGCGCCATGTTAGGTCTCCATACACATCGTATGCATCGTTCTCGGCAAAATTAGTGAACTGCTCCAGATGCAGCGGCTTGAATCCTGGCAACGCAAGCAGGTCTTCAATTCGCGGAGCGTTCGGCGCAAACGGCAACAACAGCCCGCCAAAAATGGATAAGGCGCCACGTTCGTCAAATTGCAAGGGCACTCGTTGAAAGCCTTCTTCGCTGAAGTAACTGACGCCAACAAAGCCGGTTACTGGGCCGCCCGCATCATAGTTAAAGCGAAAATCCTGGGTGAACTGTTCTCCCTCTGCATTTTCACCAAACAAGATCGCGGGAATTCCAAACCCGTCGGGGTCAAAAATTTCCAGGGAATCGAATTCACGATAGGCGGTGAGCGTAGACAGGCTCCAGTTGTCACTGAATGCCCATTCGCCCAGCAGCGTCACACCCCAAACATCTCGTTCAACACCGAGATCGCGACCGCCCTCAAAGTTGCCAAACGTATTCAACTCGGCGGCCGAATTGGGGTTTAAGTCACCGCCAGTGGGTAGAAACACGCCCGACTTAAACGAAGTACCTGGCGAATCGTCCTGTTGGTAATTCAGAATCACGTCAAAACTTAAATCTTCACTGGCTTCAACACGCAGGGCCGCCCGTATTGCCTGCGTGTTTTTGCCCATAAGGTCGTCGTTGATTGGCGAGATATTGTCGATAAACCCATCGCGTTTGCTGTGATACACCGCCAATCGCCCCGACACGGAATCACTGAGCGCACCATTCAGATAGCCGGTCAAATAGCTCTCTGAAAAATTCCCAACACCGGCCGTCACCGACGCGCCGAACTCGGGCGCCGCCTTGTTCTGCACAATATTGATCGCGCCAATCAAAGAGGAACGCCCGAACAGCGTGGGTTGCGGGCCACGCGCAACCGTAACCCGCTCCAGATCAAACAAAGCGACATAGGAACCACGTGATTTGGCGATCGACACACCGTCTTGATAAATGGACACCCGTGGTTCGGTCGATGCCGCACCGTCATCAGACGTTATACCTCTGATCGAAAAGCCGGGGTTGTTAACGCTTTGCTCCTGAACCTCCAGGCCAGGAATAAAGTCGCCCAGGCGTTCAAATTGATCCACCCGCAGCGTGTCCAGGAATTGCCCACTAAACGCGGTCAGCGCGATGGGAACGTCATGCGCCTGCTCTGCACGCTTCTGCACAGTCACAATGACTTCTTCCAAGATCAAGGATTGGGCAGACGCAATCGTAGATACGCCGAGTAGGCAAATGGTAAACGCTAGTTTCATGGCGGCCTCGTGCAGTTCTGAAAACGGCTTAAGGCCTGATACTTACGCCGTTTAGCGGAAAAGTAAAGGCTTATAAGTGATGGGGCATTCAAGTGCGGTTTTCTGGAAACCCAGACAAGCAACTGAGACGTACTCGATGTACTGCTACCCGATACTGTTTTTAAGGCAATAAGGGCCGCCTGTCAGCTTGCTGTAGAACAGCAATTCTATCTCTGGGGCGTTGGAGCCGGCCCATTGATTATGCCTGACTCGTTTCTCTCAATCTTGTTTTGCGAACACCTAGAACACCGTGTTTGCCGCGTTGTATAGCAATACCACTAAAGGAATATTTGATAAAAAGAAGATCGCAAACCGCAGCTCTATTTTGTTAACCAACGCTTGAAACAAACTGTGTATTACGCGTAAACCAACATACGCCCAGGCGGCATAAACATTTGCTTCAGTGTTGGCACCTAGAAATGCCAGGGACAAAGCCACCGCATAGAATAAGGTCGGCTGCTCCATCAGGTGGTTGTAGTTGTCGGCCTTCCACCGCACTCTGGGCGGAAGTTGAGACATCTGAACGCCAGCTGGCGCCGTAGGGTCCATCTCCATTTTCGAGCTTGCGATGGCGGGTAAACGGGTAGCGTACATCCAAAGCCACATAATCATGGACCAGATAACCAGGGCGATTACTGGCTGAATAAGCTGAACACTGGTTTCCATGAGCTCTCCTGAGAAACTGGGCATAAAATGAGGGTCAGGCCTTATGTTTACATACTCCTATGCTCTGGCGACGAATGTCAACTGTACTGTGGCCGTTCTCCTCGGGCTAGCGGGGTCAGGTCGGGCATTGCGCATTCTGCCCTTTCATTGCGAACTTCCTCATGCCCAATGCCCGACCTGACCCCAAGACTTTAAGCCATCACCCAAAAACAGAGTGCGATGAAAGCACCGACCACGAAAGAAGCGGTGCAGTAAATGAACGTTTGCATCATTCAATACCGATGTGCGATTTGAGTGGGCAGAACCGGATGAAGTGCATCACCCGGTTCCACTGGTGAAAAGCCAATTGTGCTACTCGGCATTAAAGTATTCTTCCTGAATTACCTGGCCTTCATCGTTCCAAATCCTTCGAATAATTTCATGCCAGTATATTTTGCTGCCGTCTTTCATATCGAAGTCGAAGGTAAACTCTGACGCCGACACGTTGCCATCAAGGATCGAACGGTGTCGTTCAATCCCATTCACGTTGGCAATGGCGCCCGCAAAGCCTTCCATTTTTTGCAGCATTTCCGCCTTGTTGTTGGTCGCTCCGTTTCCGTAGTCTTTTGTGGTGGCTTCGTCGGCAAAGTACTGCTGCACCGCGTCGACGATGGCACCTTGAGACACAATGGCGTCCATTTGTTCCAGTTGCTGTCTAATGTTCATGATCGTTCTCCTAGTAGAGGTGGCTGTTTAGGGTTAAAGGACGTTGTTCCATTAACCCATGTTGGCAACTCACCGAGCCGCCAATGCTCTGTGCTTTACAGAGACGCCGGGTTCTTGTCTTTGATGTTTTCCCATTTGCGGTTTGCCGTTTTAATGCGGCCAGGAACGTCTTTAAGCCATTCGTTCTGAATGCCAGCGTCAAGGTTGAGATAGGTCTTTCCATCAATGACTCGAAACACTTCTGGGTCACCAATGAACTTTTTGCCAACGGATACTCCGAATGCGCAGAAGCCATTGAACGCCGGTGCGTACTTGTCGGGATTGGATTGGAACGTTTTTAAGTTCTCTTTGTTTGAGAACTGGTAAGTCGCGCCGTCGTGCGTCGCAACAAAGTTGCCATTGCCACGCAGCGGGCGTTTGCCCGTGTGGTAGGTCACAACATCGTAGCCCTGAACCGCGGGCGTACTGTGGGTGTAGTCGGCGGCGATGGCCGTTGCGGCGAACAACATTGTTGCCAATGTGGTGATCAATAATTGTTTGATATTCATTAAGTAAACTCCTAAGTCAAATTAAAGGGCCAAGAAAGCACTTACTTTCTTGGCTCCAGAATATCGGAGGATTCCAAACGAAAAATAATCCAAGCGCTTCAAAAAGTACTGAATCGTATTTATTATTGTACCTTCTACTAAATCGTACTTTTTAAATACTGAATCGTATCAATCATGCGATGGCAGGCTGACGCTCAGTTGAAACCTTGCTAGGCTCAGCCAAACCTAAGCGATGCCAGACAGTTGCCAGATGAGAGGAAGGCTTCAATGGACGCCCTAACCGATATATTGAATACGCTCAAACTGTCCAGCACTTTGTATTTTCGAACCGAGTTATCGGCGCCCTGGGGAATTAATGTTCCGCCTGAACGAAACGTTGCTCGCTTCCATATCGTTAGCCGTGGCAATTGCTGGCTACAGGTTGAGGGTGACGACGGCATACATATGTCGAATGGCGATCTGGTGGTGATTCCACATGGAGCCAGTCATATTCTTGCTAGTTCAGCAGGAGCAGATGCACCACCTCTTGCCGATGTGTTAAGCCAGGTCGAGTACGCCGGCGAAGGCCCCTTGGTGTACGGAGGCGGCGGTGCCGGGTGTTGTCTTGTCTGTGGGGAATTTGCCTTTGACGACATGGGTAGCCACCCGCTGTTAGAAAACCTGCCAACCAAACTCTATGTGTCAGGCGATAACAGTTACAACACCCAATGGTTAGACAGCGCGATGGGCTTTATCGCTCATGAGGCCGCCAAACTGGAACCGGGTGCTCATGCTGTTATTGATAGGCTTGCGGAAATCATCTTGATCCAGGTGATCCGCGCTACGCTGGATGCGTCAACCGAAGACATTCCCTTTCTCGCTGTATTTACTGACCCTCGATTAAACAGGGCGCTGAGCGCTGTGCATTCAAATCCCGCCGATGACTGGAGTGTTGAGCGCTTGGGCAAGATTGCCGGCATGTCGCGCTCTTCTTTTTCGAATCGTTTCTCTGAGCTCACTCATATGACACCGCTGCAATACGTGATATTTGTGCGGCTGCAGAGGGCGAGCCGCTTGCTGCTGGAAACGGACGCTGCGTTAATTGCTGTGGCGGAACAGATTGGGTATCAATCAGAGGCCGCCTTTAGTCAAGCGTTCAAGAAGCAATACGGAATGCGCCCCGGGGAATTTCGACGGGTCCACCGTCGGGTAGCGGCGTAGCTTTTTGGCGTTGGGCCCTGCCGTTCTAAATGCGATCAAGACTAAGTGGCGAAAGTAAGGCTTGACCACATAATCTTGCGGTGTGCGACCTGACCTCGTCTTCCACTGTTTCCTTCCCCAGTCATGCTGTACGCTACGGAAAATTCTGAACACTGCCACGATCAATACCTAGCCAGTTCACCCTGCAGAGGAAACGCCATGGATAAGAAAAAGTCGTTCCGTAAAACGCACATCGGCACGCGCGAGTTGCAACCCGCCACACAGATGACCGCTTACGGGTATGATCCGGCGCTCTCGGAGGGCGCCGTGAAGCCGCCGGTTTTCCTCACCTCCACTTTTGCCTTTCAAAGCGCGGAAGAAGGCGCGGATTTTTTCGACGTTGTGGCCGGTCGCAAAGCGCCCCCGGACGGGACGGGCGCCGGCGGCTTAGTCTATTCCCGCTTTAACCACCCAAACACGGAAATTATCGAAGACCGGCTCGCCATTGTTGACGGTGGTGAAACGGCTCTTGTCACGTCTTCAGGCATGGCGGCTATCAGTGCCGTCTTCCTTACTTTGGCACGGCCCGGCGATCAGGTGGTTCGTTACACACCGATTTACGGTGGTACGGAGACGCTTATCGGTAAAGTACTCGCCGGCTGGGGCGTCGGAAATACGCCCTTTGCCGATGGCTTATCCGCAGACAGTTTACGCAGTGCACTAGATGCGGCCGCACAGAACGGTTCTGTGAAAATCGTTTTTATCGAAACACCGGCTAACCCCACCAACGCAATGGTTGACATTGCCATGTGCCGGAGCGTGGTCGATGATTGGGCCAAAGACAAGGATAGTGTGCCGGTAATTGTCTGCGACAATACGATGCTAGGGCCGATTTTCCAGAAACCCATTGGCGACGGCGTGGATATCTGTGTGTATTCCCTCACCAAATACGTTGGCGGCCACAGTGATTTGATCGCAGGCGCGGTCACGGGCTCCAAAGAGATGCTCGCGGGTATCCGCAGCACCCGCAGCGCCTACGGCTTTCAGCTGGACCCGCATTCCTGCTGGATGCTGGCTCGCTCTATGGAAACGCTGGATCTGCGGATGAAACGCGCCGCCGACTCCGGGCGCAAAGTAGCCGCGTGGCTAAGCAATAACACGATTATTCCTTGCGAGGTTCTGCACCCTGAGCTCTCCGATGACCCGCTTCAAAAAGATGTCTATGACCGGCAGTGTACCGGGCCGGGTTCAACATTCTCTTTCGTGGTTGAGGACAACCGAGAGCTGGCGTTCAAAATCCTAAACGGTTTGCAGGTTTTCAAACTCGCCGTCAGCCTTGGCGGCAGCGAAA
Source organism: Pseudomonadota bacterium (assembly GCA_039111475.1). Lineage (GTDB taxonomy): Bacteria > Pseudomonadota > Gammaproteobacteria > Pseudomonadales > JAUIET01 > JAUIET01. Next base: position 22,511 of record JBCCIP010000060.1, on the reverse strand, counting down.
GCCTGGTCTGCCACCCGGCTTCCACCACCCATTCCGGCGTTCCGCTCGACATGCGCCAAGCCTCTGGAACGACCGAAGGTCTTATTCGTCTATCCGTTGGCCTGGAAGATCCGGATGACCTGATTGCTGATCTGGAATTGGCGTTTGAGCGTGCGGCGAAATGAATCGATAGGGTCTACCATCTGATTTTGTAGATGACAGGCCCTAAGCAATGATCTAAAGCTGGTGACTCGCGACATCAGCGATTTTGATGGTTTCGGAATTCGTCAACTCAATCCATTTCTATGACTCAGCTGTTCGCAAAGCGCTGGTGGGGAAAGTTAAATGCAAGATCTGATTCCACGCAACCGTGGCCAGAACTGTCAAAGCATCAAACCACGGTGCGAAATGCCCGACCTGGTTACTTTTAGTCCTGAGCTCGTAGTGAGGATTCCGTCGTCTTGTTATCGAAACTTAAGTCGACTACGGAAGTGATCGCTCACTGTGAGCGCATGGTGCTAATCAACAAGCGAACAGATTTGTGCATTGCTGTTGCCAACGGTGCCAATACCATCCGGGTCACAATTGCTCACGGTCACCAATGAACTTCGCTCATAACCAGTAGGGCACGGACCCGTACCGCAAACGAGAAACGAAAACCCGGTATCGGGATGGCATTCGGTGGCGTTGTTAACACTCAAATTGCCCACACAGGTGTTGGTTCTCAGAAATTTCTCGGCGTGGAATCCTACTGGGCAGCCACCAATACCGCATATAGTCTGGGGCAGCTGCACATCATTGCCGCCGCCACTGTGTACAGCCGTTTTACACACTTCGTCAGAGGGTGTCGAAAAAGTATCGTGATGTTCCCTGACAGCCGCAACAATAAGGCAGTGTCGTTTGTTTCTGGATGCTGCACCAAGGTCGAATGAAGCTTCAGCACTTTGCTGATTCTTCAAAGCGGTCCAGGTGTCTTGTTTATCGTCTTCGGTTCTCCGAATCGTAATTTCAAAGCGATCTTCAGCGCTTGATCGATCTACCCAACGCAGTTTGGCTGACACCTTGCCGCCACTGTAGGCAAGCTCTTCCACTTCGAACTCGGTAGGCGCTCTGGGTCTGAGTCGTTCAATTCTCCAAACTAAGTTTTGCTCGTTAGCGGATTCTTCAGAAAACAACGCTAGAGCGCTAGTTGCCTGCGGGTTGCGCGGCGCAAGGAATAAATCACTCCAGGCGGCGTTCTGAATGCGATAGGAATCTTTCAGACCAGCTATCGGTACCAGCTTCCACTGCTGGTATTTGAGCTGCTTTCTCGCGGCTTGTAGTTGAAAGATATTGGTAAAGCTCCCGCTGTCAACTGCAATCTGTTGGCGCTGGAAGACACTTGGCTTGATCGTGGAATGGATATCTTCCACGGTTAGGTTTTCTATCTCTAGATGAGTTTGCGCAGCTAGAACCAGATCCTCACCCGTCAAGGTTCTAATGCGTGCTCGCGACTCAGCTCCTGATAACCAATCTAAGTCGAATGCCTGAGCTATTGTCTTGTTCGAGGGGTGCTGCCAAATAATTGCGCCAGATTCCGAGCTAGCGCCCTGAACATCTATTGCCATGCCTGATTGGCTGTGAGTTATTGTCACCTGTTCTGCATTGACTATTGCAGGAACTGAAATTAGTAGGGCTAAACAAACAGCTAGCGCAGATTCGTATTTGAATACAGCATCGTTTCGGTACTGAGCAATCCTTCGGACGGCACCAATTGCCGTGCGAACGATTGCGTCTGACAAATCTTTGCCAGTGGATAATGGTGCAACAGTTTTCATAAGAAACTCCTAAGGTAGTAATTTGAGGTGATTAACCTCAAATTACAGCGGATCAATAAATAAGACTTCGAATCACGCAGCTGGGCAGGGCCCAGCTACAGTTCAGCGTTACTGTATGGGTGGAATACCCGGATCAGGGTGTTTTCCCTTGGAGGTCAGCTCTGATTTCATTTGTTGACCTTCAATATGTATCTCGTGTCGAGTGACTACACCATCAATAGGTAGCAAGTTGTCAATGGTGCCACCGCCTGGAAACGGAATCTTTATGCTTGCTCCAGCAGCCCATTCCTTTTGTGTGCAGGAAGAACTGTTTTCACATACTTTGGGCTGCTCCTGATACAAAGTGAAATTGCCAGGGCTAAGCTCAGAATAGTATGTGTTTTGTATGACGATTCGCTGTACCTTCTTGTCCTTCCGAACTTTGCACAACCAAACGCAGTACCACTTGCGTTTTTTCTCCTTGCCTTTCACAGAAGTACTTCCGCCGATTGATTTGTATACAAGGAAGTTCGTTTTGAAAGACTTGGATGTGTACTTACCCCCATCATCCAAGGGGCGTTCGTATTTGTCATCGACGTGGTTGGCAATCGTACTGCCACTAGTGAATAACGCTAACAGTAGAGCGGGCGCCACTAGCTTGGAAGCCACATGCTTCACCAATTTTTTCTCCTGCCCATTCAGTACCGCGTTTGCCATATTTTTCCTTGCTGCTACGTCTTTGCTCATTTGAGACTCTCCTCTGGTGTGAAAATGATTACGCGAATGAACTTAGAATGTACTAAATCACGATATGTGCTGCGCCAATGGCAACCAGGCTGTCAGTGCTCAGCCGTGGTGTAAATACGGTACTGATAGCCGATGCCAATGGAAAATTGGCGAGTTCAAGTACTCCTCCGGAAATTAGATCCTGAGAAGCCGCTTGCCATTCCGTTTCAACATGATGGCCAACTGCCATTTGCCCTACGTGTTGACCAAAGCTGTTTTCCTTCGTATCGAACGCTGAAACCTTGAACGTTGCGCCCTTAAAGTCGCCAACGCTGTGCGCTTCCCACTCGAACGGAATGACAAAATAGTTATCTTGATCTGCATGAACCAACCCCAGATTGTTCGCAATACCTGATTTGATATTGAACACATCTAACCTATTACTAATGTGCCCCGCCCAAACGCCGTCAAAGCGAACGATTGCTTTGTTGATTGGAACTACAGCTCCAAGAATTGCGCCAACATTCATAATTCAATCCTGACTAACAACCAACTTGTTTCTACGCATAGGCTCAATGTACTCAACCAGCGTGTGATTTTGCGTGGTAACATGCGTGTTAAAGAAAAACGAAATCGCTGTGATGGACCGGAAGCGCATATATATTCAGTATTTGGGGAATTTCGAGCTCAGCATTGACGACCAGAGCGTGGAATTGCCCAAATCTAAGAAGGCACGCGCCTTATTTGCGTACCTGGCATGGCACCCGAAGGGTTGTTACCGGCATCAATTAGCCAATATGTTTTACGCCGATACGGCGGATCCGAAGGGCAATCTTCGTTGGGCCAGCAGTCGAATTAGAGCGAGCCTGACCTCGGCTGAGTTGCAAGGCAATGCCGACACCCTTCAATTTCTGCCAGCGAATTGCGATACCGATCTCAAATTTATGACGATCGACCCAAGTAGCGTTTTTTCCGTTGTTGAATCAAATAGAGCAAGTATCCTATCTAACAGTGGTTTTTTGGCGGACCTTGAATTACCTGAGCTTGCGGAGTACGAGGCATGGCGTTTAGCGACACAGGCGCAAATTAACCGGCAACGCACCCTTCTTCTCCAGTCGCTAACCAGCGAAAACATGGGGTTGATTCAGGCAGTAGAATACGCACAGCATTTGGTTGCAGTAAGCCCTGGCCTGGAGGAGTCCTGGGCCTTACTAGTGACCGCGCTTAAAGCCGTAGGCAATGGCACTGAGGCACGCAATGTGTTCGAGAAGGCGAAGGAACAGTTAGAACGAGAAGGCTCGCTTTCAACGCCGTTACTGAATGAGGCCATCAAAGATATTGGCGCGCACACACAGGGTGGATCACAGCCGCTTCAACAGCACCTGGAGCGACGCCAAAGCCTGGCCCCCAGTGTAGCCGTTTTGTCTTGCCAGATAGGTAACCCGCCTACGCAAGGGCCTGGCAGTCAGCTGATTGGCGATGCAATACATCGGTCGGCGAGCGTGAACAACGGTTTAGCCGTTATTGCCCGACCCACCGCCATAAAACTGAGCAGTTCGGATGATGATGCTCTGGAGCGAGCGAGAGAACTCTCAATTGACTACTTTCTTAGCTCTACCCTGATGTCGAGCGATAAACATATCGTGTGCAGTGTGCAGCTGGTCGCCGTTGACGATGCGGTGGAATACTTTCAGTGGCACCAGGAGTTTGCGCTTGGAACGAACGAGTTGGAAATTGCCGAACGGGTGGAGTCCTTTCTGAGCGCTAGATTTGAGCTGGATTTTCCCATCGCCTTACTCGGCCGAATTCGAGACAGGCCCGTCGCCGAGTATTCGGCCAGCGACTACTATCACCGTGCGCTCGCGTGCATTTTCAGTACCGAAGGGTTTGCACCCCTCGAGGCAGAAAGATTGTTGAAGCAGGCAATTGAATTGCAACCCGATTTCGGTCGAGCATGCTGTGCCCTGGCGATGGCGCGAACCTTTGATCCAAAACTAAACTCGGATAGAAGAAGTCTGGATCAAACCATCTCAATCGCACGGCGGGCTGCAGAAATTTGCCAGAACGATGCCTTTGTATTGGGCTGGGTGGCCACCATATTGACGCAGTTGCAGCGGGAGTTACCGGTAGGGCAGGAGCTTGTGAACCGGGCTTTGAGCATTAATCCGTATTCCATCGTCAGCCGCGTATCTGCGGCCATCATTGAGCACTACACCGGTGACGATGAGCTATGTCTATGGCATGTTGATCAGGTGGAAAACACGTCACATGTTGAGCCACTGAGTTTCCTTACACATACCTGCCGGGCGATGTGCGCCTATCAGCAAAGAAACTATCAGGAGGCGTTGATGTGGAGCGTGAAAGCAGTTGGCAACAATCCGCGGTACATTGTTGCGCTTCGTTACCAACTGGCCAGTCTCGGGCAGCTCAAGCGATTTGAGGAAGCGAAGGACTTGTGTAAGCGTATTGTCGCACTAGACCCGTCAGAGAACATGGCCTTTTTTCGCCAGTATTCTGCTTATCATGACATTAAACGAGCGCTACACATGAGCCAGGGCCTGCAGCTGGCGGGGCTACCGGAGACAGCTGCAAAAGTTGAAGAAACAATGGCCACTATCTGAACCTAAAAGACTAATGAGAGAAACAAATGATGGGGTCAGCCCCTACAATTCACATGCCCATCAATTCGAGCGTTCTTTTTTTGTTTATGTCGGTTGTAAGGCCTGACCCCGTTACTATGCTAGCTAAAATGCGATAAGGTTGAGTTTCAGCTCTACATCAGTTGGACATTGCGGCGGTAATACCTCATTCGGGCCAGCCGGCGGGAAATCATTAGGAAATATAACCACCGAGTAGTCACCCACCGGACAACCTTGCGGGGAGCAGTTTAAACCTGCGATGGTGCCGGTAGTGCCCCATGCGGCGTTCAAATCAACGCCGGTACCAGTAGACCCTTGCGCACTGAATCCACCTGGGGGTGGCGCAGAATAGATGGTTTTTTCAATGACTTCCGGTACACCGTTCGGGTTGGGTGTGGAAAGACGATCCACTTCGACTAATCCGCCAATGGCGCCCGTGCCACTTGTACCATTGTCATGGTCGACCCAGCTAATAGTTTGCAAAGTTACTTTGCCACCGCTAACCACCTTGCATGTATCGAATCCGGTGGTGCCCAGTGAACTGGCGGGTACCGTGGCCGAGTATCTACAACACGCCTGCACTGGGTTACCACTCACGTGGCGAACGCACTGCTCCACATTGTTGGTTATGGGGCTCGCGGAAAAAGCGACCAGCCTTGGCGCTGCGCCGCAAACAAGCGTTCTGTTAAACAACTCTGCGCAGCCCGAAACAAGTATTGTTGTGGCCACAACGATTGTTCGAAAACAAATATTATAAGCCTTCATTGTTCGCTCCTTGAAATTACAGTTTTTATTGATTGATCGGAATCGTTATATTCATGTTTCTGGTACAGCGAGCTACATTTGGAACAGCCGCTACTTGTCGACTGACACGAGAGCCACGCTGCCAACTATCACATTGACCATTAGAGTCCTGAACACCACACCATTTGTAGTGAACTCTAAACAACGGGATTGGTTCATTCCCAACATATTCCAGGGTTTCTTCAACTACACCACTTGTCGCTCCTACAATTTGGAAGAAATTCCATACGTTTTCTGTGCGCCATTTGTCATCTTCGTCGTCGAAATATTCGAACTTAAGAATTTTGATCGATCTGGGTACATTATTCTCAAATCGGATATCAACTGAACGGCAGCGTTGATCGGCCATAACCGTAACCGACAGCAGTAGGCTCAAAAGACATAAAGTTAGAGTAACTATTTTCATTATTCTTTCCTGTTTTCCAGAGAACAGAATGATGAAAAACTATATCGAATGGCAGGCGATGTCTTCCGGTTTTTTCGCAAACGAGTTTCGGCAATTGACTTATTGTCGGGTACGAAAATTCTCACAGGGATTACGGGGTCTACCATCTGATTTTGTAGATGACAGGCGCTTAACTACAAGCGTAGTATAAAGCCTGTGGCAGGGGTGTGGCTCACGGGGTCAGCCTTCTGGCTCGGTCTTGAAATGCCGCCCCTGTCGCTCTACATCATCCAATCGAGCCCACCGGGATGATGTCAGTCTAACGACCGTGACTCTGAAAGTAGACGAGGCTGATGAATGATTCAATCAATAGGGTCAGGTCGCACACCGCACATTTGATTCATCTACCGTTCGGCAAACCGTCATTCGGCTCACGCCATAATGCCGCCCGATGGCCGACAGAGAGTGATGGCCCGTTTGGTAGGCCGCCACCATTCCGCGTTTGGCATCTTGATAGTTCATGGCTATAGACTCCAACGGTGTAAAAGGCGCCAATTTTTGTATCTTGGGAATATCCGCCAGGGATTGCTCGGACCTGATTTTTTCCTGGCTGGCGCTGACAAACGCATCCGACCCCAGGTATACCTTGTTTTTTTTAAGGCCTTCATGGGTGATGGTTGGCGCAGCCCGGCTGCCACAAAACGCGTATAGGCGGACTGCGCTTTATCCCTGCGATCGGAGAATCTAGCCAGAGTGGTATCCCTGGTTAAGCAGCTTTCTGCGGCACATAAGCCAACTGTTGCGCGATAGCTGCTCCACGGCCATTCTTCGGCAGCATGCACCATACCCGCTCTTACTGGGTTGAGGACAATGTAGCGAGCAAGTTCCAGTAAATACGGCTCGCTATCCACCAGTATGGCTTTGTATCGCCCCTGTAGAAGATGACCAACCCGTTGATGGCGTTTGTTGAATCGCTGGGCATAGGTGCCATTTAGAAAGCGCATGCCGGAGGATAAAGTGGGCCTGCCTGTTTCTACCAACAGGTGGTAGTGATTCGACATAAGACAGTACGAGTGGCACATCCAATGGAATTCCGCGCACGTATCGTCAAGTAAGGCGAGAAATTGACGCCGGTCGGCATCATCAAAATAGATGTCGGCACGCGCATTGCCTCGTGAAGTGACGTGATACAACGCGCCCGCGTATTCGATACGAAGGGGTCTGGCCATGGTCTCATCCTTGAAATCCAATTGGCAAACTAAGTACAACTGTTTTTATACCACTTTTCGCACACCAGACCAAGCCCGATCAAAATGTGCAGTGTGCGACCTGACCCCCTCAATACTCTTGACAGCAACGATCGATCAAACTATCGTATTACGACTAATTGATCGATAGCATAACGCATTATGACATCAGTAACCGTATCCCCTAAATTCCAGGTAGTTATCCCTAAAGAAGTTCGGGAAGCGATGGGCATTGTATCTGGGCAAAAAATACAGGTGCTCACTTACAAGAACCGAATTGAGCTGGTTCCAATTAAACCTATGAAGAAGATGCGAGGGTTTCTCAAGGGAATTGATACGAGTGTTCGAAGGGACACTGACCGCACATGAATGTAGTGGACTCGTCCGCCTGGCTGTCCTACTTCGCTGGCGACGCCAACGCGGCCCGTTTCGCAAAGCCGATTGAAAACACAGAGAAGCTGCTCGTTCCTAGTATCACCTTGACCGAAGTGTTTAAGAGCATTCTCAGACAGCGCGACGAAGAATCGGCATTCCTAGCCGTTGCGCACATGGAACAGGGCAAAATCATACCGCTGGATGAGGTGTTGGCCATCAACGCAGCCAGCTTTGGTGTAGAGCTCAAAATCCCCCTTGCCGACAGCATCATTTACGCCAGCGCCCATAAATACGACGCGATAGTCTGGACGCAGGATGCCGATTTTAAGAACCTGGAGCGTGTTAAGTTCTTCCCAAAAGCAAAGCGGTCAAAGCAATAGACGTATGCAGCAGAGCGCCTTAGAAGTTATCAAACTATTTGTGCGGTGTGCGACCTGACCCCCTCAATACTAAAGCTCCCCATGAATAAGCACCCCCTCCACAATAACGGCATCGGGTTTCGTACTGTGTATCGATTGCGTATCCATCTCAAACAGATTCTGGGGCAACACTAGCAGGTCAGCCGACTTGCCAACGGCAATGGAGCCGATGTTGTCCTCCATGCGCAGCTGGTAGGCGCCGTTTTGCGTCCAGCCTTTCACCATTAGTTCGAGCGGCACTCGTTCTTCAGCGGGCCCGCGCATCGTCGGGTTTTCGACACCGGCGATTGCCCCTGGGTAACGGCGCGTGTGGCCAACCTCAATGCCGAGAAAAGGTGTTAGAACCTCCAGCCGCCAGTCGTCACTAGAAAATGTCACGTTGGCACCTGTGTTCAAGAGCGACATCGTGGAGTAGGTGTCGGCGGCTTTCTCAGGACCAATGCCAACGTTTGCGGAATCGAGGCCATCGTCGCCGTGCCACCAGGACGTAAAGTTTGCACTGACCCCCAGCTCGCCAAAGCGGGCTCGGTCACTTGGGTGAATGGACTGCAGGTGAGCAAGCGACACACGCGGATAGAAATCCTTGCCTACCTGCGTTTTTGCCGCTTCTACCGCATCAAGTGCGTTTTTCGTGGCGAGGTCACCGATCACGTGAATGTGCAGGTCCAGCTTCGCTTCGTGCAGCTCGACCAGGAAATCACGAAGATCCTCGACCGAAAGCATTGTATTGCTGACATAGTCCGGGTCGTCGTCGTAAGGCGAGATGTGTGCACCGGAACGGTTCTCATCGACGCCGTCCATAAACAGCTTGACCGTGTTGAACTGCAGGCGCTCGCCGCCATACGTCTCGCGGAAGCGTTTCATCTCGGCCACGGCATGTTGCCTGCGCTCCGGCACCGATATCATGTAGGTGCCTTCGTAACGCAGCGGCAGCTCACCGGCATCCTCAAGCTCTTTCAGGAAACCGTATACAGTATCGCTGAATTCGAGGTTGCCGCCGTCGTACAGCGCGACCACACCGTGCTCGCTCAGTGTGTTGAGCGCAGCGCGCATGCCTTCGCGGTGCAGCTCCGGGTTCAGTTCGAACACATCACCGAAGAACTGCCAACCGGCACCCTCTTTTACCCAGCCCGTTAGGCGCTCTTTATCGTCACGCTTGAACATCGCGATCGGGAAACGTGGGTCTGTCGTATTCTGGTCCACACCTAGAGCCTCGAGCGCTTTCGAGTTCAGCCAGTAGCTGTGCCAGGAAGAACTCGTCAGCCACAGTGGCCGGTCAGGAAAGACTTCGTCGAGATGAATGCGGTCGGGCCCCTTGTCACCGTCTACATAGGCCTGCACTGGCCAGCAACAACCGCGCACCCAGCCTTCGCCGGGGTTGGCGTTGGCCCACTCCTTGAGGTCTGCCATGAAAGTCTCATGGTCTTCAGCCTCGGAGAACAATTCATACTGCTCCAGGCTGACCAGTCCCGGGTGCGTATGCCCGTCAACCATGCCCGGCATGACCATTCTTCCGCCGAGATCGATGGTTTTCGTACCAGCGAACAGGCCGGCGTTTTCGCTGCCCCCGACGTAGATGATGCGACCGTCTCTGATGGCGACGGTGTTGGCCCAGGGTTGCTTTGGGTTCACGGTCCAGATGCGGCCATTCGTCAGCACGAGATCAGCGCCTCGCGGCTCGCCGGGCTGCAGCGGGCTGCACGCGATCAGTGACGCGGCAAGTACTACGAACCAGGGCAGGCGATGTATTTTTCTCATTGGCAAAGCTCCCCACGCTTCTTTTGCCAAGATGATAACGTGAGTCGCGCACCGGGGCGAGAACTGTCACAGCATCAATACACAGTGTGAAATGCGCGACCTGACCCCGTCTTCTCTAACGTATCTGCGTCTTCGTCATAACTGAAACTGGGGTCAGGTTGAACCTGGTATGTAATCGCTACAATTTGTTGATTGAAACCTCGCAAGCGAATTTGTCGAAGGCCTATCTATCCGGCCACTATTCCCTGGAAGCGGTGGGCGCGCAACGGTGGCCAAAGCCGTTAAGGCATCAAGACAAAATGTGATATGCCCAATCTGACCTCTTCTTTGATAGCAATGATTGCACCCATGTGCAATCATTGCTATCATTTATCAGGCACCTCTACGGGAGAAATCACAATGGCAAACCTGGTAGTACGCAATATCGATGATGACATTGTAAAGGCACTAAAAGCTCGCGCTGGGCAGCGTGGCGTTAGCGCTGAGGCCGAACATCGCCGTATATTGGAGCTTGCGTTAAAGCGCCCAAAAAAGAAGAGCTTTGCCCAGATATTGAAGTCAATGCCGAACGTTGGCACAGACGAGGACTTCCAGCGCCAACAGCTCAGCGAATCTCCGAATGTATTTGATTGATACGAACGTGATCAGCGAATGCCGTAAGCGCGATAGAGCGAACAAGGGCGTTCGATTATTTTTTGAGGAAGCCTCCTCTAACGACTCTTTCCTTTGCCTCAGCGTTATCACCATCGGTGAGCTACGCCGAGGTGTAGAACTCATCAGGCACCGAGGCGATACCCGTCAAGCGAATCAGCTGGAAAAATGGTTAACCACGATTGTTGAGGACTATGACGATCGCATTCTAAATTTCACCAGCGACGATGCTCAGCTATGGGGTCGACTGCGAGTACCCAGGTACGAAAATGCCATTGACAAGCAAATAGCTGCAACAGCTCTGAGCAATGACCTAACATTGGTGACTCGCAACATCAGTGATTTTGATGGGTTCGGAATTCGTCTAATCAACCCCTTTCTCTAAGCCCTTTGTTCACACAGCGCTAAAGGGAAATGTTGAATACAAGACCTGATTCCTCGCAACCGTGGTCAGAACTGTCAAAGCATCAAGCCACAGTGTGAAATGCCCGGCCTGACCCCGTTAGTTTTCTGGTCGCTCATCGCGTAAACCTGGCTAATAAGCAGCGAGCGATGTGCGTTGTGCGACCCGACCCCGTTATTTTAAGAAGCTGGAGTGTGTTAAGTTCTTCCCAAAAGCAAAGCCGTTAAAGCAATAGACGTAAGCAGCAGAATGCCTTAAAAGTTATCAAACTACATGTGCGGTGTGCGACCTGACCCACTTCTTCTTGACCCACTCTTCTAAGTTGGCTAAGAGGCGCACAGGGATCCGAACCCAATCGTCAGAATGACCTTATTCTGAAGGGCCACGCTATTCTTCATATCTGGAGTATTTGCTTTGCGGCCGTTTCTTAGCTCGCATATTGAGAGTGTCAGATGTAAGGACTGGTTACTTTTGCTTAACTGCATACCACTGCTAGTATTAGTTAGTACACTTCGCAGAGCATGGCCAGCATTTTGTCTTTCTTAAGATTATATTCAGTGATTGCATGCACTTTCTTGCTCGCAAGCTGCGGCGGTGGTGGTGGTAGCGGTGGCGCAACCGTTGCCCCCGCTGCAACGCCAGATAGAATGCTGTCCACGGGCTATTCGGGTGTGCAAACAGCCATGGAAGTCACGCCGGAGAACAGCCTGACCTTTTTGGCGCGCTCACTAGAAACAATATCACTGATTCCAGCGTTTGGCGATGTATTAGGCCAGAACACCGCTCAGCATGATTACGATTTCTTTCGAACAGAAGAAGACTTTCTGCTGGATGAGAGTGACGCGGTTAATGAAGATCAGCTTTGCGACTCAGGGTCTACAAGAGTTGTGGATGAGCTTAATCCCAACAACGGCCTGGGTATTGTACGCCAAGTGTATGACAACTGCTTTTTGGCGATAGACTCGGAGCAGTCCAGCAACGGTGGCGCGTCCATCAATGGCGAGCTATGGATTAATGTGCGAAGTCGTTCTGCCGGCGGCGTTGTAACACAGCATGATGTAGAACTTGTGGACATTGAAGTCGTCGATTATCGCGGCAGGCGTCTGCAGCTCAATGGCACTATTCAAGCAATTGAAGGTCGATTGTCGGCGACTGTAGACACGCATTTCCTTACCGAGTCTGTGCGAATTCGGCTCGAAAACTTTCTGTACAGAAACACTGGCGGTACGCGGTACGAAGGCCGCGTCTATCAGTCAGATGTCGGCTATGCGGACCTTACTGTTGAACAAACTATCAATGCAGATGGCAATACCTACACTGTTACTTTGCTCGGTGGTGACTCTACCGGTTTAATCAGCATTGGCCAGGACGCAACAGACAACATAGGGCGTTATATCACACACTATGACGCACATTACTTTCCAGATATCAACGCTGATGCAACAGATCAAACGCTTGTGCCACAGGAGCTACTGTTCCGGCGCATTGCCGATGATAATCGGCAACCGGTAGCCAGCATAGAAAGCATTACCGCGGTCGAGAGATTGAGCCCCGCTGTTTTAAATGCGTCTAATACCACGGACGCAGATGCGGATTTCCTATTTTATGACTGGTCAATTCAATCACAACCTGTGGGCTGTGCCGGAACTATCAACAACGCTGACCGCGCTGTGGCTGAACTGGTAGCAGACTGCGTTGGGCCCTTTGAAATAGCACTTAATGTCAGCGATCGAATTACCACGCCGTCTACTGCCGTGGGCACAGCTACGACACTGAATTACCTGGCAGACTATTCAATTGATGCGGTCTCGCAGTCGCTGCAGGCTGGCGATGTTTTTGAGGCGCAGGTCTCCTTTAGCAACCCTCAAGACGGCCCCTTCAATATAAGACTCATGTCAGGACCGGAAGGGATGACGGTTGACGATTCGGGCGGCATTCTTTGGGACAGCCGTTTTCTGCCATTGCTATCACCCGCGATGGACGTGCACTATACGATAGAGGTCAGCAATGAACGCGCCGTTCAACAGACTTCGATCATTGACGTACAAAGTAATGCCGCACAATCGCCTTTTGTGCAGGCCGCTCTGCGAGGCAACTTGGTTGCAACAGCTAACCTGGACGACGACCTGAGTGATGAGGCGCTGTTTATTGCACCAGACCATTCCTTATTTGCCGTAGAGTACAACGGCGGCGAGATTCAGCATCTATGGACTTACAATATTGCTCTGTCGGCAGACCCGGACTTTAATGATCAGGCGTTCAGCCCTTTTGTGACGCTGGCAGATGTTGCCGGAGACGCGAGGTCTGAAATTATCATTGCGGCTGACGACGTGCTGCATGTGCTGGACGCTTTGACGCGAGAGACACTGTTCACTGTCGACCTCACGCCCTTTTTGCCCGAGTGTTTGATTCGCTGCAGCATAGCGTACGGCAGTATGGCCATAGCTGATATTGATCTAGACGGGCAAAGCGAAGTGCTTGTTATAAGCCATGACGAGCTTGCAGACCGAAGCACCCAACTGACGGTGCAAATGGTCAGCATTCCGGGCGGTGAAGTTGTATACACACTCAGCAACTTCGAAGGCAGCATCAATACGCTGAATAGCAGCCCGGCAGCTAATCTCGACGATGATTCGAACCTGGAATTTCTTGGAAGCTCACAAATTTGGGATTTTGTGGCTGGCACGGTCAGGCCGCTACCCAGTGCACTTCAGTCTCATACCAGCCCGATAGTGGCCGCAGATCTTGATGGCGACGGTCGCCACGAGATAGTGCAGCGTTCTCCCGGCGTGGATGGAGGCAGTCAAGCGCAACTCATTCGTTTTGACCCAGCCGACTTTAGCGAATTGGGCCGAATCAACTTACCCTCACTGACGGACTTTGAGGGGAGCGTGTTCAATAATCATGGCGTACGCGTGTTAGGCAATATTGATGACACGCCGGGCGATGAGTTGCTCGTTTTTGGCAGCCATACGCAACGCGCTATCATCGACAGCACGAACCAAGCCACCGCCAACACAAAGTTAGAGCACAGTACAGCCTTCGCACTGGCCCAAGGTTTTGCGTACGGGGATTTCACTGGCAACGGCGGCCCAGAGGCACTGTTGATTCCCGAAAATCAGGTAACACCGGCGCTGCAGCTGATTGATGGATCTGGATTGGTGTTCGCAGATAACTCAAGCTACGCGGCTAGATCATACCAGAACCTGCAAGGAGGGTCGCTGCTGGCCCCCGACATCGATTCCAATACCCTTTTCTTTACCACCGTAGACTTCACAGACTCAGGTGCCGCTGATTTTGATGGCCGAATTCAACGGCTTACCTTTGACCTTGCCTCTGAACAATTTAGCAACCTGGGCGCGCCTAACGCATTTGCAGAACCTGCAGATACATTCGTTTCCTCACTATCACGTTTGTTCGGAGACTTCAATCGCGACCTAAACGATGACGGTTTCAAGGACATAATATTGCACGAAGTGCGGGGCGGTTTTCCGTCTGCGGAAACGTTTTGGGTAAGTGCGTTCGATGGCCAAACGATGACAACGCTGTTTGAGACGGAAGTTGATGGGGCCGCTGCAACCACACAGACTTACAGCACCGGTGTACCATCCCCAGTTGATGACAGCTTTACTATTTTTTCAACGCAGTTTGTCAATAGGTTGTTTAGAAATGGCGAGCTGCTAAACAACGCCCCGATCAGCGGCAAGCCGATATTGCTAGACAGCCGCGCCGGCAGCAACGTAGGATTGCACCTTGTATTCAGGGCAAGCGACGATTACAGCGGCAACGGCACTGCCTTTACACGAGGGTTTAACTTTGCAGCCGTTAACCAACAAAACGGCATACTCACGTCTACCCCATTTAATACTCTATTGCCATTCTATGAGTATGACGACTGGTTTGTGGTGCAGCAAGACGTTAACGGCGATTCCATTGACGAAGTTATCATCGTGTTAGGGAAGTCGGAATCGGATTTCGACAACCGGTCGGAATTGATAGTTCTCGATGAACAAATGCAGGTGGTATTCCAGCAAGTGCTCAATGGGCAAGTGACGGCCATTGCAGAGCGCGCATACGGCAGCGCCTCTCCAAATATAGTGTTAGCATTGACCAATACGGAGCTGCCCACCGAGCGAGATTTCGTCACAGAACACCTGGTAGCCATCAGTGCGACGAATGGGCAACGGGTGTGGCAAAGCCCGCCATTCACTGGCAAGACCCTCGCGGGATCACTGCATATAATAGACGTACCAGGCGAGCGGCAACGGGTAGTCAACAGCACTAGAAACTATGTGATGATCACACAGTAATAACTTTGTTTGTCGCAGTAGCATTTATCCGCTCTGATTTTCGGCGCTAAATAGCAAGTTAGCCCACTCTGTTATCTCCATGTGGCTTTGTGAATACAAGAGAGAGCGGATATTCAGTTAGAAACGCCAGGGCTTACAGTACACATGACCGCTAGCATGTGCGCTGTTTGTGTGTCGGTTGTAATGTCTGGCGCCATTAGACCATGCAGGTGTCCTGTATTGACTCCGCCTTTCGATCGGCCCCACCTTCTCAATATGCGGCCTGGTCGCCCCCGTCGAGGCGCCAATTTCACTTCTAGACATGCAGGTGATACCATTTCGGCGGTTGGTAGAAATAAGCTATTACGCAATATTCGAACAAGTAATGACTAAATCTGACAATAGTGCTCGCTTTGTTCTTGTGATTTTGGCTGGTGCCTGGCTGGCGAATCTTATTCCTCTGCTTGTTATTTCCATACAAAACCCGACGATTTTGGCTGAAAAAGGGGTATTTTTAGCTTTGGGTGTTTCAATAGCCGGTGCTATTGGCGCTGTTGGGTCCGTATTTTTCAAAACATGGGGCGTTTGGATTTATTTAACGAATTCAGCCATCGTAATTGCAAATGCGCTAATTCAATATTTTGCTACATCGGATGCAGAATTTCCTTGGGGAATAATTGCAATTACCATGTTGTTTATAGGCACGGTAATTCACTTTAAAGACAAGTTCTATGGTAGATAAAGTCGTTAGCGTATAAAAATTGCTTAATTGGAGGAAGGAAAATGTTGAGCGAAAACGAAATTGCAGAACTGAAGGAAAAAGCGAAAGCTTTAGACAAGGAGATACTTGAGGCGAACCCATCGGCAGCAACAGGTGCATGTTGGGCAAAAGCCGGTTCTTCAAGTGACTGTGTTGGAGTAATGACAAAGGAAACGTGCTACAAAGTATGGGACTCTCCCCCATACGAAGTGACTTCTTGGAAAGAGGGCGAGAGTTGCCCATAACAAGCGAATTAGTTCAGAACCCATCTGACACCCTCTCTTGAAAAAGAGAGGGTTAACGGTTTTGATTGACGATGACAAAACCTGAAATCAAAACAACTTGGGTATTGAGGCCGGATCGCACAGCGCATACATGATCCACATGCTACCAAACTAGTGGGTCACGAACTAGTGGGTTAGGGCGGGCGTTTCACATATCCGCTAGACAGCCATCATACATGTGTTTGTATCACCCCGAAAAATTCAGGCTGCAATCCTAGGTTGCTCAAGACAATCGTGAAATGTTCGACCTGGCCCCGTAATTTGCGCAAACATTGTTTTGTCGGCTGCTAACAGGGTTAGTTAGGGCAGTGGCATGAGGAAGTTCGTATAACGTAAATTATTTGAGGCGTTTATAACACTGAAATACCCCAGTTATCACAGCCCTACCCGTTCGGTTAAGCAGCAACCCCAAACCCCACCCACAAAAAAGGGAGACCAAAGCCTCCCTCCCGATTAGTTGCGCAATAACCGAACCGTTACTTAACCTTCTTCCTCAACTCCTGCACAGTCCTCAACTGCGCCGCCGCCTCAGCCAACCTGGCCGCCGCTTTGCTGTAATCCACATCAGAGGCTTTTTGCGCCAGCTCTTGCTCGGCCTGCTTCTGCGCTTCTTCAGCCGCGGCTTCGTCTACGTCGTCGGCTCGGATGGCTGTGTCTGCCAGTACGGAAACCGTTTGGCTCTGCACTTCCAGAAAACCGCCTGAGGCGTAATAAATACGCTCTTCGCCTCCTTGCACGGTAATACGGATGGGACCAGGGCTCAGGCGTGTCAGCAATGGCGCGTGGCCGGGGTATATCCCCAGCTCACCGCTGATGCCGGTGGCTGAAAGCACTTCCACCAGGCCGGAGAAAATTTCTTCTTCCGCGCTGACGATGTCGCAATGTACGGTCATGGCCATAATCGTTACCTGTTGGCTGGCTTACATGCTGCCGGCTTTTTCAACCGCTTCGTCTATGCCGCCTACCATGTAGAAGGCTTGCTCTGGCAGGTTGTCGTATTCTCCGTCCAAAATGCCCTTAAATGCAGCGATCGTGTCTTTAAGTGTCACGTACTTACCAGGCGAGCCGGTGAAGATTTCGGCCACGAAGAACGGTTGTGACAGGAAGCGTTGAATTTTCCTGGCGCGGTCAACCGTTTGCTTGTCTTCTTCAGACAGTTCGTCCATACCCAAAATGGCGATGATGTCTTTTAGTTCTTTATAACGCTGCAGTACGGATTGCACACCGCGTGCCACTTCGTAGTGCTCTTGGCCAATTACCAGTGGGTCCAGCATTCGAGAGGTGGAGTCCAGTGGGTCAACCGCAGGGTAAATACCCAGTTCGGCGATTTGACGCGACAGTACCAGGGTGGCGTCCAAGTGAGCAAAGGTGGTGGCTGGCGAGGGGTCAGTCAAGTCATCCGCGGGTACGTATACCGCCTGGAATGAGGTGATAGAACCGGTCTTGGTTGAAGTGATTCGCTCTTGCAGCGCACCCATTTCTTCAGCCAGCGTTGGCTGGTAACCCACCGCGGATGGCATACGGCCCAGCAGTGCGGAACACTCGGTGCCTGCCAGTGTATAACGGTAAATATTGTCGACGAACAACAATACGTCACGACCTTCATCGCGGAATTTTTCCGCCATGGTCAGTCCGGTCAGTGCCACACGCAGTCTGTTTCCAGGTGGCTCGTTCATCTGGCCGTAGACCATGGCCACTTTTGATTTGGAGAACTCCTCAACGTTTACAACGCCAGACTCCTGCATTTCATAGTAGAAGTCGTTACCTTCTCGAGTTCGCTCACCCACACCGGCAAATACCGACAGACCGGAGTGTGCTGTTGCGATGTTGTTGATCAACTCCATCAGCGTTACGGTTTTACCAACACCCGCACCACCAAACAGACCAATCTTACCGCCTTTGGCGATCGGCATAATCAGGTCGACAACCTTAATGCCGGTTTCCAGCAGTTCAACGCTGGCCGCTTGCTCTTCGTAGCTTGGCGGTTCACGGTGAATCGGCATGCGCTCTTGCTCGCCGATTGGGCCTTTTTCATCGATGGGGTTACCTAACACATCCATGATGCGACCCAAGGTTTCAATACCTACCGGTACTGACAAGGCTGCACCGGTGTTATCAACCACCAGGCCGCGCTTAACGCCTTCGGTTGAGCCCATGGCAATGGTGCGCACAATGCCGTCGCCAAGTTGCTGCTGAACTTCCAGCACCAGCTCTTTGCCGTCAACATTCAGGGCGTCATAGACATTGGGTACGGCTTCGCGGTCAAATTCCACGTCGATAACAGCACCAATGACTTGAACGATACGTCCGCTACTCATCTGTTGTGTCCTCTTTCATTAACACTTAACTTCTTTGGAAACTGGTATTGGCAGTTTCGTTCTCGGAGCTGTGGTAGTTGCGCTGACAGACACGCCGTAAATACATCCATGTAGGCTTGTCGAAAAGGTCCCTCTTTTCGACAGTCTGTCATCGCAACTACCACATCTCCTTCATTCTGTACCAACCGATCGCTCGGTCTAGGGAGAGAATACATACCCTTTAAAACAAACCGTTGAAAAGAGGGACCTTTTCAACGAGCCCCCATGGATGGGTTCACGGCGTGTTTGTTTTAAAGGGTATGTGTTCTCTCCCGTATTCTAGGCACCTCAGCTCACCGCCGCCGCACCACTAACAATCTCTGACAATTCCTGCGTAATCGCAGTTTGTCGTGCTTTGTTGTAAATCAACTGCAACTCATCAATCAAGTCGCCTGCGTTTTCAGTCGCATTCTTCATCGCAATCATTCGCGCTGCTTGCTCACAGGCCAGGTTTTCAACCGCGCCTTGATATACCTGGCTCTCGATAAACCGGCCAAGTAGGTCAGTCAGCAATTCATTGGCGTCATCGGGCTCGTAAATGTAATCCCAATGCGCTTTTTTCATGTCTTCGTCGTCAGCTGGTGGTAAAGGCAGTAACTGCTCTACCTCTGGCTGCTGAGTCATGGTGTTCACAAACTTGTTGCTCACCAGGTACAGTTTGTCTAGCTTGCCTTCGTCAAACGCATCTAACATGACTTTTACAGCGCCAATCAGGTCAGCGACTTGCGGAGCGTCACCCAGGTCACGGGTTGAGGCAACTACGTTGCCACCTACGCTGTTGAAAAAGCCTTGCGCTTTGCCACCAATCAACGCCAAGTCCACTTCCACGTCTTGTTGCGCCCATTCCTGCATAGACAGGATGGCAGCTTTAAACGTGTTGATGTTTAAGCCACCACACAAACCACGGTCGCTGGATACGATGATGTAACCCACGCGTTTTACGTCACGCTCGTCCAGGTAGGGGTGTTTGAATTCCGCATTAGACAAAGCGATGTGGCTAACCACTGAGCGAATGTGCTGGGCATACGGCTTACCGGCCTGCATGCGGTCCTGCGCTTTGCGCATTTTGCTTGCTGCCACCATTTCCATCGCGCTGGTAATTTTTTGCGTACTACCAATACTCGCGATTTTGGTGCGTATTTCTTTTCCAACCGCCATTCTTTCTGTTCTCCGCTGTTAAGCTGTCTCTACTTTAGAGTGCTTGTTGCTTACCAGGTTTGAGTCGATACGAACTTGTCCATTGCTTCCTTCATGGTGGCCGCAATGTCGTCGTCGTAGTTACCGGAGTCATTGATGTTACTCATCAACTCACCGTATGTGCTGTTCATGTACGAGTGCAGCGCGCCTTCAAAGTCAGCGATCTTATCAACGCTAACTTCTTTCAGGTAACCTTCGTTAGCGGCATACAGGCTCACGGCCATTTCGCCTACTGATAAAGGAGAGTACTGCTTCTGCTTCATAAGCTCGGTTACGCGCTCACCGTGGTCCAGCTGGGCCTTGGTGGCTTCATCAAGATCAGAGGCAAACTGCGAGAACGCCGCCAATTCCCTGTACTGTGCCAGTGCGGTACGAATACCACCGGCCAGCTTCTTAACCGCTTTGGTTTGCGCCGAACCACCCACACGAGACACTGACAGACCTGCGTTAATAGCAGGGCGTGTGCCTGAGTTAAACAAATCAGATTCAAGGAAGATCTGGCCGTCTGTAATCGAAATTACGTTGGTTGGTACGAACGCAGATACGTCACCGGCTTGCGTTTCAATAACAGGCAATGCTGTTAGTGACCCGGTTTTGCCTTTCACTTCACCGTTAGTGAACTTCTCAACGTAGTCAGCGTTTACGCGCGCGGCACGTTCCAGCAAACGCGAATGCAAGTAGAAAACGTCACCAGGGTACGCTTCACGGCCTGGTGGTCTACGCAGCAACAATGAAATCTGACGATACGCCCAGGCTTGCTTGGTCAAATCATCGTAAATAATCAAGGCGTCTTCGCCGCGGTCACGGTAGTACTCACCCATGGTGCAACCGGAAAACGGTGCCAGGTATTGCATAGAGGCTGGATCAGATGCACCGGCCATAACGATGGTGGTGTGTTCCATCGCACCGTGCTCTTCGAGCTTACGCACAATAGACGCAACCGATGATTGCTTCTGACCAATCGCTACGTAAATACACTTAATGCCAGTGCCTTTCTGGTTGATGATGGCGTCAATCGCGATGGCTGTTTTACCAATCTGGCGGTCACCAATGATCAGTTCGCGCTGGCCACGACCGATGGGAACCATGGCATCAATCGCTTTCAAACCAATTTGTACTGGCTGGTCAACGGATTGTCTGGCGATAACACCCGGGGCTACTTTTTCCACCGCGTCGTTCATTTCGGCGTTGACCGGGCCTTTGCCGTCTAACGGGTTACCCAAGGCGTCAACTACGCGCCCTTCCAGAGCCGGGCCTACCGGTACTTCCAGAATACGGCCGGTGCAGCGGCAAGTTTGCCCTTCACGCAGCTCTTTATAGTCGCCCAGCACAACCGCGCCTACTGAGTCGCGTTCCAGGTTCAGCGCCATTCCGTAAATGCCGCCTTCAAACTCGACCATTTCCCCATACATCACATCGGCCAGGCCGTGGATGCGGATAATACCGTCGGAAACGCTGACAATGGTGCCTTCGTTCTGTGCTTCCGTAGCAACATCAAGCTGATCAATACGTTGTTTGATGATCTCGCTGATTTCTGCTGGATTCAGCTGTTGCATTCTTAAATCCTCTACCGTTAAACGTTAGGTGTGTTCGTTACTAAGCCGTAGGTTTACCCTAAGACCCCATGGCTTCCGCCAGTTTTCCAAGCTTGCCGCGTACTGAGTCGTCGATTACTAAATCGCCGGCACGAATTAATACGCCGCCCAGCAATTCTTTATCAACCGTGCTAACCACGTTAACACTGCGGTCCAGTTTCTTTTGCAATGCATCACTCAGGCGCTGTTCAGAGGCCGAATCAACCTCAAACGCTGATGTTATTTCAACATCTACTGTGCGCTCACGATTGGCTTTGAACTGCTCAAACTGACTGGCTACTTCTGGCAGCAAACTCAAACGACCATTCTCGGCCAGCAGCTTCACCAGGTTTTGCATTTTTGCGTCCAGGGCGTCGCCACACACGGAAATCACCGCGCTGGCTTGCTGCTCTGCCGTTAATGACGGTGAGCTGCACAACACCTGTACCTTGTTGATCTGCGACACAGCGCTGAGCAACTGCAAGCCGTCAGACCAGCTTTGCAGTTGATCGCTGGTCACAGCCTGATCAAAAGCAGCGCGCGCGTAAGGGCGGGACAGTGTTGCTAGTTCAGCCATGTGCCTTCCCTACAAATCCGCTGCGAGCTTGTCGAGCATTTGCTGATGCGCGCTTTGATCAACCGACGACTGCAGAATTTTCTCGGCACCCGTAACAGCAAGCGTGGCCACTTTGGCTCGCAAGTCTTCACGTGCGCGGTTGTATTCCTGCTCTATCTCGGCTTGAGCCGCTTCCTTAATACGGTCGCCCTCAACTCGTGCCTGATCTTTCGCTTCGTCAACAATCTGGCTGGCACGCTTGTTGGCTGCCTCAATAATGCCAGACGCCTCTACTTTGGCGTCGCGCAACTT
>JBCCIP010000059.1:0-33171 GCA_039111475.1 Pseudomonadota bacterium | reverse complement strand
GGCCTAGTGGGCACGAAGCTGCAAAAAGTGCCATCTAGAAGCGTAACATCATTGGGTAGCAAATAGCGCAGCGCGTGATGCTCGAGAGAGGAGCACCTCACAGATATGCATGGCTCAACTGGTAGTCTCTAAGGTTCCCTGGCAAAGGTCAGTGAGGCACCCGCAGTTGGCTCTTCTGGCGAGCTTTGCCAGGCAACAACATCAATGGTTAGAATTTGCTTGCCGTTGCGAACAAAACAAGCGCGAGTATGTACGTCCAGGTTGCCCCGCGTAGGCCGCAAAAAATTGATGTTTGCCGACAGCAAGGGGCAGAGTTCGTCGCCTGTTAGCTTTAAGGCCTGCAGTGCGCCCGTAAGTTCAAGCACACCAGTCACTACCCCACCGTGCCACGCTTGAAGTAATGGGTTACCTGTAAAATGGTCTGCCCAAGGCGTGATGCATTCAACATCGGGCTCACCACTAAGTAGCTGTGTGCCGTAATTGGCCGCGTAAGGTGATTCTTCAAGGAATCTTTCGAGTTGCTGGATCATTCTGAAATCACATCTTCGAGCGCAAAAAACTTTTCCCCAAGTCTGGCCCCGGACTGCCAACCTTGAAGATACCTAGCGCGTTGCACAGCATATTTTCCCCATCAAGACTCCAGACAACCGCATTAACATAGGCGAACTCTCCAGCTTGCTGGTAGCACTCTGCCTGTATACGTACGTCCTCACCCACAGGTGCAGAATGTATATGGTCTATCCTGAGATTCACGGTGGCGATAGCTTGCGGTTGATCAAGGCTGAGTAGAACAACAAAACCGCAGGCACTGTCGATTGCTGCCGCCAAAGCGCCTGAATGTAGAACGCCATTCGATCTAGCAGTAGCGTGCTTCTGCTGAAAAGGCAGTTCCAGTACTACCTGGCGTTCGCCTGAGCTGATTAGCCGCAACGACATATCACTGTGGGCACCTACGCCGTTGCTGAACAACTCGTATATTTGATCTAACTGTTGTCTGTTCATAGCGGCTACCTCTTTGTTCCAAGCCGTTGCCTTGAGATTACCTTGCCATCGGCCATTAAGGTGTACACAGCTGGAACAACAAACAGGGTGAGAAAGGTTGAAGAAATCAGGCCACCAATGACAATGATTCCCATAGAGGTTCGTAACTCAGCGCCGTCTGATGTGGCTAATGCTATGGGAATCATTCCGAATATCGTCGAGAAGGCCGTCATTAGGACTGGGCGCAGTCGTAAGTTCGCAGCCTCTAGCATTGCTTCCTTGGCCGATAGACCGCGTTCTACCGCCTGGTTGGCATAATCTACCAGTAAAATACCGTTCTTCATGACCAGCCCCATCAACGCGACCAGCGCGATCTGCGTAGTCACAGAGAGTGCGGAATTAGTTAACGCCAGTAGGGTGAATGCTCCGGCAAAAGATAGAGGCGCCGTGAGCATGATAACAATCGGCTGCGTAAAGCTGTTAAATTGGCTTGCCAGAATCATGTACAGAGTCACCAGCGACAGCATAACTGCAAAAAGCATGGCGTCAGCAATTTCATTTATTTGCTCGGAGCTGCCCAAGTAGGTGGCTTCATATCCGGACGCCATGTCGAGACCTTTTATGATTTCATCCATCTTTTCCATAAGGTCACCGCTCTGGTAGCCAGGCGGTGCGTTTCCGGATAGCTCTATTTTCCTGGCCCGGTTGTACCGATCAATCTGCGCTGGGCCGCTGGTTACGCCAACTTCAGCGACATTTCGAAAATCAATCAGGGCGCCATCAGCAGCGCGCAATTGAATCAGATCAAACTTGCTGATCTGGTCGCGAAAGCTCTCGTCATACCTAAGACGTATGTCGTAACGGTTACCGAATTCCTCGTAACTCGCCACGTCAATTCCACCCATGGTCGCTCCGACAGAAGCGGCGATATCGCGAACGGAAATGCCCAAGTCAGCCGCGCGGCCACGTTTGATGGAGACTTGAACCTCTGGCTTGCCGGGTTCGTAACTGGATTTGGTGTCTTTGAACAGGCCAGAGGCCGCCATCTCACGGGTTATCGTGTCTGCGTAGACTCTGAGTTGTTCCAGGTCCGGGCCGCTTAAAGCCAACGCAACATCTGCGCCAAACAAACCGCTGCCAGACAACCAGGGCACCTCGGCGATGGAAATATGTTTGGCTTCGGGTACGGCTGCAACAAGAGCCTTACGGGCTCGATCCATGATAGCCCTTTGATTCGTGGTCCGTTGCTGCTTGGGAGACAAGCCGAAGTAGAAAGATATTTCGTTAGCCTTTGCTTGAGCGCCAGAACCAATAACCGTGAAAACCAGATTTATGTGCTCCAGATCTTGCACCGCTTTATTCACCCTGGTTGCAACGCTCCTGGCGGATGTTATGCCCGTGCCAAGCGGAAGTTCAACGGTCGCCAGAAACTCACTTCTGTCAGTATTGGAGGTGAACGCCAGCGGGATCTTTCCAGCAAAGAAAACACCGATCGCGACCGCACCACTTGCCAGTAAAAGCACCAGCCACCGCGACTGCAGTGATACGCGAACCCATTTCACATAGGAAGTCTCCAGTCGCTCGTAGGCGCGGTCCAGATACGCGGCAAGGCCGTTATGCCCCGCGCTTTTTTTCAGCAAGCGGGAACTTAACATCGGTGTTAGTGTAAGCGAAATAAACAGCGAAAGAGCCACGGCTACCGAAACCGTCATGCCATACTGGTAAAAGAACACACCAATTAGCCCGGTCGTGAACGCGATGGGCAAAAAAACTGCCATAACAGACATCGTTGCCGCAATAACCGCTGTAGCTACTTTCGCAGTACCAACAGAGGCCGCTTTTTTGAGCTCTTGGCCCGATTCAACCTCACGATGGATGGATTCCAGCACAACAATGGCATCATCAACCAGCAGCCCTACGCACAGGGATATAGCAATCAGCGACATCATGTTAATAGAGAAATCGAGCAAGTAGAAAGCAAAAAAAGTGGCGATCAGCGCGGTCGGAATGGCCGTGGCGACAATCAGAGTCGCACGGATACTCAGCAGGAAACACAAGGTAACGATCACAACAAGGGCAATACCCAGCAAAATATCGTAAGACACATCACGTACAGACGATTCTATAAAACGGGAACTGTCCCGTACTGCGGTCACCTCGATGTCAGCAGGGACTTCGATCGCGAGTTTGGCCAGTTCCTCTTTGATTGCGCGCGCAACTTCGACTGTATTGGTGCCGGACTGTTTTCTTATCTCCAAACTCACACCGGCTTTGTTGTTCAGCTCGGAATAGCTGCGCTCATCCTCAAGGCCGTCGTCCACTTCAGCGACGTCCTTCAGACGCACAGCCGCTTTGCCATTTCGGGCAATGACGATCTCACCCATTTCGCGCAGCGTGGTCACTTCCCCCATCGTTTTGATAATTAACTCTGACTGCCCACCTCGTGAATCCAACCTGCCACCTGGAATATCGGCATGTTCCCGCTGTATTGCTGAAACTACGTCGTTTGTCGTAATGCCGAACCCTCTCATTTGGGGCGCTTTCAGCCAAATGCGCACCTCGCGCTCGCGGCCACCAACCAACTTAACCCCGCCGACACCCGATATTCGCTGGAGTCTCTCCTTGATCACATCCTTGGCAAAAGCAGTAAGCTCTCCAACCGGTCTGGGACCGGAAACAATGACCGCAATGATCGGCTCGGATTCCGAATCCAACATAGTCACCACCGGTTGCGTCACGGAAACCGGCAGGTCCGGCATGATCTGGCTGATTTTATCCCGCACTTCTTGTGCTTTGAAATTGGCGTCCTCCGCCATTTCGAACTCGATAATAATTTGTGAAAAACCATCTGCACTTACGGAACGCAGGCTTTTAACACCGGCGATGGAAATGAATTCCTCTTCCAAGCGGTCGGTGACTTCGGTCTCCATGGTGCCAGGAGAGGCGCCATCAAGAACTGTTTCTACTGTTACGATAGGCACTTCGACATTGGGAAACAGATCAATACTGATCCTGTTCATGGAGATTAAACCGAGCCCCATAAGTGCCCCGACCATCATGATGGCGAGCACCGGGCGGCGTATACAAAGGTCAGCTATCCACATCGGACTGATCTGAATCTGGCTGGTCTGAATCGGATTGGTCTGAAAAAGTCACAGGCGCTCCATCAGAGACCAGGTGAATACTCTTACCCACGATGATTCTGGTGTCAGGTGCTATGTCGCTCAGTACTTCGAGACTGCCGTCGCTCAATTCACGTACTTTTACCTCGCGTTGAGCAGCCATGCCGTTCTCCACCACGAATAGATAACGAGTGCTGCCCAGCCCTTTGCTTGAATCGGGAGGCAACAATATTCCCGTGCGTGGTTTTGGAATGAGTTCTACTTCAATAAACAAACCAGGTTTGATTTGGTAGTCAGCGTTCGGGACACCTAAGCGCACGTCTATGGTGCGTGTCTTTGTATCAATGCGGTCATTGATCAACTCCACTTTAGATTCGTACGTTTGATTCATGCTCGGGATGTGAACTCTGCCGGGCGTGCCCAACTCGATGGATTGTAAATGGACTTCGGGTACGAACAATAAGGCCACCATGATATCGATTTGCTGAATCTGCAGGACCGCTCTCTCCGAGCGCATAATCGATGGAATATAAGTACCTTCATCGATACCTCTGCGGGTAATTACGCCCCGATAAGGGGCGAGAGTGGTCGAGTCATCCAATTCCTTTTGGGCTTCTGCGAGATTGGCTCGCGCAATACCTCGCCTCGCGTCTGTCACGTCTACCCGTGTTTGCCGGTCATCAAGTTGCTCGGCAGAAAATGCTTTCTTTTTTCTGAGTTCGACGGCGTTTTCCAAGTCGCGTTTGGCATCGGTAAACTCGGCGTCCGCCAGCCGCTTGGCGTTGACCAGTCTTGAGAGATTGATTTCGAAATCCTTCTGGCGCATGCGAAACAGCGGATCACCCTTTTCAACGCGATCACCGACGCGGACGTAGAATTCGTCAATGAGACCGCCCACCAGTGGAGCGATATCGGTGGATCTAAGTGGGAGGATGGTGCCTGTGACGAAAATGGGTTCCGTAAGCTCGGTCGGTTCCAGGAGTACCGTGGTCACTGGCAGAGAACTGGACGTCTCCTGTGCAGACGCTAGATCACTGGAGTTACCCTCTTCACTACACGCTGTAATGAAAAGGACCATCGCTATCGCGGTAATGAGCTGTTTGCAGTGCCGCATAGGCGGTGTCCGATTGTCATTGAACGAAGACAAGAATTGACAGCGTTCTTGGTAAGTGCTTAAACTAGTAACTGTTCGTTATATTAACTGTAATCATTATATTGTCAATACAAAGCGATACCGTTAATCGAAACAAAGGCCTCACAGCTGCTGCTGGCGTGGATAAATGATGAGCGACGCTGCACGCATTGTGGCATAGCAATGGCTAGAACACCCGAATGGGTTGAGAGGAGCATCGCATGAGTGAACAGTTTCCGTTTTTATCTCCAGACTACGCACTACAACCACAGCCCTATTGGAAGAAACTTCGCGAGACGGAACCCGTTTACTATGCCGAGGAATTCGGATTTTGGGTCATATCAAAACATGCGGATATTCTGGAGATGCTGAAGGACCCACATACATTCTCATCCGCGTCTGGTCCGGCTGGAGGGCTGGTGGAGAATGAAGACGGTGGGGCCGTAGCTGAAAATGGAGGAATAGGTTTTCTGCCTATGATTCAGACGGACCCGCCGGAACACACCAGGATTCGATCACTGTTCGCAAAGGCATTTACACCTAAACGTATTGCCGAAATGGAGCCTAGGGTGGTGGAAATTGCCAAGGACTTGATGGGTGAAATCCATCAAAAAGTTCGTCGTGGTGAAGATCTGGACCTGGTGGATGATTTTGCGAGCCCGTTACCGGTTTATGTTATCGCCCAGATGATGGGTGTCCCGCTGCGGGAACGTCATCGTCTGCGTATGTGGTCAGATACGATGGCGATTGGTGTCGGCGCAGGCTACTCCATGAAACAACAGCTTGGTTCGAGGAGGGAGATGACCGAGGGCTTGAGCGAGATCATTGAGGAGGCACGCAAGAACCCGGAACAAGACACGCTCATCAGCGCGATGATTCAAGCCTCGGAAGAAAGCGAGAGTCTGCGCGATGATGAAATTCTCGGTTTGAGCAAGCTGCTGTGGTTGGCGGGCAATGAAACCACTACCAACCTGATCAGCAATGGCGTGATGTTTCTGCTGAATCACCCCGCTGTGCTGGCGAAGCTGCAGAGCGATAGAACATTGATACCCGACTTTGTCGAAGAGATGCTGCGCTTCGACGGCCCAGTAATGGGTCTGTTTCGCACGGCCACGAAGGATGTTGAGTTTAGGGGAAAACACATCAAGCAGGGTGATTCACTGTGGTTACTATTTTCATCTGGCAACCTTGATGCAGACAACTATGCGGACCCTGAGGGCTTTGATTTACACCGCAAGAACAAGGATCATCTGGCGCTGGGCAAGGGCATTCACTTTTGCATGGGATCCGCTCTAGCTCGGCTAGAGGCGAAAATCGCCTTCGAATGGTTGGTTGATCTGCTTCCGTATGTGCGGCTTGATTTTGAGCGCGGCAAGCGAATCCCGGTGCCGATTCTCAGCGGCTGGGTAAAGCTGCCGATGACTGTCGATGCCGACGTTTTACCGGAAATATCATGATGTACTCTGCTGAAATAAGGAAATTCCTGGAGCCCAGCCTGACGGTGGACAGTTCTCATCCGGCCATCCAGCTGTGCGCCGACGGCTTACTCGATCTCGACGCCAGTCCGGTCGAGAACGCACTACGACTTTACTACTGGGTGCGAGATGATATTCGCTATAACCCTTATGGGATTGACCTGGCCCCGGCCATGTTGGCTGCCAGTAATACCTTGAAATTGGGAGAGGGCTGGTGCGTGTCTAAATCGATACTGCTCGCCGCATTGTGTCGTTACGCCGGCATTCCCGCTCGCCTGGGTTTTGCGGATGTCCGCAACCATCTATCGACCGAACGACTGCGCGCCGCGATGGGAACCGATGTCTTCTATTACCACGGCTACACATCGCTGTTTCTTGATGGGAACTGGGTCAAAGCGACGCCGGCCTTTAACATTGAATTGTGCGAGAAGTTTGGGCTTAAGCCTCTCGAATTCAATGGGAAAGAAGACAGCTTGTACCATGAATTCGACAACGCGGGGAATCGGCATATGCAGTATTTGCACGATCGAGGAGAATATCTTGATGTACCACTTGAAGAGATGACCGCAGTTTTCCAGGAGAAGTATCCCTCAGCTCTGGGCGGCCCGAGTGACCAATCTTCAGTCGTTCCTGATGCGTCTCAGTGGGAGCAGGATATTGCGGACGAAGTGAGGAAGAATTGACAGAGTTCTTTATAAGCGTATAAACTAGTAACTGTTCGTTATATTAACTGCAATTACTATATTGCCAATGTAAGCGAACTTCAGTGCCAATCAAAACGTTGGGCAAGCGTCTCGTTTCAAGACAGTGCACAAACATTTTGATCAGCATTTACGAAAACTCAGGAGATAATCCACATGAAAACTTTGCCCATTCTAGTCGCAATTATCTTGGTTCCTCTATCAACACTCAGTATGGCCAAAAACGAAGAAGCTAAACAAGCCGCCGTCGATGCGTGCCTCGTCGAAGCTGAAAAGAGATATGGCTCAGCAAAGGCCATTTCAAAGCCCAAAAAATACAGCGGCGGCAAATCAAGTTATCAGGTTAAGTTAGAGGTTGGAGGGAAAAACAAAGAAGTAAAATGCGTTACCCTAAGGGGTGGCAAGATCATGATAACTGCCAAGTAAGGGCTGGGAGGCATTAGCGACCTGAGAAGTAGTGGTCGATGATGACCTCCAACTTTACATCTCACTAGTGTCTCAACGTTGATTGCCTGATGATGGTTACTTAAGACGTTGCCATTCAGTGGACCTCTCCTGTGCAGACGCTGGATCACTGGCGTCACCCTCTTCACTGCAGCCTGTGACGAAAAGGACCATCGCTATAGCGGTAATGAGCTGTTTGCAGTGCCGCATAGGCCGTGTCCGATTGTCATTGAACGAAGACAAGAATTGACAGCGTTCTTGCCAAGTGTTTAAACTAGTAACTGTTCGTTATATTAACTGTAATCATTATATTGTCAATATAAGCGAACTCCAGTGCCAATCAGAATGATGGGTAATTGTCAGATTTCGAGACAGTGGCACAAACGTTTTGATTAGCGTTTACGAAAACTCAGGAGATAATCCACATGAAAACTTTGCCCATTCTAGTCGCTATTATCTTGGTTCCTCTATCAACACTCAGTATGGCCAAAAACGAAGAAGCCAAACAGGCCGCCGTCGATGCGTGCCTAGCGGAAGCTGAAAAGAGATATGGCATAGCAAAAGTCATTTCAAAAACCAAGAAATTTAGAGGTGGCGGCAACTCAGGCTATAAGGTTGATTTAGAGGTAGGAGACAGAAACAGAGAAGTAACATGCGTTAAGCGAAGGAAAGGCAAGATTATGATGGTCGCCAAGTAAAGGCTGGGAGGCACTCGCAACGGGAGAAAAGGTAGTCGATAACGACCTGAGTATTCACCTTTCGCTAGTGACTCAAAGTTAATTGCCTGATGATGGTTACTTTAGAAGTTGCCATTCAGTGGGCGTCGTCTTAGTGTTCAGTCGACGGGCTGAATAATATGTTGAAGTCCTGTTGAATATAAAGCGAGATCAGAAAGCCAACGCTGCCCATCAAAGACCTGCGCCGAGTGATGCTTAAGGTCTAGTGAGTGGCTGCAGACGGCTATAATACGCGCTATTATTCAGACATTGGCTGCTCCAAGAACCTAACAATAAGCGCATAGGATAATTAACTTGCCAACGAACAAAAGGCCTGGTGAAGAAGGCTTAACTCAGCAGCAGCAGGTAAGCACCCTGATGCACGAAATCAGCTTGATGGTGGGCAGGTCGTTCAATCGACAGGTCAAAGACATGGGCTTGACCCGAAGCCAGTGGCAGGTGCTTTACCTGCTGTATATGGAAGGCGAACAAACTCAGACGGCGATAGCCGACAAGTTGATGATGGCGAAACCTCCCCTCGGTAAAGTCATTGAGCGCCTTGAGGCCGCTAAATGGATCGAGCGACGAGAGGCTAGCAACGACCGTCGAGCGAAAGTAGTGTGCCTAACAGAAAAAATTCAGCCCATGCTGAAAACGCTGAAAGGTTTGGTGGAAGGTATCAGCGAGACCGCAATGCAGGGGATGACGAAGAAAGAATCGACCCAGTTCTATAAATTACTCAAAACGGTGCATGCCAATCTTGTAGAAGCCAATTGATGGCTATGATCGTAAGTGGATTGTTGATTGAAAGCTCGTAATATGGGTTTCGTTTGAAAGATTGCTAGCCGTGTTTAATCAAGCAGAAAGTATTTTTTTACCATGTTCACGTAATGATCCATCCGGACCAACGTACCGATACAATGTTGCTCTAGCGACACCGAGCTCGCGGCATAGATCGCCTACGTGTGTGTCTTTCTTGCTCATGGACGCCTGGGCTAGACGTACTTGGGACTTGGTCATTGCAAAGCGCCTGCCACCTTTTCGTCCCCGACTGCGGGCAGCTTGCAATCCGGCGTGAGTACGCTCTCGAATCAGCTCTCGTTCGAATTCGGCCAGTGCGGCAAAGATTCCAAATACAAGCTTGCCGCTCGCCGTCGTTGTATCAATATTAGCGCCCTGACCGGTGAGAACTTTTAGCCCGATTCCTTCGTCACTGAGCTCCTGCACCGTATTCACCAGGTGTTTTAGGTTCCTGCCCAAGCGATCTAATTTCCACACGACCAAGACATCGCCCGGCCGTAACGCTTTCAGGCATGCCGTCAGCCCGGGTCTGTCATCACTTTTGCCAGAGGCCTTGTCTTCGTAGAGACGATTCTTACGAACGCCAGCCTTTTTGAGTGCATCAATCTGCAGGTCAAGCGTTTGAGAGCCGTCTGCTTTTGAGACGCGCATGTAGCCAATTAATAATCCACCGCTTCGCTTTCTTGGTTGTTTCATAAACGTTCGTTTGTGAGACAGCTACTTGGCTGGGCCTATGTAAGCTGAAGAGTTTATCATAACCCGTCTCATATTCTATGAGTAATAAACCCCCTAAGAAATACAAGTGAGACAATCATGAAACGACTCTGGACCCACGAAGAACTGGAACTGCATTGGTCTCTAACGGCAAATGATAGGCGCCTCATAAAAAGTCGCTCAGCGACCAACAGGCTGGCAATGGCAGTGACTCTCAAGATGTATCAGCTGGAGCATCGCTTCCCGCGCCGTACCGCTGATATACCAGACACCATCATTCATTACATCGCCGATCAACTACAGGTGAGTAACAACGCGCTGTCTACCCATGACTGGCTTGGACGCTCGGCAAAGCGGCATCGGGGAGAGATACTTGCACACTTGGGGTTGCGGCGGGCAAACAACGATGATCTCAAGATGCTGTCGGCCTGGTTAGAGCAACACCACTTCCCGAACACCCAGCATGTCGAGCAATTGATGGAGATTGGTGAGGACAGACTGCACGGAAAGGGTTTAGTGCTCCACAGCAGAAAACGACTGAATCGGCTGATTCGTTCTGCGATCCGACAATACGAACAATCACTGTTTGAAAGTATTCATGTGGCGCTGCCCAAGGAATGCATTGCTCAGCTAAACGCATTGCTGGATTCTGAGGCAGATCTGGGATTCAACGAACTCAAAAGCGACCCAGGAAGAATAAGCCTTGATAGTCTGCGAAGTACAGTGGAGCGATTGAACACGCTCAACCACCTGGCGATCCCAGACGATGTACTCAATCAAGTTCAACCCAACCTGCAAGAGCAGTATCGTCAACGAATTGCAGTTGAGTCGATCTGGGAGGTTCGTCGTCACCCGCCATCCGTTCGCTATTCTCTGTTAGCTATATTCTGCAGCCTGACTTCACGCAAAGTGACGGATGATCTGGTGGAACTGCTCCTCGCATTGATTCACCGCATATCAATTCGAGCGGAGAGGAAAGTGGAAAAAGTTTTGCTCGATGACTTTCGCCGCGTTCGTGGGAAGACAACTATCTTGTTCCGCCTGGCGGAAGAAGCTCTTGCTCATCCGGATGATACTGTCCGAACGGTTATCTACCCAATCGCGAATGAGCGAACACTCAAAGATCTAGTGAAGGAAGCCGATGCCACCGGACCGACGTTCGAAGAACGCGTCCACACGGTGATTAGATCTTCGTTTGCACATCATTATCGGCAACTCATGCCGCTAATTCTCGATACCTTGCATTTCAAAACGAGCAACCCTAAATACCAGCGAGTTGTTCAAGCCTTGTCATGGCTACATGCAAATAGAGCGTCTCACCGACAATTTATCGTGGAAGCGGATGGAATTAGTATTATTGAATTGGTTCCCAAAAAGTGGCGCGACATCATAGTCGAATCAGATCCGAAGGGCCGGTTACGCGTCAATCGGATCAGCTACGAAATCTGCATTCTACAATCTCTGCGCGAAGGTCTGCGCTGCAAGGCGGTCTGGGTTGATGGAGCCTATCGCTACCGCAATCCTGACGAAGACTTACCTCAGGACTTCGACCATCGAAGAGAGCATTATCTCCAACAGCTTTCACTTCCCAACGAATCAGCGGACTTTATCGATCGACTGAAAAAATCCATGGAAACGGCTCTGAAGGAACTCGACCAATCTATGCCTTCAAACAATAAGGTTCGATTGCTAGCAAGTCGTCGCCATCCAATATCGCTCACCCCATTTGATCCATTGCCTGAGCCTCAAAACCTTGTGCGAATGAAATCCTCGATGATCACAAGATGGCCAACGACAAACCTAATCGATGTGCTGAAGGAAGTTGATCTCAGAATTGGTTTCACCAACGTGTTTAAAACAAGTGCCAGCCGCGAGGCATTGGACCCCAATACATTGCAAAGGCGATTGTTGCTCTGCCTTTATGGTCTAGGCACCAACACAGGGCTGAAACGAGTGGTGAGCGGTGACTTCCAGACCAGTTTTGAGGATCTCAGGCACATACGTCGCCGGTACATTACCAAAGATGCGCTACGGGCAGCGATTGCGCTCATCGTCAATGCGACACTAGAAGCCCGGAGCCCTGATGTATGGGGCGAAGGAACCTCATCATGTGCGTCCGACTCGAAAAAGTTCGGTGCGTGGGATCAAAACCTGATGACGGAATGGCACATACGCTATGGTGGCCGCGGAGTCATGATCTATTGGCACGTCGCACAGAGATCACTGTGCATTTACTCGCAGTTAAAGCGCTGTTCATCTTCAGAAGTCGCAGCCATGATCGAAGGCGTTCTGCGCCACTGCACCGATGTTGATGTCCAGCAGCACTTCGTTGACTCGCATGGGCAAAGCGAAGTCGGATTCGCATTCTGCTACTTGTTGGGATTTGATTTACTGCCACGTCTCAAAGCAATAGCCTCACAGAAACTGTATCTGCCTGAGCCACGATCAGCCTCAAATTATGGGAATCTCACCCCAATACTGGTGAGGCCCATAAAATGGGATCTTATTCACCAGCAATACCATGAGATGGCGAAATACACCACGGCTCTTCAGCTCGGTAGTTCGGATGCTGAATCCATATTACGACGATTTGATCGCGCGAATGCTTCGCATCCAACGTATCAAGCCCTACACGAATTGGGGAAGGCCGTAAAAACTATATTCCTATGCCGCTATCTTCGATCGGAGTCGTTGCGACGTGAAATTAATGATGGCCTTAACGTCGTTGAAAATTGGAACAGTGCCAACTCCTTCATCTTTTACGGCAAGAGCGGCGAAATTGCAGCCAACAGACTGGAGGATCAGGAGCTGTCCGTCCTTGCCTTGCATTTACTGCAACTGAGTATGGTGTACGTGAACACTTTGATGATTCAAGACGTGCTCGCTGAGCCAAAATGGGCCGATATCATGCAGTCGGAGGACCTGAGGGCGCTGACACCACTCATTTACTCACATATTAATCCTTATGGTCGATTCGAATTGGATATGGAGAAACGAATTCCGTTCAAGCTAGCCACTTAGCAAGCACTAAATGGCACTTTTTGCAGCTTCGTGCCCACTAGGCCTTGTTAAAGGAAGATAGACCTCTTAATCACTATTCGAGAAATCCTCCAATAAATTATCCGGCTGCCAACCTAGCTGTTGTGTCAGTTCCGCCATGCCTCCTTTCTTGGCGTTGATGCGTTTGGCGTAGTGCGTCACCATTTTGAGACTGCTCCAACGACCCGCCAACATGATTTTGGCCGCATCGATGTCTTGCTCCACCATTTCCTGTGCGGCACCAACGCGAGTGGAATGCCCGGCGATCACGCTCGGATCGATATCGATTTTGCGTGCGATGCGTTTGAACGCTCGCGCGATGCCCATCGGGCTGAGTTTGGCACCTAAGCGGCCATCGCTGTAAATGCCTCTAAAGATGGCGCCTTGTTGTTGACCGCACACGCGTTGCCAATACCGCAGTAATTGCATCGTCACCGCCGACACGTACTGAAAATCCCCCTCTTTATCTTTGTCCGTCTTGGCATCGGCAATAAACAGCAACCCGGATTCATCACTCGGCTCACTCGACAAATCCGCCCAGGTCAGCGCGGACAATTCGCTGCGCCGGCACAGCGTTTCAAAGGCGGTGAAGAGCAGGGCGATGTCCGCCGCATCGCGAGGGACCGCCGGATCGTGTACGGAGATGGCTTGTTGGAGGTGTTCGGCGCGCAGTCCTTCTTTCTGTTGCGGTCGGGATGTGCTGTAGTGACGGAGCTTGTCAATGCGGGCCTGGATGGTGAATGACGCACGAGGGTCATCCAGTTCCAGTACTTTGTGCCAGGCCGCTAAGCTCGCCACGCATCGGTCCAATGAACTGCGTTTGAGACCTGCGGCCATGCGATGGCCTAAGTAGGCGTCGAGACCGTGTTCGGTGACTGGGAGCGGCGTCAGTTGTTCGCGGATACAGTAATCGACATAGCCGCACAGGTCGGCGTACTGTGCACGCTCGGTGTTGGGTGCGACACTGCCGAGTCGCACCTGAGTGCGTTCGTCCAATCGGATAAACAAATCAGAGTCGATGGTGTCGCGCACCGCGGTGAGTAATCGATCCCGGTAGCGATACATGATGTCGACGTGCGAGTCCTTGGCGTGCACCATGCTGCTGGGCGACGGCGGCTGATCAGTGCCTTGAAAGTCCCGACGATGTTCGACGACGGCTTGGCGACGTCGTTCAGACAGTGTTATTTGGGACTCGATTTCCTCGCTGAACTTGTCGGTTTGTGTGGGTTTGGTGTCGGTCATTGTTGGGTGTTTTCTGAGCGATATTGGTTTGATAAGTTCGATAATTACCATTATCGAACATATCAAATTGAATATCCTTATGATTATTCACAAATAGCGATCCAACTATCCAATTCGACTGGTTTAATCGAAGTGGATAGCATCCGATGAATGAAAACTCTCGGCCTAGATGTGGTATTTTTGTTAGAAACATATAGCACTAAGATGTCAGATCTTTCTTTGGACGTAAGAAAATGAAATTCACACAGTTTCGCGTAACGAACTTTAGAAACATTCATGACTCTGGATCAATTAGAGTCAATAATATTACTGCCATTGTTGGTCAGAATGAGGCCGGAAAAAGCAATCTGTTTGAGGCGTTGTATCGCATCAACCCGTTTGATGGCAATGCAACTTATAACATCGACGAGGATTGGCCAGTTGATCGCTGGGACGAAAAGGACGAAAAAGCCATAGTCTGCCAAGCCAACTTTGAGCTCGATGAACACGAAATAGAATCACTCTTTGATGCC
This sequence comes from Pseudomonadota bacterium, assembly GCA_039111475.1. Taxonomy (GTDB): domain Bacteria; phylum Pseudomonadota; class Gammaproteobacteria; order Pseudomonadales; family JAUIET01; genus JAUIET01. Next base: position 18,292 of record JBCCIP010000059.1, on the reverse strand, counting down.
GCTCGAAAAGCTTCTGAGGATAGTGAAGAAGAACCAGCTTTAGAAGAATTGCCTTCCACCTTCACGCTACAGGGCACTGGTTACTACTATGTAGAACCGCATTTTTGGCCGCGCGGAGAGCAATCTGACCAACTTGATCAGATCAAAGTCAATGCTTGGGCGAAGCAAAATGTGCCAAAATTTGTGTACATACGTGACTACGAAATGTCTGGGTCGCAGATGGAGCTCAATGACCTTCAACGCAGACGCAATCAAGTCTCGTGGGACGAACTAACTGCAGATGAGCAGACAATACTCACCGTACTTGAGCTCGCAAATGTAGAATTAGATGATTTTATAGAGAAAGGGTCTACACCAGAGGGCCGCACAATAAGATCATTCGATAAGAGATCAGCGTCGTCTTTTTTGTCTCAACAGTTTCAAAAGCTATGGACACAGAAAAAAGTTCGTTTTGAGATAGAGATTGATGCAACGACTCTCAATATCTTTGCGGAAGATGATGTTGTAGGAATGCCTGTGCGGCTCAATCGCCGATCTACTGGCTTTAGATGGTATGTGGCCTTCGCATGGAAATTCACGCACGCGAGTGATGGTCAATTTTCAAATTGCACATTACTACTCGAAGAACCGGGCATCCATCTGCATTACACGGCCCAGCGAGATTTACTAAAGGTATTCGAGCGTTTAAAGACATCAAACACAATTCTCTATACAACTCATTTAGCGTCAATGGTCGACCTAGGTTATCCAGAGAGAATCCGCATGGTTGAGAATCTTGAAGGTAGCAGCGCAACAGTTAGGGAAGGCGTAGTTAGCAAACAGAAAGGCCCAATGGCCGTTATCGAAATGAGCTTGGGCCTTACGGGTAGTATGTCTGGCTTGCTCGGAAATCGTAAAACACTTGTAGTAGAGGGCGGTGATGAAGCGTTGATTCTGAATAAGATATCTGGGCTTCTGCGCTCGGCGGAGAGGCAGCACTTAAGTGATTCAATATATATTTGGGCATCAGAAGGAGCATCCAAGACACCAATGTACGCGGCATTTGCCATTGGCCAGCAATGGCAATCTGGAGTGCTGCTGGACACCGACGAAGCAGGACATCAAGCAAAGAAAAAGATTGATGAACTCTATCTCTCAAAGTTAGCAGAGAAAGATGAAAAGTGTTTCAGAGTACTTATGCTTGGAGCTGCTGCTGGGATCAAGAAAACAGATGCTGCAATTGAAGATCTTTTCCCAGACAGCTTCTATTTGGATCTAGTAAACGAAGCTTATGGCTACTCTATTAAATTGGACGAATTGCCTGTTGATGGATCGGACATGATCACTAAGAGAGTAGAATCAGTCCTAAAGTCGAAGCATGGTCTTAGTGGTTTGGACAAGGGGCGAGTTGTGGGAAAAATGCTACAGAAGTTCGACGAATGGACTGAGCCAAAGCATTTGCCAGCTGGAACGCTTGCACGTGCGGAAAAATTATTTAAAACTATTAACAGCGCTTTTGGCGCAGTAAACTAAACTGCGGATCGATCGACTAATAAGTAGATAATTACCGAATATACATTCGGATCTGGCCGCTGAGAAAGCAAATTGAGGTGCTGAGAGCTTCTATTAGTTAGTAGCTAGCTACACATGAACTATTAATTTAGCATGTATTGTATTAATTCAGACTAGATCCCAGGTCAGCAGTAGGTATCCGAACCTCTCCGGAGCTAGGCAGGAATCTCGCAAGTATTTTGATTGCATATAAAAAAGGTCACAGCATGCACTGGGGGTACTTAAGAAAAGAAATTTATGAAGTCCTTGCCAAGAATAATTTTTATGTGGACCTCGGCACTAGCGTTGAAAATATGGACTTAGAATCAATGTCAGAGTCTACATTGAGTTTCTGTGGCATAAGAACTCTTCTGTTAGAGCCCAAGACTGTACTCTGACAAAACCCTACATTTTGAACTAATGGAAATATTATGGCCACAAGAAAGAAGCCAAAAAAAGATCAAGCTTCTCTAGCGGATGCGCTTTTTCCCTCAGATGATGAAGAATTTGAAGAGGCCATACTGTCCATCCCGCCGGAAAAACGTGTGTTGCGCACCGAACAATACGATTTCTCCGTATCAACATTAGTACGTATGATGGATGAGGATGAGGTCACAATACCAAAATTTCAAAGACGCTATGTTTGGAGCGACCGGCAAGCTTCGAGATTAATAGAGTCGCTTATTATTCAATGTCCAATTCCAGTGATTTACCTGAACCAAGAGAAAGATGAGACTTTTTCTGTAATAGACGGCAATCAGCGCCTCAGCAGTCTTTATCGATTCGTATCAGACGAGTTTGCATTGATTGGCCTTACCAGCTACCCAGAACTAACCTCGCTAAGATATTCTGAACTGGACAAACGATTCCAAAGACATATCAGCAATCGCGTTCTTCGGTGTACAGTTATTCTTAAGGAAACCCACCCGCAAGTAAAATTTGACGTTTTTGAACGTCTTAATTCAGGAGCCGTAGCCCTTACCCGCCAGGAAATAAGGCATGGTCTCTACTACGGAGAACTACTGAAAACAGCCGCAAGTATTGCAAGGCAACTTAAGCTCGAACAACACTTTGGCGGTCGAAAAGACAAGCGCATGAAAGCTGAGGAGCTTGTTATTCGATACTGGGCTTTGAGCAAGGGTATAAAGGAATACGAAAAGCCGTTGGCTACGTTCATTACAAATTTTGCTGAAACCAATAGAAACCCAAGCAAGAATGAACTTAAGAAGCTTAGCAACAGTATATCTGTCGCCCACGATAGAGCTAAGAACATCTTTGGCCCCTATTGTTTTTCCTTTGCGAAGTCAGGAAAGACCCGATTTAACGCCGCCGTGTTTGATGCCCAAATGGTAGCTTGCGCGAGCTTATCTGCTGCGAAATATGAGACACTTGAATTCGAGATTGACAGTATTCAAGAATCTTATAAAGAGCTTCAGAACGATGTGGCCTATGCTCGAAGCGTGACCTTGGCCACAAGTGATAAGGCTGCATTACAAGGCAGAATAGGGAAAGTATCACGCCTGCTCAACTCCTTCTTATGAGTTACCTGCGCAGTAGAGCTCGAAAGGGCTTTGAGTCTCAACTAGATGAAATTTCGATAGAATTGTCTCAGCTTTATTCTCATGCCCAGGCGCAAGGTAGTGGTTCGCGCCTTCTCGCGGCGTATTATGTATTGGCTTTCTCTGAGCTAGAGGTTTTTGTAAGCCGATTGGTGGAAGACAGTGTGGACACATTAAAAGCCGCTCCCACCAGTCTAGAAAAGCTACCTGAACTAATGCTGGGATACTTGGTTCATTGCAGCGAAAACTTGTCGAAAGATTATCGTCGTTTTCTCTTCGATGATGATGAAAAGAAGATAATCAAAAGAGTTGCGGAAACGAGTAAGGGAATTAGTTCATGGAATAATAGCAGCTACAAGATTCTTAGTAACGCAACACCTTCTCTATTTCTCAGTAAGAAAAAGTACCCTTCTCCCAAGAAGCTACCGCAACTTTTTGGAAGGTTGGGTGTAGATGATATTTGGGTTTTGCTCGGGAAAACAGGAAAAATAAACGGAAAGTTAATACTCACCTCTTTAAACGATCTAAGGACTGATATTGTCCATGATGGATTAGTTCCCCCAGGTTTTGGCCTAAGAGATTTCAAGGAGCGTCTTACCTTGATGCGAAATTTTGTCGCCGCATTGGATCGCGGTCTCTCGAAGCATTTCTGCGCGAATACTGTCAAACGAGCGGTATGGAATAGTGCTATGGCGTAGAGATTTTCTGAGTTAGTTTTTGGCGCGAACAGAAACTGTAAGCTAATCTCGCCTTGATGTTGGAATCGCCTCGTTAATCGTCAATACGCCAACCAGCGATTTAACATAAAAAATATTATGTGCAGTTCGATTTCAGACATCAAATTGATGTGTATCTATAATCAGATTGATTACCTCTAAGTGATCTGAATATTACCTCTATTTGATGTCCTCTAAAAGAGGAAGCATATTCATCGTATTGATGTATACTTATGGCTGACCAATTGGGAGAACCTGTATGGACGAGCACGCGGAGTATGCGCCGATCAAAGGCGTGAGAGTACCAGTGCAGGTATTCTCTGATCACCAGAAATTCATTAAATTGACTAGAAAAGGCGTGTCAGGAACTGTCGTTAAGCAGGCCGTTCAATCGCTAGGTTATCGGGAACTATTCGTTCGTTTGCTTGAGACGACATCGGGGAACCTGAGTCGATTCTATGGACGCAAAGCACTCAATCCCTATCATTCAGAAGGCATATTGGACACTTTGAGGGTGTTTTCTAAAGCCATCAGCGTGTTCGGAGATAGAGACATTGCGTCCAGGTGGGTCGAAAGCCCGATTCCGGCGCTGGGCGGCCTGGTTCCACTCGACCTTTGTGATACCTTCGAAGGGCGTGACTTGGTGCAGGCCACCTTAAGGAAGATTGAGTACGGCGAGTTCATCTGATGTTCTTATTCCGGATTTGTCCGGAGCGGTATTTAGAAGACTTCTCGGGTCTGGGCGCGAGTTACCAGGATGGCGCGCGCTGGAACTTCCCAGGAACGCCCGTCATGTACTTTGCGTCAACGGCATCACTAGCCATGCTCGAAATGGCCCAGTACTTGCCCTCCCCTCGCTTGTTGCCAAAAAACTATCGCCTCGGCATCTATTCACTGCCCGATACCCTGAAAATAAATAAATGGGCTGTTGAGGCACTTCCAGCGGATTGGAAGCAATACCCCTACCCTCGCTCGACTCAGCAGATGGGAGATGATTGGCTCAACTCAACATCTCGCGTCGCTCTAAGTGTGCCGAGCGCTGCTGTGCCCGGTGGGTTAGAACACTGTGTGGTCGTGAACCCGCGGCATAAGTCGATAGGAAAGTTGGCGCTAGAAGACACACTGACTGAAATTTACAGCGACCGATTGTTTTCAGATATTCATTGAGTCTTTAGAGTCCTTCCAACACTCTCATTCGTAAGTCATCTGCTGGGTGGACCGGTGGCATTATTCTAATGCGACAGCGCCTGAGAGCTCTGCTCGGATAAATTCTTTAAGCGCTTCGACCGGCGCAGAAAATCCGCTTCTCCGCGCCATTATAAGGCTGAGATTCGCTCGACCTGCGTGCCACTCTGGCAGTATTTTGATGAGCTCACCCGATGCCAACTCATCGCGGCATGTATACGCGGGTAGAGCGACGATGCCCAGGCCTTCACTCGCGGCTTTTTTTAAGGTGCTCATATCTTCACTTTTCAAGCGCGGTGTAATTTGAATAATTTCCTTCGTTCCCGTTGTGTGCTCTAGCCGCCAACGGTCACCGGGTGATTGCCATCCGAGCGCGAGTGTTTGATGGATTGAGAGATCGGTAGGTGCTTCGATCGGTTTTTCGTTGGCCAAGTAGCTTTGCGATGTAAACAAATTCCACTCCACCACAGCTAGAGGTCGTTGGATTACATTGGAATCAGGAAGCGGCCCTGTGTGGCCGCGGATCGACATATCAACGCCTGCGGCAATGAGGTCAATGTTCTGGTTAGTCACTTGCTGCAACACCGAGACCAGAGGATTGTCCGTCATAAAGCGAGCAATAAGCTCCTTCAGCGCAAATTGCGCAACGCCCACCGAACAGCTCAGCGTAACGTCCCCTTGGAGCGTATTTTTCTTGCGCGTCAACTCAGCCTCAGCTAGTTCTACCTGGTCGACTACGGCGCGCGCTCGTTGGTAGAAAACGTCGCCAAGCTCGGTGAGCTTAGATTGGCGAGTTGTTCGCTGGATAAGGATTGCGTCCAAGCGCGCCTCAAGCTGAGCGATGTGCCTGCTCAGCCGCGACTTTGGGATGCCAAGGGAATTGGACGCTCCAGTGAATCCACCCTTCTCAACAACATGCACAAAATAGAAGTAGTCGTTTAAGTCGATGGCAGTCATGACTATAGCCTATATTGTTCTATTTACAGGATTATAAGTTCTATTATTGGCTATTTTCAAACAAATTGTTCCGTATATATGCTTTGCACACCTTAACGTAAACGGGACGAGGACAACAAATGAACGCAATCACTACAGCAATTGGGCATCACCAGGACGTCACACCGGGTGAAGTCGCATTGGTATCAGAGCCGCTCACTGGCAACAACCTCAGCATTGGACCAGGTTTCGATGCCTGCAGTTTTCGAGCCCAAGACATAGGCGAAGCGATGGATCCGCTGGTGATGGTTGATCACTACGTTATGACGCAACCCACCTTCGGCGCACACCCCCACGCAGGGATGTCTGCAGTGTCGCTATTGCTTGAAGACAGTGAGGGCCTTTTCCATAATCAAGATTCATTGGGCAATGATTTCGATCTGCGGCCAGGAGACTTGTATTGGCTGAGCGCCGGACGCGGAGCCGTTCATGATGAATCCCCTCGGGTAAATGCGCGCACTCACGGATTGCAGGTATTCGTCAATGTCCCCCAAATCGACCGGTTCGCAGAGCCCAGTTCACTCCTTGTCCGATCAGAAGAGATGCCTGTTATTAACACTGTGGACTGCAGTGTGAAGGTCGCATTGGGTGAGTCGAATGGCGTTCGAGGCGCAGTCTCTCCATCAACTCAAATGAACATATTAGTTGGATCGATCCAACCAGGCGGCAGCTTCCAGCATGGCTCCATTGGCAATCGGGGGATATGGGTTCAATCCATGAAGGGGGTCTTGGAGGTTGCCGTTGCTGAAAACACCAGGCATCTCCCACTGGGTCAGGCCGTCGCAGCAAAAACCAGCCGTAGTGAAGAAATCAATATCACTAATCGATCCAGTGAGCCTGTTCACTTTGTGTTGTTCGACGGCGCGCGGATCGCAGAGACATATGTCCAGGATGGTCCGTTTGTTATGGGCACAGAAGAACAGATCGCCGATATCAAGGCGGCCTATGAAGCCGGCGAGTTAGGCAGTCTCGCTGGCAATTATTGAAAGCAACTAACTGATAGAAAGGAGATAGTTATGAACGAATATATACACAATCCGGAACCGCTGAGTGCTGACAACACTGCAGTCGTTTTCGTAGACAATCAAGTCGGCCTTATGACCGGCATACGCGACTACTCAATCGCGGAGCTTAAGCACAATATAGTGGGCTTGGCCAAAGCGGCGAGCGCCCTCGGCCTACCTATCGTGACGACTACCACGTCCTCGGAAACGCTTTGGGGCCCGGCTATTCCGGAATTGCAAGCTGCGCTTCCTGGCCAGAGCTTCATTGATCGCACAACGGTCAATGCCTGGGACGACCCGCGTGTGGAAGCCGCGGTCCGATCGACCGGGCGTAAAAAGCTGATCTTTGCCGGTCTTTCCTTAGAAGTCTGCGCGGCGTTTCCGGCAATGCGCGCAGTACGAGAAGGCTTTGACGCTTACGTTGCCGTGGATGCCTGTGGAACATTCGACAGCACCAAGCGGGAAACTGGCCTGGTCAGGTTGATACAAAGTGGTGTCGTTACGGCAGACGCCGCCAGCCTGATGATTGAAATTCTTGGTGACAACGCATCGCCCAAGGCGGAACAGGTTTACACAGCGCTTGGTATGGATTGGTCAGTTCTAGTCGGTCAAGTTCGCGCGAGTGCAACCGCGTAGATCGCCCGAACTTGATATTCGATTCCTTTGACACACCATCGATCTGACAACATAGGAGAATCCAATGCACATCAATAATGCGAAATCTACTCAACCATGCTTGCAACCAAGACGGCACAAGCTGGCGATGTTGACGTTTGCAGGTTTGCTTGCGCCTGTCTATTTCGTACCACCGGCGCTAGCGTCGGTGCTGCATGGCCCACGCCTATTGACGGTCAGTGCAGCGGTAGCAGGGATTGTGGTGCTGATGACCTACGTAGTCATGCCATTACTGACGCACCTGGCCTCTGGCTGGCTGTTCGATACACCCGCTGGAAAATCGAAGGTCACTGGCGAGTGAAGGGCCATATCTATTTTTAACGCAGTCCAATTGTCTAACAATGACTAGGAGAATTCACATGAACACACCAACGAACACAATCCAAAGCAATGAACTTGTCCTCGTGCTTGGAGCCACTGGTAAGACTGGCCGCCGCATTGCTTCTTCCCTAGAGAACCAAGGTGTACCGGTGCGGTTAGGTTCGCGTTCCGCTTCACCTTCTTTCGACTGGAACAACTCGGCGACTTGGGATGATTGTCTAGAGGGCGTCACCAGGATTTACATCAACTATGCACCCGATCTTGCGATGCCTGGTGCCACCGACGCCATCAGCGAACTTGCTCGACGCGCAAAGGCGGCCGAAGTAAATCGCCTGGTGCTGCTGTCGGGGCGTGGAGAAGAGGAGGCCCAGGCCTGCGAGGCGATTATTCAGTCCAGCGGCATTGACTGGACTATTGTGCGCGCCAGCTGGTTCAACCAGAACTTTTCGGAAGGCGCGTTTGTCGACATGGTGCAGGCCGGACAAATTACATTACCCGATGTGTCAACGCCGGAGCCCTTTGTCGATGTCGATGACATTGCGGACGTCGTGGTTGCTGCGCTCACCGAGCCAGATCACGCCGGCGAGCTGTATGAAGTGACAGGCCCGCGAATGCTGAGCTTGACTGATATCGCGAATGAACTCTCGAAAGCCACCGGTCGAAAGATCAAATATACGCCGGTACCACACGATGCATTCGTAAAAGGTGTGGCCGCGTCTGGCGCGCCTCAGGAAGTCACGTGGATGCTCGACTATCTTTTTTCAACAGTGCTGGATGGACGCAACGCCTACCTTACGGATGGTGTGCAGCGAGCTCTGGGCCGAGCGCCTAAAGACTTTGCCGACTACGCCGAAGACGTTGCGCGCTCAGGCCTTTGGCAGGCTGCTGCGTAATTCACTCACTTACCTATCTATCTAACTAACGAAAAAGGTACCAACAATGAACACATTACCCTTGAAAAAGATATTGGAATCAAATGCTGGCTTAGGATCTCTCGTCTTGCGTGTACCAGTTGGCATCATACTGGCCGCTCACGGCTCACAAAAATTGTTTGGCTGGCTTGGTGGTTATGGCCTGGCAGGCACAGGCCAATGGATGGCAAGCATCGGTTTAGAACCTGGATACCTGATGGCACAGTTGGCGGGTAGCGCTGAGTTCTACGGTGGACTGGCATTGATCTTCGGTTTGTTGACACGACCTGCCGCGGCGGTCAGCGCTTTTACGATGTTGGTGGCCATATTTAGCGTACATATTAACCACGGTTTGTTTGCCAGCAATAACGGCTATGAGTTTGCACTCAGCCTGTTCGCAGCCACGCTGGCATTGACTATTCAAGGTGGTGGGAGTTTATCAATCGACAACGCATTGGGCGCTATTTTTGACCGTAGGGAAATAAACCGAGCGCATGATTATTCGGCACAAGCCGTCTGATTGTCTGAAACAGACCTCATGGCTAGCCGCCAAGAGGTCTTTAACAAAAGGAGGTGACAAGATGTTGGTCAACGGTCAGTGGAAAAGCAAATGGGATCCCGTCCAGAAAAAAGACAGCGCGGGCCGCTTTATTCGCCAAAGCAGCGCATTTACACATCGAATATCCAATGCTCAGGCAGCGTTTGATCGAGGTCTTCGTTTGTACGTAGCGTACATTTGTCCGTGGGCCACTCGCACGCTAATCGCTCGATCGTTACTTGGCTTAGAACAAGTGATCGATGTAAAAGTTGTTGATCCTCAACTTGATGACTTTGGTTGGCAGTTCGGTTCGTTTTCAGGCGCTACGCAAAGTGGGATCGAAGGTGTTGCGTTTGCTCATCAGCTTTACACTATGACGGATAAGCGCTACACAGGCCGCGCAACAGTACCGGTACTCTGGGACGTCAGTAACGGCCGGATCATTAACAACGAGTCTTCGGAGATCTTGCGAATATTGAATGATGATTTACGGCCCATTCATAACACAACGGTCAACCTCTATCCGCTTGACCTGCAACAAGACATCGATGCCTTTAACGACAGCATTTACGATAGCGTAAACAACGGAGTTTACCGCGCAGGGTTCGCTTCAAGTCAGTCCGCGTATGACGAAGCGATGAACTCTTTGTTTGAACGTTTAGATCAATTAGAGCAACACTTCCAAGAAAGTGATTACGCCGTTGGCGGTCACCTGACGGAAAGTGATATTCGTTTGTTCGTAACCTTGGTTCGTTTCGACCTTGCCTATCACGGGTTATTCAAAACCAACATCAAATCGATTACTGATTATCCAGCACTTACGGCTTATCTAGAACGCCTGTTGCAAATCGATGCGTTTGCGAAAAACACGCGCGTAGACCATATCAAAGCGGGGTACTATTCAATCAAGGCGCTGAACCCGTCGCGAATTGTGCCGCAAGGTCCAGAACTGGATTGGTTTGAATATTTGTCGGAGGGTGTATGACGATTGTAGCCGTGTTGATGGAAGATTTAGTGCTTGTTTTGTTGGCCTGGACCATGGCGCTCTGCGCCGGATTGATGGCGGGCATCTATGCCGCTTTCTCCGGTTTCATCATGCGCTCCTTCACGACTCTGGACACCGCATGTGCCATTGCCGCAATGAATGCCATAAATACTGTGATCTTGAAATCTTGGTTCATGCCGCTGTTTTTTGGCTCGACATTTATTGGTTTAGCGATGATCATTGCGGGCCTCTGGCAGTGGGGTGAACCCACTGCCAACGGAGTGATTGCTAGTGGGTTGATCTACGTGCTAGGAATGTTCATTGTCACTGTCGCCGGCAACGTGCCCCTAAATAATACGCTCGCGAAGGTGAATGGCGATGACGAGGACGCAGCGCGAATCTGGGCGCTTTATCTAAAGCAATGGACGCGCTGGAACACCCTGCGCACTATGGCGTCACTAGCGACATTGGCCATCTGCATCGTAGTGTTAAGTAGCTAAGGCCACCACCAGGAGAAAAGGGCCGAACCGTCTTGACATCCGCAAAGCACACTTTGAAGCAAACGGGCAAACCATCGTCGATTACTGGTTCTGCCCGATTACTGCAATCGATCGAATCGACCTTGAATGGCGGCTTTAGGCAAATGCAGCTAGTCGAAGATGTTAGAATAACTGCACATAAATTATACACAACTGCGTATATTGGGCGATTACGTTAAATGGTTACCCAGGACTCAGCGCGCCTGCGAAGTAGAAATTCTTCTTCACTGGTTACCGTCATCAAACAAAAAGACAATGTCCTCATAGAGGTCTCAATACGACATACCCTTCAACCAAAAGCCACCCCTTATTGCTTGTTCTGGTTACCGCGATTGTTCAACGATTCCCACTCGTCGCGGCATTCCCCCTGGGTAGATTCGAGAACGCTTCTGCAACCTCAGAGGGAGCTCGTCGACTCATGCCAGATTCTCACTTTGGAGTGGGATACAAATAATCCGCGTGCGTTAAACGCTTCTTTTTGCGTCTTCAGCGTTGATGCCCAGTTGTATGACGACTTTTTTTGATCTTCCAATTATCAATCCGAAGAATACGTAGATAGTTGGTCACTCAACACTTGTAGCCAATGTGACATTGGCCATCTATTGCGCTGATTAGGCTGCCATACGTGAGCTATCGTCGCAGTCACTGGGCCATACCCTCTCGCCGCTTTACCTTCGTGATTCATGCTCGCGTCAATCCCCGATTCAACGGTACGCCTTCGGCCCTTCCTCATCCGTTCAGATTCTCTCGCTTCGCTCACTCCCTTAGCTGCGGCTTCCGGTGAGGCTATTGAATCGGGGACTAACACTCACGCTGATGAACACGAAGCGACGAGAGAGCATGGATTAACCCAGGGGCGACGACTATGAACATCACTCACACGAAAAACCACAGCCAACACAAAGAAACCACATCCCTGCGGGGCGAAACTCCTCAAGAGCAGGGTTTGAAGAGAAGAAAGAAACGCACACTAAGTGCCTCACAGAAAACCATGCGCAATGTAAAACGGGCGGCGTTGGTGGCTGCCAGTTGCGAGGCGAAAATAGCCATCGCATTACACGTCGCTCAAGGAGGGGACGACTTAACCGTTAATGAGTTTCTAATGGCAGCGTATAAGAAGGCGAGCGGATGTACCGATTTTCGAACATTTGCGCAATGGAAATCCGCGGGCCACACAATCATTAAGGGCTCAAAATCGTTTGATATCTGGGGTTCTCCGAGAAAAGCCAAAACGGCTGAGGGTGAGACCGACGGTGGTGAGCAGGAGGAAGGCAGGGAATACCAGTTGTTTCCGGTGTGCTCCTTATTTAACGAACACCAAGTGAAACTCGTCGGGAGTATCGACGAATCACAGGCGAGTGCAGTCCTCGCGTCGGAGACAGTGCCAGCGGGCCAAGAGCGTAAAACGCCTGACAAAGTGAGTGTGGGCGAATTTAGGGATCAGGTTCGGTACCTAGAACGTGTTTTCAATGTTGATCGCCATGCGTGCGTTGGCGACAATGAAAAAACCCTGTGGCGTAACATAGCCCAGCGGGCTTTGATCGAACTGGAAGCAATGCAATGCCCACGGGCTACCTCTGATGATCTGGCGCGCTGCACCGCTATTATTAAGATGGTTAAAGCCGCTCTGGCGGAAGGCACGGACCCCACACCGCCAACACCAGGTAATAAGCGCGAAGCAACAGAGCGGGATACCACTAGCGAGCCTTCCCCCTTCGTCTCGACCGACTACCAAGAACAACAGGGGGCACGCAAAGACCGAATGTTGCAACGCGCCGAGAAAGCACGAGCGGAGTCACAGACTACGTATAACCGGGCGAAGGATATGGCAAGTGTCATTCCGTTTGGCCAACCCATCCTTGTAGGACATCACAGCGAACAGCGAGACAGGCGTTATCGGGACAAAATACACACCACGTTTGGTAAAGCGTTCGAGTTGGACAGTAAAGCGGATCACTACCAGCAAAAAGCCTCTTCGGTAGGGGACGCTGGTATAGCCTCAAACGATCCCGACGCAATCGAAAAGCTAACGCGCAAGCTGGCCGGTCTGGTGGAATCTCAGGAGACTATGAAAGCCGTTAACAAGATCGCCCGACAAAAAAACCTATCCAGCGACGATAAGGTGGCGGAAATCGTCAACGCTAACCTGCTATCAAAAACACAAGCCATCGCGATACTCAAGTCAGACTCTGTTCGCGGCATCGGCTTTGCCTCGTATTCCTTGTCGAACAATAACGCGGAGATTCGACGTACACGGCGACGCATCGCACAACTGCAGCGATTGAGACAGAGCACACCGATACAGTTTGAAAATGATGATTTTTCGATGGGTATCGACAACGGACGAGTGTGTGTTGAATTCTCAGGGGGTAAGCCATCGGAGAGTGTAAGGGCCCTGCTAAAGCGTTCGGCGTTCAAGTGGTCGCGGTATCAAGGCGCGTGGGTACGTAAAGCTACGGCCAATGCGGTAGCGGATGCCGAGCGACTTTTGGGCCGTTTGCAGGCCGAAGACAACATTTACTGACAACAGCTTGGCCCCTAACGATGGGGGCCTTCACCAATACTTTAGAAACTGAGGTAGATATGAACACATTCAACACAAACTATAGGCGATTAAAGGCACTGGGAATTTACGATGAAGCAGCGGTAGGCTGCCGGCGCAGCGTATCGGGCGGTTTTATCGATTTGGTCGTGGAACGTTTGCCACACCTAGACACCACCGTTACCAACCATCCGGGCCAAGTCTACTCAATGGCCCACTATTTTGAACAGAACGGCGATCTCTGCAGTGATCCTGAAATGACGTTCATTGTCTATCCCGAATTGGAAAAGGCGGAGGCGCTGACATTCCAGCAGGCAATACCGCCACTTTATCAAGAAGTGTATCCATCGGAGGGACTCGCTAACATAACCTACAAGCGCCAGTTGAATACCTTCCTGAAAACGTGGCTTAACACGCTTCGTCAGCAAGGCCATGGGCGTGAGTGGCATGAGTAGCGACGGGTCTTGTTACATGAAATCGCGCCTGGTCGGAGTGATCGCTCATGGCCGATTGCGAGCCACTTTGATTGTCTTGTCGGCCTGCAAAGAGCTTTTATGCCCTCCAGAGCGAGCAAGAGCTATAACTCCCGTTCCTGGCAGTGTTGGCCCTATGACAATCAACTCCCTCATCTACCAATGCGTAGCCTCTGGCGAGGCCAAGTTAACAAACTAGTACTCATGGTACAACTCAGCATGTCAGGTCTACATGTTTCTAGCCTGGTTAGGTAGATAGGGACTGAGTTGTTAGCGCTAAGCGCACATTTTCTTACCACTGGACTTCAGACCTCGTTACCTTCACGCTCGGCTACTCTGGTCACCTGATCTTTAGGTGGTTGTTTTCCGCCCAATAGGATAAGCAATGAAACGGCAAAAATGAGCCAGAATCCAGAGACTGGGAATACCACCACACCAGACACTGAGCTGACCAACAAAACCCAACCTAGAAGCTTTGGTACTGCTGCGCCCAGCATTTCTATGGCGCGTACGGTAATACCCAAGGCGATCATGAATACGCCGGTGTATATAAACCAGAACGCCCACCCTCGCACTTCACCATCTCCAGTAGAAACGAGCCCCTCAGAAAACATGGCTCCAAACACATCCAGGAACCGGAGAAACCCGATTGTGGTGTGCCCTAAACCTATAACGACCAGGGCAATTCCAATTTTGTTTTTCATGGTAGTTCCAAAAAAAGATTGATTGCAGTGCAGCCCTTTTCATGTCTAAGAATTGCACCAAGCGAACAGCGAAGACAGCAACACCGGCTCCAGCGGCAGGTGTCCACTCTCGACCATAGATTGTAAAATCGGTGTCCTTGTTGGGCATTTCACCTTGTTGAGATAAAACAATGAGTACGATTTGCAATTTCATCCGGGCTCGGACGAGTGCGGATAAATTCGAATGAATGATCGCTTTTCAACACCAAATACCCCCATTCGATCTCATCATCCGTCTGCCCAGGCAAGGGTGGTGTCGCCCACCACACAAGTTTTTCCAGCACCTCGATCGGCGGCCCTTCAGACACGAGACCGTTTCAGCGAGAGTAACTCGTCTGTTCCGTAATGAGACAAGGTCGCAACACGCAGTCGTGGCAACGCTGCAACATCGAACGCTTTGTTCACGAATGCCTTCCTTTTTCGCCGCTCCGCGCCCCAGTGTGATCTGGGATCAAGTGCAATCCAACATACGATGGTCTGATCGTTGAAAGCACATAGTACAAAGTCAACGTGCTTCGAAGATATCTGAGTAAACAGTCGCCACCACTTCTTTTTGTTGCTCATCGTTGGCGGAGTCAGCACGTCTGCGATACGTACCTTTGAGAATACTACGTATTCATCCCAATACGCCTTGCTGAGAGCCAGATAAAATACGCGCTCTGATCTTGTGAGCAAGTAACGACGTTCTATATAGGCTACTTTGAGCCTGGCGAGAGAGTAGGCGAATACCATGAGCCTGATGAAACCCTATAACAGTAAAGTGAGGATACTTTAAACCGTCATTTCCTCCATTGCGCCCGCTCTCTTCCTGCATGTCTTTTTTCGCAGTCCGGGAGCTGTGAATGGCGCATGCCTCACCGTACTACGCTCTACGCGCTACTGGGATTAGCGCCAAGCACCTGCACTTCGTTAGCGTATAACTTAGTACGGTATTGAGTCGTGCCGTCATTTTCCCACGATTCGGTTCGGCTCTCACCTTCCACGTAGACCTGTCGACCCTTGTCGGCGTATTCAAGGCATATATCTGCGAGCTTGCCGAACGCAACAACGTCGTGCCACTCTGTTCGCTCGTTTTTTTCGCCGGTCTCTTTGTCTTTCCAGGTGGCCGTTGTGGCAACGCTGAAATTAGCAACGGATTTACCACCCTTTGTACTAGCCGCTTCCGGTGTCTGTCCGATATTACCCACGATAATGTGTTTATTGATTGAAGGCATGATATTACTCCTAATGGTGCGGCGAGCCGCGTTACTTCCGTAGCATCGACAACAACTTCTTGATGTTGCCGCGTTTGCGGAAAGGGATTTGTGATAGGTAGCAGTCGATCGCTTCGAATGCGTCCATATCTCGAGTGTCTGGCACATAGTCCTCTGCAATGCTGATCGAGGAAGTCAGCCCCAGCCGCTCTATGTTTGAGAAAAGATCCATGAGTAATTCGTGCCCGTCATCAGTGCTCGAATTGAACTGCCCATGATCCATGTAGAGCGTCAACGGACCGGATTGAATTAGTATGACCATGACCGCGCCAAAGGCAATGTCTTTGCGTGCCGCCAGGTAGATTCGATCGACAGGGATGTTTTCCAGGAACAGAAATAGGCGGCGAATGTCGTTTTCCGCCGTAGTACTCGTGATGCGCTGATATTTTCCAACACCAAGGCCTTCGAGCAGCATTTCAGCAAGAATCGCATCGCGTTTATACGATCGCTCTAATCGTTGAACCACTTCCTTGTTCCTGGAAATGGCACCCTGATCCGCTGCGCTAATGATGTTGTCGTAAAGAGTACGTGGCATGCGCACCGGCAGCGTTAATGTGTCGGCATATTGGGCCATTAATAGAAACCTTTCTTTTGACAATATCGTATAATATATACAATAATATCCATTCTGCATACAGTTGTTAGCATCTATTTTGAGGAAAGCGTCAATGACCTTCATCGAATCTTCCTTATCTAATGGGGAGCATGTTATTGGCACGTACAGCCTTCACTGGGTGAACAAGCTGTCTATCGCCTGGCTTGTTGTACTGGCCGCGCTGCCGTTACTCGTTCTAAAGAGTGGCCAGCTACGTTTTACGGAACAAGCCATTGACCCTCAAAGCCTGCAGCTCGGAGTGTATTGTATCTGTGGGTTTATCTTGTTGAAGGCTTTTGTTCGGTGGCTTGCCATTAAGAAAACCGAGATGGGCGCGACCAATAAGCGAGTCATCAAGAAAACCGGCATCGTCACGCGCAATACCGAGGAGATGAAAATTACATCGATCGAGACGGTAACGCTGCGACAGGGTATCGTCGGGACGCTGTTGAATTATGGCAATTTGTTAGTCACTGGCCAGGGTGTGAGCGACGTGACCTTGATCAAGATCAAATCACCTCTGCGGGTCAAACAAAGCATTGAGGGCATCGATTCGCACGAGGTACTGAACCAGGAGGCTTCATGATTTTCAGGAAGCGCAATACTAATAAGCAAGCAGCGGACAATGATAATCCGAAGGACATACGGAACCATTCCGCCATTAAGCGAATTTGGCGTAACACCGAGTTGAGTCGCGATGAATTCGATGCCTGCTACCTACCGATTCTCACTGATGTGATTAACAATTCAAGAGACGACGCGGAGAAGGACCACATACTGCGCCTCACCAGCGGTGTGATGGTGGCCAGGGGCGGTTTTCGCTTAGGTAAATCGCTGGACATAGAGGACTCCGACCGCATTAAGAACCGTTTCACGTTGGCATTGGTTGCGTGCGTGTTAGTCGAAATCATAGCAGAGCGTGACTGCGCGAAGGCTGGTAACCTCCATCAACGCGCTTACGCGCCTGACCTTCTCCAGCAGAAGTTGGGTGACTTTGCGTTCTCATGTTTGCGGCAGACTCCCGTCGTATTCAACGACATTTGTGCGTATTTTTCAGACGCGAAAACGTCGGAGATACGCGCCGTGATCGCGCGGTATTTTACGCGCACCGACAATGCGCAGTACCGCTATCTACTGCCTAGTTTTGACGACGGTGAAGCGAGCGACGAGCAAGAGACAGACAGTGACAGCGCCATAAAGAAGGAAGATGATCTGGGCAGAAAAACATCCATGGCGCATCAATACGCTGCGTGGCTAAATGATGGGCTTAGTGATCGGTCGATCACCGTCAATAACGTCGATTCGTTTGCTCACCTCGATGCTGAGGGTAATCTTTTTCTGATAGAAACGGTAGCACTAAGCGACTTCGCCGCCGCTATCGATAAAAAGACCGAGGCGGTTGCCCGCAATTTGGTTGAAAAGGGCTTTGTAAAGAAGAACCCAAAGAAGAGAGATTACTTCAAAGCATCAGTGAATGGCCGCTCTGCAAGCGGCCTTATTATGATAGATGCGAAAAAAATGCTGGCGGCACTAAACGATGCAAACGCCAGTGAACATTTAGTGCTAGTAGACTGACGAGTAGCGGTTGGCTCGATGCATTAAGAATAACAAGAACCCCGCAAGCATACCTAATCTGCGACCTCTAGTCCTGACCTGTCTGCGTGCACAACCGTGTTAATTGCTATAATCAAATCGATCAGAGACAGAGAGTTATCGCCATGACAACG
>JBCCIP010000058.1:0-33626 GCA_039111475.1 Pseudomonadota bacterium | reverse complement strand
GCCAGACTGCTAAATTGAAGCAGAGCGCACGTTACCAGCGTACTCAATACTAAATGCTTCATCGAGATATTCCTTGTTTCAAAGGCGCAAAATAATACCTGGGGCCAAAATAGCCCAAGTTGCTTAGTACTTTAATGTAAAGCTGGAATGAAGGCTGTCAAATTGTGCACACGAGGACCGAAGCGTGGGCTGGAAAAATACCAAAAATACTGGCTATGAACTTTGCTCGCCCGCGTCGTTATCGTCTGATTCATTTATGTGGGGAGCGATGAGCACGGCGGTAATAATGGTTAACACTAGAGTGAAACCAATTGCGCTATAGAGCTTGTAGCTTACCCATGTTGCCTCGCTAAACTGGTAAGCAACAAAAATATTAAGAGCGCCGACGACAAGGAAATTGGCTGTCCACAACACGTTTAGTCGTGACCATACTTGGGCTGGCAGTGCGATCTGGTCACCCAGTCCGCGCTCAAGCAGGGTTTTCTTGCCAAGTAGCGGAGCGCCAATGAACAGCGCGGCTAAAACCCAATTGAATACAGTTGGCTTCCATTGAATAAACGCTTCGCTGCGAAAGAACAAGGTTGCCGAGCCAAAAACGGCCACAGCGGCAAACAGAATCCAAAGCCGCTTTTCTATATGCCCGGTTAATAATCGGGTGAGAATCAATTGCAGTGCGGTGGCTGCAATCAGAATGGCCGTAGCCGAATAAATGCCATCAAACGTGTACTCAAACCCGGCCAGGCCGATGGTCTGGCCGTCCATCTGGTAGCTCAAGAAGAAAAGAACAATAGGTAAGAGTTCGGCGAACTGCTTCATGGTTTCGAATCGGCCTGTGTGATATTAATTCATTGGCTAGGTGAACAGTTCGGAGCTTGTGCCGCTATAATGCGCCGCGACCCGCATCCGAGAAGATCATGGTTGTAAGGTTTTCACCCCGCCTTTCACCTCTCTCTAGCTGCGGAAAGTGTAGCGTACTATGCCAGATTAAAGCGCGTGAAATTCGACTTACATTTACACACTACTGCATCCGACGGCAGTTTGTCGCCCATCGCCCTGCTGGACAGGGCGCAGCAGAGCGGCATTGATGTTATGGCCATCACCGACCATGACACTGTTGATGGTGTACTCGATGCGCAGCGCTACGCCGAATCAAACCCAAACACTCCGATTCTGGTCACGGGCGTGGAATTTAGTTGTCGCTGGGTTAATTTACCAGTGCACGTGGTTGGCTTGAATATGCAGGTTGAGGATGCCGGTTTCCAGCGCTTTGTAGAGAATCAACAAAGTTTGCGGGCTGAGCGAAACGAGGCCATTTTAGTACGCTTGGAAAAATTAGGTGTCAGTGGTATTCGTGAAGCAGTTGGCGTGAACCGGTCGTCCAAGCTTGCTCGGATTGGGCGCCCACAAATAGCCGAAGCACTGGTTGCGTTGGGGAAAGTCTCAAATCGGCAGCGGGCTTTCAAGCAATATCTTGGTAACGGCAAGTCAGCAGCAGTAGCAATACCTTGGCCATCTATAGAGGATGCGGTAAACACAATAAACGCTTCTGGAGGCGATGCCGTACTTGCACATCCATTGCATTACCGACTGACGGGTAGCAAGCTGCACGCCTTGCTACAGGCGATGAAGGAGTGTGGCGGGGCTGGGTTTGAAGTTATTGGCAGCGGGCAAAATGCCGAGCAACGCAAGCAATTGGCGAAACTTGCGCAAAAGCTTGATGCGCGCTGCAGTATTGGCAGCGATTTTCACTCCGATGAGGCGCCCTGGCAGGCTTTGGGCAAGCTTGCTGACTTGCCAGATGGATGCAAGGCCGTCTGGGAAGGCTGGGACATAGAGAAATGAGCCAGTTTCTGCAGATCCATCCTGACAATCCGCAGGACAGGCTAATTCGCACGGCCACCGATATTATTCGTGAGGGTGGTGTTATCGCCTATCCGACGGATTCAGCCTATGCCTTAGGTTGCCACATAGGTGATAAATCGGCATTGGCGCGGATTCGCGCACTACGACAGCTGGACAAACACCATAACTTTACGCTTATGGTTAGGGATTTGTCTGAGCTGGCGGTCTATGCCAAAGTGGAGAACAGCGTATTTCGAACGCTCAAGTATTTGACGCCAGGCGCATACACCTTTGTACTGCCGGCCACCAGAGAGGTGCCTAGGCGTTTGATGCATGCCAAACGAAAAACCATAGGATTGAGAGTGCCGGACAATGCGGTGGCGCAAGCACTGCTCGCCGAATTAGCCGAGCCCTTGATGAGCGTAACCCTAATTATGCCCGGTGACGATGAGCCGCTGATAGATCCCTATGAAATCCGTGATTCGATTGGGAATCAGGTCGATCTGGTGATTGACGGCGGCTATTGTGGAATGGAGCCAACCACAGTGGTGGCTTTTGAGGCGGACGGAGTGCGCTTGATTCGTCAGGGCAAAGGCGACACTGCCGTGTTCAATGGCTAAAACCTCATGATTTTTTTGTGCTGCGGCCCGCCCGGCAATATCTTATGGTCGGAGCAGCAAGTATAATTGCCGCCAGCAGCCCCTTGCCTGGTGAAAAAGTGAGCGAAACGGCCATTAGCAACCTTCCTGAACAACCCGATTCTGACTCCGGCCAGCCTGTGCAGCAGGAAATGGCGTTTGCGGTCGTGAATGGCGAGACCCTCACCGAGATTCCACCTGATCTATATATCCCGCCGCAAGCGCTGGCGATTATTCTGGAAACGTTCGAAGGCCCTCTGGATCTGCTGTTGTATCTCATAAAACGTCAGAATCTGAACATTTTAGAGCTGGATGTGCTCGAGATTACCAGCCAGTACATGGCGTATGTTGAGATGATGGACGCGATGAAGTTTGAGCTTGCGGCTGAGTACCTGGTGATGGCAGCCATGCTCGCGCAAATCAAGTCCAGACTGTTGCTCCCCAGGGTCACCAATGAAGAAGGTGAAGAAGAAGATCCTCGCGCTGAACTGGTGCGGCGTCTGCAAGAGTATGAACGCTTTAAGGAAGCAGCAGAGAACATTGATCAGCTTCCCAGAGAAGGTCGCGATTTTGTGGTGGTTGGCGCAGAAGCCCCAGAATACGAAGTTGAACGCCCGCAACCGAATGTTGAAATGAAGGAATTGATGCTGGCAATGGCGGAAGTGCTGCGTCGAGCCGAAATGTATGAGCATCACCATGTTGTGTTAGAGCCTTTATCCACCCGGGAGAAGATGACCTTGTTGCTTGAACGAGTAGGTGATCAGCAATTTGTTAGCTTCTCCGACGTATTTGTGATCGAAGAGGGTCGGCTGGGGGTGGTGGTTACCTTTCTCGCCATGATGGAGCTATTGAAAGAAAAGTTGATCGACATTGTGCAATCCGAAGCCTTTGGTCCGATTCATATCAGTGCAAAGGTTGCGTAATGGAAATTTCTGAACTTAAAGCAATTATTGAGGCGTCTCTGCTCGCTGCTGGCCGGCCTCTGAGTGTGCGCGAGCTGGGTAATTTATTTGACCCTATGGGTCGACCCGACAATGCCCAGTTGCGAACCGCCTTACAGGAACTTGGTGAGGACTGCGAAGGCAGAGCCTACGAATTGAAAGAAGTGGGCAGTGGTTTTCGTTTTCAAGTGAAAAGCCGTTACGGCAGCTGGGTTGGCAGGCTTTGGGAAGAGAAGCCGCCACGCTACTCCCGGGCCTTGTTAGAGACATTGGCACTGATTGCGTACAAGCAACCCATCACCCGCGGTGAAGTGGAAGAGGTGCGTGGCGTTGCAGTGAGTACTAATATCATCCGCACCTTGCTTGAGCGAAACTGGGTCCGAGTCGTCGGCCACAGAGACGTACCAGGCAAGCCTGCTTTGTACTCCACTACGAGAGAGTTCCTGGATTATTTTAATCTGAAGAACCTTAACGAATTGCCAAACCTTGCCGACATCAAAGAGATCGCCCAGCTAAATCCTGAGTTAGAGCTGGAAGAGCCTGTGGAAGGGCGAAGTATTGATCTGCCGGTAGAGGATTCCGAATCTGCCAATGATGATCAAGCCGCTGAACACCTCTCTGAAGACGATATGGCGGTCATCGTGTCAGAAGCCATAGCAGAAGCAGGCGATACCAACGCCATCGTGGAGCAAGTGGAAGCAGTGGTGAATCCAGTGCAGGCAGAAGATTGTGTTGATGAAGGGCTGAAAGACATTGATCCCGATGCAGACTTCAGTTCACTGCCAAACTAAATACTGCGAATGGACGAAAAACTGCAAAAAGTTCTTGCACGGCGAGGACTGGGTTCACGGCGTGAAATGGAGCGTTGGATAGATGCTGGGCGTGTTCGTGTCAATGGTAAGACAGCAAAACTCGGTGATCGCGTTAGTAACAAAGACATTGTTCAACTGGATGGCCGGACACTCAAAAAAACGGCGGAAAGCTCGGTTCCGCGCGTGCTGCTTTACCACAAGCCTCTAGGTGAAGTCTGCTCACGCAAAGACGATGAAGGTAGACCAACTGTTTATGACCGCCTGCCGCGCCTAACGAATCAGCGCTGGATTAGCGTGGGTCGCCTGGACGTCAATACAACGGGTTTGCTGTTGTTTACCACGGATGGCGAATTGGCGAATGGTTTGATGCATCCTTCTTCAAAAATTGACCGCGAGTACCTGGTAAGGGTCAACGGCGAAGTGGACGATTCCGCCATACAGAACTTACTGCGTGGTGTACAACTCGATGATGGTCCCGCACGTTTTACTGATATTCAAGAAGGTCGTGGGCGAGGCGATGGTAGCAATCGCTGGTTTTATGTGGCGCTGATGGAAGGCCGAAATCGCGAAGTTCGCCGCTTGTGGGAATCCCAAGGCGCAAAAGTGAGCCGCTTAAAGCGTGTCAGGTTCGGCAACGTCGTGATACCTTCTTCAGTCAAAGCAGGGCAGTCGAAAGAGTTTAGCGAGGCGGATATTCGCGAACTTTACGAACGCGTACGTTTACCCGTTCCGGCAGCAATCAGAGGTAAGCCAACTAAATCCAGCCGGCAAAGAAGCGATCCAAGTAAGTCTGCCGGCAGGCAGAAGCGGTGACTCTCAATGGTTTATCGGATTTGAGCGCTGAGTGCCTGACCATTCACTTCTGCACTATCATCACTCATTAGGTACAAATAAACCGGCATTATTTCGTCGGGCAGCGGATTGTTTTCAGGCGATTCTCCCGGAAAAGCGGATTGGCGCATTGCCGTTCTAGTACCACCTGGATTGACACTGTTAACTCGAATGTTTGATGTGTTCTGCATTTCGTCGGCGAGCACCTGCATCAAGCCCTCGGTGGCAAACTTCGAAACTGCGTAAGCGCCCCAATAAGCGCGACCCTGACGACCAACGCCAGACGATGTAAGCACAATGGAAGCGGAGCTTGCCGCTCTCAGCAAGGGCATTAAAGCCTTAGTCATTAGCATTGCACTGTTAACGTTTACTTGCATCACCTCGCTCCATACACTGAATGTTTGCTGCTCAATCGGTTTGCGCTCGCCCAGTATCGACGCGTTATGCAATACTCCGTCCAGCTTTCCAAATGCTCTGTCAATACTGTTCGCAAACTCTATGTACGCTTCCAGATCTTTATTTTTCAGGTCGAACGTAATCATTGCTGGCTCTCTGCATCCGGCTGCAACCATCTGGTCGTAGGTTTGCTCCAGAGGCGTGGCTCTACTACCTGTAAGAATAACGGTCGCGCCGTGCTGAGAAAATGCCATGGCAGCCGCGCGGCCAATACCACCGCCTGCACCGGTAACCAGAATGGTTTTGTCTGTCAGAGCAGTTGCGGCAGCTTTATAATCGAATATCTGGTTCATGGCAGATATAAATCTCTAATGATGGACTGCAATTCGTGACCATGATCGATGATGTGATCGGCGTTCCAGGCTTCGGTTTCCGCGCGGTCATCCACATAACCATAAGCGGCAGCAATGGTTTTCATGCCAGCATTTCTACCCGCGTCAATGTCGCGTGCGTGGTCGCCCACATAGAGACAGTTTGCCGGGCGCGCGCCCACTTCTTTGGCTGCCAGATATAAGGGTTCGGGATGGGGTTTGGTATGAACAACATCATCCGGACAAACCAACACAGCTGCCGCTGGTTGTATATTCATTCTTTGCATTAGTGGTGCCGCAAATCGCCTCGGTTTATTGGTAACAACTCCCCAGGGCAGGGCTAAATGTTGCAAGGCGTAAAGCGTATCCTGGAGGCCATCGAAAAGCCGTGTTTGTTGGCCAAGAACCCGCTCATAAATAGTAAGCAATTCATTGCGTAGTGGCTCGAAATCACAACTGTCTTCATCGCATGCGAACGCAAGTTTCACAAGGGCTCTTGCTCCATCAGACACGGTGTTCCTGATCGCTGTGGCATTGGGTGGGGTGACTTCATAACGATCGCAGAGTATTTCAACGGTGAGCACAAAATCGTCAGCAGTATCCAGCAGCGTGCCATCGAGATCAAAGAATACGGCTGCGTTGGTGCCCATTCAGCTGATTGCTTTCAGATGCATCAGGTAATTTACGTCCACATCGCTCTCAAGAGCGTATGTTTTGCTGATTGGGTTGTACGTCATACCAGTGATATCTTTCACCGCAAGGCAAGACTGTCTGGACCAGGAAGTCAGCTCAGACGGTTTGATGAATTTGCGATAATCGTGAGTGCCTTTTTTGAGCAATTTCAGAACGTACTCTGCACCCACAACTGCAAATAGCCAGGCTTTCGGGTTGCGGTTAATCGTAGATAAAAACAAATCGCCGCCTGGTTTCAGCAATTGGCTGCAGGCATTAACGACGGACGCCGGGTCAGGAACATGCTCAAGCATTTCCATACATGTCACCAGATCGTACTGACCGGCCTCTTGCTCCGCCAACTGCTCCGCGGTGCACTTCTTATAATCCACTTCCAGACCGGATTCCAGCAAATGCAGGCGCGCAACATTTAATGAGGCGTCGGCCATATCAATTGCTGTTACCTGCGCGCCTTCACGCGCAAGTGCTTCGGCGAGTATCCCGCCGCCACAACCAATATCCACTACTTTAAGCCCCTGTAGCCGCCGTCGACTATTGATGTAATTCATCCTAAGTGGATTGATTTCATGCAATGGCTTGAATTCACTGCTGGTGTCCCACCACCGACTGGCCAGTTGCTCAAACTTATGCAGCTCGGCCTGCTCTAGATTCAGTTCCGCGGTCGGTTCGCTTGATTTACTCATGAGCTCAACACTGCACGCCAATGGTTCGCTTTATTGAGTAGGCCGTCGCTATCGATTTGGGTTAGTTGCCCGTTGCTTACTCGTTTCTCGCCTGCTGTCCAGACATCGGTTATATGGGAAGCCTGAGCGGAATAGACAAGGTGGGATACGGGCTCATACATTGGCTGACATTCTATTCTGTTGATATCAATTGCGAAAAAATCCGCCAGTTTGCCTGCTTCAAGGCTGCCGATCGAGTCATCTCGCCCAATCGCGCGCGCGCCATTGATTGTGGCGGTTCGTAACGCCTGGCGGGCTCCGATAGCGTCGGCTTTGCCTGCCACAGCTTTCGCCATTATCGCACTGATATTCATTTCAGATAACAAATTGAGGCCGTTATTACTGGCTGCACCGTCTGTGCCCAGACCAACGTTAACGCCCGCTGCAAGCATGTCGTGCAAGCGAAACATGCCGCTGGCCAGTTTCAGGTTGGAACGAACGCAATGTATAACGTGGGTGCCGGTCGCGCTCAGCAAGTCAATGTCGCTGTCGCTCGCATGCACCATATGCGCGCACTGCAACCTTGGTGACGCCAAGCCTATTTCATTTAACAGCTCAATAGGCCGCTGTTTGTTTTCAGCAACAAAGCGACTGACCTCATGTTCGGTTTCATGAGCATGAATGTGAATATTTGCATCGAGTTCATTAGCCAATGTGGCTACTTTTTCCAGAGTAGGTCTGCTGACAGAGTAGGGGGCATGCGGGCCAAAGCACACGTTGGCAAAACTGCTGTGCTTGAAATCATCGATGACCTGTAGGCCTTTATCTATGTACTCTTCAGGGCCGCTAGCCCACGCTGTCTGCAGTTCCAGTACCGGGAAAGCGACCTGAGCGCGCACGCCGTATTGGTGGGCAAGATTCGCTGTGATGTCCGGGAAGAAGTACATATCCGTGAAGCAGGTCGTACCGCTTTTCAGCATCTCTGCAATAGCAAGACGAACACCGTCTTCGGCAAACTCTTCATCAACGTATTGGCTCTCGGTAGGCCAAATATGCTGTTCTAGCCAAGTCATCAAGGGTAGATCGTCTGCGAAACCGCGCAGCAAGCTCATTGCTGCGTGATTGTGCCCATTAACAAACCCCGGGCACAGAAGATGACCTGGCATATCGATGATTTGCTCTGCATAAAATCGCTGTTGGTATTCGGCCTGCGTGCACACACCAAGAATGCAGTCGTTTCGAACGGCGATGGATCCCCGCTCGATGATTGTGTCGTTGGCATCGACCGTAGCAATCCATCCAGCATTAATGATGAAATCTGCCGCTTCTGGCGTGTGGGATGACAAGGTTGCTGTGTCTGTGTTCAAGGCGCTTGGAAAGTTGGGGTTGTGTTTTCGCTGAAGTATACCCGCAAAGCAAACGGCGTGCGTCCCAATGTGGTTGCGTGGGTGTGCAAGACAGCATTGTGAGGTGAGTCTGTGGTACAATTGCGGGTTAATCAGGCCGCATTCCGCGGGCTACAAAAACTGTGTTTTCAGCAAGGAAATCTTTCCATTCATGGCGGAACTAGCGAAAGAAGTAGTACCCGTAAATATCGAAGATGAACTCAAGCAGTCGTATCTTGATTACGCAATGAGTGTCATCGTCGGGCGTGCACTGCCAGACGTTCGTGACGGCCTAAAACCCGTTCACCGTCGAGTGTTGTTTGCGATGAATGTATTGGGCAATGACTGGAACAAAGCGTACAAGAAATCGGCTCGCATCGTTGGCGATGTGATCGGTAAATATCATCCTCATGGTGACAGTGCTGTGTACGACACCATTGTGCGTATGGCCCAGCCTTTCTCGCTGCGGTATATGTTGGTCGATGGGCAGGGTAACTTTGGCTCCATGGACGGTGATTCGGCCGCTGCCATGCGTTACACCGAAATACGCATGCAAAAAATTGCGCACGACATGTTGGCCGATCTCGATAAGGAAACAGTTGACTTTGTACCAAACTACGATGGTCAGGAATTAATTCCTGACGTATTGCCCACTCGCATTCCCAATTTGCTGGTGAATGGCTCATCCGGTATTGCGGTAGGCATGGCAACCAACATTCCGCCGCACAATCTCAATGAAGTTATTGCCGCCTGTTTAGCGCTCATCGATAACCCGGATGCCAGCATAGAAGAACTTATGCAGCACATTCCAGGCCCTGATTTTCCAACGGGTGCGATTATCAATGGCCGTGCAGGCATTGTTTCAGCGTACAAAACTGGTCGAGGTAGAATTTATGTTCGTGCTCGTGCCGAAGTGGAAGTTAATGAGAAAACCAGTCGTGAAACAATCGTTGTTACGGAAATTCCGTATCAGCTGAATAAAGCAAGGTTGATTGAGAAAATTGCCGAGCTGGTGAAGGATAAGAAGCTGGAAGGTATCAGCGAATTGCGTGACGAGTCTGACAAAGATGGGGTGCGCGTAGTCATTGAATTGCGTCGAGGCGAATCAGGCGAGGTTATTCTTAACAACTTGTATTCCCAGACTCAATTGCAAACTGTGTTTGGAATAAACACGGTTGCTCTGGTGGACGGCCAGCCAAAGCTGCTCAATCTGAAAGAGTTGCTGGATGCATTCGTGCGACATCGGCGAGAAGTAGTTACTCGCAGGACAATATATCTATTACGCAAAGCCCGAGAGCGCGCACATTTGCTGGAAGGCTGGGCAGTGGCTCTTGCCAATATTGATGAAGTGATTGAACTCATCAAAGCATCACCAACCTCTGCGGAAGCCAGAGCCAAGTTACTGGCTAGATCCTGGCCACCGGGCGATTCGGTTTTTGAAATGCTAGAGCGAACCGGTGATCAGTCTTCTCGCCCCGATGATCTGGCCGCCAGTCTTGGCATGCGCGACGGAGAATATCATTTGTCTGAGCAACAGGCGCAGGCGATTCTCGATCTGCGATTGCATAGATTGACAGGTATGGAGACAGAAAAGCTTTTGCAGGAGTATGGCGAAAAGCTGGAAGAAATCGGCGGCTACCTGCTGATTCTTGGTGATGCCGAGCGTTTGATGGGCGTGATTCGCGAAGAACTCGAACAAGTATTGAAAGACTATGGTGATGAGCGACGCACTGAAATTACTGAATCTGCGCACGATCTTACCGCAGAAGATTTGATCGCCGAAGAAGACAGGGTGGTCACCTTGTCGCACCTTGGTTACGCCAAAACCCAATCGCTTGAAGCGTATCAAGCACAAAAACGCGGTGGTAAAGGTAAAACTGCGACGGCTGTAAAAGACGAAGATTTTGTGGAGCACTTACTTATTGCCAATACCCACGACACAATTTTGTGTTTCAGTAATATGGGTAAGGTATATTGGCTGAAAGTCTTTCATATTCCCCTTGGCAGTCGAACTGCGCGAGGCCGGCCAATGGTGAATTTATTGCCACTGGAAGAAGGCGAGCGCATCACATCAATCTTGCCGGTCGATGAATACAGTGAAAATCATTTCGTATTCATGGCAACTTCCAACGGGGTTGTTAAAAAAACCGCATTAACCAACTTTGCCAGACAACGCAGTGTTGGCCTCAGGGCAATTGAACTTGATGACAGTGATCATTTGGTTGGTACTGCCATCACTGACGGTAAGTCAGACATCATGTTGGCCAGTGACTCAGGCAAGGTGATTCGCTTCTCCGAACAAGATGTTCGTCCTATGGGCAGGACTGCACGTGGTGTAAGAGGCATGAAAATCAAGGCTGATAATCAGGTCATTTCTTTAATTGTGCCGGATGACAATGCGCAGATTCTGTGCGTTAGTGTCAATGGTTATGGCAAGCGGACCTCGATTTCGGAATTTTCCACAATTGGTCGCGGCGGGCAGGGTGTGATTGGCATTCAACCCAGCGAGAGAAATGGCCATATTGTTGGCGCAATCCAGGTCAATGAAGACGATGAGATGATGCTGATCAGCGATCAGGGCATGCTGGTGAGAACGCGCACGGGTGAGGTTTCCATTCAGGGTAGAAATACTCAGGGCGTTCGATTAATCAAGGTTAAAAGCGGGGAACACATTGTCGGTGTAGCGCGTGTGGAAGAGCGCGACGATGAAGAAGAAGCCGAAGAGACTGAGGACTAGAGATGACTCAGCGGAAGTACAATTTTTGTGCTGGGCCAGCTGCACTACCCGAGGCTGTGTTGGAACAGGCACAAGCTGAGTTACTGGATTGGCAAGGTCGCGGTCTGTCGGTAATGGAAATGAGCCATCGCAGCAAAGAGTTTGTGTCGATTGCTGAGCAGGCTGAAGCAGATTTAAGAGAGTTATTGGCGGTTCCAGATGATTACTCGGTGTTGTTTGTGCAAGGAGGTGCTACCGCTCAATTCTCAGCAGTGCCGCTGAATTTGCTACAAGGTTCAGGTAAGGCGGATTACGTCAACACTGGCCAGTGGTCCAAAAAAGCGATCGCTGAAGCAAAACGATATTGCGACGTAAACGTAGTCGCAACTTCGGAGAGCAGTAATTTTTCTACCATACCGGAACCTGCTGAATGGCAAACTGATGAAGATGCAGCTTACCTGCACTACACACCCAACGAAACCATCGGTGGCGTGGAATTCCATTGGCTACCCAGGGTGTCTGTGCCGCTGGTTGCGGATATGTCTTCAACAATTCTGTCAAGACCGATAGACGTATCACAGTTTGGTTTGATCTACGCAGGTGCGCAGAAGAACGTTGGGCCAGCAGGGCTCACGCTGGTAATTGTTAGGAAAGAATTGCTTGGTCAAGCACATGAATTGACACCGGCTACGCTGAACTACCAAACCATTGACCATGGCAAGTCCATGCTCAACACGCCACCGACGTTTGCCTGGTATCTTGCAGGCTTGGTGTTCGACTGGTTGAAGCAAGGCGGTGGTCTGGAAGCACAAGCGCATAGAAACCATCAAAAAGCTACCAGTTTGTATCAATTCATTGATGAAAGCGGGTTTTACAGTAATCCGGTAGAGCAGCAAAGCCGCTCCTGGATGAACGTACCTTTCACGCTTGCCGACAACACTTTGGACAAGACCTTTTTAGCAAGCGCTGAAGAACATGGTCTGCTGAATTTGGCTGGCCATCGCTCCGTGGGTGGAATGCGCGCCAGTTTGTACAATGCGGTGGGTATGGAAGCGGTAGAAGCCTTGCTTGAATTTATGCGTGTTTTCGAGCAGCAACACGGGTAATCGAATGAGTGATGCAAAGCTACCTACATTGTCAGAATTGCGCGTACAAATTGATGCGCTTGACAAAGAACTGCAAGATTTAATTTCCAGGCGTGCAGGCATTGCAGAGCAAGTCGCCTCGGTAAAATTGGCTGAATTGTTAGAGTCTGGTGGTTCTGAGTCCGAGGTGGAGTTTTATCGGCCAGAGCGTGAAGCGCAAGTGTTGGGCCAGGTGATGGAGCGAAACGAGGGGCCGTTGGATGATGCAGTCATAGCGCATATTTTTCGTGAAATTATTTCTGCATGCCTCGCTCTGGAGAAACCGACTGATGTCGCCTTCTTCGGTCCTGAAGGTACTTATACGCATCAAGCCGCGCTTAAGCATTTTGGCCAATCAGCAATGGTGAGCGCTTATCCTTCTATCTCTGCTGTATTTACTCAGGTGGAGAACGGTTTGAGCAAGTATGGGGTGGTGCCTGTTGAAAATTCTACCGAAGGAATGGTGACGCACACTCTTGATAATTTCGCAAAGTCGCCCTTAAAAATTTGTGGTGAAGTTCAGCTGCGTATTCATCTGCAGTTGCTAATTGGCCGCGAAACTGATGTGAGTCAGCTGAAAGCCATTTGTGGCCATCAGCAGGCGTTGGCCCAGTGCCAAACATGGTTGGCAACTCACTGGCCGAACGTTGAGCACAAAGCAGTGAGTAGTAATGGCGCAGCGGCCCAGATGGCGGCCAATGACCCAACAGTTGCCGCAGTAGCGAGTTCCATGGCGGCCGAGCTATACGATTTGAATTGTGTGTCAGCAAATATTGAAGACCGCAGTGATAACGCCACACGATTCTTAGTGGTTGCCGAAAAAGATGTTCCACCCAGTGGTGAAGACAAAACGTCTGTAATTGTCGCCACGCGAAACAAGCCGGGAGCCTTGTTCAAGCTCTTGGAACCATTCGATCGTGAGGGAGTTATGCTCACGCGCATTGACACCCGACCTTCACCCACTGAGGCCTGGGCGTACTTATTTTTCATTGAGTTCGAGGGACATCAAACAGATCCAACAGTGTCAGCTATTCTGCGCGAACTTGAAGAGCATTCTGTGATGACAAAGGTATTGGGCTCTTACCCAAGAGCATTGTTTTAATGTCTGCTTCTAACACTAGTGAAAGGTCGCTGTTGGTGATCGGTCTTGGCATGATCGGCGGATCAGTGCTGCATTCGGCACGTAAGCATGGCAGCGCTGAGAGACTACTTGGCTTTGACGCTAGCGATGAAGTGAATCAGCTCGCCTACGAACAAGGTGTGGTTGACAACAAACCGGCACCTCTAGAAGAATTGCTCGCCCAGGCCAGCTTGGTTGTGCTTGCCGTGCCGCCTATGGCTTTTGCAAGGCTTTTCACGGAGCTTTCCCGCCTTGGTCTGTCAAATGATGCGGTAATGACAGATGTAGCTAGCGTCAAGAGGCCAGTGCTGAACGCCTGTCAGCAATTTGCTCCTGATTTGTTGCCGCAATTTTTGCCTGCCCACCCCATCGCTGGATCTGAGCAAAGCGGCCTGATGGCAGCAAAAATCGACCTGTTCAAGCAAAAAAAACTAATACTGACGCCGCACGCAGATGTGAGCGGTGATACTGCACAACGCGTAGCTCGTTTCTGGGGCGGCCTTGATTGCCTGCTTGCTGAACTGGAACCAGATCTGCACGATGATTTGCTGGCATCCACAAGTCATCTGCCACACGTTTTGGCGTATGTGTTGGTAGATAGCTTATTGTTACACCCTGAAATAGACCGGTTGTTTGAATTTGCAGCGGGCGGTTTTCAAGACATATCGCGTACCGCGTCAAGCGATCCGACTATGTGGCACGACGTATTTTTCTGCAATAAAGAGTATGTGCTGACGGCTGTCGATCTATTTGAGAAGCGTTTGGCGTTGTTCAAGGCCATGGTTGTAGAGGGTGATTCGCAGCAATTATTCGACATGCTGAGCACCGCAAAGCAGGGCCGCGACAAGTACCTTGCCAAATACCACTCCTGAACCAGTCTAAACGAATAGAGGGTTAGCTGATATGCTGTTTACTGTTTCTCCTGGCGGTGTTCTCAACGGAGAGCTGCGTGTGCCCGGTGATAAGTCCATTTCGCATCGAGCCATAATGTTAGGCTCCATCGCCGATGGCGAAACGGAAGTGGAGGGCTTTTTACAGGGTGAAGACAGTTTGGCCACTCTGCAAG
The DNA here is from genome assembly GCA_039111475.1 of Pseudomonadota bacterium. Taxonomy (GTDB): domain Bacteria; phylum Pseudomonadota; class Gammaproteobacteria; order Pseudomonadales; family JAUIET01; genus JAUIET01. The sequence goes on along the minus strand of JBCCIP010000058.1, from coordinate 19,029 downwards.
CCTTCCAAAAAATGGGTGTGCGTATCGAGACAGGTGATGGCGACAAGCTGTTAGTGCATGGCGTTGGTTTGCATGGCTTGTGCATGCCAGATTCCGATCTCGATTTGGGTAATTCTGGTACGTCTATGCGTTTGCTGACCGGGCTTATGGCAGGGCAGTCTTTCGCCAGTCGCTTAATCGGCGATGAATCCTTGAATAACCGCCCAATGAACCGAGTCGCGTTCCCGTTACGTGATATGGGTGCCACTATAGACACTGCGGACGATGGTCGCCCTCCGCTTCAGGTGACCGGGTCCGGTGTTTTGCAGGGTATCGAGTACACACTTCCTGTCGCAAGTGCACAGATAAAGTCGAGTTTGTTGCTGGCCGGCCTATATTCTGAAGGGCAAACAAGCATTATTGAGCCGGCTCCAACTCGGGATCATACTGAGCGAATGCTCAGGTCCCTGGGCTATGAAGTCAATACCGAGCCGTTGTCGGAAGGTGTCAGCCGGATAAGTCTGCAAGGCGGTGGCGCGCTGCAAGCGGCGAAACTTAGGGTGCCAGCAGACATCTCGTCAGCGGCTTTCTTTATGGTTGCCGCAAGCATAGTGCCTGGCAGTGAGCTGTTGTTGCGGGACGTCGGCGTTAACCCTACTCGTACCGGCATTGTGCATATTTTGCGTGAAATGGGCGCCGATATCCGCTTTGTGAATGAGCGAATGTGGGGGACTGAGCCGGTGGCAGATATCAGGGTTTGCCATGCCCAACTGCGGGGTATCGAGATTGACGAGCGTTGTGTACCGCTCGCGATCGACGAGTTTCCGGTGATTTTCATTGCGGCGCTGGCGGCCAGCGGTGAGACTGTGCTGCGTGGTGCTCGTGAGCTCAGGGTTAAGGAAAGTGATCGAATAGCCGTTATGGCGGAAGGCATCGCCACGTTGGGAGGTGCTGCCAAAGCAACAGAAGACGGCATGATTTTGCGCAGCAGCCAACTGAATGGTGGACGCGTGAATAGTTATGGTGACCATAGAATTGCCATGGCGTTTGCCGTGGCTGGTCTGCAAGCCAGCGGGCCTGTAGACATTGATAACTGCTATAACGTTGCCACCAGCTTCCCTGGTTTTGCGCAGCTATCAGCAAACGCCGGCATGGATATAACAGCGCAGACATGAAAACTGATGCGCCAGTAATCACTATTGACGGCCCCAGCGGCACGGGAAAGGGCACGCTATCCCAGTTATTAGCCACAAAGTTACAGTGGCACCTGCTGGACAGTGGCGCTATGTATAGGGTGCTGGCACTGGCGGCACTGGATAGCGATATTGATCTGGACGATGAGTTGCAGTTAGCGCAATTAGCGCTTGAACTCGACATCAATTTCACACCGGACCAGAACACTGGGGTACCGTCAATCCAGCTTGCCGGAGCCGAAGTCAGCGAGCGCATCCGTGAGCATGAGATCAGTGAGGCATCATCCCGAGTAGCGGCACATCCTCCAGTAAGAACAGCCTTGTTGGATTTGCAGCGGGCTTTTCGTCGCGCCCCTGGCCTGGTGGCCGATGGGAGAGATATGGGCTCTACGGTATTTCCAATGGCCGACCTGAAAGTGTTTCTTACTGCCAGCGCAGATGCGCGGGCACAAAGGCGCTATAAGCAGTTGAAAACAAAGGAAGATGGTGCTAGTCTCCGCGCACTTCGTGAGGACCTAGCTAAACGGGATCAGCGCGATATGACCCGCACAGCCTCTCCGCTGCGGCCGGCAGACGACGCGCTTATCATCGATAGCACCGAAATGTCGATAGAACAGGTGTTGGAGCGATTGCTGGACGCCGTTAAGCAGCGTGGATTGTGCTAGGGTCATTACAGAAGTAGGTGGGATCGCACTGTTCCTTGCGCAGTTAGCCAGAGTGCGTAGTCCCTTATTAACTCACTAACCCCGCATCGGCTGGAAATGCGGCGCACTCAAAGAGATTATTCCTATGAGCGAAAGCTTTGCTGAACTTTTCGAAGAAAGTTTAAAAACCATTGAAATGAAACCCGGTGCCATTGTTACCGGTGTTGTTATCGATATAGATTCTGAATGGGTTACGGTCCACGCCGGACTGAAATCCGAAGGTGTTATTCCTCGCTCGCAATTCGTTAGCGAAGGTGGGGAATTTGTGCTGGAAATTGGTGACGAGGTGCAGGTTGCACTGGAATCCGTGGAAGACGGTTTTGGTGAAACCAAGCTGTCGCGTGAAAAAGCCCGCAGAGCGGAGGCTTGGAAAGAGCTTGAGCTGGCGTTTGACACTGAAGAAGTGGTTCGTGGTGTTATCAATGGCAAAGTCAAAGGTGGCTTCACCGTAGATGTTGGCGGCGTTAGAGCCTTCTTGCCGGGTTCATTGGTTGATTTGCGTCCAGTGCGTGAAACTACTCACCTCGAAGGCAAAGAGCTTGAGTTTAAAGTCATCAAGCTGGATCAGAAGCGTAATAATGTGGTTATCTCACGTCGCGCGGTTATGGAAGTGGCCAACAGCGAAGAGCGAGAAGCCTTGCTGGCCAGCCTGCAAGAAGGCGCTCCAGCCAAGGGCGTGGTCAAGAACCTCACCGATTACGGAGCATTTGTTGACTTGGGCGGCATCGACGGTCTATTGCACATTACCGATATGGCCTGGAAGCGCATCAAGCATCCTAGCGAAGTCGTTAATGTAGGCGACGAAATTGACGTTAAGATTCTCAAATTCGACAGAGAACGCAATCGCGTATCTCTTGGCATGAAGCAATTGGGTGAAGATCCTTGGGTAGAAATCAAGAATCGCTACCCGGAAAACGGCCGTGTTACAGCGCGTGTTACCAACCTCACTGATTATGGCTGCTTTGCTGAGCTGGAAGAGGGCGTAGAAGGTTTGGTTCACGTTTCAGAGATGGATTGGACAAATAAGAACGTGCATCCTTCCAAATTGGTTCAGGTTGGTGACGAAGTAGAAGTCATGATTCTGGACATTGACGAAGAACGTCGTCGTATTTCTCTTGGCATGAAACAATGCCAACAGAATCCATGGGATGCGTTCGGATCACAGTTCAGCAAAGGCGACAAGATTAAGGGCAGCATCAAGTCGATTACTGATTTTGGTATCTTTATCGGACTGGATGGCAATATTGATGGCTTGGTGCATTTGTCTGATATTTCCTGGCATGAAGAAGGCGAAGAGGCTGTACGCCGCTTCTCCAAAGGCGATGAGCTGGAAACCGTTATTCTTGCAATTGACCCCGAGCGTGAACGCATCTCTCTCGGTGTCAAGCAGCTGGAGAATGATCCATTCTCCAGTTTCCTCACCGCTAATGACAAGGGCTCTGTGGTAATGGGCATTGTTAAGGAAGTTGATGCAAAAGGAGCCACTCTAACCTTGGCCGAAGACGTTGAAGGAGTGCTCAAAGCCTCTGAAATAAGTCGCGACAAGGTTGAAGATGCTCGTAATGTAATCAATATCGGCGATGAAATTGAAGTTAAAATCATCAATGTTGACCGTAAAGGTCGTATCGTTAACCTGTCCATCAAAGCGAAAGAGTTCGAAGAAGAGAAGCAGGCGATTCGCGATCACAAGGAAACGCAATCTGACGATACTTCGCCGGCCACGCTAGGTGATTTGATTAAGGCCAAGATGGACAGGCAGTAATCCGGGCGAATGATTCCGGCTCGGCATCAAGCTCGAGCCGGATTCTTCTTTTGAAGCCAAGGCATTGATTTTAAAATGTTTTGGACGCAAGATAGAAACTGATCTATAGTATCTCTACACCCTACAGGGCTATACGTTCCCAAATAAAACCAATGACAAAGTCAGAGCTGATCGAACACATAGCAGCGGCGCAGACCCAGTTATCACCCAAAGACGTAGAGCTTGCGGTGAAGACGGTCATTGAACAAATGTGCCAAACCTTAGCCTCAGGTGATCGGATAGAAATCCGCGGTTTCGGCAGTTTTTCCCTTCATTATCGTGAACCAAGACTGGGCCGTAACCCAAAAACCGGCGAGAAGGTTGAGCTGGCTGGAAAGAGTGTTCCTCACTTTAAGCCCGGCAAAGAATTGCGCGAGCGTGTCAACGAAAGCTTAAAACGCTACCCGTAGCCAGCGTTGGAACGTGCGCTTATGGTGGCTAAGTTTAAGCAGTCGCTGCTGTTTCCCAATATTTACGTTTAGAAAGTCCATTTCGGCTGCACAGTTGCCTGGTGTCCTGCGATAATTAGCGCGTGGTATTCAATTGGGAGAGTATTCATGCTTCGAATTATTAACATCATGTTGCTGGTTCTGCTGGCTGTAGCGGCAACGGCATTTGCGTTGCAAAACACCAGCACGGTGGCGCTTGATTTGTTTTTCACTCAAGTGGAAGAAGCATCCGTCGGCGCAATTGCTCTTGGGTCGTTTGCGTTGGGCGGACTGTTTGGTCTCCTTGCGGGGAGCGCTGTTTGGTTTCGCTTAAAAAGAGCGGAGCGTGCGGCAAAACGAAAACTGGTGCAATCTGAGAAAGAGTTGGATAGCTTGCGGTCCAACGTTGCGTAGCGATTAGCTACAGTTTACACCCTTTAATCAACGAGCTAATTCACCTGACAGGATGTCTGACCCTATTCTATTTGTATTCCTGTTTTTTGCAGTTGCCATTGGTTGGCTGCTTGGGCGTTGGGGCGCCGGACGGCGCAAACAAGCCGATCTGGTTAATCAAACACTAAAGCAACCGTACATCATCGGGCTCAATTTCTTACTAAATGATCAGCCCGATGGCGCAATTGATGCATTTATTGCCGCGCTGGAAGTCAATAGTGAAACCATGGAAACACATCTTGCAATAGGCAACTTGTCCAGACGTCGGGGAGAAACGGATAGGGCGATTAGAGTGCACCAGAACCTTCTGGCGCGGCCGTCGCTGAGTCGGGCTCAGCAGCAAAAGGTCCAGTTTGAACTGGCACTGGATTACACAAAAGCAGGCTGGTTAGACAGAGCAGAACGCATTCTGAAAGAACTCATCACTCAGGGCTCGTCAACTGATCGTGCGAAGGTGCTGGCCACGCTTATTGATATTTATCAGCAAGAACAGGAATGGGACCAGGCATTGCCTTTGGCACAACAATATATGTCATTGACGAGTTCGGAAGAGTCTCAACAAATGGCCGTTGCTGCATCGCATTATTGCTGTGAGATTGCGGCGATTGCGATCAGTGAGCAGCGTTTTCATGACGCCGAGAAGAATTTACGACTGGCCCTACAATTATCTGCCACGAATGCGCGAGCTTCTATTCTTAAAGCTCAGGCGCAACTGGGGCTGGGCCGAGACCGAAAAGCGCTTTCCTCTCTTAAGAAAATGGCTGACATTGCTCCTGACAAACTGATTGAAGCAATGCCGTTGTTGGAGCAGATTTTTGCCAACCGTGGCGAAAAGGCAGGTACGCTGGATTTCATCAGGGAGTTTGCCGGGCAAGACGAAAGTGGTGCATTGGGCACACTGCTGTTTGAACAAATACGCAAGCACCAAGGCGATGAGCAGGCACTTGAGTACTTACGCAATCGCAGAAGTGGGCAGGCAAGGCTTGCCGAGCTGCTGCAGGTTTTACAGATAGAAACAGCGAAACCTGATGGCGCTGACGCTGTTAACTTAAACGCGCTTGCTGAATTACTGTTAGTTGAAGAACAGCAACGCTGGAGTTATCGCTGCCGACAATGCGGTTTTGGTGGGAATCAACTCCATTGGTTATGCCCTGGTTGTAAGTCCTGGGGTACAGTTCACCGCGATTAATAAGACATCGTCGGCGTGCGAATTGACTTATCAGCATTATTTCGCGCAAGCGTTACAGATATATCGCACATTCCAATAGATATTGTGTGTTAGTTTAATGCTGTGCAGGAAGCACGAATCAAATATGAATCAGGTTTCAAAAGGAGATGAACCATGTTTTCAATACCACAACAATCCAATCTTTTAAGAGTAATCAATCACGGCTGCCGTCTGGCGGCATTGACGGGCATGTTCGCTTTGAACCCCGCCATTGTGCATGCTGAAGCGGGTGCAAAAGCACCGGTAGTAGAGCGCCAAACTTCGCAAATCAATGTGAATACGGCGGGCGCTGAAACGCTAGCCGAGTTGACTGGCATTGGTATGGCGAAAGCTAAGGCCATCGTGGATTATCGTGAGAAGTTTGGACGTTTTCGTACGATGGAAGATTTGCTGGCGGTTGAAGGTATCGGTAAGGCCACGCTAGCAAAAAATCGTAGTCGCATTCGCATGTAACAGGCTGGCGCGGCATGCTCTGCGCCATTTTGTGTCGCAGCAGGCTTAGGCTTGTTGCGACGCTACTATTTCCAAGGCAATTCGGATTCAAAGTTGCTAGGCTACGTGGCAAGTATAATTCCAGCTCGCTTTAGCAGCGTACCCTGAATGCAGACAATATTACTTACCGGTAGTGACGGCTTTATAGGCAGGCATGCTTCGGCCGCATTAATAGGCGCCGGCTTTACTGTAAAAAAATCAGCATTGCGTGCTGAGCGCTTTTCAGCGGATCAATGCATGACTGAACTGCAGGAGGTGGATGCAGTCGTGAATTTGGTTGGTCTGGCCCATGCTAACCCCAATCGGGTTCGAGAAAAGGACTATGTGCAGGTAAACGCAGAGTTTCCTGAATGCCTGGGTGCTTGTGCGCTTGCGGCCGGTGTCAGGCGTTTCGTGCACATAAGTTCGGTTAAGGCGGTAATGTATCAGCCTTTGCTGGCTCCGAACGATGAATCCAACACCGAGCGTCCGCAGGATATTTATGGTCAGAGTAAGCGATTAGGCGAGGAAAGAGTCTTACAACAAGACTGGCAGCCATCACAGTGCGTTGTGCTCAGACCTAGCCTGGTGTACGGAGCTGGCGTGAAAGCAAATATGAAAGCGCTTGTCGCCGTTTCACGTTGGCGATGTTGCCCTGTTCTCACTGGAACCGGGCCGCGTTCAATGCTGAATGTGAACAATTTCTGTAGTGCATTGATATGCTCGCTGAGGGCGCAAGACCTTAATCACAATGTGTACATCCTCACCGACTCAATCGACCTGACCGTTGCCGATATCCAGAATGCGACGCGAAAAGTAACAGCAGGTGAAGCTATGGGCTGGAAAGTATCGGCGACAACAGTGCGTAAACTGCTTAACCCGCTCGAGGCGTTTCCGAAGGCCTGGATTGCACCTGTGTTTGGCGTGCTGGCCAAGCTGACTGAGTCTGAACGTTACACGTCCAGCCGATTTGAGCATGAGTTTGACTGGACTGCTAGTCATACTTTGGAAGATGCGATTCCGGATATGCTCGCCCCACGCTGATGTGATGTTATCGATGAATGAAACAGCGGTGATGATGATTGCGGTTTTTATGGGTAGCCAACTGCTGCTTTATGGCTATCGTGAATTGGCGTTGCGCAAGCTTTGGCTCGATCTTCCGAATGAACGTAGCTCACACTCAACACCAACGCCTGGTGGGGCGGGGCTGTGTTTAGCGGCGGTTTTTTTAGTGGCATCAGCCTATCTTTATTTCAGCGGCAAGTTGTCATCCGAATTGAGTTGGATGTGTGTTTTGTCATTGATCATGGCAATGACCGGCTGGTTCGACGACAGAGTTGAGTTGCCACGAAGAATAAGAGCCGCGATATATCTGGCCATATCTCTTCTGTTGGTAAATGGTGTTACCGAGCATTATGCTGTCTGGTTGTTAATTGCACTTGCGCTGTTTATGTTTGCGTTTGTTAACGCATTCAACTTTATGGATGGCATTGATGGAATTGCGGCGAGCCAGGTGATGTTCTATGCAGTTGCATTTCTCTTACTAAGCTCAGACGCGATAGAGGGCAGTTTTCAACTCGTGTTGTTTCTGTTGGCAACACTGTCTGCGGCATTCTTGCTGTGGAATTGGTCACCTGCGCGGCTGTTTTTGGGCGACTCAGGCAGCTTGTTTTTCGGTTTTTTGCTCGCGGCAATCGCTGTATATTCTGACGAAATATCGCTGCTGTCGCTATTTTCAAGCCTGATTCTACTCGCTACTTTTATTGCTGACAGTTCGGTCACCCTGCTTTGCCGCTTGCTCAATGGTGAGCGAATCCAGGATGCGCATCGAACCCATCTGTATCAGTTGCTGGCCAGGTACTGGGGCTCACACGCTCGCGTAGTTATCCTTTACGCTGGCGTTAATATTACCGTTTTATTGCCCGTGGCTTTAATTTCAGAAACCCATGCTTCCTGGGCGACTATACTGTTCGTAACAACGTACGCTATTCTCTGCGCAATTGTCTGGTTTTACCGCACTCGCTTGTTGTCATCAATGATAGAGAAAATATAATTCGCACTAGACTCACTCTATCAGGCTCAGGAAGGCCGACATGTTATGAACATAAGAAGGCACATCCACCGTCTTATAGACTATATCTCTCCTATTGATAAAGCGGCTGAATTACCACGTAATGTAAAACAAGCATTGATGCTACTAGTTGATTTGCTGTGTATTCCCCTCGCAATCTGGATTTCAGTGGCTTTGCGCTGGGAAAGCACTGAGTTCCCCATTGGACCTATGGCGTATCCCGCCATTGGCTTAACCATCGCAATTAGTGCTGCCATGTTTCTACGGCTTGGCTTGTACCGCGCTGTTATCCGGTTTATGGGTCATCAGGCGATCATGGCCGTTCTGAAGGCAGTAACAGTGTCCGCGCTGGTATTCGGCGTCTTAATGTATTCGATGGACACGAGCCTGCCGCGATCCACACCACTGCTGTACTGGGCAATATGTGTGTTGCTTATTGGCGGATCAAGGTTATGTATCCGTGCGTTTTACCAGTACAGACTTAAGAGCATGGCAGACAAGGTGGTCATTTACGGCGCAGGCGCTTCCGGTCGACAATTGCTGACTGCCTTGATGCAAAGCGATGAGTATCACCCGGTTTGCTTTATAGATGATGACCCGCGCCTGCATGGTACCGTTATAAACGGCGTTATGGTTGCAGGGCCTGACAGATTGGCACAGTTGGTTAATCATCACGAAGTAAGTCAGGTGTTGCTTGCGATGCCGTCTGTTGCACGTGAATATCGTCGCGACGTCATTAATCGGCTGGTTGGACTGGCCGTTCATGTAAAAACAATACCAAACTTTGCAAGCTTAATTCAGGGCAGAGCGTCGATTGCAGAAATTCAGGATATCGATATTGAAGACTTGTTGGGGCGTGACCCTGTGCCGCCGCACCCGGAATTTATAGACCAATGCGTAGCGAATAAAGTTGTATTGGTAACCGGTGCTGGGGGTTCTATCGGTGCGGAGCTTTGTCGGCAAATTATTAACCATCGGCCACAGGAATTAGTGCTGTTTGAAGCGTCAGAATTTGCATTGTATCAAATAGAGCAAGAGCTTAGACAAAGCCTGATGGCGCTGAAAACGCCATGTAAATTAACGCCGTTGCTGGGCTCGGTTAAAGATAAAAAGCATATTCGGCGCGTAATGAACGTATGCGCTGTGCAAACGGTTTATCACGCTGCCGCGCACAAACACGTACCTGTTGTTGAATACAATGTTGCCGAAGGCGTCTCCAACAATGTGTTTGGCACGGTGAATACAGCGCTTGCAGCGGTTCACGCGAACGTTGAGCGCTTTGTGCTAGTGTCTACCGATAAAGCCGTCAGACCAACGAATATCATGGGGGCTTCAAAGCGTCTGGCAGAAATTGTTTTGCAGGGGCTAGCGGAAAAGGCAGGCAATACCAACTTTTGCATGGTTCGCTTCGGTAACGTGCTTGGCTCGTCAGGCTCTGTTGTTCCGCTTTTTAGAACGCAGATAAATTCAGGCGGGCCGGTTACTGTAACCCATACCGAGATCATTCGTTATTTTATGACGATTCCTGAAGCGGCGCAGCTGGTATTACAGTCAGGCGCTTTGGCCCGAGGTGGTGACGTATTTGTGCTGGATATGGGCGAGCCGGTGCGCATTGTTGATCTGGCAAAACGAATGATCAGGTTGATGGGTTTTGAGATAAAAGATGAGAACAATCCTTACGGTGACATCGAAATCAAAGTGACCGGGCTACGACCGGGTGAAAAGCTCTACGAAGAATTGTTGGTTGGTAACAATGTTAGTGGTACCGGTCACCCAATGATTATGTGTGCCGAGGAAGAATTCCCTGACTATGATGTAGTACAACAATATTTGATCAGTTTGGATGCCGCTTGCAGCGAGGGTGATTGCGACAGCATTCGAGCTATTCTGGTTGAACTGGTCAATGGTTTTGTCAGCAAGGGTCCCGTAGCAGATTATCTTTGGGAGCGCATGGCCCCAGCCCAGGGAGTGAAATCTCTGACTCCAACTGTGGCCGAGTCTCCTAAGGTGAAACCATTGTTTCCTGATAAAACAAGCACGCTATCTAAATAATTTCTAAGTAACCCTTATATGGCAGACTATGATGTTTTCAATGGCGACGCAGATGGAATTTGCGCGCTTATTCAGCTTAGGCATGCTGAACCCAGAAACAGTACGATTGTGACTGGAGTAAAGCGCGATATCTCATTGCTAAAACAGATTGACGTTGAAAGTGGTGATCGAGTTACGGTCTTAGACATTTCTATGGATAAGAATAAAACCGATCTCCAACGTGTATTGGATGCCGGCGCCGAGGTGTTTTATTGCGACCATCACTTCGCTGGTGATATCCCGCAAGCCGATAATCTGCACGATTTGATCAATACGGCTGCGGATACTTGCACCAGTTTATTGGTAAACGGCCATTTGAAAGGCGCTTATAAAGAATGGGCCGTTGCCGCTGCTTTTGGTGACAATCTCAAGGCAAGCGCTTTGGCGCTTGCAAAGCAAACATCTCTCAATGAAAGTGAAGTAAAAAGCCTTGAAAGCCTGGGGACCTACATTAACTACAATGGTTATGGTTCTTCGCTGGATGATTTACATTTTACGCCGCTCGAGCTTTACAAGTTAATGCAACCGTTCACCAATCCACTGCATTTTATTGAGCAAGAGTCGGAAGCTTATAAAAGACTGGAAGCAGGTTTCATCAATGATATGGCATCGGCAAGAGCGGTGGATTACGATTACGCTGTTCAACACTGCGCGGTTTTAACCTTTCCCAATGAGGCATGGGCCAGGCGGGTAAGTGGTGTTTTCAGCAACGACCTTGCCAATGAAAATCCCGATCGTGCGCACGCTGTCTTAACCAGTAAAGCAAATGGCAATTACCTCGTGAGTGTGCGCGCTCCTCTTAACAATAAGACGGGTGCCGATGAGTTGTGCATGCAATTCCCAACGGGCGGGGGTCGCAAGGCTGCAGCCGGTATAAATGATTTGCCGGCCGACATGCTTGGTGATTTTATTAGCGCGTTGGGAAAAAGATATGGCAATGAATCCTAGACAGAGCAAAGCCTGGGCTGCGCTCGAAAAACAAGCAGCTAAGCGATCTCGAATTGACAGTATTTTCGAGTCTGATCCGCAAAGAGCAGAAAGGTGCACCATTGAAAATGGCGGAATCAGGTTGGACTATAGCAAAACGGCAATCACAACGGATGTGCTGCAATCGTTAATACGTTTAGCAAACGACGCCGGGGTTGCGGAGCGGATGAACGCAATGCTCTGTGGCCAGCACATTAACACCACCGAAGACCGCGCCGTGCTGCACATTGCGTTACGTGATATTGATGGTGCACTGGCGGGTAAGTACGGCACGGATAAGCACAAGGCTGTGCTGGAACAATTGTCACGAATGCAAAGATTGTCTGATGACATACGGTCTGGCGAGTGGCAGGGTTTTTCAGGAAAGCGGATTCGCCACGTTGTTAACATTGGGATTGGCGGTTCTGATCTAGGGCCTAAGATGGTGTGCGAAGCGCTGAGACATTTGCAATCATCTGAAATTCAAGTGCACTTTGCCAGCACGATTGATGAAACGCATCTGCCAAATATACTGCATGAACTAGACCCCGAAGAAACGCTATTTTCTATATCAAGTAAAACGTTTACTACCCAGGAAACTATGTACAACGCGCGCAACGCGCGCCAATGGGTGCTTGATCACTTTTCTGACGTAGATGCGATTGCCAGCCATTTCATTGCGGTGAGCAGCAATACCCAAGCTGCCGTAGAGTTTGGAATTGCCGAGCAGAACTTACTGTCTTTTTGGGAATGGGTTGGCGGGCGTTACTCATTGTGGTCAACCATAGGTTTTCCAATCTGTGCAGCCGTCGGCTTCGCGCGTTTTGAAGAACTGTTACGCGGTGCACATGCGCTGGACGCACATTTTTTTACCGCGGAGTTCGACAACAATATTCCCCTGATTTTGGCGCTATGCGGAATTTGGCACAATAATTTCTGCGCTCACCATAGCCTGGGCGTTATACCATACAATGATGCTCTGGGACTGCTGCCGATGTACTTACAGCAGCTGGACATGGAGAGCAATGGCAAATCAGTGGACCTTGATGGCAACGAAGTAAACTATGCAACAGGCCCTTTGGTTTGGGGGCAAAGCGGCTCAAACGGTCAGCACGCTTTTTTTCAGTTATTGCATCAAGGGACCAACGTTATTCCCCTTGAGTTTGTATTTGCGGTGAACGCTGAGATTGGCAGTCAGGAGCAACATCGCGCCTTACTCGGCAATATGCTTGCGCAATCGAATGCCTTGATGCGAGGCGAAAACGCTGACGTGGATAAGCGACATCTGTTTTATTCAGGTGACAAACCCAGCATCAGCTTGGCTCTGGACCAGTTGACCCCTGCTAGATTGGGAGCGCTGATTGCCTTGTTTGAGCACAAAGTATTTGTACAAGGCGCCATCTGGAATATTAATTCCTTCGATCAGTGGGGGGTACAACTGGGCAAACGATTAGCAACTCAGATTGGTACTGATTTTTCTCGTCCAAACACCGATATGGACAGCTCTACTCAAGCAACAATCGCCTGGATTCACGAACGCATGAGTTAATTATTGTTGTGCATTGCTGAGGCGGGTCTTGCTTAGCCGTCTTTGTTTATTCCTTGATTCAGCTTCTGTCCCAAAGACTTGAACTGAGGGTTGATTTCGCTGCCAAGGTACTGGTCTTGCTTATCCAGATTATTCTGCGCGACCAGTTGCTTCCATACAGCGTCGCTAAATTCCAATTTTTGCAGAAAACGCTGGAACTCAACTTCTTGTTGGTCCATGTCGCTCTCCGACGTAGTGTGAGTTATGTCTCAATTTTAAGCGTAGCCCAGACGAACGGATAATGTGAAAAACTTTGTGAGAACCTCAGATCGACCATAAAACGAACAGGATCGATCGCGTGCTTATTCTGCTCAAACGGCGCGCGTTAATGAGCGTTTATACAAAGCGCCGCGTTCTTTATTGGCTTGCGTTTTGAAACGCCGGTGGAACCAATAATATTGCGTAGGTTCAAGTCTAATCGCAGATTCAATCTGCTTGTTGACGGCTGTGGCATCAGTCACGTCGTCGCCAGAGGGGAAATCGTTCAGCGGCCCGGTGATGCTGACAATATAGCCTGAATCATCGGGCTTTCGTCGCTGACCATAGAAAAATACTGGAGCTCCCGTAATGCGAGCCAATGTTGCCGTCGCGTTAATGGTTGACGCCGTCTGTGAAAAGAATGAGGCGTAGACGCTATTGTTTTCACCTTCATCCTGATCCGGTGCATACCAAACTATCTCGCCGCGACGCACGGCTTTGATCAATGCCCGAGGGTTGGTTTTCTTAATGTGATTATCTGCATGTCGGTCACGACCCGCCAGTATGGTTGCATTAAACAGAGTGTTTCTCTGTGGACGATAGACTGCGGAAAAAGGAAAGTGAATTGCACCAATTGCGGCGCCTATGTCCAATGTTGAAAAATGTGCGCCAAGTAGTAGTACGCCTTTGCCCCGGCCCTTGGCCTCAAGCAAAATATCCAGACCTTCTATTTCAGATATGGATTCAATGCGCTTGTGACTGCTCCACCAGGCCATGCTGGTTTCAGTAAGGCCAGCGCCAAAATTCTTGAAAACTTGTTTGCAGAAGCGATGCTTTTCCTCTGCGCCCAGTTCAGGGAAACAGAGATCGATATTGACCCGTGTTACGTGTTTACGGCTGCTTGGGATTAGATACAACAGGTAACCAATTGCTTTACCTAAACGCACATTGAAAGGGAACGGCAATGCACCAAGGCCGCGCATTAACAAAAGGGCGAACGCCAATGGCCAGTTTTCAGGCTTTTGACGCTCCTCTGCGATAGTGCTGAGAAACTCAGTAGGCGTATCAGCCAAAGTCTAGCGCGCCGCTATAAGCAGCACGGGTGGTTGTGCGGTGCTCAATTGTCACCCGCGAACATAGCGAACACTTGCTCACCTGTCATATCGGTAGTCTTTTCAGCAAAAGAATAATAGTTCGGTTTCTCATCAATAAACACCTGGTGGTCCAGCACTAGCTCCCCAGCGTTAAACAAGCCAACTGGCATTATGTGCTGGTTTGATTGCTTCAGTCGCCAGAATAGGTGGCTACCGCACTTTAAACAAAACCCACGATCGGCCCATTCAGACGAGTCGAAAAGCGAAATTGATTCTTCGCCAGTAAACGTAACGTCACTGCCGCAGTCCACGGCCAATAGCGGTCCTCCACCCCATTTACGGCATATTCCGCAGTGACAGGCGCCAACATCGTGGTCCATGGCATCCGCGATAAATGTCACTGAGTTACACAAGCAGCTACCTGATGTTTTACTGGTTTTCGGCATGTAGGATCTCCATCAGCGAGAGCGCCTACCTTAGCGAAGAATATGGTAGCGTGAAAGAGCTAACGCTACTATGCCGCCAACAAAGTGCAATCAGCTGAGATCAGCCTTGTGGCCGTTAAGATCGGTGTTGCCAATTAGTGCTGGCTATTGTAAATATTGCGTTCCAATTTCCAGAATCAATTTGGAGAGAACGAATGACCACACGAGTAACCGTTAGCAGGGCAGATTGGATGAAGGCGCGCAAAGAATTCATGGAACGAGAAAAAGCGTTTACTCGTGAGCGAGATGCTCTAAGTGGCGCTCGCCAGGCATTGCCTCGTTGGCAGTTGGATAAGAATTATGAGTTTCAAAGCGGCAGGGGGGTGGCGGGGATGTCCGAATTGTTCGACGGCCACTCCCAACTAATCGTTCAACACTTTATGTTCGGCCCAGAATGGGAGGAAGGCTGCCCGAGCTGTTCGTTCTGGGCTGATGGCTACAACGGCACTATCGCGCACCTTAAAGCACGTGACATCAATATGGTTGCAATATCCAACGCGCCGGTGCAGAGCTTGGAGGCGTATAAGCAACGCATGGGTTGGACATTTCCTTGGTATTCGTCATTGGGCTCAAGTTTTAATGTCGACTTTGCCGTGTCATTCACGGCGGAGCAATTAGAGAGCGACGAAAACAATTACAACTACGGCACCCAGCGATTCAATGGCGGGGAAGCACCTGGACTGAGCGTGTTTGAGCTGGACGAGCAGGGTGCTGTGTTTCATACTTATTCGGCGTATTCTCGAGGCCTGGATATGTTTAATGCGACATATCATTACATGGATGCTGTGCCTAAAGGGCGTGATGAGGAGGGGTTGCCATTTTCGATGGCGTGGTTACGACGACATGATTCATATTGAACCCTGAGGCACGGCCACCGGGCTTATGCATAGAGCCAAAGGTGTGCGCTAGAGCGGGAACTTGAGAGCTAGCCCGGTTGCCAGGAATACGGATGAGGAAAGGCGGTCTCTGAATCGATGGGTTTAGTGCATAGTATTGAATCGAACCAAATACGAAAAAAGGCCGCTTTTGCGACCTTCTTTCGTATTTGGCTCCGCCTGCTGGGCTCGAACCAGCGACCCAATGATTAACAGTCATTTTTGTCCTTGTAATGAAGCGTAACAATCATTGTTTCTTTTTCTCTAAAGCTCGAAAAACGTTGAAATAATAGGGTTTCAAGGGTACGGTTGTGTAACCGAACGTAAGTAAGCGTTTATTCAAAAGTTGCACAGGCGGTTGCACAAATGGATTCAATGACAAAAAATCATCGTGCCGATAATGCAAAAGCCTCAGCTAAGCGCAAGCGCACGCCACTCCCACTGTTTGGTACGGACTCGGAAATTAAGAAGCTACCGACGCCAAAGAACGGTAGAACGCAATATCGGGACAAGCTTGTACCTGGCCTTTATCTGTTTGTATCAAGCAACGGCTCCCGGGTGTTCTACGGTATGGTCAAAGAAAAACGCCGTATGAGCACCACTAAACGGAAACTCGGTCATTACCTCACGCTTAGCCTAAGAGATGCTCGTGACATTGTTGAGCGGGCAAGGGATCGAGCCAAGGCAGGTCTGGATCCATGGGTGGAAGTGGATAGTAGTAGTGGGCGATCCGAAGATACATTCAAGGCAGTGCGCGAGCGTTTCCTGCGGCAGTACGTCAGCCAGTTGGCGCCGAACACACAGAAGGGCTATGAATCTGCTCTAGAGAGCGATCGGCTAAAACGCTGGGAAGCTATGAGCATTCGAGATATCAATAAGTCGGATGTGATTGCGCTGATCGATGAGATATTTGTGGTTGCACCCGTACAGGCCAATAGAACGTTTGCCTACCTGCGTAAATTCTTCAACTGGTGTGCTGAGAAAGATGTCATCAAAGAAAATGAGCGCTCTCCAATGTACTTGTTGAAGCCACCGCTCAAAAAAGAGACGGCGCGGCATAGGGTATTGGGCCAAGATAAGAAGAACCGCGAAAAGTACGACACGACTGAATTGCGCGAGTTCTGGAAAGCGTGCGACAGCCTGGGATATCCCTTTGGTACCTGCTTCCAATTGATGTTGCTAACCGGACAGCGTAAGACAGAAGTTGCAACGCTAGAGTGGGTTGATATTCATGAGGGGGTGTGGGCCCAGTCTAAGAACAAGGCTGACAGACAACACCTTGTGCCTTTGTCCAGGCAGGCGCGGGATTTACTCGAGGCAATACCAAGATCAAACCGAAACAGTGAGCTGGTGTTCTCCACCAATGGTGAGACTCCTATATCTGGGTTTGGTAAAGCGAAGCGTCGGCTGGATGGGTTACTGAGCATGCAGGATTGGGTGATACACGACCTCCGAAGAACTGCGGCAACCCACATGCGACGCAATGGTATTTCGCTCTATGTCACCGAACGAATACTCAATCATGCTGAAAAGGGTGTTACAGCGGAGGTATACGATCACTACGACTTGCTACCTGAGAAGGCTGAAGCTCTTCAAATTTGGGGCGATTACCTTGAGCGAGTTGTGGGCAGTCCTGAAGACAATGTTATTGATCTCAGGGCAAAACAGAATTGATGCCGAAAGGCGCAATAAGCGCGCCCCCGCGGTGGTTGCGACACCCGGGGGCGCTAACCAAAAACAGACTACATAGGAGTCAATTATGGCTATAAGGAATGTTAACACAGGCAAATTGGATGAAATCCACCGTTCAGCTGACATTAGAATGAAGCAGGCGGCAGTGCTTTTCGAGGTTATTGCAACGCAAGCCAGTAATCTGCAGCGCGTAATGTCAGCGCGACATGAAACTCATTCGGAGGAATCGATACTTTGTAGCGTTGAATTTGCAATAGCGCAGCTTGGATTGTTAGCCGATCATGGTACGGGCCTTGCTCTCGGCTCTGACGTACCAGGTTGCAAAGGGTCTGTGGAGGATTGGCTGTTGCCTCCAACGTATTTTCGGCCACTGGAGGATGAGAGCGTGGACGTAAAAGAGGTATCCGCATGAACATCATGACCACCGAAGTACAGGACGATCTTAATGCAGCTTTGGCAATAGCCGAAAAGTATCCCGAAAGGAGAGAAATGTTGATTGCAATAGCTCACGCGTTCATGAAGCTTTCCGAGGATGGCAAGCAAGCGATATCTATGTTGATTGATGAAATGGAAATTTCACGCGGCAACGACCCTTCTGCATGGAAACAATAGCAAGTTAATTGCCAATATTCGAACCTAGCCCGACGGGGTGAAAGGGCAGTTACCCAGCTGCCTTGGTTCGATCTAGATATGGGGCGCGGGGGCGCGTATGGATGAACTAAAAGACGATGTAACAGAACCTGGTCAAGGTGGGATCGATCTGCTACAGGAGTTTTGGAAACAACAGGCCCAGCGAATTTGCGAGGCTCCTGGTTCAGAAAGAAAGTGGCGGGAGGTGATTCGTGCGATCAAGGCGAAGGAGGGTAACACTGAGCCAAGCTTAAGGACGATTTCGCTCTTTGCCGGCTCTATGATGCTCCACGACGTGGAGCTGCCCTCATTCTTTAGAGAGTATATTGCCGAATGTCTTCTCAACCTCAGCGATGGGATGCCGGCTAAGCAGGCATTCAATTCCAACGGTAAGAAGGGCAACAAAAGCAACCATGAAGTTTGGATCCGCAATTACTGTATTACACTCAACATTCTAAGGCTTCAGGCTGCCGGTGTTTCGTCGACAGCGGCGATCGAGCAGGTCGCAGGTCAATTTTCGCGGGGTATCAAGCTTATAGAGCGAGTTTTCTACGAGCACAAGGACGAGGTTATTAAGGCTTACGTCACTGAACGAGAAGAGCATGAAATCGCTCGCTTTGATTGGGAGATGGGCTTTGCTTATTACGAGTTTCCTGTAATCCCACCAGCCTCCTAAGAATATGATCTAAATAAGTAGGTGGATGGGTGGCCGCTAAATAAATATCTTTGTGTACGTTTGGAAATAACACGTTACACGGGTATTGATTATGGGTATTTCGGTCGAGGCTGGCATTGAGCTGGAACAGAACGATACAGATGTTTTGGTTGATGTGCGCTACGCACAACTAACACTAGGAAACTGTAGCCGTCAGAAAATCTGGAACTGGATTCGCCGCGGTGTGCTTCCCAAACCTAAGAAAATTTGCAACCGCAACTATTGGCTGCGGATTCAACCGGTCAATGCAACACATTGATTAAACCGCTCTGCCGGTGATTCGAAGTCTAACGTCTTTCTGGGTCGTTCGTTAAGCTTTCTTGCAACGGCATTCAACTTTGACTGCGAATGGATCGATAAGTCTGTC
>JBCCIP010000057.1:0-36940 GCA_039111475.1 Pseudomonadota bacterium | reverse complement strand
GTGCGGGCAGTTGCAGAACCGTGAGATCGCTCAGATCAAGATGGGCCAGCGGCCGCCCTCCGGTGATGAGCAGCACCTCGTGTCCGGCGCGTCGCAATACTATTCTTTGGCCCTGAAACAAAGGCGCAAGCCCTCTGAACTCAAAGCTTGCCAATACGCCTCTGCGCGAAGCAAAATCTGCAAGCTTGGCGGCTGTAAAAGGCCCATGAACAATTAAATCAGGGTAGCCTTCCACGTCTTTGGCGTAACGTTGATCGTAGTGAATGCGATGACTGTTAAACGTTACAGACGAGAAGCGAAACAAATTTCTGGTATCGGGAGTCCATACTTCGTCATCTTCTTGGGCAGCAATGTCATTCTCTACCGGCAGTGCCACCGCTTCGCCAATGTCCCGATAGACGATAGTTTGTGTTTCTTCATTGCAGAGCGCGCCATCTTGCCTAATAGCGCGCTCAACTTTTGCAAATAGCAGTTCGCCCTGACTGCCCGATTTACGAAACAAATCTATCATCTCAATGCTTATCTCAGCGTGGTGCTGAAGTGCTAATGGCTGATGGAATTGAATGCGTGATGAGGCAAACATACGGCGTGGCAGAGTGATGGCGGGAAGAAATTCACCGCGCTTTGGGTGTCCATCCGGCCCTAGTTTTTGATCCGGTGCGGCTTCAAGAAACCATGCCCAATGAACTAGTGCCGGTATGGATTCGGGTTCTAGACCCACGGCTACTGCGAATCGTTTAGCACTCTCTGTATCCAGGTATTGATTGCGAACCTGGCGCCTGCCGATGGCCTGTCGCCATTGATCGAACTGCTGATCAGTGAAGTCTGTCATCCAACCACCTTCGCATCATGCAGGGCTGCAATTTCGGAATCGCTAAACCCAAGAAAATCCGCTAATACCTGATCAGTATCTTGACCAATTGTCGGCGCGCTGCCGGCGTTAACACGTTGTTCGCCTGGAATGCGAGCAGCGGAACCAGGTGTTGGATAGCTAAGCCCACCAGGGTGGGTAACTGATGAAAACACAGGATTATCGGAAAAGAACCTGGGGTCTTCTGCATAAGCCTGCGACAATGTTTGATACCTCGACCAGGTAACCCCGTTTTCATCAAAGGCTTTGGAAAGCTCAGCCAAGCTCCTAACAGCAATAGCTTGCGATACTAGCGGCAAAAGACGCCCTCTATGAATAAATCGCGCGCCTTCGTCGGCAAGAAATGACACATCAAGATCTTTTTCAATTGCGGTAATCGCTTCGTTCAATGCCAGAACGCCCAACAGCGACGTCCATTGTCTGGGGGTAATGGCAACGACAATAAGACGCTCGCCATCCGCGGTTTCGAAATCTCGACCAAAAGCACCAAACAAATCATTACCATATTTGGGTCTGTCTGCACCCGCTTCCAATACCTCTGCCAAGTTTCCAAGATGCCCCATCGTAGACGCGGCAAGATCCGACAGCGCCAAGCGAATTTCACGACCTTTGCCAGTATGGGTTCGATCGCGTTCGGCTGCCAACAGTGAAAACGCACCATACGCGCCAGCCAACAAATCCCAGGCGGGTAACACCTGATTAACCGGCTGTTCTGAACCCTCTGGGCCCGTCATGTTGGGTACACCGATGGATGCATTAACTGTGTAGTCTACGGCCGGCAGCCCATCAGCCCAGCCCATCACGCGCAGGCAAATCAAATCAGCTCTTAGTTTCTGCAATGTCTCAAAGGAAAGGAAGCCTGCCTCTGGGAAATTCGTTACAAATAGACCGTCTGCGGATGTTGCCAAGCGTTGCGCTAAAGATCGGCCTTGCTCTTGTTTAAAATCCAGTCCTATGGACAGCTTGTTCTTATTCATACCCTGCCAGTAAAAGCTTTCACCACTTTCGCTCAAGGGCCAACGCTTAGCGTCCGGACCACCACCGCACTGATCGAAACGAATCACGGTAGCGCCCAATTGCGCCAGATATAACCCGCAGCTTGGGCCGGCAATGAAGGATGCCCCCTCTACAACGGTTAAGCCTTTTAGCAGACCATACATGGTTTATTCCTGTCCTCAAACGAGTAGCACAGTTAAGCGTATCAACTTACACATCTTAGGTGTTCATGATAGAAAAACGGTATTGTAATACACAATTTGCCTCACATTTTGGCAGCAGCCCATGACGCCTACTTGCCCTTGATCTGACGCTGACTGGTATAAAGATCGGGAAGAAAATCGGCCAGATAGCCCA
The DNA here is from genome assembly GCA_039111475.1 of Pseudomonadota bacterium. Taxonomy (GTDB): domain Bacteria; phylum Pseudomonadota; class Gammaproteobacteria; order Pseudomonadales; family JAUIET01; genus JAUIET01. The sequence goes on along the minus strand of JBCCIP010000057.1, from coordinate 34,716 downwards.
TTTCTTGAATAGCGTGCGTCATTAAATCAACAGCAAACTCTTTGTCCACCAATAGCATTCTTGCCAGAGCAGTGTTTCCAAGAAATCCCAGGATGGACGCGATTTCTTCATTCCCTTCCCGTTGACTGACGTGACCCAACCAAAATGCAGAGCGCATTTCCGCGCCCCAAGGAGTATCTCTTACTATATGGCACATACTGGTCACATTGATTGCTTGCTCAAGCATGCCCACTCTTGCACAAATCACAAAGCGATTCGGTTCAGCAGAGTAACCGTCAAAGAAGTCAGCCGGATCAACAAATTGGATACGCAGTTTCGACATCTCGCTACCGATGTATTCATGAACCAGATGGCTTGCCTCTATCACTTCGCCTTGGGTCTTGTTTTCCCAATCCATCCAAACGTGAGCCGTAGGATGCCAGCGCTTATAATGTTCTGTGGTTTGCATATAGTCTGCAAACCACCAGCGAACCATTTCGGATTTGACGTCAGGCATTCTGGTTAGCGCCCTGACAAAGTAAACGCCGTTTGCTCGGCGTTGAACGCCACTTTCCAAATAGCCGTAGCCATCGTCTAACAAATCGGAAGTATCTCGGTAGTGTACAAATGGATTTATTCCGAATATCGCCACAGCTAGCAATATGACAATGTAGATAAGCGGTTTCATTTTCATTTTAGTCACCAGGGAAAGGAACCGATCTAGAAAAGAGCTTCGCTAGGAAAAAACTAGCGACGCAGAAATTCTCGTAGTCCGTATTGCACGAGGAAATCGAGGTCAGCGAGAACCAGAGTATTAAGCCGTTCGAAATTACCCACGCTATCAGAATGAAAGCGCGCAATAGCAAGAGTACTCTTCACTCTGCTTGCGATGGGTTTGCAATCAGTGCGCTGGGACATCAGATGTTCGGCCTGCGGGTCTTCGATAATCATATCGGTATGCAGCACAAAGAAACACCACATACTCAGCGATGTCGTCAACAACGTGGTGTTCGCGTCTGCCGCAAAAGCCGGTAACCATCGCTGCGAGATTTTTTCGCTGCTGTCCATCGCAATCTGAGCACAACGATGTCTAAGGTGCGGGTTTTGATATCGGCGTAGAAGCCGGTTCCTATAGTCTAAAAGATCAAATCCGTCTGGCGCGTCGATTGCCGGTATCAGTTCAGTGTCAATCAGTCGGGTGACAAAGCTGGCCAGCTGCTCATCATTCATCACCTGATCAACAGTATCCAGACCCGCCAGCAAACCGCAAAATGCAATGGCTGAGTGACTTGCGTTAAGCACTCGCAACTTTATATTTTCGAATGGCAAAATATCGTCGACAAATTCAACACCCACCTGATCCCATGCAGGGCGGGTGTTCGCAAACCTATCTTCGATAATCCATTGTTTAAAGAACTCAGTGCTAATGGCTCCATCGTCTTGCAGTCCTAACAACGTCGATTGCATAATTTTCTGCTCAGTGGTGGCACCTGGCACTATTCGATCGACCATTGAACACGGAAACGAAACGCAGTTATGTAGCCAGGGAATCACATCGGCAAAACTTGCGTGCAGATACTCTGTCAGCACAGCTTTCAAACGCTGACTGTTTTCAGACAGGTTGTCACAACTCAACACTGTGATCGGCTCACCGCCATTCGCCACTCGCTTATGCAAACCGTAAGCTATCAAGCCAATCGCCGATGCAGGTGAGTACGGGTGTTCTAGATCGGCTTCGATCAAGTTGTTGCTATTATCCAGGGAGAAACCATCCGAAGCCAAACAGTACCCTTTTTCCGTGATTGTTAATGTTAATAAGCGGGTACCGGAATGGGCAATGGCATCCGCGACTCGATCCGGATTTTCTGCGGCATACAGCACATCAAGAATTGAGCCAACCACACGAAGCTCCGTGTGTGTAGCATCTTGACTCATCACCGAATACAGAGCGGTTTGTGGTCTTAATTGAGTGGCCACTGCATCACTGCGCAAGGAAACCCCCACAATACCCCAATCGCCACCACTGTGCGCTATGGCGTCTTCTGTATAAACAGCCTGATGCGCACGGTGAAATGCGCCAATCCCCAAATGAATAATGCGCGGTTGCAGAGATTCTCGATCATACGTCGGAGTTAACACATCTGTGTTAAGTAGATTCAGAGTTTCAGGGTGCAGCCGTTGCGTCATTACTTACAGTTTATAGGCTTGCTTAGCGAGAGAGTAACTAAGCGCGTGCGCTAATTCCTGAGCTTCGTTTATTTGCAGTCGATGCTCTGCAACCCATTGCGCCAGAAACCGGCAATCGATTCGCCGTGCCACATCATGACGAGCTGGAATCGAAAGAAACGCTCGCGTGTCATCGTTGAAGCCTACGGTGTTGTAAAACCCTGCAGTTTCGGTCACTTGCTGCCGGTAACGCTGCATGCCTTCCGGACTGTCGTAAAACCACCATGCGGGGCCAAGCTTCACGGCTGGGTAGTGGCCGGCCAGCGGCGCCAATTCACGCGCGTAAGTGGTTTCATCCAGTGTAAACAAGATTAGGGTAAAATCTGGGTTGTTGCCTACCCTGTCCAATAGCGGCTTTAGATTGCGAACAAACTCACCGGGTAATGGAAGGTCCGCGCCCTTATCGCGACCATAATGTTGAAACAACTCTGGATTGTGATTTCGATACACGCCGGGGTGAATCTGCATTACAAGGCCATCGTCAAGACTCATCAAAGCCATTTCCAGCAGCATCTGCCCCCGAAACAACTCAGCATCCGCAGGACACAAATCCCCAGCTAGCGCACTTTGATACAAGCGTTCGCACTGTGCAGCATCAAGATCCGCGGTAAATGCACTGGGGTGACCATGATCGCTTGATGTGGCTCCCATACTAATGAAGTACTGTCTTCTTTCTCTTAGCGCATCCAGGTAGCCGGCAAAATCATCGCAGGCAACGCCACTCAGTTTGGCCAGTGCTTCAATATTGTTGGAAAAGTCTTCATATTCCGGATCTATCACCGGGTCAGGTCTAAACGCAGTAATGACGTTGCCCTGCCACGAATCGCGGGCCAATTTTTGATGAGCTGCCAATGGATCCAGTGGCGATTCGGTAGTTGCTATTACTTCTATATTGAAGCGTTCAAACAATGCGCGGGGAGCAAATGCTGGCGTTGCCAGCAAACGATTAATCTCTGTATAAACATCGGATGCAGTCTGCTCGTTCAGTACCGTATGGATATCAAATACTTCGGCAAAAACGTGATCCATCCAAAGCTGAGTTGGCGTTCCGCGGAACAGAAAATAATTGGCAGCGAAGCAATGCCAGACCCGTTCTGGATCTTCGTTTAAAGTAAGGCCGTCTGATCGCTCAATACCGAGATCATCCATGCTGATTCCCTGACTGAATAACATGCGCAACAGGTAATGATCGGGCTGGATCAGTAGCTGTGTTGCATTTTCAAAACGCTTGTTATCTGCAAACCAGTGTGGATCTGTGTGCCCATGGGGACTAATGATTGGAAGATCACAAACTGACTGATACAGCTCGCGTGCAATGGCACGCTGAGTCTGACAAGAAGAGAACAATCTGTCTGGGTGAAGTAAGGGTTGCATTTATTTTTCGATACAGGAAGAACTGGCAAAGCATAGGGTCATTGCCGGCGAAACAAATTGAACAGGCTTTCGTCGTCGCATACTTAGATCTTCAAAAAGCACGCTCATAAACCAGTTGGCGCTAAGCGCGCAACCGGTGAGCTTGACGTTAGCAAGCACAACACTTCAAGTCAATTGATATGTCCGATCCTGCGAAACTGCGGTTATGACGTATCTTGAGGCTCTGGCGGACACTCGTTGAATACACGCTTGGTGCAGGTCGCGCAAATGGATTGATCCAGCGCTGGAACAATCGAGGCGATTGCATCTCCTTTGTTTGAAAAAACGTTCTTGTGCCCTATGGCGGTTACCACACCAAAACGGCGATATTTGTCACTCACTTGCCGCTGTCGCATGGTAACAAACAAGCGACCTCCACGTCCCCGGCGTCGCACGGACTCCTCAATAAGCAATTGGGATCCCGCCATGTCGATATCCGACAGATGCTTCATTAGCATAAGCAGGTTCTTCTGCTGCGGCCTTTCTCTTTCCAGTTCCCTCAGCTGACGCCTAACATCATCTACGGAGCCGAAATAAAGCTGCCCATCCAGACGGCCACACACCATTTGCGGGCATTCTTGTAAATCGAAAGCACGTGCATTGCGAAAGAAACGTCGCCGATCCGCGCTCGGGTCGGGTGCCGTAATGGCTAGATAAGCGGTGGAGGATCTTCGCAGAAACAAACTCAGCGAAACAAATACGCCGATAATGATTGAAAACTCAAGACCGACCAGCAAAGTGGCCAGAAACGTTATCACCATCACAGCGCTTGAACCGCGACTGATCGTAAAAACTCGCTTGATTTGTCGCACGGACACAAGGCGTATTGCAACCAGTAAGATAATGCCTGCCACAGCTGCGACTGGAATCATTGATATCCACTTTCCAAACAGCAACACAATAACTAACAGAATCAGCGAGGCAAACACAGCCGCTAGCGGTGTTCTCGCACCTGAGTCCAGATTGGCTGCGGAGCGCGTGAACGAACCAGACCCCATGTACGCCGAAAAGAAACTGCCGACGATGTTGGATAAGCCCTGACCGGCAAACTCCTGGCTGATATCGACTTCATGATCAGACTTAATTGCCAAGGCCCTGGAAATGGCCGTTGCCTCAAGCAAACCCACCAAAGCAACCGCAAACGCGGCCGGAACCAATATACGAAAGTCTTGCAGCGACATTTCCGGCAGCTCCATTGGCGGAAACTGCAAAGGGATACTGGCGACAAACGCGATATCGGCCCCCCTGTCGCTTAGTAATACGGCCATCCCTGTAGCAAACAACAGCGCTAAGAGATAGTTAGGCCAACCTGGTGCTAGCCATAACAACGCGGTCGCTACCAATAACGCCGTAACTCCAATAATACTTTCAAACAGTTGTAACTCGGAAATATGCTTTGCAATTTCCTGTATCACACCGGCTGTTGTTGTACTGGCCTCTAGCTCCATGCCAAGCGCATGCGGTAACTGGCTGATAAAAATAATGACGGCTGCCCCAGTGGTAAAACCAATCATCACAGATGGGGATACGAAGCTCGCAAGGCTACCCATGCGCATAAAACCCAGTACCAACTGAAAAACGCCCGCCATCAGCGTCAGCAGAATTGCCGCTTGCACATACTCTACGCTGCCAGGTTGATAGCTTGCTCCCAAGCTTGCAAACACCAGAACAGAAATAGCGGTGGTAGGTCCAGATATCATGTGTCTTGATGATCCAAACAGCGCCGCAATAATCGGCGTAACAATTGCCGTATAAAGACCATGCTCGATGGGCATTCCGGCAATGGATGCGAACGCGATTGATTGAGGTAATACGAGAATAGCCGCGGTTAGCGCGGCTATCAAATCAGCCTTCAGACTGTCTTTACTGAGCTCTGAGCTCCAGCCCCTGGCTGGAAAAAAATCAATACTGTTCGCCATAGAACCGGCGGACCACATGTTTCGCTTCGATGAAGAATAACCAGCGTTCCAGCAACAAGCCCACGTAACAACACAACACGGCCGCAATCGCCATACTCAGACTGCTACTTTCTCTAGAAAACTGTAGAGCACTTAGAACAAGGGGAACTATAAATGCCAGTGCTAGAACTGCTTTGCGCGCTAGTGCCTGGGTTTTAGGCCCTACTACATACGCAAATTCTTTCTGTAGAAAATTCTCGGCGCTATGCCCTGTATCAAACAAGCGAACAGTGGCCTCTGTAAATGTAGTCGCGGTGTTTATGGTTGTTTTAGACGGTTCACCAACAAAGGTAAAATACTTCAGTTTGAATACCAGGCCTGTCAGAGCCAACACACAGGCAGCAATCCAAACAGCAGACAATGGACTGCCTCCCTCTGAAACCACCGCAAGCGCATAGGCCAGCACTCCGCTGTAAATAAAGAACAGGCAAAACCCAATAGGGACGCGGCGTGTATGCCATTGTGGAATCGTTTTAAGACTGGCGTAAATCATCGCTGTGCAATGCGTCAGTACAAACCCCAGCACCACACAGACGGCCCCAAGCACATACGCAGCCACAGTAGTCTGCCATTCGTTTATCCAGAGCACAGCAACATAGGACAGCGCGATGGGGTAATAAAGTAAAGCCAACACGCCTTCGCGTGATAACCAGGAAGTGCGAAAACGATTAAACGCTCGCCATGCATTCTTAGGATTAGCAAGATGAAATGTAGAAGACAGCAGGCCAATCGACATCAAAACAAAAGCCACAAAAAATGCGATAAGGTAGGCGTTAACATTCGCGAATGGCGAACCACCAAGTAACTGCGAAAGAATAAGCAAGGTCATTAGACCATAGCCAAATCCGGAAGTTACCGTGAAAACCAAAATGGACAGTGCAGGATGCATAGGTGCTACCGCGCGATCATCTTGTTGACCCAACTTTTCAGCGAAAAGCCGTCTTCGGTTGAATCCAAAGCAAACATTTCCACCGTCGCTTTCTCTCTGGGCGGCAAGTACTTATTGGTTGGCTCATAGCCCAACTCTGGCATCAAGTCACGACCTCCGCGCTGCCTGGATTTAATGCTCACTTCCGATTCAGGGTCATCAAAGTCGCCAAATAAGCGCGAACTGGTGGGACAGGTCAATACACAGGCGGGCTGGCGTTCTTCCTCGGGCAAATTTTGATCATAAATACGATCCACACACAGCGTGCATTTTTTCATAACACCTTGATCATGATCAAGCTCGCGGGCACCGTATGGGCAGGCCCATGCACATAGGTTGCAGCCCATGCATTTGTCCTGATCCACCAGAACGATACCATCTTCTTCCCGCTTATAGCTGGCGCCTGTTGGGCATACGGTAACGCAATCAGCGTTTTCGCAATGCAAGCATGACATTGGGAAGTGAACGGTCTTGCTGTCGGGCGCATCTCCCACTTCATAGGTACGAATGCGGTTCAGCCACGCGCCGTCCGGGTCTTTGCCGTAGGGATTCGAATCCGACAACGGTCCAATAGTGCCAGAAGTATTCCATTGCTTACACGCCGTCGCACAGCCGTGACAACCAACACAGGTATCCAAGTCAATCAGCAGTCCTAGCTTCATTTCAAACCTCCGCGAGTTAGAATATCGCGATTAGAGCGGTTCAAATTAACGTTACTGTGCGTTGCATAGCTTACACTGTCAGGCGTACTTTGCTGTCGCGGCAGGGTTTTCACTTCATCAAATTCTGGCCAACTGCCCTGCTCCTCGGCAAGTGCTGCGCGTATATTCACTTTCAAATCATACCAAGCCGCTTGACCGGTAATGGGGTCAGAATTGGTAATAGACTTCTGCTTAGGCAATGACTCTGAAATCAGATGGTTCATCAAAAAGCCTTGGTGCGATTCGTTGGCATCTTTGGTTAAGCCCCAGGCGCCCGCTTGCTTACCGATCGCATTCCAGGTCCATACAGTATTCTTTTCAACCGCTTCCATGTATTTCACCTGCACACGGATTCTTCCATTGTGCGATTCAACCCAAGCCCAACCCAGATCATCAATACCAAGATCAATAGCCTGTTTGCGATTCATATACATGTAATTGTGCGAGGTGATTTGCCGTAGCCACGCGTTTTGCGAATCCCAGGAATGGTACATGTGCATGGGCCGCTGATTGATCGCATAGAAGGGGTATTGGTTTTCGTCTTGCTGCTGTTGTTCCAATGGCTTGTAGAAAAATGGCAAGGGATCAAAATATTTTACCAATCGCTCAGCTTGCTCTTCGGTTTTCGGTGTCGGGCCGTCGTATAAGCCTTCTCCGGCCAAACGGAACGATTGCAAGGTTTCTGAGTAAAGCTCAATCACAATCTGATCAGTAGAACCTACCCAGCCAGCATTCTTTGCAAACTCAAGATAGCCTTGATTGGAATGGCGCAAAAAGCGCTGATTGTCTGCAAGCTTAAGCTCAAAGAAACTTTCGTTCTCTATGTACGCTTCCCACTGCTTGGGGTTCGGCGCGCCCACTAGGTGCTGGTCACCATTTTCACCACGCCAGCCGGCGAGAAAACCGATACCAGGTGTCTTTTCGTAGTTAATAATGAAATCTTTATAGTCCTTGTAGCGCCGCCCACCGTTCTCATCGATAAACAATGGCAGTTCAAGACGGCCGCCAAGTTCAATCAGAACCTCCTGCCAGGAACGCACATCCCTATCAGTATTTAGAATCGGATGACGAATCGCATCGCAGGCTGCGTGGGGCTCTGATATCGGCCGGTCCAGCATGGAAATAGTATCATAACGTTCTAAATAAGTGGTGTCGGGTATCACCAAATCAGAGAAGTTGACGGTCTCTGAGTGGAACGCATCACAACTCACTATAAACGGAATTTTATACTCGCCGTTATCATCTTTTTCGCGCAGCATGTTCATGGTTTCAGCCGTGTTCATGCTGGAGTTCCAGGCCATGTTCGCCATAAACAGCATCAAGGTATCAATGGAATACGGATCCGCATTTACAGCATTGCGTATCACCATATGCATCATGCCGTGACTGGCGATGGGTGCATCCCAGCTGTAAGCCTTGTCAATGCGCAACGGATCTCCATTCTCATCAATCAACAAATCCTCTGGGCTGGTCGGGAACCCCAGAGGCGGTGATTCCAGCGGCGTGTTGGGAGCACAAGTGCGCGCTGGTTTGATATGTGGCGGAATGTGTTTCGGATACGGCGGCTTTGCCAGGTGCCCACCAGGGCAATCAATGGTACCGAGCAAGGCTTGTAGCAAATGCAACGCCCTACAGGTTTGAAATCCGTTTGAATGTGCAGATATCCCACGCATGGCATGCATGGACACAGGTCTACCAATAAAGTGGTCGTGTTTTCGGCCAGCCCAATCAGTCCACTCGGTATCTATGCGAATGCTTTCTTTGAACGCAATTTGCGCCATCTCCAGCGCAAACCGTTCAATGTCTTCAGCGGCAATGCCGCACTGTTCGGCGGCGTTTTCCGGCGCGTACTGCAGATCTGAATATTTCTCCAGAATCAATGCCATGGCTGTTTTTACGGTGCGACCATCGGGCGTTTGGTACTCGCCAACCAGTGCGGGCGAGACGTTGGGGTCACAGGCAGAGGCGTAGTTTTCGCTGACCTGATCCCATACAGCCGGCTCGCCTTCATCTGTGCGCAAAATCAATCCGTGCTCTGCACTGCCTGGGGCGTGAATGATGAGCTGCGGCGCATTGGTATATCGCACCAAGAATTCTTCATCAATGAGGCGGCGTTTGAGTAATACATGAACCATGGCAAGTGCAAACAAACCATCTGTTCCCGGTTTGATGGCTACCCACTCGTCGGCGATGGCCTGATAGCCGGTTCGTACCGGGTTTACGGCAACAAATTTCGCACCCCGGCGTGTAATATTTTACAGGCCCAACGTGATTGGATTTGAAGCGTGGTCTTCTGCCACCCCCCACAACATGAAGTACTTGGTTTTGTCCCAGTCTGGTTCACCGAATTCCCAAAACGAATGACCCGTGGTATACAGTCCCGCTGCGGCCATGTTGACCGAACAAAAACCGCCGTGCGCCGCCCAGTTATAAGTACCAAATTGACTGGCCCACAAGCCAGTCAGCGCCTGCATTTGATCTCGGCCGGTAAAAAAGGCCAGCTTGCGCGGTTCGCTTGCTCGAATATGGCCAAGCCGCTTGCTCAGCATATCCAGAGCGTCATCCCAGGAGATTTCTTCAAAATCGCCGCTTCCGCGTTCGCTGCCCGGCTTTCTTAGCAACGGCTTTCTCAGTTTGGCAGGTGAATTCTGCTTCATAATGCCGGCATTGCCTTTGCCGCAGAGCACACCTTTATTCACAGGGTGATTGGGATTGCCCTGAATAAAACGAACCTGCTCGTTTTCCACAGTCACCTTGATGCCACAGCGACACGCACACATGTAGCAAGTGGTGTATTTTATTTCCTGCTCGGAATGATTCTCGAATGTCGGCAAATCACTCGCAATACGTGCTGACGTCATCATTCGTTTCTCGATAGTGTTTGAAAGCTGCGAAAGAACTACAGCAGCGCGGTAAGCATTATAACTGTTGGTTCTATGCTAATTCCATACTGTTATTATAGGTGAACTGACGAAGTTTGTTTTTGGGTAATTTTAGTGCCGCTGAAATTGCAATATAGTGTCTTAAGGGCACCTCTGTTAACAGAAGACATAGAGAATTGGAATGACGGATAAACAGGCATCGCCGCAAAACCGAACAGTAGAGCACTATGACGCCGTGATCATTGGCGCCGGGGTCAGTGGCATGTATGCCCTGCATCACCTACGCGAGATGGGCATGTCGGTGCGAGTATATGATGGCGCTAAAGATATTGGTGGTACTTGGTGGTACAACCGTTATCCGGGTGCCCGGGTGGATGGGCCTGGAAGCCCTTATTACTGCTACACCTTCTCGGAAGAATTGATGCACGAATGGGATTGGATGGAAACTCAGTCCACCCAGCACGATGTTCTGGAATACCTGGCGCACGTGGCGGACAAATTCGACTTTCGTAAAGACATTCAATTTGAAACCTGGGTAAAAGACGCGCGCTATGATGAATCCACGCAGCGCTGGATTGTAGATACCAGCACCCGTACTACTGCATCTGCTCCATTTCTTATTTGCGCTGTTGGTGCCCTATCAACCACCAACATGCCGAATATCCCAGGAATTAACGATTTCACTGGTGAGTGCTACCACACAGGGCGTTGGCCACACGAACCAGTATCGTTTAGTGGTAAACGGGTAGCGGTGATTGGTACCGGCTCATCCGGAGTGCAGTCTATTCCCGAGATCGCCAAAGAAGCTGAGCATCTAACAGTATTACAACGTACGGCACAGTTCACGTTCCCGGCTAACAATCGCGCACTCACCGATGAAGATCGCAGTATTCCAAGAACCGACTTTAACGGCATGATCGAAAAGATGCATGCCAACGAAGGAGGCTTTCCGGTCGGCCCGTTCCCGCAAGGGTCTGCGCTGGAATTATCCCCAGAGGATCTCAACGCGCATTATGAAGCCTTATGGCAAAAAGGCAGCTTTGGGTTTTTCAACAACCTATTTGGCGATATCGCCATCAGTGAGGAAGCGAACAAAACGCTAGCTGATTTTGTGCGGAACAAAATTTGTGAGGCGGTGGATGATCCAGAGATCGCTGAAAAATTGCTGCCCGACCACTTTGTGATTACCAAAAGGCCAATTCTTGATGATGGTTACTACGCCACTTACAACCGCGACAATGTCACCTTGGTTGACCTACGAGAAGACCCAATCGAACGCTTCACCGAATCAAGTGTGATCACCAAATCTGGCGAGCACCCAATTGACATGCTGGTGCTGGCAACTGGCTACGATGCTATCAGCGGATCAATGCTACGCCTCAATCCGAAAGGCCGAGGTGGCGTTAGCTTAAAACAGAAATGGCAGGATCGCTTCCACAGCTATCTTGGCATGACGATCAATGGTTTTCCCAATCTGTTTATGATTCATGGCCCTGGCTCGCCCGGAGTGTTCTACAATATGCCACTTGGGGCTGAGCGTCAAATGGCCTGGATCGGCGAGTGTATAAAACACCTTCAGGAAAATGAACTGAGCACAGTAGAAGCTTCTGAGCCCTCCGAGACAGCTTGGGGTGAAGAAGTCAGTGCGATAGCCAACTTTACTTTATTTCCTCGCACCGATTCATGGTGGACTGGCGCCAATGTAGAGGGCAAGCCGCGCTACTTCACAGCTTATCTTGGTGGTGGCATGTATTACCAGCGCATTGCCGACGTGGCGGCTGCGCACTACGAAGGTTTTGAGTTTGAACCGATTGCCAGTGCGTTTTGATGCCCGCAAAAACTATCCGCAAAAGAAAACCCGACCATGTGGGGGGCATTAGTCGGGTATCAAGAAGTAAAGCTCTGCTGTCTAAATCTGTATTGCGCTAAGCGTGGTCTAGCCAGCAATTCCCGAAAAGTCATAGTTGGCTGGTTGCACACGCGTCTTTTGACCAGGAACGGCTAAGCGAACCACTTTGGCAGTCTTCGCTTTGCGACAGGTGTTCGCAGGCATCACGTTTCGCGAACACGTTTTATCATGCTGAGAAATTTGTTTTGCTTGCATATCAATCACCTCACATTTAGGTCAATTCCTAAACTGAGCTTCAGTCTACGCCAGCAATCCAAATTTGTATTGGAATATAAAGTGCTATCTATATTCCAGACTGATATATAAATATGATTTGAAGAAAGCTATTCAAAAACAATTTCTTAGGCTGCCCACTACGAACCAATACGCATTACCTTGCTCAATAATCCGGCAATATCAATCATCGTATTATTTGTAATCTCTTGCGATGTATCCAGGTAATAGTGATGTCGGAAACTGCCGCTCAAGTCCAAGCCAACACCCAGTGCGCAAACTGCCAGCTCTGCCTGCGCATCAAGCGATCGAATGACCGATCGCAAATGTTGATCCAGATAATCCTCACCATTCGCAAGGCAAGTACTAGTGTCCATAGGCGAACCATCTGACACCAGCATGATAATTTTGCGCTGCTGGGATTTGCCGCTGAGACGCTGTATGGCCCATTCCAACGCCTCTCCGTCCAACCCCTCCCGGTAATTCTCGATTTGCAGCAGCGCCGCAATGCCCGGTCGTGCTCGTCGCCATTGTTGCGCTGCCGACTTAAAGACAATATGCCGGCGTTCGTTGAGTCGGCCTGGTAACGCTGGCTTACCTTCTGATCGCCACTGCTTGAAAGGTCTGCCGCCGTTCCAACTGCGCGTAGTAAAACCCAAAACCTCTGTACCAATTCCCGCCTGACCGAGTATGCGATTGAGTTGGTCGCACAGTACAGCGAGTGATTTCGCATGTTGCTTCATCGATCCAGAACAATCTAGCAACAGCGTTAGATGGCAGTCAACCTGTCGGGCCAGACGCTCCCGGCGAAACACTTTGTGTTCAGCCCAGTGCGTGACCAAGCTGTTCAGGCGAGATGGATCAAGATAACCAAACTCCTCTGAGTTGTTCCAACGACCTAACTGTTCATCCGCGAGCAAATGTGTGAAAACGTGCGCACATCGCGCTGCGTTAATTCCGGATTGCCGCACAAGCCTATCAAGCTCCTTACGAAGCTGACTAAGCTTCTCTGCACGAAGCAGAATAGCGGCATCTATTTCCTCATCGAATTCATGAGTAAATACCGTGTATTGACTGTCGCGTTCAGATCCTACCTTTCTGTTGGCATCGGAATCAGCGGCAAGCCTCTGTTCCGAGGCCTGGGCGTCGCTTTCAAATAGAACGAGACCGAGATTTTGCAGTGTTGTCCGTGTTTGCTCATCAGCTTCTACCTGATTCTGTTCTCCGCGCAGCATACCGGCAATACCAGCAGCAATCGCCACTGCGAGTTGCGCGAACTGCTCCTGATCACGCTTACATTTCGGCAGTTTCTGAAGAGCGGCACCCACTTCAACACCTATCGCGTGTCGGGTAGCTTCAATCAAACCATCAATCTCAATCGGTACGTCCAGATCATTGAGACGTGTCCAACAAGCAACTGCGAGCGTAAAGATCAATATACCTGCATGACTGTCGGCAAAACCATTGGCTTGCGATTCATCTATCCACTGTTCGAAATGCTGCTGCAAATTACTCCGCATCCCCGGATAGTCGGGCACAGATTCAAGGCGCAATTGCTCAAGCATGTTAAACAACAAGCGCTCTACATCGGATTCCGGTTGGCACATTAAGTGAATTGACGTATCGTGCTGTGTGAAACGTAAGGCATACGCATCGACCAATGCTCGTTGTTGTGGACGGTCTACACCTTCTTCGTCTATTGGCGTATGTAATTCAGGTGTACTGATTCGCAGCGTCTGATTGTGCAGCTGACTGGCTTGAAAGAAGGCGCCCGGCTGATGGCCCAGGGCACGTATGCTGGCAGCGCAAAGTTCTCTGTAGTGTTGCACTTCGGCTTGATTTTCAACAGTCTTAGCTACTGCCATCGCTTAGCTCTTGGTCAAAGCAGCGCTGGTACAGTTCGCCGAGTAATGCCAACTCCGAAGGGTCACACTTATTCAAATAAGAATATCGCAGCGCGCTGTCAACACGTTCAAACACAGCCAGATTTTCCGCCCAGGCAATCACTGTTCTTGGCGACATTAAGGTAGATAAATCGCCTGCTTCGAAACCGTTTCGAGTTAAGCCAGCAAACGCTACCATTGCCGATACCGTTTCCCTACCTTGAACTGAACCCATCTCTGGTACTCGCGAGCAAACAATCTCAGATTCAATGCCAGGTTCGAGGTAGTCCAGCAAGGCCACCACATTCCAGCGATCGATTTGAGCCTGGTTTCCCAATTGGCTGCCGTGGTAAAGACCATTCAGATTTCCCAGGCCTACCGTATTAGACGTTGCTAGCAATCTGAAAAAGGGGTGCGGCGTAATCACTTTGTTTTGATCCAGCAATGTAAATTTGCCTTCTCTCTCAAGCACGCGCTGGATTACAAACATAACTTCCGGGCGTGCAGCATCTAGCTCATCAAACACTAGTGCGACAGGACGCTGCAAGGACCAGGGCACTATACCTTCCTGGAACTTGGTAATTTGTTGTCCGTCTTTCAGGGTAATAGTGTCTTTACCCACCAAATCGAAACGACTGATGTGGCCGTCCAGATTAACTCGCAGACAAGCCCAGTTTAAACGCGCCGCAATTTGCTCTATGTGACTGGACTTGCCCGTGCCATGCAGACCCGCAACGAGCACTCGCCGGTTATGGGTAAAGCCTGACAGCACAGCAAGAGTAACTTCACGATCAAAGACATACGCAGGATCAATGTCCGGCACATAGTCGTTACGTTCGCTGAATGCGTCAACCTGAAGTGTTGACTCAATACCAAATGTATTGGCAACCGAAACCTGCTGGTCAGGTTTCGATTGAAAAGCCTCGGTCATACGTAATCTTTGTATTTTTCAAGGTGACGAACCGGCTTGCTCAATGCGTCACGTCGGAATGGATCACCCAGCTCACGAGTACACATCACTTCAATAACCGTTGTTTTGCCGCCATTCATTTGCATATCAACTGCGGTTTCCAGAGCGCTACCAACTTGCTCAATATCGTCGACCACAATACCTTCAGCGCCCATGGCCTGACCAATGCTGGCAAAGCTTGGATTATCCAGCAAACCACCAACAAATCGACGGCCGTAGAACTCCACCTGGTTCTTCTGCTCGGCACCCCATTGACGATTATGGAATACAACCGCTGTGACTGGCAGGTCTTCCCGAACCGCAGTCATGATTTCACCCATGCTCATGCCCCAGGCACCGTCGCCGGCATAGGCAATGGCAGGCCTTTCCGGTGCGGCCGCTTTGGCGCCAATCATGGTTGGCAATGCGTAGCCGCAGTTACCAAAACTCATTGGCGCGAAAAAGCTGCGCGGTCGCTCGAAGCGCAAGTAGCTGTGCGCTACTGAATTAATGTTGCCTATGTCGGTGGATACCATTACGTCCTTAGGCATCGCTTTTTCAAGCTCACGCAATACCATACGCGGGTGCAGCCAATTCCCCTCTTCTCCCGCTTGCTCGGCAATCATGTCCAGACTGTAGTCGTCTACCTCATGCGTCCAGGCGTCGAGTTCTTTTTCCCAGTCGGCTTTTTCTTGCGCCATTTCAGCAGCACGTGCATCTTTAGTAGAGTCACAGCTCAATTCCATTTGTGCCAGACGTGCGCTAAGTGCCAGCGACGACGCTTTGGCGTCACCGCAAATGCCTACTGAAATTTTCTTCACCAGACCCAGCATTTTGTGGTCGGCGTCTATTTGAATGATTTGTGCATTATCGGGCCAGTACTCAAGACCGTGCTGTGGCAATGTGCCAAATGGCCCAAGACGTGAACCCACAACTAACACAACGTCGGCGCGCGAGATCAGCTTCATGCCCGCTTTTGAGCCCTGGTAACCCAACGAGCCACACCATTGTGGGTGGCTGGCCGGGAAGGAATCATTGTGCTGGTAGCTGTTCACTACGGGTGCGCCCAAGCGCTCAGCCAGTGCAATCACTTCCTGCACGGCATCTGACATGATCACGCCGCCGCCGGATACGATTACCGGATTTTTTGCTTGGGCCAGTAATTCAGCTGCCGCATTCAATGATTGCTCACCGCCTGGGCCGCGATCAAGGCGTTGCGGTTGTGGAATCTCTACGTCGATGTCTCCATAGAAATGGTCGCGAGGGATGTTCAATTGGGTTGGCCCAATTTCAGACATGGCGCGATCAAAGCAACGCGCTGTGTATTCCGCCATTCGCTTTGGATTGGCTACGTGCGCCTGGTACTTGACGAACTCTTGAAACATGGGCAACTGATTAGCTTCCTGAAAGCCACCCAGCCCCATATTCATGGTGCCTGCTTCGGGAGTAATCATAACCACCGGGCTGTGCGCCCAGTACGCCGCTGCAATGGCTGTTACGCAGTTACTGATACCAGGGCCATTCTGCCCTATCACCACACCGTGGCGACCACTAGCGCGTGCATAGCCATCAGCCATATGTGCAGCACCTTGCTCGTGCACTACCGGAACCAGGCGAATACCGGCTGGCGGGAAAATATCCATGGCATCCATAAAAGCGGAGCCCATAATGCCGAAAATATCGGTCACACCATGAGCCACCATGGTTTCAACAAAGGCTTCACTAGGGGTCATTCTTGGCATGGTTTCGTCTCTTTGTTAAATGAAAGTTATTAAATGAAAGATGTCAGTAGCGCCAGCTCACGCGCGAAATCAGCCTCATAGAGTAGCGCCTAATCACGCCGCTCGATAGGTCCAATTCTCAATCGCACATGGCGCCAGGTATCAATGCTGCAAGCCCTTGAATTCCTTCGGCTATCTTTGAATCCGCCACAGAGGAAAACCCCAGCCTGAAGAAATTCCTTGGCGGCTCATCCTGGATGAAATGCACCGCTCCAGGCTCAATGATTATACCCTCCGCCATGGCCGCGATTTTAAGTTTGTCAGCATCCAATCCGTCAGGGCCACGCACCCATAGACTGGAGCCGCCAAATCCAGGCATATGAGCTGCAACAGTCAGCTCTTTGTCCAATGCCTCCACCATGGTACTGCAACGTTGTCGGTAGGTTTTTACCAGCAAGCGCGTCAATGTATCTTGATAGCCACGTGCCAAAAATAGTGCAACCGCACGCTGATTGTTGCTGGCTGGGTGGCGAACCATGAGGCGTCGCAGCGCTCGCAGCTCGGTAATGACCGAAGCCGGTGCAACGACATAACCCATGCGTAATCCGGGTGCCAGAGTTTTGGACAAGCTGCCGATATAGATCACTCGCTCGCTTTGATCCAGGCTTTTCAGCGCAGGCGTTGGATTAGCCGCAAAATTAATCTCGCTTTCGTAGTCGTCTTCGATTATCACAACGTCTTTCTCGACCGCGCGCTGCAGCAGCTCATAACGCCGCTGTATTGGCATGGTCACAGTCGTTGGTGACTGGTGGCTGGGCGTTGTGTAAATGCAATCGCAGTTGTCCATTCCCGAATCCACAACCATGCCTTCGTTATCCACCTGCAGCGCTTTGATGGTTGCGCGATTCAGCAACGCAATGTTACGAACATCGACATATCCCGGGTTTTCCAGACCAATCACGCCAGAATCATCCAACAATAAACGCAGCAGCATATACAGAGCTTGCTGCGCCCCAACCGTCACTAGAATCTCATTTGGCTGTGCCCAGATGCCACGCCTTGGAAGCAGGCGTGTTTGAATTTGTTCTATCAACAACGAGTCGTCATGATCCAACTGATCGTTAGACCACTCTTTTATGGCCGCAACACTCAAGGCGTCTCTACAACATTCCCGCCAGTTGTTGGTTGGGAACAAGTCGTAATCCAGATGCCCGTAGATAAACGGATACGGATACTCCTGCCAGTTCTTGGGTTTGTTGATATTTCGATATTGCGATGCCTGAGACTTTAAACGCACAGACCACTCCGGTTCACCCCCTTCGGGCAAACGTAACTGCGGGTCGATTAAGGGATGTGCCAGAGTGTCCGGGTTAACGAAATAGCCGCTGCGCTGACGACTCAATATATAACCATCTTCCAACAGACGCTCATACGCCAGCACAACCGTATTGCGTGCCACACCGAGCTGTGATGCCAACGCGCGACTGGACGGCAAAGCGCGATCATGCGGGATTTGTCCGTTTTGAATCGCCGTCACAATCTGAGTGCGAATCTGTTTCTGCAGGCTGATATCGCTACTGGGCGACAGATGAAATAACTGGGCAATACTCATTGATAAAGGCGTCTGTTTTTATTCATCTTTTAGACCATATTCTGGACCGATATCCGGACCCTATCTGGCCCTATTCGCTAGTGCCAA
Source organism: Pseudomonadota bacterium (assembly GCA_039111475.1). Classification (GTDB taxonomy): domain Bacteria; phylum Pseudomonadota; class Gammaproteobacteria; order Pseudomonadales; family JAUIET01; genus JAUIET01. The sequence continues at coordinate 16,255 of JBCCIP010000057.1, read as the reverse complement.
TATAGGCCTATATTATCCTGACTGGGGGAATTCCTCCACGCCATAAGCGACCATAAGCCACACCCAAGTAGCGACCATATTAGACTGATATAACAACACGAGGCCAGTACTGCCATGAACGCCAGCCAACACACCATCCAGCATGATCGCGATCACGTCTGGCACCATCTGACCCAACATAAAACTTTCGAGCAAAAAGACCCTATGGTTATCGTTGAGGGTAAAGGTTTGCGAGTGTGGGACAGCACCGGAAAAGAATACCTCGACGCTACCTCCGGCGGTCTATGGACTGTAAACGTAGGTTATGGTCGGGAAGCCATCGCCGATGCCATTGGCGCGCAGTTGAAGAAACTCTGCTATTTCGCGCAAACCGCGGGTAATCCGCCGGCCGCTGAATTTGCCGAACAACTGATCGACAAAATGCCCGGCATGAGCCGAGTGTATTTCTCTAACTCTGGCAGCGAGGCAAACGAAAAAGCCTATAAAATCATCCGCCAGATTGCCCATCGCAAATACGGTGGCAAGAAACACAAAATTCTATTTCGCGAACGCGATTACCATGGCACCACCATCAGCGCCCTTAGCTCTACCGGACAATTCGAGCGAAAAAATCAGTATGGTCCATTCACTCCCGGTTTTGTCGAAGTACCCCATTGCTGTGAATATCGATCACAATACACAGACGCCAATGGCAAGCCACTGCAAGGTCGTGAATACGGTGTTCGTGCGGCGCAGGCAATTGAAGAAGTTATTCTAAGTGAAGGTCCCGATACCGTAGGCGGGCTCGTGCTCGAACCAATCACTGCAGGTGGTGGAGTAATCACTCCACCGGAAGGTTACTGGGAAACCGTACAGGCGATTTGCAAAAAGTACGAGGTGTTATTGCATATTGATGAAGTTGTCTGTGGCCTTGGACGCACAGGCACCTGGTTCGGCTATCAGCATTACGGCGTGCAGCCAGACATAGTAACCATGGCAAAAGGGGTAGCCTCTGGTTACGCAGCTATAAGCTGTACAGTAACCACTGACGCCGTTTTCAAAGAATTTATGGATGAATCAGGTGACCGGATGAATTACTTCCGCGACGTGTCTACTTTTGGCGGCTGCACGTCTGGTCCCACAGCCGCTCTTGAAAATTTGCGCATTATTGAGAGCGAAGGCCTGCTGGAAAACGTAAGCAACCAAGGCGAGTATCTGCTTGCATGCCTGAACCAACTAAAAGACAAATACACTTTGATTGGTGATGTGCGAGGCAAGGGCCTATTCGCCGGCATGGAGCTTGTTCATGACCGCGAGACCAAGCAACCCGTTGAAGAAAGCGTGGTTATAAAAATTGCAGCGCACTGTCTTGAAAATGGCGTGATGATCGGGCGTACCAATCGTAGCTTCCGTGATCATAATAATACGATTGCGCTAAGTCCGGCTCTAGTTTGTACTCGCGACGATATTGATGAGATTGTTGGCCGTCTGGATATGGCCTTCGCTAGTCTGCCAGCTGACTAATTTCATTCTTCACACATCCAGTTAGCACTTAGGCCATACTGGCCGGTCTGCCAGAAAACTTCTTACAAGTAAGTCACCACCTGTTTTGCGATCAGACACCATACTGCTGCGATAAGATCACCACATTCTCATCTCGAGAAGCCTATAATTCGCGTATGACGCGTGAAGAACTCCTAAGCAACAAAACATTCCAGTTCTGGGGCCTGCAAATCGGTGGCTGGGCAGGCTGGGGCTTATCGTTTTACGTAGGCATGATGTTCTGGGGTAAATCCGAACAGTACAATCTTTATCTCCCCATCATCACCACCATAGGCATGCTGCTTTCGCTATTGCTAAGGCAGCTGTATCGCCGCAACTGGGATCGGCCAGGCTGGCAGCTTGGACTGATTGTACTCATCGGCTCCTACGTAATCTCCCTATTATGGTGGGTAGCCAGATCAGCTATTTTCTATCAGATAGTTGCTCCCGAAAAGGCCAACGAGATCAGTACCTTTAGAGACCTTCATTTCTACATCGAAGGTATCACCTCCGCCTATTTTGTTATGCTCTGTTGGAGCGGCTTGTATTTAGGAATTAAGTTCTCCCAGTTGCTGCAGGAAGAGCGCGAACGAGGGTTGAAAGTGTCTGCCATGGCGCACGAAGCGCAGTTGAAAATGTTGCGCTACCAGCTAAATCCTCATTTCTTGTTCAATACTTTGAACGCCATTTCTACCTTGATACTCGATAAAGACAACACCCAAGCCAATACCATGGTCACCCGCCTGAGTCATTTTCTGCGCTACTCACTGGACAATGATCCTATGCAGAAAATTAACCTTAAGGAAGAAATCAAAGCACTGCGTCTGTATTTAAGCATTGAGAAAGTCCGCTTTGAGGAGCGTCTAAAGCTGGAGATAGATGTGGATAGCGAGGCCGAGCGCGCACTGATACCTAGCTTGCTACTGCAACCCATAGTTGAAAATTCGATTAAGTACGCAATCGCCGACAGCATTGATGGCGGCTGTATTCGCATTGCGGGTCGAGTGTTCGCGGGCGATTTGTTAATCGAAATGAGCGATGATGGACCGGGTGTAGAACTGGGCGGGCAGGCTTTGCCGGCAGGATCCGGTGTCGGTTTAGTCAATATTCGTGAGCGCTTGCAGGAGCTCTACGGCAGTAATCAATCTTTCAGGCTGGATAACAAAGCGGCCGCCGGTCTAACCATACATATTCGCATCCCGTATGAGACCGAAGCGCCATGAGCGCGTTACGTGCCGTAATTGTCGATGACGAACCATTGGCACGGCGAGGATTAAGGTTACGCCTGGAAAATTCTGACAAAATAGAATTGGTTGCTGAGTGCAGCAATGGCTATGAGGCATTGCATGCGGTTGCTGAATATCGCCCGGACTTGATGTTTCTGGACATACAAATGCCAGGCCTTTCGGGCTTTGATGTTGTTCGAAAAATGCAAGGCGACACCATCCCACTGGTTATTTTTGTCACTGCATTTGGTCAGTACGCACTGGATGCTTTTGACGTGCACGCAATTGACTATTTGCTCAAGCCTATTGATGAAGAGCGCTTGACTGAGGCGGTAATTCGAGCGGTCGAACAGCAGAGTTTTCGGTTTCAGCGTGAGCATAAGCAGCAATTGTTGGATCTGGTCGCAAATCTAACCGGCGAGTCAGCAGTTGAGATTGATCAGCGATTGCTGGGCGATGAAACTACGCCGAATGCGCAATGGCCGGAGAAATTGACCATTAAGGATGGTCAAGAGGTACATATTCTTCCGGTTGAAGACATCGATTGGGTGGATGCGGCGGGTGACTATATGTGCATTCACAGTGATTCTCTAACGCATATTATGAGGGTTACTATGAAGCAGCTGGAGCAAGTGTTAAACCCAACTATTTTTAAGCGCGTACATAGGTCCACCATTATCAATGTAGATAGGGTCAAGAAGATTCGGGCTGCAGGGAATGGGGAGCATCTTTTGACATTGCAGTGTGGGGCGGAGTTGAAAGTGAGTCGGACCTATCGGCAAGTTGTTATTGACATTTGTGAGTAGCCTTTAGCTAGATCGGCATTGCATCATTTGCCATTTTGGCTGACCCGCCATGAACCTATTCATTTGGGCTTGTTGAAAAGATCTCTCTTTTCAGCAGTCAACTAAATTGGCAAATGATGCGATGCCTAGTGCCAAAACAAAGCAAGTGCGTTTTACCGCGCGTTGCAAGCGCCTTATCTCATCTTCCGTATTTTCCACTCTAATATTGTTAATGTAGTGATGACAGAACTGTCTGACCATCACATATGCAACTAACAGCAAGCTCACTGCGAAACCCAGCCAGCGTCGGCGTTGCTGTTGCGCTAGTGGTTGTATTCGGCTTGTACAGTCTCAGCCAGCTGCCAGTACAGTTATTTCCAGACATTGAAACACCGCAGATTAGTATACAAACGAATTGGCGGGCGGCATCACCCATGGAGATTGAGTCGGAGATTGTTGAGCCGATTGAGTCCGTCATGCGTGGCTTACCAGGTATGGAAGAGATGGATTCGCGCGCTAATGCGGGCAATGCACGCATTACTTTGCAGTTCGGCCTAGAAACCGACATGCAGAGAACCTTGATGGATGTGATTGCGCGTTTAAATCGGCTGGATCCCTTACCCAGAGATGCGGATCAACCAGTAGTGACCATGGGTGGTGGTGGAGACCAGCCGGCACTGACGTTTTTCTTTTTGCAGGTTCTGCCTGGCAATCCAGATTCCATAGAAGACTATGCGCAGTTCGCAGAGGACATTATTAGACCGGCACTGGAAAGTGTTCCGGGTGTGTCCAGCGTTCAGGCCCGTGATGGTGCGGGTAATGACGAAGAGCTGCAAATCCTGTTCGACCCATACCGAGCCGCCGAGCTTGGGGTACCCCTTCCCCAAGTGGCGGCTCGGTTGGGACGATCTAATGACATCTCTGGCGGATTTGTTGACGTAGGGCGGCGGCAATACACGTTGCGCTTTGAAGGTCGCTACCAACCTGAGGAGTTAATCGATCAAGTTCTGGAGTGGCGCAATGGGCAGCCAGTGCGCTTGGGTGATTTTGCAGACGTGGTGGTTCGCCGTGGTGAGAGCAATGGTATTGCCACTCAAAATGGTAACCCCGCCCTGTCGATTCGGGTTGATAAGCAGAGCAAAGCCAATGCCTTGGAAACTCTGAATCGAGTCAAGGTGGCCGTGGCAGAGCTGAATGAGAATGTGCTTGCTGAAAAACAATTGGTGATGGCGCAATCGTTTGATGCTTCCGTATTTATATATCGCGCCATTGGCCTGGTCAGCAGCAATCTTGTACTCGGTGTGGTGCTGGCAATAGGTGTTCTTTGGTGGTTTTTGAGAAGGCTGCGCGCCACATTAATTGTGGCCACGGCCATACCCATATCTCTTCTTGCAACTTTTGTGGTGCTTCAAGCCAGTGGGCGCAGCCTGAATGTTATATCGTTGGCAGGTCTCGCGTTTGCGGTAGGCATGGTGTTGGACGCCGCAATCGTAGTGCTTGAAAACACCGTGCGCTTGCGCGAGCGCGGATTGTCCAATGAAGAGTCTTCTTTGTTAGGCGCCTCGCAAGTGTGGACTGCGCTTCTCGCATCAACAGCAACCACGGTCGCTATCTTTTTGCCGGTGGTCTTCATGCGGGAAATGGAAGGTCAGTTATTTGGCGATCTTGCCGCAACGATCGCTATTGCCGTGGTTGTATCGGCAGTAGTGGCTGTTACGGTCCTACCCGTAGCCGCAAAGCTATGGCTGAGAGACCAGACGCAGGAGGATGCGAACGCGTCACTTTGGCCACATATAAGCAATCGCGTCATGAATTTGTCCAGCACCGTAACCAAAAGACGCGTGCTGGTCGTTAGTTTAATCAGTGGCCCGCTGTTAATAAGCGCCCTGCTACTGCCTGAGCTTGATTATTTGCCGCCCGTCAAACGTGATGCCGTCGATGTCTATTTTCGAACGCCTGCGGGTGCCAGTCGAGAGAGTATTCGCGAAGAATACGTAGCGGTACTCGACAAGAGGTTGGCGCCTTACATGAGCGGAGAAAAACAACCGGCACTAAAAAACTATTACGTGCTGACTTGGTCCGGCGGTGGCACCCTGGGGATTCGTGCGCAGGATCAAGGCCGCGTGGGTGAGTTACTAGCGATCGTAAAAAAAGACATTCTGATTGGCTTGCCAGATTTCACGGCATTTGCAGCACAGGGAAACCTGTTCGGTGGATTTGGCGGCGATAGAGAAATCAAGCTGCATTTACAGGGAAACGATCGAAGCGTATTAGCGCTAAGCGCCGAACAAGGAAAAGACCTACTGCAACAGCACCTACCCACGACGAATGTTCGGATAGAGCCTTCTTTGCAGCAAATGCAACCCGAACTGCGGTTGGCGCCGGATGACCAGGCATTGGCTGAACATGGTTGGACGCGTGAGGATTTTGGTTCAATGGTTCGTGCGCTGGGCGACGGCTTGTATCTTGGTGAACACTTTGACGGCGAAAAACGAAAGAACGTTATTCTCCGGGCAAAAGAGTGGAACAGTCCCGAGGCCTTGGCCGGAATACCGCTCGCAGACAGCGATGGAAATAGCGTTCCGCTGGCTAAGCTTGCCGGCGTACAAAGAACAGTTGGGCCAAGTGAGCTGCGTCGTGTTGATCGCCGTCGCACAGTGACATTGAGCCTGCGCCCACCAGACAATGTGAGCCTAGAGCATATAGTTGATGTACTTCAGCAGAGCGTGGAGCCGGCCTTAAAAGAACAGCTGCCAGAAGATGGCAATGTGTTGTACGCGGGTAGCGCTAATGCACTGCAGCAGGCGGTTGGCACGATGAGCAGTAATTTTGCGGTCGCAATCTTGATTCTTTTTCTTCTCATGACTGCTTTGTTTCGCTCACTTTTGGACAGCCTGCTTGTTGTGCTAGCGATGCCATTGGCGATGGTGGGCGGGGTTATTTCATTACGCTTGCTGAATCTGATCAGCTTTCAGCCCTTAGACCTGCTGACCATGATTGGCTTTGTGATTCTGCTCGGATTGGTGGTGAACAATGCCATTTTGCTTGTTCATCAAACTCGATCTGCGGAACGCGAAGGCGTCAGTAGGCACCATGCCGTTGAGCAAGCCCTGAGTATGCGACTTCGACCTATCTTTATGAGCACGCTGACCAGCATATTTGGCATGTTGCCATTGTTGCTCATGCCGGGTGCTGGAAGCGTTATCTATCGCGGCCTGGCCGCTGTGATTGTGGGGGGCATGTGTTTAAGCGCTGTGTTCACTGTTGTGCTGTTGCCGTGCATGCTTCGAATGGGAACAAGCAAGGCCAGTTTAGTCAGTACGGCTGATCCACAACCCAAGCCGGCAGCTTTGCAATCCGTTGCGTAAGGGGAACTGCGTGTTAGATCACATTTTCAAAGTGCAAATTAGTATTTGGCTATTGCTCTATGCGGCTACAATCGCTGCACAAGATTTGCCGGTTGTTCAGGTAGCGCCGGCAGAAAAACGGGAAATAGCCAGCACGCTATGGGTACCAGGAACCGTGGTAAGTCGACAGGACGCCATATTGTCCGCGGAAACGGAAGGCCAATTGCTGTGGATCGCTGAACTGGGACAAGAAGTGGCGAAAGGTGATGTGATTGCGCGCATAGACGATCGAACACTTAAGCTGGAACTTCGACGCAACCTGAGCAGCGCGGCAAGAATTAAGGCGGAGTTGGCGTATCAGAATAGGCAGATAAACAGACTTGAAGAATTAACACTGCATAACAACAGCTCGCGTTCTGAGCTGGATCAGGCCAAATCACAAAGCGCGATGCTTGAACAGGATTTGAAAATGGCGCAGATCGCCATTGAGACATCGCAATTACTTATCGAAAAAACCAGTGTAAAAGCGCCATTCCCAGGCGTCATCGCCAATCGCGAACTAATGGCCGGCGAGTTTACTGAATCGGGTAGCAATCTACTCAGACTTGTCAATACAAAGCAACTGGAGCTAAGTGCGCGTGCGCCAATTACGATCGCCCGTTACGCGAAAACGGGTATGCAGCTAACACTGCGCACTGAGAACAATTATGAGAGTGGTGCTCTACGCACACTCATTCCGGTAGGAGACGAGCGAACCCGAATGCTCGAAGCAAGAGTAACCTTGGCCGATTCCTCGCTATGGGTGATTGGTGAAGCCGTTCAATTGGCCCTGACCAGCAGCGATGTCAAATCGGCAATTGCCGTGCACCGGGATGCTTTGATACTTCGTGACACAGGTGTCAGTGTGTTCAAAGTCGCTGAGAACAATATCGCCAGGCAATTGCACGTTAAACCAGGTGCATCCAGTGGCGATTACATAGCCATTTCTGGCGCAATACAATCGAATGATCAGCTGGTAATTCGCGGTGCGGAAAACTTGAGCGATGGGCAGGAAGTTCACATTCTGCCAGCCGACTCGCACTCCAGCGAGCTATCGCACGCCGAAGGCGCTTTGTCTCAAAGTTAGCTACACAACTAAGACGCAGCAATACACTGTCTGCATGAATACACTTCTGTATATGGGGATTTCACAATGAATATAAAACTTTTTATATGTCTGCTTTCATTCGTGTTCGCAAGCACCGCATACGGCGAAAATTTCACCGAAGCGAAAGTGAAGAAAGCCCAAGAGATAATTGAACAGGCGATTGACGCGCATGGCGGACAAGATGCACTTGATGCAATGCAATCAATCACCGTAGAGCACGAAACCCAAGGTCGTGCAGTGAATCAAAGCCTGAGGCCAACAAAACCCTGGGACAAAAATTACACCAAGGGCATCAGTGCCGTAGACTTTGACAGCAAACTGTTTGTCACAAAAAACTTTGGCCACAGCGGCGGTTTCGAGTTCGACAACGCAACGGTGATTAATGGCGAGCAGAGCTTCAATATCGATTACCGCGCGAACACCGCGCAACCAATGAAAGAACCAGACTTTGACAACAGCTCTGGGCCATTTGCACGAGTAACACCCGCACTTTTGGTCAAGTTGTTAAAAGAAAGGTCTCATACCGCTTTATACCTGGGTGATGTGGAACACAAAGGAAAAACGAATTCGGTGGTGAGCTTCAGCATGGCTGTTGGACCTTCTATCAGCCTTTATTTCGACACGGAATCAGGGCTTTTAAACCACAGCGAGCGCTTTCTGGCACGCGCTGGCTTGGTGGAGTATGAATTCCTGGACTACGAAATGATTGATGGTGTCGCTTTTAATAAACGCTTCGAGTTGCACGTAAATGGTGATCTGGATATGCAGCGTGAGAACCAGAAAATCACGCTGAATGACGATTTTTCTGAGCTGGCGGTCATAGAACCGTCGTTAATCAGAACCGAGCCGATTGGCCCGGATGAAATGCGTTTGCTCGAATTGAGCAAAGGTGTCTATCACGTTGGGGGTAGCGGCACTTATGGCTTATTTGTTGACATGGGCGATCACCTGGTTGCCATCGGCGGAACCGGTGGTGCTGAAGAGCGAATCAAAACACTGAGAATCAGCGTTGGAGACAAACCAATACGTTACGCGGTAATGACACACCACCACGCCGACCATATTATGGCCGCAAAGGTGTTTGCGAAAGAAGGTGCGACCATACTCGCCGCAAAAGATCATAAGAGCGTGGTCAAGCAGGCTACCGAGGGCGTGGATGCGAAAATTAAAACGGTTGGCAGCAGTAAGACACTGAAGTCCAAGCAGCACAAACTGATGCTGATTGACATTGGTCCTACGGCGCACAGCGAGCATGTATTGGTGGCCTGGTTGCCCAAGCAAGGCATTTTGTTTTCAGCTGATCATTTTAACGTGCCGCGGACAGGACCGATTCAACCTGCAGTAAAATCAACCCGAACATTTGCCAAGGCACTCAAACGCCTTAAGCTTAAGCCAACTACCCTGGTATCCGCACACAGTCCCATGAAGGGGACAATGCAAGACCTACAAAAAGCACTGGATGCGAAAGTGGTCTCGTCCAGACTTGCCAGCGCTAAACGATACCAATTTTAGACCCCAGGCCATACCTTGGGAAAGAAACGCTCGTCTGTCGGCGCCTCACCCGGCGCCATAGACACTTCTGCAGGGTTCACGGTTGGATCGGCACCACTGTGAGGGTGCCAGACTGCGTCGTCGCCCAGCCAACGGGTAGATAAAGCAGCGCGCCGAATTGTTTGAGATTGATTGCCACCGGCCCAGTGCAGTATCCATGACGAGAACAACACGGCATCACCAGGTTCTACGTCCCAGCCGATAATATCGTAGGCGCCTCGATCGGCCTCAATATCCGGAACCGGCTCTGCTTGTGACTTGCCGGTCCATGCGCTGTTTGGGTGATCATCGCGGTTGCCAAACACCTGCGCCTGATAGTAGGTATCGTTTTTATGCGAGCCTCGTACAAACTCCATTGCGCTGCCAGCAATGGTGGCTGGTGTTAAAGCCAGCCAGATTGAGCAAACCTGCTTGCCGAGAAAAGGCCAATACGGAATATCCTGGTGCCAAGGAGTAATACTGACTGTGCCAGGCTCTTTTACCAGCAAATGATCAAAGTAAAAACGCGCTGACTTACTCTGCATTGCGGCCGCAGCAAGCTCCGCACACGGTGAATCAAACACGTAGTCCCTTATTGCTTGTACGGTTTGCCACAGGTAGCGATCCGTATACATGCGGTCTCGTTTTGCACCTGGAGCGCCGTCATTCGCCCATTTCCCCGGTGCTTGCAGTTGTTGGTCGGCAACATCTAGCAGTTTTTCTACCCAGACAGAAGCGACGGCATTTCGAATAATGATGACACCGTCATCGTTATAAGCCTGGACTTGCTCTTCGCTGAGCGCAGCCACAATTCAATACCCACTGTTCCAATCGGGAATGATCACTCCGTTTTCTTTGGCGTATTGTTCCCACATTGCTTTCATTGCGTCGAACTGGTCTGGGAACTGATCTGACACATCAAAACGTTCAGCAAGATCAATGCCGAGATAATACATCTGCCAGTCACCAGTGCCCTGCGGTTCAAACATTTCCACCAATGTCCACTCGCCTTGTCGAATACTGCGTTTGCCAAACAATTCCAGACCCAGCACTCGCTCAGAGGTATCGTAAGGTTGCCCTTGCAATACCTGTGTAAAGCTTATTCCTGACATGGGAGCCACTTCCCTACCCTGGAATTCATCCCCTGGCTGCTTGATCTCGGCAAGTTCCAGCAGCGTTGGCGCAATGTCTTTAACACTGAGCAAGGCATGACTGATCGCGTTTTCGGATAGCTGCAACTTTGGATAGTGGATGAACGCGGGCACCCGTGTGCCACCTTGCGTCACAAACGCTTTATAACCACGGAAAGCAGGTGCCGCCGCCCACCCCCAGCCCTGGCCATACATCACATAGGATCCAGGACCACCCATGGAATCAAAATCAAACTTATGAGAGGCCAGCAACCACTCTCTTGCTTTTGGAAAATGCTCTTCAGGGAACAAACCGTCTATGTCATGGCCTTCCGAACCATTATCAGACATAAACACAATTATGGTGTTATCTAACTCCCCTGTAGATCGCAAATGATCTAACAAGCGGCCAGTGTGGCTATCCACTTCGTCTAACATTGCCGCGTATATTTCTTTAGCGCGCGCCGAAATACGTCGTTGTTCTTCGCTAAGGGAATCCCATGCGGGCGCATCATCCGGCCGTTGACTGAGCTTAGCCGACTCAGGAATCAAGCCGAGTTCAATCTGACGTCTCAGCCGGCGCTTTGCCACCTCTTCGTAGCCCTCATCGAACTTGGCCTTATACTTCTCTATCGTGCGTGCAGGTGCCTGCAATGGCCAGTGCGGAGCGGTAAATGACAAGTAGGCAAAAAATGGCTGTTCCTGTTCACCTGTGCCTAAATATTCAAGCATTTGGTCCACGTAGAATTGGCTTGAATAATCAAAGTTGTCCGGCAATTCGTCAAGAAGCTCTCCGTCATTGGAGTACCTTGCTTTACCAAGGCTACCCGGCTCAGTGTGAAACAAAGCCGCCATGTCACCAAAATGTCCGGCACCCCCTTCCAAAATAGCAAAAGCACGATCGAAACCGCGTGCAGTCGGCCCCTGCCCCCGCTCCAGGCCAAGATGCCATTTGCCCGACATATACGTTCGATAACCTGACTCTTTGAATATCGCCGGCAATGGGGCAACGCGCTCATTCAAGTAGCCTTCGTACCCTGGCTTTCCCTTTTGATTGGGAGCGAGTTCCTCAAACATATTGCCCAACCCCGCGATGTGGCTGTCAACGCCTGAGAGCAACATAGATCGCGTTGGCGAGCATGTAGGCGCCGTATGGAAATTGCTAAGTCTAATGCCACCGTTAGCGAGCGTATCAATATTTGGCGTTGGAATATCGCTGCCAAACGCACCCAGTTCAGCAAAGCCAACGTCGTCAACCACGATCAGCAGAACGTTTGGCCGCTTTGTTTTGGGAATCAGCCCATCTACCGAGGAGCATGTCGCTAACACCGCGCAAAGCAGTAGAAGAAAAAACCGGAGGGTCAGAGACCCTCCATAAAATTCTGCGGTTTTACCCACAGGTCGAGGAAAGGTTTAACTTCGCGTTCAAGGTCTACCCTAGAAGTTGTAGCCGGCGGTTACTCCCCACCACTGCGGTGGTCCGTAAACAGCGGTGCCGCCAAGTATTCCAAGGTCCAGAGCGTATTGCTTGTACTCTTCATCGCCAACATTCTTAACCCAAGCACGCACGTATACCTGCTCGGTCGACCAGGCGATACTAGCGTTGGTCACATTGTAGGCTTCCTGGAAAGCAGCACCACCATTCGTTACTTCCAGATATTGGTCGCCGTAATAGCTTCCGTCAACCTGGAAGGCCAGGTTGCTGTTGCCAATATCGACGTTGTACCGCAACAGGTAGTTGAAACTTATATCGGGTGTGTTCGGCAGCTCCATCCCATCTAAGAAGTCTACTGGCCAATCAACCGCAAAACCTACTGGCGTGCCCTGCAGTTGCGGTGTTTCTACGTTATCCACACTGGAATCTTGTAACGACACACCAAGAATAATGTCCCAGTTTTCGGTGGGCAGCAACGTCAGCTCCACTTCAGCACCAGAATTTTCAGCCTGTGCATTGCTAACACTGGGGGTACCTCCAGAGAACGTAAACGCCTGATAGTCATCATAGTCGTAGTAGAACGCAGTGGCATTCAGCCTGGCGCGGCCATCAAGAAAGTCGGCTTTTACACCTACCTCAAACGCGTCCAACACCTCTTCTTCATGACGAATTTGCGCCAATGTTACGTTGGCTGATGGTGCAAAGTTGCCGCCTTTGATTCCACGATTGTACGACGCGAACAATAAGGTATCGTCATTGAGGCGATAATCGATTTGCAGTCGAGCTGCGTAGTCGCCGTAGTCCACCTCATTCTGAGGGTCACCGCCAGCGGCCGCCACCGCTTGCCCAAGATTAAGTGTTTCTACAGCAACGGGTGTGCCATCATTTGCCATGGTAGCCACATCAGTTATCAAGGCATCCGCTCGGAACGTGGTCGTAAAAGCCAGATCCTTATCATCTTGCGAGTAACGATATCCGGCGATCAATGTCATGGCATCCGTTAAATCATATTCGAACTGACCGAATATGGACCAGTTGCTTGATTCCAGCAGATAATCCTGATCAACGCGAGCGTTGACGGCCAGGTTGTTGCCCGCCATATCAAAAAACCCAAGTGCAGCGGCCTCACCGCCAACCGGTGCGCCCACCGTGGTCACGTCTGCATCGGTCTCCATATCGAGAAAGTACAGTCCGGCCGTCCAACGGATTCTATCTTTATCAGAAGAGAGACGAATCTCCTGAGAAATTTGCTCGAAATCGGCAACGGTGGTGAATTCAATAATGGGCGGGGGAATTCCGTCACCATCTTCTGTGTAGAACTTGTCGGTCGCGGAGTAATTGGTGATCGACACCAGGCTCAGACCGTCATCCATCTCCCAATCGAATCGGGCAGTGACATTAGTGGTGTCGCGGTCCATAAACCCGGCGTAATCAGAGTAGTGCTTGAACGGCTCTGGAGAATCGCCAGTAAATGTAGTTCGACCCGCCGTATCAACAGGCGCAAAGCAATTGATTTGATCGTTGCAGAAGAAGATTGCTGAGGTTGCACCCGCCGGTGCACCAATCACACCCGTAACGAAGTCGGTAAACTCCGGCGGTACATACGCATTGGGATCCGCAGGATCGCTTGGTGCGCCGCCGCCTCCGCCATAGGGTAGAAAGCTATACCCACCAGTAGGCACATCACTGTCCTCGGAGTACTTGAGCATTAACTCAAAAGTAACAGCATCCGACAAATCAAACTGGAACGCACCACGTATTGCAAAGCCATCCGCTCCACCCAGGTCCTGGCCACTGGCTGGCGGTAGCGCACCTACAGGTACATCGGTCAGCGCCTGAGGATACGTTGCAGATTCTATATAACCGTCAGACTCCTCCGTACGAACCGCAAAACGGTAGCGTGCACTATCCGATAAAGCACCACCAAAAGCCGCTTCAACGCTGTACTTGTTAAAGTCGGAATACGTCCCTTCAACATAGCCATTGAACTCTTCGTCATCGGCGCTGTTGGTCACGTAATGGATAACGCCGCCAGTCGCATTTCTGCCGAACAAAGTGCCCTGTGGGCCACGCAATACTTCAACTCGCTCTATGTCAAAAAGCTGACCACTGATTGCGTTCATGCTCGCCACATACGAGTCATCGATGTACACGGCAACCGGCGCTTCGTTGTTATCGGTGAAGTTGTTCTGAGACACACCTCGGATATTGAAGGTCACCAGATTCGGCGAAAAACTGGTCATTTGCAGACCGGCAATCTGCTCAGTGATTTCAGTGGTGTTGGTAACACCTAGGGCTTTCATCTGCTCACCTGAGAAAGCGGTTACCGAGATACCAACGTCTTGCAGGTTCTGCTCACGCTTTTGGGCGGTAACGACTATCTCCTCTAAAACAGACGCTTGAACGCTCATTCCAATGCTGGTAGCTGCAACAGCTGCTGCTAGCTTCCCGGCCCGAAAAAGACCGCTTTTCCGATTGCTGATATTCATAATTTGTCCTCGGTGTTCAAACAGACGTTGATTGTTGTTTATTTGATCGGCAAACCCGTTCTGAATCGTGTTCCTTGCCAGCAAGACCCTAGATTCTGCACGACTATCCCAACCTTACACAAGTTACCAATAATACGCGCGCTCCGGCTTGGTATCGCGTGCATAGAATGTTGTCCGAGAGAGAAACTGACTCAGGTAATATGCCTCAATGTTCCGACAATTGCTGACCGGCTCGCTGCCCCTCATGAACGGCACCTTCCCACATTTGCATACCCATCAATTCAGCATGCGCAAATGCGATTCTGCCATGCCTAGTACGAATAACATCGCTGGGTGCTGCGGCATCACCTTCGCCAAAGAAAAAGCCCGGCGGAGTGGCGGCATAGGCATGGCCCTGCCGGTTGACAATGATGCCGGCTATGTCGCGTTCGGCGTCAAAGCCGCCTGCAGCAAACATCTTTGTAAATTGTCGCTTAATATGCTTCTCGATGTCAGCGTAGCTGTATGAGAACAGTTTCATGCGCCCCGCAACCGTCTGTTTATCGATGGGAAGACCAGGCATGCAAAACGAGTTATACATAGTCAGCATAGTGGGTTTGGCGGGATCCAGAGGCATGGGCTCTTTGCCATCCAGAATCATCTGCCGTCTGAGCGTGGTGAACCAGCCCATGTCATCGCCGAACCAACGCACCGAGGCCACACCGAGCTTGTCCATAAACTTCCAGTTGGTCAGCGCGACATTCACCATCATCATTGGCGCGTGCATAAACTGGTCCATGGCCTGGATATGCGATTCCGGCAGGTCTGCGACAACGCGCTTGTTCAAATGTTGCTGGCCACCCATCATCACATGCCTGGCTGAGACTTTATGCATCTCTCCACCGTTGTGATAAATAACATCCACCATCTTGGCCGAATCTGGCGAGCCGCGATGCTTCACGTTAACCACAAGAGAATTTAAACGAAAACGAACTTTCTGATGACGGCTATCAAGAAGTTCTCTTTCCACCGGGTTTGACAGCACATCAGTCAGGCTGGGAGAAACTCCAAATATTCCAGGTATTAACTCCTTAACAATGTGCCTCAAGGTACCCGTATTGCCGCCTGGCCATTGCGCCAATATCACATCGTTAGTAGGATCGCCCATATCAAGCTGACGGGCATATTCTGTCACACCAGGCTGCAGGAAGTTGGCAGCCTGCAGTGCGGAAATGATATCGCCGCCCATGCCCATACCCATGGCTGCGCCGAAAGGGTTCAGGTACTCGTGAATCAGCGGGTTATCCAGGCCCATTTCGTTGATCAGAAACTCCTTGTAAGTCATTGTGTCCAACCAGCGGTCCCAATCTTCCCTCTCTGGTGGTTGGCGATAAGTTTCCATCCACAGAAAATCGTTCTTGGTTTTCTGATCTATCGGCACATCCCTGAAACGGTTGGACCAGGGATTAACCGCCATATCATGACCATCGTGATACCAACCCAGATCGGTTTTTTCCCAGGCCAGATGCATGGGTGTGTAATCGTCCTGGGAAAAAACCGATCTGGGTTGGTATCACGATGGTCATGATATGGCGGTTAATCCCTGGTCCAACCGTTTCAGGGATGTGCCGATAGATCAGAAAACCAAGAACGATTTTCTGTGGAT
>JBCCIP010000056.1:0-37754 GCA_039111475.1 Pseudomonadota bacterium | reverse complement strand
CTTCAAGTATTGGCATGGCTCTCCAAAATGACGCAAGAGAACACAGAGAGTTACCGCAACACGGTGGCGGCTTTGAATCAAGAAGAACCTCTGGCCTTGGTGAAAGGGCGATACGACAGCCAGCGGGCCAATGTGTGCGTCGAAGGAGAGTGGTCTATGGTACCTGCGCACTTGCCGTTGTTTATTCCTTTGTGCGAGCGCAACGCTGTCTCCATTAAGACGGGGCCTAAAACGAAGACCGACGAGAGCGAACTGCGTGTACGCTCGGACGCGCGCTTGGAACCCAAGCCATTGTTCGAGGTTGGGGCGGTGAGCGTCTATCGCTACGCGCCGGCTTCCATCAGGTAATCAGTAAGACAAAACTGGAGCGCGATCAACTAAAAGCCTAAAGCAGCGCCGATATTAAAATTGAATCTAAAAAAACCAAAAAGGGTGCTCTCATTAAGTTTTCGGCAAATTTTACTGAGCGCTCCTTACTGCTATGCTCCTGGATAGTAAAATCAGAGCAGGCTTTCCAATTCCGGCAGCCCAGAGATCATGCTGCGGTAAACAGTTGTAGAACTAAGAAGCCGATTCAATAGCCCTACCTGCGTGCAGAAATTTTTTCTGCACGCAGGTAGGGTGCCAATCTTTGCGTAACGTTATTCCGATATCACGCGCGGTGCCTTCCAGAACCATTGGGCTTACAGCAAGCCGGACTCAAACTCCATTTTTACCTGTCGGGCTGGCAGTAGGGCGGCACGATCACTGGCCGTTTTGAGCAATTGCTTCTAGCGCTCGAAATGCTCGTGAAACCGACACTCTTGGTTCCACTGGAAATCTCTAAAGCAATATCAGTGCCAGTTACATTTGGCACGCTAACTGCAGGCTTCACCGCGCAACATAAGGCTTAAGCGAGTATCAGCAGCAAAATGAGACGTAATCCACTGATTTTCCCGCACCAGTTTGGAGCAAGAAAAACCAATGTGCACAATTATTAACTTGTGTGGAGCGAACTCAATTTTGCGCAAGCCCACGCCAATGCCCAAAAAACTCTATCTTCACAAGCCAAGAGAGGCTGCCGCTATGCAAGTTCTTGTTTTCACCGATTTAGATGGCACTCTGCTCGACCACCACACTTACACTTATGATGAGGCGCAAGGCCTACTAGGTGAGTTGCGTGATCAGAAAATTCCGCTGATCTTTTCCAGCAGTAAGACGCGAGTTGAAATAGAACCGCTTCGCCTGGCCACTCATAACCAACACCCATTCATCGTTGAAAATGGCTCTGCGGTGTATGTTCCTAAAGATTACTTCGGTCGAAAGCCACATGGAACGATACTTCGCGAAAACTACTGGGTGAAGGAATTTGCCGAACGACGCCAGCATTGGCTGCAAATACTTAAGCGTCTGGAAAAACAATTTGAAGGCTGCTTCACATCGTTTTCTCGACTGGGATCAGAAGGGATTGCCCAGGCCGCTGATATCAGCCTGAAGGAAGCCGCATTGGCCAACCAGCGGCAATACTCAGAACCACTTCTATGGACTGGAGATAACACTAAACGCCAGGCGTTTATCAATGAGTTGATAAGAGCCGGCGCCTTCGTACAGCAAGGTGGCCGTTTCCTGAACGTAAATGGTAATGGCGACAAAGGGTCAGCGCTGCGCTGGTTGTTAAGTCATTATCGAGTGCAACAACCTGCAGAAACCTTTCACACAATTTCGCTAGGCGACAGTCAAAATGATGCGCCGATGCTTGAAGCAAGCGATACGGCCATCATCGTTCGCTCACCAGTAAAAGACGCTCCGCGTTTACAGCGTCAAAAACGAACTCAAGTGAGCAGCGACTGTGGTCCATTAGGTTGGAGTACAACACTACGTGCAACGCTAGCGTCTCTGGAGACCACACATGGCTGATTTTTATCAGAATGGCATCATTACGACCCTTCACAATCTGTCCGACAGACCGGTTGAAGCATTGGAAGCTGATTTGCTCCGCTTCAGTCAGAAACGCTCGATGGCCCTGATGCTGCCTTCATTGTTCTCGGAGCTTAATGGGCCGGCCCTGCCTAAAATCGTAGCGGAACTGCAAGCTGTTCCGTATCTGTCAGAAATTGTCATCGGCCTGGACCGAGCAAACGAAAAGGAATATAGGGAGGCACTGGCATTCTTTTCAGATTTACCTCAACACCATCGCGTGCTATGGAACGATGGCCCCAGACTACAGCGCCTGGACAAGGAACTGCAGGGAATGGACCTGGCGCCCAGTGAGCAGGGCAAAGGTAGAAACGTTTGGTATTGCATGGGTCACGTGTTGGCAGCAAGCAACGCTGAGTCGATTGCTTTGCATGATTGTGACATCACCACTTACAATCGCGAGTTGTTGGCGAGACTAATCTACCCGGTTGCCAACCCACAGTTTAACTATGAATTTTGCAAAGGCTTCTATGCCAGAACAGCAAACCAACAAATGAATGGGCGGGTTTGCCGGCTGCTGGTGACGCCGCTACTACGTGCCTTGAAGAGAATTTGCGGAGAGCTTGAGTATCTGCAATACATGGACAGTTTTCGCTATTCGCTGGCAGGAGAGTTCTCCTTTCGCAGAGACGTACTGAACGACATTCGCATACCCAGTGACTGGGGGTTGGAAATTGGTGTGTTGTCTGAGATGCACAGAAACTTCGCCAACAATCGTTTATGCCAGGTTGATATTGCGAAAACCTACGACCACAAGCACCAGGATTTATCGTTTGATGATCAGAACGCGGGGCTTTCGAAGATGTCGATAGACATTAGCAAGGCACTATTTAGAAAGTTGGCGACGCAAGGTGAAACGTTCAGCGTTGAAACCTTCAGAACACTGAAGGCAACCTATTTTCGCATAGCACTGGATCTTGTAGAAACCTATCGTAACGACGCGACTATGAATGGTCTTGTACTGGATATCCATAAAGAGGAAAAAGCGATAGAACTGTTTGCGCAGAACATTATGACGGCTGGCAAGGCATTCCTTGATAACCCAATGGACACACCGTTTATTCCCAGCTGGAACCGCGTGGCAAGCGCACTACCAGACATTCAAGAACGCATTGCAGACGCTGTGGAACTAGACCATAAAGAATTTGCACCAACGCCACACATTCCATTGATGTTCAAGGAAAAACATGACGTCAGCACTGCTACTGCTTGAGCAACGCCTTGCGCAGCATCTTGCTGTAATTTACGTAAGACATCTAAGCGCCGAGCAGCAGTCTGCTGCTGTTCTGGAGTTGATAGAAGCCATGAGGCTGTCCGTTGCAGCGCGCGCACCAAAAAGCCACACTAACCTCTGGTCGGAGCGCGATGTATATCTTATTTCTTACGCAGATACCGTTGTAACCAAGGCTGAAAAACCATTGGTGACATTGAAGCGGTTCATTGATCGTAATTTTCGATCTTTTATCAGCTCAGTGCATATTCTGCCGTTTTTCCCGTACAGCTCAGATGACTGCTTTGCGGTAATCGATTACTCTAGTGTCAATGAGTCTCACGGAAATTGGGCTCAAATTTCGGCAATCGCTGAAGACTACGACTTAATGTCAGATCTGGTGATTAATCACTGTTCTGCGCGCAGTCTCTGGTTTCAGAATTTCATCAAGGGAGCGGAGCCTGGGCGTAACTACTTTTTCACCGCTGAACCCAGCGAAGATTTGAGTGCCGTTATTCGACCACGCAGCAGCGAGCTACTCAGGGAAACCCATACTAATGAAGGCGCAAAGCACGTTTGGTGTACGTTCAGTCATGATCAGGTAGATTTTGATTTTCGTAATCCTGAGGTATTGATTGAGTTTGCGCGTATCATTCGCCAATACCTTGATGCAGGTGTGCGCGTTTTTCGACTGGACGCTATCGCATTTGCGTGGAAGGAAGCAGGCAGCAATTGCCTAAACTTGCCGCAAACTCATGAAATCGTTCGGCTACTAAGAACATTAGTCGAGTTTGCCGATCCGAACGCTATTGTTCTCACGGAAACCAACATACCGAACAAAGAAAATCTTGATTACTTTGGTAACGCCAATGAAGCTCACTGGGTGTATAACTTTGCGTTGCCTCCATTGCTGGTTCACGCACTACTGTCCGGTAACTGTAAGAACCTGAAGCAGTGGCTTATGAGCATGCCACCTGCTCAAAACGGTACGGCGTACTTCAACTTCATTGCGTCACATGACGGAATTGGCCTACGCCCTATTGAGGGCATACTTGACGAGACGGAGTTGACCACGCTGATTGCAGCGATTACAGAGTTTGGTGGACGAATATCATGGCGCACTGGTGCTGATAGCAGCACCAAGCCTTATGAGATGAATGTATCACTGTTCGATGCCCTGAGCGGCACGCTGGCAGGACGGGACGAGCATGGGCTGAAGCGTTTCATTTGTGCACATGTAATTATGTTTGGCCTTGAAGGCATACCCGCCGTGTATTTTCACAGCCTGGTTGGCACACCTAATGACCACAAGCGCGTCGAGCACAGCGGCCATAACCGAGCTATTAACCGTCACCAATGGGATGAAGCAGATCTGAACTCGCGTTTGGAAGATCCTGAATCAACACAGTCACTAGTGCTGGCTGAATTGGGACGCCTGCTTTGCATAAGACGTGAGCAAGCCGCCTTTCACCCGAACGCTACTCAATTTACCCTGCAACTTCCAGAACAGTTGTTTGGCTTCTGGCGACAAAGCATAGATAGGCGCCAAAGTGTATTTTGTATCAGTAACGTCACTCTGGATACGGTTATACTTCAACTATCCGCTGTTAATTTAATAGCGACTGATACATGGCTGGATTTGATCAGCGGGGATACCATCAAGGAATTGGACTGTTCTATCGAGTTAGCCCCGTATCAGTCGCTTTGGATCTCGAATGTTGTCGATGCATGAGAGAAGAATTCCATTAAAAATACCGCACGCTATTTTGACTGATTGATAGAACTTCCTGGCTGTCACTACTCTAACTGGTCGGCAATTTGTCGCATATACCCTGCCCGCGACCTGAAAATGTTCAACAATAGAGTTGCTTATACAGTGAAAAATAAATTCTGTTTAAACGTTATTGTAGTGTTTTTCTTAAGTCTAATACCTTTTGTGGCCAGTGCTTCAGGTAACGCTGGAGCAAACATTGGTCGCAGCTCAAGTATAGGAAACATTAAACCCCTGTTGCCGTTAGTTGGAGTTGCTGAAGAATAGTCGATGCTGACGGTGAAGGGGATTTGCGAGCTAGAAGGGGTCCATTGCAGGAGAGGGCCAAACCCTGGCGAGTCTGTGACAGGCACAAGTTTAGTGAATGCGTTTCATACACCAGTTCAGCGAACGACGTATACCGAGGAGCCTGTCAATCAATGTAGGAACATCTGATGTGTGTTCGTAACCTACTAATTGAAAAGGTCGATAAGCTTTCAAACGATAACATTGCCCACGGATTCAGGAAGGTGTGCTCCTCACCACGCAGAGGGAGATATTGCGCCCTAGGCGACGTGCTGTTGTTCATGCCCCTCATTGCCGGCACATACTGAAACACCGTTGCCTAGTTTGCTGTCTTCCAGTTCACCGCGTTCCGACGCCCAAAAAACGCCACTCAGTTGACGCATGCCTTCTTCACGTGCACGGATAGCCAGTTGCTTTGCGAGGTCTTCGCCATAGGTTCTCACTGAAAATGATCTGTGTAAGCTTTCGCCGCGTTCTCCAGGCCAGTTGGCTTCCCAATACCAGGTTTCGCGAATGGTCCCATCTTTCAGTGTGAAGCGCTTTGCGTAAGTGTACACACCTGTAATGCCTGTTCTGTTGTTTCGACGCTTTGCTGACGAAAATTCTTTACGGCTCAGCGGCGGATTGTCAGCGAGCACTTGATCTCTATGCTTCTTGGCTGCTTGCAGTGCTTTGCCTTTTCCACCGTGCTTTTTATCGGTGAAGTTTTTGACAATGAGTTTACCGCGACGACGCAAGCTAACACGCCAGGCGTATGAGCGGTGTGCGGGATCATCAATGCGGGAAATTCCATACATTGCGGTCGATGTATTGTTGTTGGTTCTCATAATTCTCCTTCACTACTTCATGAGAGTTTCAATAAGCTTTGCAAGAGGGGAGAGCACAGTAAGGGCGCAAAATTGTTGGCTCGATGCTCGACAATGATGCCTGCAATTGCTCTTAACGCCCCATAAAGGCAACTTTAATGGCGGAAAACTTTACTCCACACATTCCTGAAATAAGACATACAAATACTATGCCAAGATAATGTTGCTGCCCTTCGCGAGCAGCGGCAAGACGGGGTGCACTGCAGGAGAGGGCCAAAAGTCGTGGATCCGGCGCGTTACCGGTGCGGCTGGGTTACCGGGCGCACCGGTAACGCGCCTGACATCATACTCGGCTAGAGTATTTCCTCTATTTCAGCGGCACGCGGTTTGCATGCTGTTGTTCATTTGATGAGGCAAAGGACATGGCCATTGACAAGCCCGTGCTAGACCACCTGGCGTTGATTGACGAACACGAGACCACTGTCAAAACGGTTGCCTACTTCGATATGGACCGGACACTACTGCTGGGCTATTCCGCGGTCAGCTTGGTGTTGGAAGGTGTACGTAAGCGCCACCCGGAAATGAAGCGAGTTGCGCGTCAGATAATAGCGAATATCGATAATCGGAACGGTGGTAAGCAATACGTTTCTGTGTATCAGCGTGTTCTGCACGCCTTCTCTGGCTTGGAAGAAGGTGCTTTTATTGACTTAGGCCAGGCAGCCTTTGATAGGCATCTGGCGGCGAGCATCTACCGCGAAGCTCGGCAAATTATTCGGCACCACCACGCACTCGGACACAAAGTCGTCATCGTTAGTGCGGCAACTCGCTATCAAGTACAACCGGTAGCTGAAGCCTTGGGTGTCGACAACTTTTGTTGTACCGAGCTCTGCGTAGACAATGGTGTGTTGACCGGCGAGGTGCAAGGTGAGCTCTGCTATGGTGAAGGCAAAGTCGCTGCCGCGCGAAAGATGGCAATGCGCTATCGAGCACGATTGGATCATTCTTGGTTTTATTCGGATTCGAAAGATGATCTGCCACTGCTTAAACGCGTTGGGCATCCGGTGACGGTCAATCCGTCTACACCCTTGGCAGACTATGCGGTTGCGGTTGATTGGCCGATGCTGCGGTTCAGCAGCCGAGGGATGCCGAATATCGAAAGCGCGTTACGTACGGCTTTGATGGTCAACTCATTGTTAACGTCGGCCACGGCTGGTGCTGCGTCCTGGGTGTTGTCAGGTTCGCCCGTCAAAGCGCAGAACAGTATGGTGGAGTGGCTGGCTGATTCTGGTGCGGCTCTGGCGGGATTAGACTTCAAAATAAAAGGCCTGGACAATTTGGAGAGTGTTCGGCCGGCCGTGTTTACGTTTAATCATCAGAGCTTGTTAGACTCTATTGTTCTGGCGTATTTATTGCGTCATGATTTCGTTGCTTTATGTAAGCACGAGATTGAAAAGACGTTCTTATTAGGCGCCCTATTGAAAGCGCACGGTACTATTTTCATTGATCGCGCCGCGAGTGATCAGTCGCTTAGTATGCGCCGCGCTCAACAGGCCTTGTCGTCCGGCCAAAGCTTGGTAATCGCACCAGAAGGAACGCGCAGCTCTACCGGCGAGCTACTACCATTCAAGCCTGGGGCCTTCGTTTTAGCGAAGAAAATGCGCGTACCCCTCATTCCGATCGTATTGCACAATGTGGATGACGCCCTGCCGAAAGGTAAGTTGTTACTGAGACCATCGACCATCAGAGTGACAATCATGTCGCCATTGATGCCGGAACAGTTGCCGTCTACCCGCATTGCAGCACGGCAGTTGCGTGAGCGTTATCAGTCGGTACTTGCTGAACCGTGGGAGAGCAACCCAATTTGATGCATTGGTCTGATGAGGCTACTGCGAACCTCTAATGCAGGTGGTTTAAACGCGCGCTGAAGCGAGCTTACTTTATGCGCGCAATCGCTGGTCAGCGGCCTTTTGGTTTACGACCGTAGTAGGAGAGCACTGGACATAGCAAGAAGCCAAGCCATCGATTGGGAAGATCTCGCTGCCTGGCATGCAGTAGAAGGCTATGCAGATTTGCTCGAAGTATTTCGGGGCTCAGCTACTAGCTGAAGAGTTGAACTTCTGAACCAAACGTAAACCAACCTTGGGCATATTTTGGTTATTTGTCTTGGCTGTTACGCGGTCGGATTTATGTCTTTCATTCTTATCAAAAGCGTACATTCACATTCTTCACCGCGTCGTCACAGAAATTTACTCAAGCCGTCACACTGAGCGTTTATTTTTGCGTAACAGTTAGACGCGAATGCATCGAGAGTAGACACGGTTAAGTCTGCCATCTATTTCAAGAGCATATGAGGGTGTGTATCTTATGAATGAAGACCAGCGAAAACTGCTTATACGCGGTGCACAATTGTCGATTGGACTGTTGTTCTCACTCGGCTACTACTATGTCCAAATGACTACGAAAGTGGAATATCACAGTGTGTTAAACGCTACCAACGAGTCTGTTGCGATCGAAATGATAGAGCGTGGCACGATCGCCACTCGCACTCTACAACCATGAAACGATACCAAGGACGACGATAACATGACTTATCCTCAAACCGGTTTGGTCAAGGTGAAAGAGTCTCAGCGAGAAGAGATCAAAGAGCAGGTTCAACGATACCTGTTACAAGGCGGTCGTATAATTGTTGTTGGCAGCAACGACCCTGTGCTCCAGAGTTCTATATCTCGAATGTCCGATCAATGGCCTGCTTTAGAGATTGAGCCAGCAGAAGTAGTTTCTTTCGAAGACTGACCGCCAAAGAAATTTGTCTTCTGTACTACCGCATGTGATCAAAGTAAACCCTGTAATGCTAAGGGGTTTATCTTGCCAGGCTACTGCGAGTCGCGATTACTAACTTTTCAGCATTCTTAAACATCCGAGTTTTTCTAAGCCGTAGTTTAGGTTGGTAGTGCTTCCAACGTTGAACGCGCCACATTGGCTATTGACAGCCAGAGCCAAAAAACGGTGTAGCGGTCAGTAAAACTTCTTTAGAACGTCACTGTACTGTCACGAGATAGCGTTATTTTCCTTGCATGTCTTCAATGCTAGGAATAAAACCATGCCGAAACACGTTCTGATAAAATCTGCTGCATTTTGCTTAGTTACCATTGCGCCAACGGCCGCGGCCGCGCTGCTGAATTTTGAACGCCTTTGGACAGCGAGTACAACCGGTGCCGAGATTGGTGTCTTTGCTGCCAGTGCACAGCGCGTATTCATTACCAACGCTGAAGACAACAGTCTTGATGTGATAGACGCTGGCAATGGCAATCTACTTCACTCAATCGACACGCTAGGTTCACCCAATAGCGTGGCATATTGCGGTGAGGAATGTGCATTTCCTGTGATCGCTGTCGCGGTCGAGGGGGATACGAAACAAATGCCAGGCTTTATTCGGTTTTACCGCGTTCATGATTACGCGTACCTTGGCAGCGTCGAAGCGGGTGCGCTGCCAGATATGGTCACTTTCACACCAGATGGGCGAAAAGTGCTGGTAGCCAATGAAGGCGAGCCTAACGACGCTTATGACAACGACCCTGAAGGCTCTGTCACCATTATTGATATTAGTGGCTACGCCACTGGTGGTGACGACGCTGTTACGGTAAAGCACCTGAGTTTTTCGGTATTTAATGATCGCGCTTTCGCGCTGGTGCAAGGAGGTGTGCGAATTTTCGGTCCGAATGCAACCGTAGGGCAAGACATAGAACCTGAATACATCACCGTGTCGGATGACTCCAAGCGCGCCTGGGTTGGCTTGCAGGAGAACAATGCCATTGCAGAAATTGATATTGATAATGCTGAGATTGTTGCTGTACGCGCGCTGGGCAGCAAACGCCATCGGCGGGCGAGACATGCGTTTGATGCCAGTAATCGCGATGATATTGATGGTAATTTGCAGCGCTGGCCAGTGCGAAGTTTGTATATGCCAGACGCCATTGCCCAGTTCACGGTGGCGGGTGAAACGTTTATCGTAACCGCCAATGAAGGAGACGCACGCGACTACGACGGCTTCAGTGAAGAAGCCAGAGTTGCCGATCTGGCGCTTGATCCGGAGAAATTCCCTGATGCTGAACTTCTACAAGCCGACGAACACCTAGGTCGCTTAAAGACCACCCTGGTGCAAGGGGATACCGACGGTGACGGTGACTTCGATAGCATTTATGCCTACGGTGGCCGATCATTTTCAATCTGGAGCGAGCATGGCGCGCGCGCGTATGACAGCGGCAACAGGCTTGCGAGACGTGTTCTAAGTGACTTCCCAGAAGCCTGGGATGACGGCCGCAGCGATGACAAAGGTGGCGAACCTGAAGCGCTAACCATAGGTCATATTGACGGCAGACCAATCGCTTTTGTAGGGCTGGAGCGTTACAGCGTAGTGCTGGCCTATGATTTGAGTAATCCGCAATGCCCTAGATACCTTGGTGGGGTTAACAAAGAGTCAGACATTAGTCCTGAAGGGCTACAATTTATCTCCGCTGAACAATCGGGCCGCAAGCACAACCAGCTATTGGTGGTTAATGAAGTAAGTGCCACAACCAGTTTGTACTCAATCGGATTGAACCGAGACCTCGCACGCCTTGGAAGCGGCTGTAAGAGTCGGTAGCAAACATGGCTTAAGTAGTCGTTGCCTTTCACTAACAGTTTGCTGTGTTGTCACGTCTCAGTCACATTCGTTTTCTATAGTGCTAAGGACACATAGAGAGAGAAAGAATGAAATGAGAAAATTAGTGATAGTAAGCGATGCATGGTTACCGCAAACCAACGGTGTAGTGACAACGCTTCAGGAAGTGTGCCGGCACTTGCCAGCCTTGGGTTTCAATGTCTGCGTTTTGCAGCCCAGTTTGTTTAAGACGTTTCCAATGCCGGGTTACCCGGAGATCGAATTGGTCAGGCAGCCTTTTCAGATCAAACAACATTTTCTTGAGCAACACCCTGATGCCATACACATAGCCACTGAAGGGCCTCTGGGCCTGGCAGCAAGGCATTTTTGCATTCGTAATGGTCTGCCGTTTACCACGTCGCTGCACACGAAGTTTCCGGAATACATATCGCAACGAACGGGTTTACCGGATGATCTTGGTTATCGTTTTCTGCGCTGGTTTCACTCAGCGGCCGCGATCACACTGTGTACGACCAACTCGCACAAGCGCGAACTGTCTGAGCGTGGATTTAGCAATCTGTACGTATGGAACCGTGGTGTGGATACCAAGCGGTTCAGTCCGAAGCCAGTACTCAGGCGCATAGCACCAAAGACCGCACTGTATGTTGGAAGAGTTGCAACTGAAAAAAATCTGGACGCTTTTTTGTCCCTGGATCTTGATGATTTGAATGTTCAAAAGCGAGTTGTTGGTGATGGCCCTCAATTGGCGCAACTACAACGGCAATACCCGGACGTGCAGTGGGTAGGCTATAAGCACGGCGATGAATTAGTGGATGAGTATCGCGCGGCCAGCGTATTTGTGTTTCCGTCTAAAACGGATACCTTCGGTTTGGTCATGCTGGAAGCACTGGCTTGCGGTACTCCGGTTGCTGCATACCCTGTTACTGGACCTATGGATATTATTCGCAACGATGACAACGGTTATCTCAGTGAAGATCTGGCCACAGCGGTAAGAAAAGCGCTTACAATAGACAATGAGAATTGCCGACGGGCCGCAATGCGATACGGTTGGAAAACCATAGCGCGGCGACTGGTCTCGCAACTGCAGATAATCGACTCGGATAATAGGCCGGGAGCATTGGTGCGAACGCCCTCTGCCGCATAACAAAGCCTGCAGTATTCTGTCTTAGTTAACCCTAACGTTGCATAAATTTTCGACCCAGGACCGCTGCGCTCCTTCCATTGCAGCATTTCTAGCGCCGTACTCGATTTTTCTGGATATCAGGTAGAGTGACTACGCTCAATCCATAAAAACCTCCGTGCGACGCTATAAATACCGCTCTAGAAGCCCCTGAACTCAAAAAATTATGCAACGTTAGGGTTAATATTCGAAACCAAACGCCAAAAAAAGCCCCGCATTGCGCGGGGCTAATTTTGTTAGTTAGATTTAGACAGTTATTTACGGCTGGAAAGGGCTACGGTCCCTGTTTGCTTGCCGCAGCTTGCGTTTGAAGTTCACGTCATCCGTGTACGTGCAGGTTTGAACTTCCTGGCCACCGCCCATATCGAACGACATGTACTGGTAAGCACTAAAGCCTTCATCCTTCGCACATACTGGAGGGACTACCCCGCGCAGATTGAATTCCCAGATCGCATCGCCAAACCCTTCTGGCACTTCGGCAAGATTAGTGCTGTCCGGGTGTTGCACAGCCACTACAAATCGGCCGGGCTTACGCGGGTGGAAAATCATACCGGTTGCCTCGGAACCATCTACTTGCAGACTCAGGAAGTGATCCAGAGACTCGGCGATGCCGTCACCATCGGTGTCTCTAGCGAACCAAATGTCACCGCCAACATCTGATCGATTGGGCGAATCTTCTATGATGAAAATATTGCCCAATGCGTCCTGAGCCAGATTGTCAGGCGCGTTCAGTACGCCGGTAGTAGCTGGAAAACCAGCGTTTCTGGCAGTGGCGGTACTGGCAAATTGCCTAACCATTGCCTTACCATCGCCCAGTTCTTCAATTGATATAACCGCATTCTCTGAAGTCGTTGCTACATAAAGCATTTCATTGCTATCAGCACTGTAGCCAATAGTCATATCTTCAGGGCGACCAAATGGTGTTCCGCCTGCATCGTCAGCCGCATCTCGGCCCGGTCGCGTCGAACCGTCTTCACCACTTTCAAACGGGCTGCGAATTCCTTCCAGTGGAGTGCCTGTTTCATCGGTTAGTGGAACCCACGTAGCCATGCCAAAACGTGACGCTTGCACCTCCTCGCTTTGGTTTACTACCGAGTCATCACTGCCGCTGCCATCCCAGCGTTCATCGACTGTTCCCATATAGCCATCGGTTGACAATACGAAGGTCTGGCCGCCAGCGGCATAGTCGCCTTTAGTGGCCAATACAAGCTTGTAAACCGAACCAGAGCGATCTTCGTCCACGTAGTAAATCACTTCATTTTTCTGCGCTATGCTGAAATTGATCCCTTCATGCGACACTCTGGCGATGCTGTGCAGTTCACGGTAATCCACTCCGTATTCCATAGTAGCGCTGCCTGCTACCGGGTCAGCAGGTGCCGGGCCCAGAGGATTCATGACCTCAACTATTCGGCCGCGTCCAGACCATTCTTCGCCAGCAATAACAGTTCCATTGGGTGTCATGCGCGCCGGGTCGAAAGCACCGTAATCATAGTCCCATGTAGGACCGTTTGGATCGCTGCGATCACCGTTCTCATCACCGGCAAATATTAGCTCGGCAAAATCATTTCTTCTGTCATAACGAGTGATCCCCGCACCAACAGGCGACTCGTGAGGAATGAATATATAGCGACCTCCTGGGCTGTAAGCGAGCATGTCAAACATTGAGGCACTACTTCCCGCCGGATTGCCAAAACCATCGAAATCAACGCGCTGGATCGATTGAAAGCTATCGGCTTCCACCTCTGCCATACTCGTCAGGCTTTTCTGCGTAATACCCGCCGGAGCTTGCCAGGGCGAATTCAATTCATTGATATGATTTGGTGAGGCAACCGCAGCGGACTGGGTTAGTGGATTAAAGTAAGGTTCAGTGCCCGCCAGTGCTGCTTGCGACACAGCCAGCGCTAGTGCGCTAACGGTTATTTTTGGGTTTAACATCATTCGGTATTCTCCTGAAGAATAGTGCTGATCAATGGGTATGATTTTTAATCGAATGTGCCGTACTTCGCTGAAAATGCTCAGCGAAAGCAGCAGCACCAAACCATGATGGCAAGCAGGCGTTTCAGGCCGATGAAGTGTTTTTTATATTGTGATGAACTATTAGTGGCGGATATAAGTGGCTGGTGTTACCGAACAATGACTAATGACACAATTGTGCAGAATTTGTCGCGATAACATCATGTATGAGCCAGAGTTGGTGAGTCCTGCGCACACAGTCCCACTGAGTGATGGCGGCTCAGTTCCGCAGAATCCAGACTTGTTATTTTGCGGCAGACCAGTCAAGCCGAATGTCCCAGGTATAGAAAAACTGAGCCGGTAGCGTTGGTGCCGTTTCGTTATCTATGTGCTCGAAGACATTCTCTGGCGGTTTAACCATTGCGTCGCGGCCATAGATAAAGTCTTGATTTGCGACAATGGTTCGATACGCCTTGTTTAACTGCCGAGCGCGCGGTACCGACGGAGTGATGAGATCATATACGTCCTTGGCGCGCGCCAGTTTTTCGTCACTCACGGCACCATTGCTGTCAAACCATTTTTCAATCATCTCGGCGTTGTTACGAAACTCTCCGCCGCCACCTACGCGGCGCAGATAGGTCGCAATCTCACCCTCACGCTCGCCTTTATTAGGCGCATCGGGCATGCCTTTTAAGTCAATGTACTTCCAACCAGTCGCGCCATCTACTTTGCGCGGAAAACTGAAGGTCTTATCGATGGTGGCACCCACCGAGCTGTGGCAACCCATGCACGCTAAATTCTCTTCATAAGTGAGCGTTCTCAGTTGCCCATTGGCATCTTCAATGAAACCGGCTATTGACCAGCCAAAGCCATTGTCCAGGCCTTTGTCGCCCAGCAATAGATAGCGAGGTAAGCGACCTAGCTCCTTACCAAAGTTCTCCAGCTCATAGCGCCTTGCGTAGGTTTGTTGCCCATACTCTTTCCACTTTCGCATATAACGTACTTCTTTCATGCGCGTGGATGGCCCAATGGAATCGTCCTGCCCAATGCCTACGTATCGAACCGTATGCAGAAATTCTGTGCCAATCGGGTAGATTGCCTCATTAACGTATCGCTTCGCTGCCCCACCCACATACTGGGTGGTATCCGAGATGGTGGTAATCACACCCAGATCCTCATCTCCATTGAGATCTTCCTGAATCACTTTTTCATTGACGGGCAATGTAGCAATTGTGTTTGTACCCTTTATACGAGCCTCCAAAATGGCAAGATTTGCTCGATATATGTCGACGGAGTATTCGCCATCTGCTGTTTGTCTGAAGGCAGAATCGAGGCGAATCATAACGTCATCCGTTGAGCCATTAGTGGGCCAAAATGTGCTAGGTAGCGGCTTGTAATTGAATGCTACCCAGTGGCTGCCGTCTCTGGCAAATCCAAATTCATCAAATGCGGCCGCGCCCAAATGCAGATTCTTGAGGTCTGGAATCCAGCCTTCAAAGTTGGTTTCTTTGAGTCTGCCGGCCAGCTCTGTATAGTTGTCGGTGCTAACCCATTGGTCAATCTCCGCGTCAGTGATTTCGTTCACTTCTTTGCTGCGGTCTTCAAACAAATTCGCCCAGTGGTTGGTCATGCCCACGTCGCTGAAGGCGTAGGCCAATTGCAGGCTGCCGTCATTCATGGTGTTCTCACCACCGGTTCGTTGATTCTGATGGCACACGTAGCAAGGGTTGAATTGACCTTCGGTTCGGGTGTAACACTGTGGCGGAATCGGTGCTTCAGCATTGAAGGTGGTCCGCTTTGGGTGCAATTCAGGCAATACGACGGTTTTAGGCGATTTCTGTGTTAACAGCGCCGCCAGTATTTGTTCGTGATACGGTTTTTCGGCTGAGCTTTTAGCGTGATCAGGCAGAAGCTCTGCGCCCATCAAGGGCAATGTTAGTAAGGCAGTTATCAGCGGGTATTTGTAGTTCATCAGTACACTATTCGTCGCGGCGGGCATTGTTCGAGATGTATCGATGTTATCCGCGCTCTGTTTCAAATTCGTGAACACCAGCGCGAAAGTATTAGCAGTCCTTTCAGACGCCATGCTGGTCGGGCGTGGAAGCGCGTGGAAGCGCTTCCTGCCTAGTTATTGACTGTCATCAAAATTTCATAATTACGAAGGAGAGCTGTAACAAACGGTCAGTAAAGTGGCGATCTCAATGAATTGGGACTCGACTTTAATGACTGTATTTGCACGAACTGTTCGCTACGCGACGCTGTTATTCACGTGTGTAAGCCTGTTCTTTTCGCCAGCCGCCAGCGCAGCTGATCTGTTTCTGCATGTATTCCACAAGGAAGCACCCGTACAAGGTGTGGGAGTCATCGTTGACGATGAGTTAGTTGGTGTGACTGACCGACGGGGCGCCTACGAACTGTATCTAGACGCTGGTGACCACATATTACAGCTGGGCGATGAAGACTCGCTGCTGGCCACAGTTGAATTGGCCGCAAATGATGGCAATGAAATTGAGGTTCAGGTTGTTGTCAATGAAGGTGACGAAGAGGCTGACGTTAATATCCGTCGGTTTGCTTATGGTGAGACTGGCGGCGAGCTTGGTTACTTAATCGGCACCGTCCTGGACAGCGACGGCCTGCCGGTAATCGGCGCTTCTGTTAATGCTCAAGGTGGCGAGTATTCGACCGAAAGCTCAGCCGACGGTAGCTACTTACTGGAAATGCCGCGCGGCTCTTACCGTATTTCTATTGAGCATCCGGATTATGCAGACAGCGAAATCAGCGCTATCAGGTTGTACTCTGGAGTGGGTGTGCAAGCAGCTGTTACCTTGTTTTCCCAGCAAACAGGTATCCAGGCGCCAGCGCTGCCAGACGATCCTTCTCTGGAAGAGGTGGTCATTCTGGGCACCTTTAATCCATCGCAAAATGGGTCTGATCTCGAACGCTTTGCAACTACCGTAACCGATGCTCTGGATTTCGCTCAGTTAGCGCGGCTGGGTGATGGCGACGTAGCCGCTGCGTTGAACCGAATTGTTGGCGTAACAGTGAATGACGGCAAATACGCCAACGTACGCGGACTGGACGGGCGCTACATCTCCAGTACATTGAATGGTTTGCTCATGCCGAGTACCGATCCGCTGCGTCGCGACGTACAGCTGGATTTGTTTCCGTCCAATATCCTGTCAGGCATTGAAATTCAGAAGAGTTACAGCGCCGACTTATTGGGCAGTACCACCGGTGGTAGCGTCAAAATTAACACGCGTGGTTTGCCGGATGAGCGGGTATTTTCACTGTCCAGCAGTGGTGGCTATCGGCAAGACGTTACGGGTGACCGGCTGGTTAGCTATCGTGGCAGCGAGACCGATGGTTGGGGTTTCGATAGTGACCTCAGAGCTCTATCCAGCGACGTATTGGCAGCCACTAACTTTGGGCGTGATCTCACTATTTGTGATCCTGAGCTTGACCCCCGTTGCACCGCACCCATTCAGGCAGCGGCGCTCGCCGTTACCTTCGAAGACGACTATAACGTGCGGCGCAAGAAGGCTAATCCTGATGGTTCCGCCTCTGTGTCGTATGGCGACCGGATAGAGCTTGAGTCCATGGACTTTGGTTATTACGCGGCACTGAGCTACTCGCACTCCACCAGCGATCGTATCGATGCAACCATTACCGACCCACTGAACGCCACCGGCAGCTATCAGCGATCTCAGGAAAACACGGGCATTAACGCGTATTTGGTCACCGGCATTGAATTTCGTGACTCCGATGAGATTCTCAGTAAAACGATGTTGCTCAGAAGTACTGATGACACAACGCGCCAGAATAACATTGTCGACATTGAAGAAGTAACGATCAGCGAAGTGATTCTGGAGTTTGTAGAGCGTCAATTCATCGCGCAACAGTTCAGCGGCTCGCACGCCATTAATGTCTTCGACGAAGAGTCCAGTCTGGATTGGAGACTTGGCTACTCCAACACGCAGCGCGATGAGCCGGACCGGCGCACGTATCAGTATCGAAATGACGTGCTCGCCCCTTCAGAGCTGGAGCGGCGCTGGTCAGAGCTGGATGAAGACAGTGTCGACTTAGGTCTGGACTATTCGCTACCACTATCGCTAAGTGATGACTTATTGCTTGACCTTAAAGTGGGTGCTATGTGGTCAGATCGCAGCCGGGAGGTAGAGTTATACCGTTTCGGTATTCGTCCAGGCAGCACTAACGCGGCGATATCAACCGGGATCGATGAGAACCTTGAAGACGTGCTGTCTTACCTGAATTTTATTCGCGATCGCTGGCGGCTTAATACACTGACTACAGACACGGATTCTTACGAGTCAGGCGAGGAGTTTGTTGCATTCTATACCAGTGGCGTCGTTGAGCTAGGCGCAGAATGGACCATAGAAGCTGGTTTGCGCTGGGAAGATTTCACTCAAGAGCTGAGTTATCCAAACCAGATATCGGCGTCGAACGATTTGTCGTCTACCGAGGTACTGCCTGCGCTCAATCTCACGTATCGGCCTAATGACGAATGGCAATTTCGAGTTGGCTATAGCCAGACAGTGTCGTATCCAGGATTGATCGAGAGAGCTGAGTCGGTGATCTACGAACCGTCTACCGATGATGAGATTTTTGGTAACCCCGATCTGGAAACATCGACCATTGATAACTTTGATCTACGTGCAGAGTACTATTTTTCTGACGAAGAAAGCGTCTCTCTTGCAATTTTCCGAAAAGACATTGATAAACCCGTGGAACGTCAGGTGCCCGACGGTTCTGGTGGTGCAGCTGACGGTATTACCTTCCGCAATGCGCAAGAAGCTGAATTGACTGGCATAGAGTTAGACGCTTATAAAAACTTGCTTGATCTTGATGATTCGTTGTTGTTCATCACCGGTAACCTGACCTGGATTGATTCGAAAGTCACGCTGGACGATGATTCCTTGCGCTTGGAAGGCCAGAGCGCACAGGGCCGCGAACTGCAGGGGCAGTCGCCCTGGCTGGCTAACTTGCAGCTAGGTTACGACCACTTTGATACCGGGCAGCAGGTCACTCTGGCCGTGAACTTCTTTGATGACCGCATTTTCCGCGTTACTCGCGGTGGAAACGCCCGACCCGAAATTGAAAAAGGCCGTGTGCTGGTTGACCTGAGTTACGAGAAACTTTTTGGCGAAGCGCTGACATTTAGAGCGCAAGTCAAAAACCTGCTGAACGACAAAATTGAATTCTCACAAAATGACCGCGTAATTGAGAGCTATGAACAAGGCACCTCAATTTCCTTAAAGCTTACCTACGATTTTCTCTAGGAGATATAGAAGATGTTAAAACCAAAGTTGCTAGCCGCGTTATTGCTCGGCAGTATTGTGCTAACAGGCTGTAGTGATGGTGACGAAGGTGACGCCGTTTCCATTACTATTAATGAAAACGTGGGCGGTGGAACAGACACTCCTGATCCAACGCCTGAACCGCCAGCAGATCCAAACTGCGACGCCGTTGTTGATGCCGGATTTGCGTCCTGCGATAGCAACACAGGCATCGTCACGCTGAACGGTACCATCGACCAGGACTATACACTGACGGCAGATCGCGAATGGCGTCTTCAGGGTGTCGTTGTTGTTGGTGACGGCAATCAGATGGTGAGCACCGCGGCTGATGTTCAAGCGATTCGCGATGCTGGGGTTACTTTGACCATTGAGCCCGGCACTAATGTACGCGCTTTTGACGATGGCACCTTGCTAGTGACTCGCGGCTCTATGTTGATGGCTGATGGCACCGCTGCCGAGCCAATTACGTTTAGCAGCGTTGCCGATGCCGATTTTGACGGCCTGGGCGAATGGGGTGGTGTGATCATTCAAGGCTTTGCGCCTCAATACGGCGCTGGCGGCACCGGAGCCTGCTTTGGCACGGGTGAGGTCTGTAACGTAGAAGGCGAGGGCGGCACAGACGTTGCCGTTTACGGTGGTAATGACGAAGCTGATAACAGCGGCATTGTTCGCTACGTTCGAATTGCCGAAGGCGGTTTGGTGGCTGGTCCCAACAACGAGATAAACGGGCTCACACTGCAAGGTGTTGGTCACGGAACCATCGTTGAATATGTGCAAGTACACAACAACCTGGACGACGGTGTTGAATGGTTCGGCGGCACGGTGAACGCGCGTTATCTGGTGCTTACGGGCAACGATGATGATGACATCGATTACGACGAAGGCTTCCAGGGCAACATTCAGTACGCGATTATTCAGAAGGATCCTAATAAGGAAGACCCTACTGGTAGTAACGATCCGCGTGGTATTGAAGCCAACTCAAGCGACGATGAATTTGTTCCTGAAACGGATGCCGTGATTGCTAACGTAACGATCATTGGCAGCACGGTTAACAATGATCCGGGTGGCAGTCAGCCAGGCATGCGCTTACGTGGTGCTTTAACGACTGCGATTTTCAATACAGCCGTGCAGAACTTTGACACGGGTTGTATTCGCATCGACGACGCTGATACCGATGGCGACAGCACTGATGATCAGTTTTCAACAGTGGCATTAACCAATGTAATCGGTGATTGCGCTGACGGGTTTTACGATCGACGTGCAGCCGACACAGAAGCTGGTGTGGGTGTAGGTGCTAACACAACGTTTACGCTCAGCAGCTCTTATGCAATCAACGAGTCGATTGCAGTACTTGGTACTGCACCGGTGATTAACGCGGTGAATAATGGCTCTGGCTTTATGTTTGACCAAACTGCATTTATTGGCGCGGTTGATCCTGCTGAGGCCACCGGCTGGTGGGAAGGTTGGACGATTCCCGGCTCACTGGCATCGGCCACGCCCGACAGCTCACCTGCGTTTGTAAGCTGTGATACTGATAACACTGTGTGTACTCTGACCGGTCGAATTGATGAAGATTACACCCTGGTGCGTGGTGTCGAATGGCGTTTGTCTGGCGAGGTGATTGTAGGGAATGGTAATGTCACTGTGTCCAACGATACTGACGTGCAGAACATTCGCGACAACGGTGTCACCCTGACCATTGAAGCAGGCGTTGATGTTCGTGCCTTCGACGACGGTTCCTTGCTGGTCACTCGTGGCTCTATGCTCGATGCGGTGGGAACTGCAGCCAGCCCAATTACCTTCAGCAGTGTGATAGACGATGACTTCGACGGCGAAGGCGAGTGGGGCGGTGTGATTGTTCAAGGCTTTGCGCCTCAATACGGCGCTGGCGGAACAGGAGCCTGTTTCGGTGCCGGAACTGTGTGTAACGTTGAAGGTGAAGGCGGTACGGTCATAGGCAACTATGGTGGTAATGACCCAGCTGACAACAGCGGTCGCATTCGCTACGTGCGAATTGCGGAAGGCGGTTTGGTTGCCGGCCCGAACAACGAAATCAACGGCCTGACGCTGCAAGGCGTAGGACACGGCACTTTGGTTGAATACGTGCAGGTACATAACAACCTGGACGACGGTGTTGAGTGGTTCGGTGGCACGGTGAACGCACGCTACCTGGTACTGACCAATAATGACGACGACGATATTGATTACGATGAGGGTTATCAGGGCAATATCCAGTACGCCATTATTCGTAAGAATCCGAACAAGGCCGACCCTACGGGCAGCAATGATCCGCGTGGTATTGAAGCGAACTCAAGCGATGACGAGTTTGTGCCAGAAACCAATGCGACCTTGGCCAACATTCTGGTAGTGGGCAGCGACGTCAACAACGACCCGGGTGGCAGTCAGCCTGGCATGCGGCTTCGAGGCGCACTGACTACGGCTATCTATAACACCGCGGTTGCACGCTTTGACACCTTCGGTTGTATTCGCATCGACGATGCAGATACCGACGGCGACAGCACTGACGATGCGTTTTCAAACGTAACGCTGGTGAACGTAGGTGGCGATTGCACGGCAGGCTTCTACAGCCATCGTGTGGCTGACAGCGAAACCAATGTTGGGCCTATAACGCCGCTGATGATAGACGCAGCTTGGGCACTGGAAAACGTTGAGGCAACGGTTGCGGCCCCAGGTATCACTGCTGTGGCAAATGGCTCCGGGTTTGTGTTCGATGACACTACCTACATCGGTGCGGTAGAGCCCGGTACGGCAGCTAATGAAGCGTGGTGGGCTGGCTGGATCATTCCAGGTTCACTGGACTGATAAGGCTTAGTACTGCAACAAAAAAGGCCCTCATTTGAGGGCCTTCTTTTGTCTGGTGGATTTCCAGACTAGAGAGAAACCTGCAGTAACTGCCAGGTAGGTTCGGCGTGTTGCTCTTGAGTATAGCGATACTTGACGGTTGCTCCCGGCGCTAACTTGGTGATCTGCGAGCCAGCAATACCATTGAATTGAATGTCATTCTGTCGAAAGCGGCACTGACTTTCCACAGAGAAGCGTTTTGCCGTATGGAAATCGATATAAACAGCGTGTGTTCCATCGCTGGCTTCCGCTTTTTTGATTTCGCCTTCCAGAATGCAGTCTTGCCCGGCCATTGCCGACACTGAAGCCAAGCCTGTCAGCATAAACCCGATGCCTAGCGTGATGATTCGTCTCATGGTTTTCTTCTCCTTTGCGCAAGATGCTCAGCAGATTGCTATCGCTCTTGAGGTGTCATAAAACTGCTATAAACAAAGAATAGGCGCTAATCTGGAGCCAAGTTTTACAGAATTATGACAAATTTATACCGTTTGGTTATAAGTAGTGCTGGACCACAATTTGCTGGCACTTGTCATTAAATTGCAACAGTCGAACGCTAGTATTTGCTGGGTATTAGAAGTTGCGGCTCTGGGATGAATGCCAAGAAAATTCTCATTGTGGAAGATGAAATCGCTATACGCGAAATGATCCGCACATCGTTGGAGATGGCTGGTTTCGAGTGTCTTGAAGCCGGAGATGCCCAAGACGCCCACATCCAGCTGGTGGACAACAAACCGGATCTGGTGCTTTTAGATTGGATGCTGCCGGGCAATAGTGGTCTTGAATTGATCCGCCGAATGAAACGTGACACCAGTATAGCCGATGTGCCCGTTATCATGCTGACGGCCCGCACTGATGAAGACAACAAAATTCAAGGCCTGAATAGCGGCGCCGATGACTACGTGACCAAACCTTTCTCCGTGCGCGAGCTGATCGCTAGAATCAAAGCACTGTTGAGGCGCAGCGCGTCGTCAAGCGAGAACAGCAGTTATCGCATGCAGGGCTTACAGCTTGATGACAAAAGCCATCGCGTTTACATCGATGATGAAGCGATTGACATTGGTCCCACGGAATACAAGCTGCTTCGATTCTTTATGGCTAACGAAGACAGAGCATTCAGTCGCAGTCAGATACTGGATAATGTGTGGGGCGGCAATGTCTACATCGAAGAGCGCACGGTGGATGTACACATCCGTCGCCTTCGTAACGCGCTGCGTCGCGCCGGCACGTCTCCCATAGACTACGGCTTGTACATACAAACGGTACGCGGCACTGGTTATCGCTTTTCATCCCTGGTCATCCAAAAATGACCGACAACACTCGTTTGGTGCATGAGTTATCACGCGAGCTTAGGGCGCCGCTAACCGTGATTTCAGGGTATCTGGAAACCTTGTACGACACTCACGAAGAATGGCAAGCACCCTTCGATCGAATGATCAAACAATCAAACAGAATAGATCGCTTGTTGAATGATCTGGTGTACCTGACACGTCTTGAAGAGGCGGAAAATGAAGCCGCACAAGTGGCTAAAGTGGATATTGCCGCAGTGATCCAAATGGTCACTGACGAACAGCGCTTGTATCATCCGAATAAAACATTCAGCTACGCATCGAGTACGCAATCTGATATTCAGGGTAATGGAGACCAGCTATACACGGCATTCACCAAGTTGTTGGAAAACGCTGGCGAGAACACAGCACCAGATGGTTGCATTGAGGTGTTATGGCATGAAGTGAACGGAACGCGTGTACTCTGCATCAAAGATAATGGTGTAGGCATAGAACCGCAACACTTACCCCGCATCACAGACCGCTTTTATCGAACTGATCTCAACTCAGACGGCGTTGGTCTGGGCCTCTGTATTGTAAAGAGCATATTGGAGCACCATAGTGCTTGCCTGAGAATCAGCAGTGAATTTGGAAAAGGCACTGCAATTGAATGTGTGTTTAAGCTCGAATAAGCTCAGTGGATCGTTGGGACGTGTTTGGCGAAAGCCAGTTTGAGATAGCGTTCTAAGGTTCATAATAGCAAGCTGCGTTTGGTCTTGCGTTGCACTCTTGCGATTCTGAGCTGGAGCCGTTTCAAGCCACTACAGGTCGTAATCACTAACTTTTAGCGAATTTCTTAATGAAGCGAAACTTGTGATTGTTCTTTTTATCGCGGTATGTGCATCCTCATTAAGAAATCGGCAAACTTGCGTGAAAGATAAGCCAGTAGAAAGCTCCATTTGCTGGCCCAATGACCGGGTAGCTGCGAAAAGGGCCATATTGGGAGGCCTGCCAAAACGTTGAATTGGCATCCCTCTGATCTGCAAAACATAGACTTTGAAAGAGTTCGGGTATAATACTCCCTACCCCTATGCCGTATTTGAACGAGTGCAATGAAACTAGACAGAGACGCGACGATCCGAAGACTGAATCGAATTGAAGGCCAGGTGCGCGGTATTGGTCGAATGATCGACGAAGAACGTTACTGCATTGATATTCTGCAGCAAGTTCAAGCGATTAAGTCGGCGGTTGCCAAGGTCGAAGACGCCATCCTCAAAGATCACGCGGCGACCTGCGTAGAGGCGGCCATTGTGGCCGGCGATCCAGTCGATCAACGCAAAAAATTTGGTGAGTTGGTTGATTTAATGAGCAAAATTAAACGCTAATCGGGCTTGTAATATACTCTATAGGGGTATATGGTATAGACATGATTGGGGTAAAACAGACACTGATAGCCGTTTTGACCAGCACGTTGTTGCTGGTGAATACCGTGTGTGCCTGCGCACTGCCAGCCGACCCTGAGCGCTCAGAGTCAGAATCTTCTGCTCATGCACATCATCAGCTTGAATCCGATCAATCGACCGTTAAGAGCGATCTTTGCGCGCACGAGGACTGTGACAACTGCGAGAACATCGAGGTCACCGCAAAAGTTGATCGCGATGCGACGCTGATCAAACTGCCCAAAAGTGAGTCCGACCAAGAGGACTTTGCCTGGGCCGTCACAAGCATCGACACACGAGCCCTTGCCGTTGCATCCGCGCGAGCGGGCCCGATGCCACGTGGTCCATCGTGGGCCTTCTCTACACCTGTCTCCCGAGCCGACCGCCTACTCGAATAGCCTTTTCTTTCTCCGGGACGTTCTGTGCGTCCCCGTCAGACCTTGTTGTCTGCGCGTTTTCGAACCCTTAGAAAGAGAGAAAGGAATGACCCATGTTTACTCCAGTAATTCGACCACAAGGGTGCTTGTGGGCTGAATCACGGCACGCCGTGTTATCCGTGTATCGTGTCTACTCGACCCGATCAGGGTCAACAGTGGTGCGCTCATGAGCTGCCACGAAGAAGGTCATCAGCACTCAGGCCACAGCCAGAAACGCTCAGTGGATTGGCTCCTTTGGTTATCAGGATTGTCCATAGTCGGTGCGTACTCCCTGCATTGGCTGTTTGACGACCTCGGTCGCGACATTGCCTGGCTGACCATTTTTTCCCATTCCATCTATGAACTGATGAACACGATCTGGTGGGGCGTGTTGATTGGCATTGCCATGATCGCTGTATTGGGTCGGATTCCCCGGGAGTTCGTGATGAGCGCTCTGGGTACTCAGAGTGGCGTACGAGGTATTGTGCGTTCGACCTTTGCGGGTGTTCTGCTTGATCTGTGCAGCCACGGCGTGCTCATGGTGGGCGCCAAACTCTATGAGCGAGGCGCGAGCACGGGCCAGGTCATTGCCTTTCTGGTCTCAAGCCCGTGGAATTCGTTTTCATTGACGCTGATTCTGATTGCGTTGATAGGCCTGCCTTGGACCTTGGCGTTCATCGTGTTTTCCATGGTCATTGCATTGGTCACCGGTGTTGTTTTTGATCGCCTGGTGTCATCGGGTGTGTTGCCCGACAACCCGAATATTAGCGAACTTCCGTCAGACTTTCAGTTTTGGGCCGAAGCCAAATCACAGTATCAAGCAACCGACGTTACGCCACACTACATTGTTGAAATGCTGGTCGACGGCGTCAAAGAATCCAGAATGGTGATGCGCTGGATTCTGTTTGGGGTCGTGCTTGCGAGCCTGGTTCGCGCGTTCGTATCACCGGATCAATTTGAAGCGTACTTCGGACCGACCCTTTTCGGTCTGGCGGTCACACTGCTGGTCGCCACAGTTCTTGAAGTGTGTTCAGAGGGTTCCACACCGATCGCTGCCGACATTCTGACTCGTGCTGGCGCGCCCGGTAATAGTTTCGCCTTTTTGATGGGTGGTGTGGCGACGGACTACACCGAAATCATGATTCTTAAGGAAACCACGCGCTCACTAAAAGTTGCGCTGTTTCTTCCTCTGGTCAGTCTTCCGCAAGTCATTGCGTTGGGCTGGCTTATGAATGTGTTCGCAACCTGATAGGAGAATGAACATGAAAATTGATGCAAGAAAATTCGCGTTGTCTTTGGGCATAACCACAGCGTTCATTTGGACTCTGTGCAGTGTGCTCGTCTTTCTGTCGCCGTCTCTGATGATGACGATGACAGGCCATATGCTCCACACCGATCTGTCGACGGCAGGGTGGGAGATGAGTCTGGGAGGCATGTTTTTCGGCCTCATTCTGTGGACCTTTATCGCCACCGCGTTCGGGTGGCTGATTGCGGTCATCTACAACCAACTCGCGACACCTGAGTCGTAAGGAGGGAGAGTCTGATGGGAGATCAATCTTATACCCCCGCACTGGGGCACGCCGCACTGACGCCGCTGTACGATGTTGCAATTAGTCTGTTAACGCGAGAGCGCACCTGGCGCTCGGCGCTAGCGTCCGCACTCAATCTGCTACCTGAAGAACGCGTTCTTGATGTTGGCTGCGGTACAGGCACCTTTGCGATTCAGTTGAAG
Organism: Pseudomonadota bacterium; assembly: GCA_039111475.1. Taxonomy (GTDB): domain Bacteria; phylum Pseudomonadota; class Gammaproteobacteria; order Pseudomonadales; family JAUIET01; genus JAUIET01. The sequence continues at coordinate 10,904 of JBCCIP010000056.1, read as the reverse complement.
TGCGCGGTACCGGATGCCTGGGTCATCGGGCTGGACCCAGATCCTCGCGTACTGGAACAGGCCCAGCGCAAGGCCAATGAACAGAACGCCGATGTGGAGTGGCGGCAAGGATTTCTGAGCGATGAGCTGGTCACCGACCTCTGGCCACTGACCTCAGTGGTGTCGAGTTTGGTTTTCCATCAAACCCCAATACCTGAGAAACAACGCATCCTGGGCGCGATGTGGGAGGCACTGGAGCCCGGTGGACGTTTAGTAATTGCGGACTACGGAGAGCAACGAACGCGGACGATGCGGTTCTTGTTTCGACGCACCGTGCAGACGCTTGATGGTGTTGAAGACACCACGCCGAATGCGGAGGGGTGTTTGCCGATTTACATGCGTGAAGCTGGTTTCGTGGATGTCGAGGAGCAAGCCGTGATCAATACCCTGACCGGCTCGATCTCCATTTATCAGGCCCGCAAGCCTAACGACGGAGGTGTGTATGCACGCCACTAACTGGAGACCAATGATGGCCCTTGTGGGCCTGTTGCTGTCGATAAGCTACGCACAGAGCGACGAGACACTGTCATCGAGCCGCTTGGTCGTGAGCGAGGCGGTTGCCATCGCATTGCGGGATAACCCGAACCTGGCTGAGATGCAATCGCGCTATGCAGCGATGAACGAAATTCCCTCGCAGATGGGCACCTTACCGGATCCCATGATCAGTCTTGGGGCCATGAATTTTCCCACGGACACATTTGATCGGGCGCAAGAACCCATGACCCAATTGCAATTGGGTATCAGCCAGGCCATTCCGTTCCCTGGCAAATTGGCCCTACGACGGGAAGCGGCGGAGCACGAGGCGAAAGCGGCAGGACACTCGGTGGAAGAGGTGCGACTTCGGTTGGTGCGCCAAGTCAAGCATCAGTGGTGGCAGCTCTATTACATGGATCGTGCGTTGGAAACGGTGGAGCGCAACAAGGCGCTGCTCAACCAGTTTATAGAGGTCGCCAAAACCAAGTACGAAACCGGCAAGGGACTTCAGCAAGATGTCCTGCTGGCGCAACTGGAACTGTCAAAACTGATCGATCAGACGATTCAGCTCGAGGCCATTCGACAGCAGCAAGCGATTCGATTGAACACCTTAATGGATCAACCGCCTGGAACCGTTCTTGTCCTCCCTGGCACGGTCGATACGAAGACGCCTGAGCTTGCCTCTTCGGAGGTCTTGTTCGCGACTGCAGAAAACGCTCGTCCAGTGCTTCGTCAGTTAGCGACGAAGATTGACGCGGCCAATGCTCGATTTTCGTTGGCGAAGCGCGATCGCTATCCGGATTTCAATGTTGGGGTGGTTTACGGCGAGCGTACCGGATCGAATCCGCTGCCGCGAGGCGGTGCGCGATCGGATTTTCTCTCACTGATGGTGGGCGTCAAAGTTCCTTTGTACGCCGGGCGAAAACAATCCAAGGCGATTTCTCAACGCCGACTTGAAGTACAGACTCGTCGCTACGCGTTGCTGGATCAGCGCGGCTTGGTGTTCAGCGCGATTGAAACGGCGGTAACGGATTATCACCGCGCCAAACAACAGCTGATCTTGTTTCAGACTGGCATCGTGCCGCAGGCCGAGCAAACCGTGCAGTCCATGTTGTCTGGCTATCAGGTCAGTGAGGTGGATTTTCTAAACCTGGTTCGAAGCCAAATGACGCTTTTTAACTACGAACTTCAATATTGGAAATCACTGAGTGAGGCCAAACAAGCGCTCGCTCAACTTGAGGCGGCCGTTGGCCAGGAGGCTATTTATGAATAAGACCACGATTGGTTGGTTCGTTATCGCGCTCGCCGTGGGTCTAGGGCTTGGCTATGGCCTGTTTAGCGAACCCGCGTCGAACACTCCGAGCGCCAGTAGCGAAGAACGAACGCCCTTGTTCTATCGGAATCCAATGAACCCTACTGTGACGTCGCCCGTGCCAGCTAAGGACTCGATGGGCATGGATTACATTGCGGTGTACGCCGACGCTGAGGACGCTAATCAAGAACGTACAGTGCTCTTTTACCGCAATCCAATGAATCCCACCGTGACATCACCGGTGCCCGCTAAAGACTCGATGGGCATGGATTACGTTCCGGTGTATGCCGACAATGAGGCAGGTGCGGATGTGACTGGTACCGTCAAAATTGACCCGGTGGTGGTTCAAAACATCGGTGTACGGACGGCGGTAGCGGAGAAACGATCGCTCAGTCGAAACATCAAAACCGTCGGCCGCGTGGATTTCAATGAAACCCGAATGGCCCGTCTGCATCCTAAAGTGGATGGCTGGATAGAAGAAATTCGAGTCGATGAGACTGGGCAACGGGTGACGGCGGACGACATTCTGCTGAGTTTCTATTCACCGAAGCTGGTGTCGGCGCAACAAGAGTATCTGTTGGCACTTAACAATGAGGCCGCACTGTCCGAAAGCCCCTTTGAGCAGATACGCGACGGGGCAAAGGATCTCTCCCGCAGTGCCCGAGAGCGCTTACAACTTTGGGATGTGCCGAGCCATCAGATTCGCGAACTTGAACAATCGCGCACCGTGAAGAAGAACATTCATATTCATGCACCCTGGAGCGGCACAGTACTGAGCATTGGCGCGCGCGCCGGTCAATTCGTCACGCCGTCCACTGAACTTTACATGATGGTGGATTTATCCGAAGTCTGGGTATTTGCCGATGTGTACGAATACGAAATCCCCTGGGTGAAGGTCGGTGATCAGGTGGAAATGACGCTAGCGTCTGTGCCTGGGCGCGTATTCAAAGGCTCGCTCGATCACATCTATCCGTACGCGGAAGCCAAAACACGGACCACGAAAGTGCGTTTGGTGTTTGACAACGAAGATCGCGCCTTGCGACCGGACATGTTTGCGGACGTGTCGATTTTCTCCGATCGACAAGACGAAGCGGTGGTTATCCCGGCGGAAGCCGTTGTGCGCTCAGGCGATCACACGCAGGCGTTTGTCGTCATCGGTGACGGCAAATTCGAACCGAGAGACATTCGCATTGGCATTGAATCGAAAGGGTTCGTGACTGTCCTTGATGGAATCCACGCGGGAGAAGCGGTGGTCACATCAGCGCAATTTCTGGTGGACTCCGAATCGAAGCTCAAAGAAGCCACTGCAAAGATGATGGACTCGCTGAGTCAAGGCGCGGCGTCAGTACCAGAATCGGGGCAGCAACCACAAACAAACGCGATGTCGCACGACCATCACACTATGGAGACTGGCGACAAATCAATCGAGACTGGAGAGCCACGCCATGATTGACTCTATCATTAGCGCCTCGCTGCGCGATCGGTTCATGGTCTTGATTGCGGCGGGAATCATCGCGGTCATTGGTGGCTTTGCGTATAAAAATGCGCCGCTCGATGCCATCCCAGACTTGTCGGACGTACAGGTGATTATCTTTACGCCGTATGCTGGTCAGTCTCCGCAGGTGGTTGAAGATCAGGTCACGTATCCACTCACCACGTCGATGCTGGCTGTGCCGCGTACCAAGGTCGTTCGAGGATATTCGTTTTTCGGGTTTTCGTTTGTCTACATCATCTTTGAAGACGGCACGGACATGTATTGGGCCCGTTCTCGCGTTTTGGAGTCCATTAATTATGTGTCCGGGCGATTGCCCGATGGCGTGACACCGACACTAGGGCCAGATGCAACCGGCGTGGGGTGGGTGTACGAATACGCCTTGGTGGATCGGTCGGGCAAGCACGATTTGGCCGAACTTCGATCCATTCAGGACTGGTACTTGCGCTATCCGCTGCAAACCGTCGATGGTGTGGCCGAAGTGGCTTCCGTGGGTGGCTATGTGAAGCAATATCAGGTCACGGTCGATCCGAATGCGTTGATGCGCTTTAACGTGTCTTTAGCCAAAGTTCGCATGGCCATCAAAATGTCGAACCGCGATGTCGGTGGGCGCTTGGTGGAGATGGCGGAGACCGAGTACATGGTGCGTGGCTTGGGGTACATACGCTCGATTGATGATCTGAACCAGATTCCGGTGGGCGTTGATGCGAACGGAACGCCGATTCGGCTGCAGGACGTGGCGTACGTACAAATCGGACCCGAACTGCGCCGTGGGCTGGTCGATCTCAACGGCGAAGGCGAAGTGGCAGGCGGCGTGGTGATCATGCGTTTTGGGGAAAACGCATTGGCGACCATTCAAGGTGTGCGCGCCAAGCTCGAAGGGCTCAAATCTGGCTTACCTGAGGGGGTCGAAATCTTGCCGGTCTACGATCGAGGCGATTTGATAGAACGTGCAGTGGACAGTCTTAACACCTCACTGCTGCAAGAGTTGATCATCGTCAGCTTGGTGGTGATTCTGTTTCTGCTGCACGCCCGATCGGCGTTTGTGGCGATAATCACTTTGCCGCTGGGGATTCTGATGGCGTTTATTATCATGAATCTCCAAGGCCTCAATGCCAACATCATGTCGTTAGGGGGTATTGCGATCACGATTGGGACCATGGTCGACGGCGCGATTGTGATGGTGGAAAACGCGCACAGTCGTCTTGCCATGGCACGAGAAACACTGGCGCGGGATCTGACGAATTCTGAGCGGTGGGAGGTGATTGGAGAGTCCAGTCGCGAAGTAGGGCCGGCGCTGTTTTTCTCGCTGCTGGTGATCACCGTATCGTTCTTGCCAATCTTCACGATGCAGGCGCAGGAAGGTCGACTGTTCAGCCCACTGGCGTTTACGGCCACCTACGCAATGGCGGCGGCGGCCATTCTGGCGATTACTTTGGTGCCGGTGATGATGGGCTATTTCTTACGCGGTAACATCATTGCCGAAAAGAAAAACCCCATTAACCGTGCGCTTCATGCGGCGCACGGTCCGACACTGACCTTGGCCATGCGGTGGCGCGGCTTGACCGTACTCCTCGCGGTTCTTCTTTTAGGGGCGACTTACTATCCCTATTCGAAGCTCGGTAGTGAGTTCATGCCACCACTGGACGAAGGGGACATTCTCTACATGCCCACGACGTTTCCAGGCATCTCCATCACCAAGGCGAAAGAACTGCTGCAGCAAACCGATAAAATTTTGGCGACCTTCCCAGAAGTCCATCATGTGTTCGGTAAGGTGGGTCGTGCCGAGACAGCGACCGACTCCGCACCATTGTCCATGATCGAAACAACGGTACGGCTGAAACCCAAGGACCAATGGCCGGACCCTACCAAAACCACCAAGGAACTGATGAACGAAATGGATAGGGCCATTCAGTTCCCAGGACTGGCCAATGCCTGGACCATGCCGATTAAAACGCGAATCGATATGCTATCGACCGGCATTAAAACGCCGATCGGGATCAAAGTCTCTGGACCTGATCTCACGGAATTGCAGCGCTTAGCGGAAAACATTGAGCAAGCCATGAAAACATTGCCGGAAACTACTTCGGCGTTCGGCGATCGCGCGGTGGGCGGTTATTACCTGGATTTTGATATCAATCGCGAGAACGCGGCGCGTTATGGGCTCACGGTCGGTGCGGTTCAAGACGTCATTCAAAGCGCAATTGGCGGCATGAACATCACAGAGACTGTCGAAGGACTGGAGCGCTACCCCGTCAATCTCCGCTATCCACGGGATCTGAGAGATGACCTGGAATCGCTGCGACGTGTGCTCATTCCGACACCGACCGGGGCCCATATTCCTCTCGCGATGGTGGCCAACATTGACTATCAACGTGGCCCACCGGTTATCAAAAGTGAGGACGCTCGGCCGAATGCCTGGATCTACGTTGATATTTCAACGTCTGACATTGGCGGGTTTGTTGCGAAGGCCAAGGAGGTTGTCGAGCAGCAGGTGAAGATACCCGCCGGCTACACGTTGACTTGGTCTGGCCAGTTCGAATACATGGAGCGTGCTGCGGAACGACTGAGCATTGTGGCACCCGCGACACTGTTGATCATTTTCTTGCTGCTGTATCTGAACTTTCGAAACATCACCGAGCCGCTAGTTGTTTTACTCTCTATCCCGTTCGGGTTGGTAGGTGGTATTTGGCTGATTTACCTCAACGATTACAATATGTCAGTGGCCGTTGCTGTCGGCTTTATTGCACTCGCTGGTATGGCCGCGGAAATTGGCGTATTGGTTCTCAGTTTTATCGATACTGAAGTAGCGAAGCGCCGTGCGGAAAGCGAAAAGATCCTATCGTTAGAGGAGATACAGGACGCGGTCCTGTCGGCGACATCCAAACGGGTTAGACCGGTGGCAATGACGGCCATCTCCACGATGGCAGGCCTTGTTCCCATAATGCTGAGCAGTGGTACGGGGTCAGATGTCACTCACCGAATCGCCGCGCCAATGCTCGGCGGCATGGGCACCGTCATGATACTGAATCTCCTGGTGCTCCCTGTAATCTATAGCTTCGTTCTGCAGATGCAGGAGCGAGCAGTACGCAAAGGAGTAAAAAGTTGACCCTCGCAATCATCCTTGCTTTTGCACTGGTGCTGTTGACCTTCAGCTTCCATTACAGAGTTCTATTGTGGCTGGGACACCACGTACCGCGTATGAAGCTGACTTCTCAGATGAGGGTCCTGGTCGTTGTGTTGGTGCTGTTTGTCGCCCATATCGTTGAAATAGGGTTTTATAGTGCGGGCTACGCAGGCTCCATTTTGCTTCTCGATTTGGGGTCATTTCAGGGTGCAGTAGTTGACGATGTGATGAGTTACCTCTATTACTCTGGCGTGGTCTATACCTCGTTAGGACTAGGAGATATCTATCCAGAAGGACATATTCGATTTATGACCGCTGTTGAAACACTCAACGGATTTTTGCTGATTACTTGGTCTGCCTCGTTTACGTACCTGGCCATGGGTCGGTTGTGGCCGGCCTGGAGTGAGAGTATTTAGTTCATCGAGATTGGCAAATGGGTACGGGTTGTAAGTTCAATGGGTGAGTGCACTCATAACCCAAAGGAGACTTTCAGCAGCAGCTATTACCTTTCTGAATAGGCGGGCACTTTACATCGCCGTAAGAGCAGAACACGCAGCAATCTCCGTCTAGTGGACGAAGCAGCTCACCACAACCTTTGCAGTCGTAGTAGAACTGACAGGCGTCTGTAGGCATTTTTTCCTGCTCAACGTGACCACATTTCGGACAGGTCAGTGTGGAGAATGGTTCAATCGCTTCACTCATGGCGATTCCGCGTGAACCTGTGCTGGGAACCCTACCGCTGTCGATGCTTCCGCGATTGAAGTTGTATCAGTAAGCGCCGGATCGTAAGTGGCCGTGACTGTTTTGGCTTCAAAGTTCACCTCAACGCTTTGCACCCCGTCCACGCGAGACATTGCTTTTCTGACGGTAATCGGACAGGCAGCACAGGTCATGTTTTCAACCGCGAAGATTTGAGCGACATAGTGACTTCCCTCTTCGGGTGTGCCCCACGAGTATTGAGCCCCCAGAAGCCCACTAACCGATAGTGCGAGCACCGTGCGTAAGAGTGAATTTCGTTTGATCATTGGACTCTTCCTTTCAATAAAACAATGGCGCCCACCAATCGATGGTAAGGGCGGATAACACGAGTACCGCTGCAACCCAGAGCGCAGCCTTGGTGACGCGCCCTGAGACTGGGTTGGCGCAATACGACCCATCCTCACAGATGAGGTTCGTTCTGAAGTACACCTGCCAAAACCCCGCGCCTAAGAATGCGAGAGTGACGAGTACAAAGTAGTTTTTGTAAGGATCAAGCGCACTGAGATTTCCAATCCACGCGCCACTCGCGCCCAAGGTCACTAGCACCAACGGCACAACGCAGCACGATGAGGCCAGAAGTGCCCCTACCACACCCGCAATGGCGGCAAACCGACCGGTATTGGGCTGTGGGTTGATGGGCTGTTCGCTCAATTTGCACCTTGCGTAGGTTGACGCTCCCTTTATGATAGAACCTGTAGCGGCTACAGGATCAAGAAAAAAAATGCAATCGACTCCAAAACCCCTTTCTCGAGGCGCCCTGGCGAAACGCAGTGGCGTTAATGCCGAGACCATCCGTTACTACGAGAATATGTCATTGTTACCGGAGCCTGATCGCAGCGCAGGCGGTCACCGCCTCTATGGGGAGGACGACGTGCAGCGTTTGTGCTTTATTCGGCGTTGCCGAGAGATGGGCTTTTCGCTCGAGGAAATACACGGCCTGCTGTCTCTCGTGGACAGTCAGCGAGTGTCGTGCGAGCGAGTGAAGAAGATCGCTGATGAGCACCTGCTGGATATTCGGACAAAAATTGCTGACTTGAAAATGATGGAGAAAACACTACGAACGCTCTCCGCTGATTGTTCTGGTAAGGATGTACCGGAATGCCCGATCATAGAGTCTCTGCAAACTGGGTAGGTTCCTTCCAATGTCCAATGTTGGCACGGAACGTGGGCGTTCTTATGCGATCTCTTACCGTAAATTCAGTCGGGTGCCATCCGAATGGTTGATTCAACACACTCTGGAGTGAGCGGCGTGCACATTTTCAAGAACGACACGGCGGTATTGATTGTTGGCAGTGAAGTTCAGGCGACATATCACAGACATCACGCGTTGCAGGTGTCTATCGCCCTGGATAGGCCCTTTCATCTCCGGTGGGAGACAGACAGCGACGCATCGAATGGTGCTGATTTCAATGGGGTGATTATCAGACCGGATCAGAAACATAGCCTCGATGGTAAGGGCGGCAAGCAGGCCCTGTTGTTGATAGATCCTGAGCACACGTGTGCCGAGCAACTGACCAATAAGTGGCTGGGTGAGAAAGTGGTAGCGCCGTTCCCAGTGACCTTGCCGGCCCTACTAATGGAAAAGCTGACAAAGGATCTGTCCGCCGAGTTTCATGAATCTGACCCGGTCACCACACTGCTTGACGCGCTGCTGCCTGGGGCTACCGGCCTTGCGCCAATGGATAACCGTGTGAGATCAGCGCTTAATTATCTGCAATCACTATCAAATAAGAATATATCTGCCGGTGAGTTGTCTAACGAGGTACACCTGTCGGAAAGTCGCCTTGCCCACCTGTTTAAGCAACAAGTGGGCATACCGGTGCGCCGCTATCTCATGTGGCTGCGTTTGATGGATGCCATCGAGTGCGCGTTTGCAGGTAAAAGTCTTACCGACGCTGCTGCGCATGCCGGCTTTTCCGATTCGGCCCACTTTAGTCGGACCTTTCAGGCCATGTTTGGCATCCAGCCCTCGTTGGTAATTCAACATAGCCAGTTTATTCAAGTGCCCTGAAGGCACCCTGCAATAGAATGCCAATCGTTAATGACGGGACAATAAGCTAAAGGGGGTTAGAACATGCCAATGCCTGCCAATCTCAGAGCCGCATTCAACAATGAAATGCAACAGGCGCGCTCGCTTTATTCCCAGCAACACTATCCACAGTGTTTCCATCACCTGGAAAGAGCGCATGTTCTGGGGCAGAGGCACTATGTGCCCCATGTCATCAACCACTACTGGATGTTGAAAGTGGGTTGGCGTCTGCGAGATGCCCGCGAGGTATTGGGTCAGCTTCTGCGTATTGTTGGTTCGGTCGGCTCGCTCATAGGCTGGGTTCCCATCGGCAATACTGGCGGAGCTAATGTCAGTGCCATCAAGCCAATGCCCGTCCCGCCTGACCTGGCGTGTTATTTTGACGACAATACAACAGTTACCTAGCGTGCGTCGGACATTGTTGCTGGTGTTGCTGCTCCTGCTGACGGTTCTGGTGGCTTACGTAGTCATGCACATCAGGGCTAATGCGCAGGTAGAGCGTGACTGGACACTGAACAAGGTTGAGCCTTTGCCCAATTTTGGCAGTACACAGCAACTGCGTATTACCTCGTTGGTCAACTGGCATGCTGCGAGTTCAGAGCTCAAAACTGAAGCTGGAGTGTCCTATTTGATCCAGACCGATCAACACCAGCTGCTGTTTGACGTGGGCTTCAACCAGAAAGCCGAGCAACAGTCACCGCTTCAGAACAATATGGAAGCGCTAGGCGTTCAATTGGAGGCCATCGACACCTTATTTATCAGCCACCATCATCTGGACCATGCTGGTGGTCAGTCTTGGGTCGATAAAGGCAGCTTTTCCCTAGGGGCGCAACAGGTGTCATTGGGTGATACACGAATTTTGTCACCGACCCCTCTTCGCTACCCGGGGAACACCGTTGAGCTTGTTGACCGGCCTACCGTGATCGGTGAGGGGCTTGCCAGTATTGGGCCTATTCGACGCCAATTGTTTCTTGGGACGATCGATGAGCAGGCACTCGCCATCAACGTGGCGGGGAGAGGCATTGTGCTGGTAGTGGGCTGCGGTCATCAAACGTTGGCGAAGATTCTTCAGCGCTATGACCAGCTGTTTGAAGAACCGCTCTACGGCATCGTCGGCGATTTACACTATCCAGTACCCGATGGGCGACTGACCGTGTTGGGTATCAATATGCAGCGTTACCTTGCTTCTGGCTCAGGCCCCTGGAACCCCATTTCAGAAGCTGATATGCGCGCGGACATGGCGTTGCTAAAACAGCGAGATCTGGGTGTTATTGGTCTTGGTGGACACGACACCAGCGACGAGGTCATTGACCAATTCAGGAATCTATTCGGGAAACGCTACCGCTCGGTGCGCGTGGGCAATGCCATCGTGGTCAACTGACGGAGGCAGCACCAGAGAGATTGGTGCTCTCCGACACCAAATAACAGTGAATTCACTGGCTCCCAGCCAACCCGAGAGCATCGTTACTGCTGGATTTTATGGGTACACACGCGATCCAATGGTTGTATCTCTGTTCATGACCCCGAGATAGGCCTAGTGGGCACGAAGCTGCAAAAAGTGCCATCTAGAAGCGTAACATCATTGGGTAGCAAATAGCGCAGCGCGTGATGCTCGAGAGAGGAGCACCTCACAGATATGCATGGCTCAACTGGTAGTCTCTAAGGTTCCCTG
>JBCCIP010000055.1:0-37814 GCA_039111475.1 Pseudomonadota bacterium | reverse complement strand
GAATCATATGAATCACGCAATTAATCGGTATGGAAAAATTCAAACGCATCCATGAACGCGCGTTAAAGCGTAAAGGGGGTGAGAAAGCACTTGCGGCCTACTTACCAAAAGTAATAACAGCAAAGAAACTCAAGGCGGTGGGTGATGATCGTTTCTTAGCGGAGATGAGTCGCTGCGTGTTTCAAGCCGGTTTTGTATGGCGGGTGGTCAATCAAAAATGGGACGCTTTTGAGAACGTATTTTTCGGGTTTACACCTGAAAAGATCGTTTTGCTTAGTCCGGAGCAAATCGAAAAGATCGGCACTAACCCAGCTATTATTCGGAATATGCAGAAGATTGTGAGCGTACAAAAGAATGCGCAGTTTGTACTGGATGTTGCGCAAGAGCACGGCAGCTTTGCAGCAATGGTCTGTGATTGGCCTGCGGGGGATCACATTGGTTTGTACAAATTACTCAAGCAAAGGGGCAGTCGTTTGGGCGGTGCAACAGGGCCTCGCTCTCTGCGCAATCTAGGCATTGATACCTTTATGTTGAGCACCGATGTGGTTCTGTGCCTTCGGAATGCTGGTGTTGAAATTGCGAACAACCCGACTGGCCAAAAAGACATGCATGCGATACAGCAGGCATTCAACACTTGGCATGAGGAAAGTGGCCTTCCTTACAGTCATATGAGTCGAATTGCATCCTGTTCAGTTGGGGAGAATTACGATATTGAGGCGTTTACTCACTAGAACTTCTAGCCAAGTGATGAATTGACCGAGAGGTTTCATTGCCGGTCAGGGTTCGTATCGCCATTCTGTCTATGACCATCTACTCTCCCATCAAATCCTCCAACTCTTGCTGCAACTCCAGCCATTGTTCTTCCAGCTCCCCATGCTGTTGGCTTTCTTTCGCCTGATCAAACAGCACATTATCAAGCTCAGCTTTATTCTCGGCTTCATAGATGCTGGTATCAGCAAGTCGCTGCTCAAGCGCGGTTAAGCGTTGCTGGCCTTCTGCCATTTTACGTTCGATCCGCGCAATGGATTTTTTCAGCGGCTGCAATTTGGCACGACTCGCCGCTGACGCCTTGCGCTGTTCCTTGCGATTAACGTCTTTGCCATCGGTGTTTATGTCATTAACCGTTGCGGCCGCTTTCACTTCCTTAGATTGAGCAGAAACAGATTCCCTGTTTAACACCCACTTCTGGTACGCCGCAATATCGTCCTTATATTCATCCACAACTCCGTCGTGAATCAATAGTAGCTCGTCAACGGTATTCCCAAGCAAGTGACGGTCGTGAGTAACAAGCACAACAGCACCGGTAAACGCTTGCAAAGCCACCGTTAAAGCGTGGCGCATTTCAAGGTCCAAATGGTTTGTAGGTTCATCCATAATCAACAAGTTGGGACGCTGCCAAACGGTAATTGCCAACGCGAGACGTGCTTTTTCACCGCCGGAAAAGTCCCGAATCACGGAACTGGCAACGCTGCCGTGAAAATTAAAGCCACCCAGAAAATCATAAATTTCCTGTTCACGCGCTTCTGGGCTCAAACGTTGCAGGTGTAACGCCGGGCTAGCGTCTAGATCCAGGGCTTCAAGCTGGTGTTGATCGAAGTAGCCAATCTGGCAGTGAGCACCTTCCACACGATCTCCGTGCAGCAAGTTTTGTATGCCCGTTAGCGACTTGAGCAAAGTCGACTTGCCCGCGCCGTTCTTGCCAAGCAATCCGATTCTAGCGCCAGCATGCACTTGCAGATTTACGCTCCTAAGAACAGAAACCATGCCGTAACCCAGGTTAGCCCGATTCAACGATAGTATTGGATCACTGGCTCGCTTCGGCTCAGGAAAGCGGAACCTAAATGGGGAATCAATGTGAGCGGGAGCAATGCTCTGCATACGCTCCAGTTCTTTCAGTCTGCTCTGAGCCTGCTTTGCTTTGGTTGCCTTGTAGCGAAAACGTCGCACAAATTCATCAATTTCTCCAATACGTCGTTGCTGCTTTTCGAATGCGGCTTGTTGCTGTGCCAAGCGCTCTGCACGTTGTAACTCAAACGATGAGTAATTACCGCGGTACTGGGTAATCGACTTATGCTCTAAATGCAGCACCTGTTGGCAGCAGGCATCAATGAATTCTCTATCGTGCGAAATCAGCAGCATCGTGCCTTGGTAATTTTGCAGCCATTGTTGTAGCCAAAAACTGGCGTCCAGGTCCAGGTGGTTAGTTGGCTCGTCCAGTAGCAACAAATCGGATGGTGTCATCAGCGCCCTGGCAAGGTTAAGTCGAATGCGCCAGCCACCTGAAAAATCGCTTACTTTACGGTGTTGGTCACCTTGCTCAAACCCCAGCCCCAACAACAATACCTCAGCCCTATGCGCGATGTCATAGCCATTGAGTTCGTCTAGCTCGCTATACAATACGCTGGCGCTCTCATAGTCTTCCCGTGCTTCAGCAGCGACCAATTGTTGACGAACGGCAAACACCTCACTATCGCCCGCGATCACATATTCAAGAGCAGGCATGTCGCTGGCTTCGACTTCTTGCGCCATACAGGCCAATCGCATGCCTTTTATACCTTCAATGTGCCCAGTATCGGCTTGCAGCTCACCCAGTAGCATTGCGAACAAGCTCGATTTACCCGAGCCATTCGCGCCGATCAGCGCCAATCGCTGGCCAGGCTGTATGATCAAACTGGTGTCTTGCAGCAGAAGCTTGGCGCCACGCCTTAGACCAAGCTCGCGAAAGATAATCATTCGCTAACACTCAACATGCATGAAGCAGGCAGAAACAGCGCCGTAACGACAATAAAGTCAGTACTTTCCATTTGTTAAGCAAACACAACAGTGCACATCAAATAGGGTAATCTACGCGGCAGTACCGCGGCTTGGTTGGGCGCGCATGATAACAACTCTGGAACCAGCATGCGAAAAATACGAATGGGAATGGTCGGCGGAGGTGAAGGCGCGTTTATTGGTGCTGTGCACCGAATAGCCGCCAATATGGATGGCCAAATTGAGCTGGCGTGCGGAGCGTTTTGCAGTGACGCCGAACGAAGCCTACGATCCGGCATAGCTCTCTACCTGCCAGAGTCGCGCTGCTACCCAGACTATCAAACCATGATTGCAACGGAAGCAAGGCTTAGTGTTGACGAGCGTATGGATTTTGTAGCCATTGTCACCCCCAACCATTTGCACTTTCCAGTCGCCAAGCTGGCGCTGGAGAATGGCTTCCACGTGATGTCAGACAAGCCTGCAACGTACAATTTGGAAGAAGCCCTCGCGCTTAGAGATGTATTGGAGTCCCGGCAGTTGCTGTATGGGCTAACTCACACCTATACAGGTTACCCCATGGTAAAAGAAGCGCGCCAGCGCATTGCTTCGGGAGAATTAGGCGCCATTCGAAAGGTAGTCGTTGAGTATCCGCAAGGCTGGCTGGCCTCTAAAGAAGAGAGTAATTCAGACAACAAACAGGCGACCTGGCGTTTGGACCCTGAGCAAGCTGGCGTGAGTTCCTGCATGGGTGACATAGGAGTGCACGCCGCGAACCTGGCTGAATACGTGTGCGGCATAAAGATAAATGAACTGTGCGCTGACCTTACGTCATTTGTAGACGGCCGTAATCTTGATGATGATGGCTCTGTTTTACTGCGCTTCGATAATGGCGCGCGGGGCGTGTTGATAGCAAGCCAAATTTCGGTGGGTGAAGAAAACGGCTTGCGGATTCGCGCCTATGGCGAACGGGGTGGCCTGGAGTGGTATCAGCAAGAGCCCAACAGCCTTATGCTTAAATGGAATGATAAACCCATGCAAATACTGCGCACTTCCGGTGCAGGCCTTGGCGATCTTGCCAACGCCAATTCGCGCACGCCCGGCGGCCATCCGGAAGGCTACCTGGAAGCGTTCGCCAATCATTACCAACATTTCGCGGCCCAGATCCGAGCCCGTCTTTCAGGCGAAAAACCAGACGATGTCGCCGCCGACTTACCCGGAATTTCAGACGCCATACGCGGAATGGCATTTATTCAACATACAGTAATCGCCAGCGAGTCGGATCAAAAATGGCATGAACTGCCAGATTACTAATTTATATGAAAGCGCAGCACTCGCGCTGTTCGGAGAACACTATGAAAGGTCCTGCAATATTTCTTGCACAATTCGCAAACTCTGAAGAGCCTTTTGACAACTTTTCGAACATTTGCAAATGGGCAGGCGGCCTTGGCTACAAGGGCATTCAGATTCCCACTTGGGAAACCAGTCTGATTGATCTCAGGCGAGCAGCAGAAAGTAAAACCTATTGCGAAGAGTTGCAGGGGATTGCAGCCGAGCGAGGACTGGAGATTTCGGAGCTATCCACTCACCTGCAAGGGCAACTGGTTGCAGTAGCGCCTGCGTTCGATGAGTTATTTGACGGCTTTGCCGTTGAAACGGTTCGTGGCAACCCAAAAGCACGGCAGGCGTGGGCTACCGAGCAACTGATGCTTGCCGCAAAAGCCAGCCAGAATTTAGGCTTAAACGCACACGCCACTTTCTCCGGCGCGCTGTTGTGGCACACGTTTTACCCCTGGCCAGCCAGACCTGCAGGGTTAGTGGAAACGGGCTTCGATGCATTAGCTAAACGCTGGACGCCTATTTTGAACGCCTTTGACGACGCTGGTGTTGACGTGTGCTACGAAATCCACCCAGGAGAAGATTTACATGATGGTGCGACGTTTGAACGCTTTCTCGCTGAAGTGGATAATCATCCTAGAGCGAACATACTTTACGACCCAAGCCATTTCGTTTTACAGCAATTGGATTACCTTGCGTTTCTCGACATATATCATGAACGCATTAAAGCATTTCATGTGAAAGACGCCGAATTTAATCCAAATGGACGCAGCGGTGTGTACGGCGGTTTTCAGCCCTGGGTAGATCGCCCAGGGCGTTTCCGTTCTACAGGTGACGGTCAAGTGGATTTCATTTCCATCTTCAGCAAATTTGCGCAATATGGTTTTGATGGCTGGGCAGTGATTGAATGGGAATGCTGCCTCAAGCACCCGGAACAAGGAGCGGCAGAGGGTGCCCCTTTTATTGAGCACCATATGATCCAGACAACAGACAAAGCCTTTGACGATTTTGCCGGTTCAGGGGCCGATGATTCGGCTAACCGTCGACTATTAGGCGTCGAGTAGTTTCAATGATCGAGAGCCACTATAACAACGCCGACGGCAGTCCAAAGGCAGACGCTGCTGAATTACGCGCATTGCGAATACAACATTCTGCAAGCAAGCGTGGCGTTAGCGAACAAGACCTGTACTCATTGATGGATCAGATTAATCACAGTGGCTACGTACTGATTCCGGAGCTGGTATCAGCATCAGACATGACTGCCATTAAGAGCGATGTTGGCCCGTTGTTAACACACGATGGCCGAACAGAATTTGAAGGCTATAAAACGCGCCGGATTTATTCCGTTTTTGAGAAAACCCTGTCGCTGAACCCATTGATCGAGCACCCACTCATTCTTGCTCTGCTCGATCAGGTGTTACAAGACAATTACCTGTTGTCGCAAGTTCAGGCAATCAATGTTTTGCCCGGTGAAATCGCACAACCCTTGCATCACGATGACGGGTTTTATCCGCTGCAGCGGCCGCGAGCACCTATTAGCGCCGCGACAATCTGGGCAATAGACGACTTTACGCGGGACAACGGCGCGACTCGCGTTATACCTGCAAGCCATCGCTGGGATGGCCAGCACCCTGGGGACGGTAGCGAGCACGAATTGCTGCCGGCTGTTATGCCGGCGGGATCTGTTATTTTCTTCTTGGGCACACTCTGGCACGGCGCAGGCCCAAACAATAGTGATTCGGCCAGAATGGCCGCAACAGCCCAATACTGTGAGCCATGGGCCAGGCAGCAGGAAAACTACAGCCTGGCGATTTCCAGAGAGCGTGCAAAGCTGTGCAGTGAGAGCATTCAGGAAATGTTGGGGTACAGCATGCTGTTTCCTTTTATTGGCTTTGTGAACGGGCGTGATCCCAAGCGGCTCTTACAGGACTAGCAAACGTGATGACAAACCCTGCAAATATTACTGAGCTGGTCAATGAAGATGCCAGCCTGATAAGTCGCAAGTGCTGGACGGATCAGCGCGTTTTCGAGCTCGAAAAAGCCGGCATCTTTGGAAAATCGTGGCTGTTCCTGGCGCATGAATCTCAACTGAAACAATCCGGTGACTTTGTGCAAGCTTACATGTGTGAAACACCGATCATAGTAGCGCGCGCCGATGATGGGGAAATTCACGCGAGCATCAACAGTTGCACGCATCGCGGACTGCCGGTTTGCCGCGCAGATCATGGCAACACAAAGCGATTCGTATGTCCCTACCACAATTGGTCGTATGCAGTAGATGGAAGACTCACTACCATTCCACAAGAGAAACAACTGAACAACTGCCCGGACAAGAGTCAGCTTGGCTTAAAGAAAGTACCGCGTATAGAGTCGTACCAGGGTCTGTACTTTGGCAGCTTTGATCCAGACATTGAGCCTTTGGACAGCTATCTCGGTGATATGAGGTTCTACCTCGACGCATTTTTCGAGCGCTTTGAAAATGGCATCGAATTCATAGGTGCACCGCACCGGTGGCTAGTCAATGCGAATTGGAAATTACCGGTAGAAAATCAACTAGGTGATGTAAACCACGGTCCTTATCTACACGCTTCAATCCTGCCACCGGAAGCGAATGACGAGATCATTGCCACAGGGCACAGCGTAGTTCCACGCCCGGGTCACGGGGCAAGCTTTCGACTAATGCCCGAGGATACACCGTGGGAACAAGTGGCATGGGGTATGGAAGGCACTGGCGGCATACTTGGCGGACCTGAAGTGCAAGATTACTTGCAAACGGTGCAGAGAAAGGCGATTGAGCGAGTCGGCTCTCTGCGCGCCAGAATGAAGGGGCTCACTTACGGTGTGTACCCAAATTTATCGTTTCTATGGTCAAACACTTCATTCAAAGTATCCCACCCGCGAGGTCCGGGCAAAGTAGAATATTGGAGCTGGGCGGTTGTACCTGCCGATGCGCCAGATGCTGTAAAAAAAGCACTGCGTACCAACTACAGCTCTTTCTTTGGGCCTGGCGGTATGGTGGAACAGGAAGACTCAGAATCCTGGACCCAGCAACACCTGGGCGCCAATATTGATTTTGCTGACGACCGACCCTTTTTTTACGGCCTCGGCCTCAATGAAGAAGGCCCGCATGAGGAGCTTCCAGGTTTGGTCAGCGTCACAGCGAATGAGTTTTACGCGCGTGAGTTTTTTAAACGCTGGCGCAATGATTTATTGGCGGTGTCTATCTGATGAAAGAGACAATCAACAGCCGAATTGAACTGCAGTACCGCATAGAACAATTTTATTACCGTGAAGCGCAGCTACTGGATGACAGACAATTTCAGCAATGGCTGGCGTTACTGGACGAGCACATTCAGTACGTCATGCCGAGCAGATTCAACGTTCAGGTTGATAATAGAATGCGTGACCAGGAAGCCATGTTGGATATCTCTCGTGAGTTGGAAGGCCAGGATTCTGCCGGGAGTCCTCTTCGCGAAGAGAATATCCTTCACCTCAGTATGCGAGTACAACGAGCCTACAAAATCAACTCGTGGGCGGAGAATCCACCGGCGCGAACACGCCGTCTGGTGAGTAATGTTCGAATTGGGAAGAATCAATCGGGCTCAGCGTCGGTGGTCAGTAATTTTATTCTCTATTTCGCACGACCCGGAAGCGCTAACTTTACCTACAGTGGTGAGAGGCGCGACCTATTAACTGAGAGTGACGACAGCTTCAAAATCACGAAACGCACCGTTTTGATGGATTACTCCGACATTGAGTATCCAACTATGGGCCTGCTGTTTTAGCTATTTACCCAAGTGAACAACTACGTCCCTACTGCCGCTATGATGCCTGTGTTCCCATAGAAACACGCCTTGCCAAGTACCCAGGGCCAAATGTCCATCCGTAATCGGGATACTTAAGGAACTTGCTGTCAGGGCGGCCTTGATATGCGCCGGCATATCATCTGGACCTTCTAGGGTGTGCGTGTACAGCGGGTCATTTTCCGGCACCAAACGATTCAACCAGGATTCCAGGTCGACCTTGGCCGACTGATCGTAGTTTTCCTGAACCAATAAACTGGCTGAGGTGTGACGAATAAACAGAGTGCACAGCCCTTCCTTGTACCCGCTCTCAGAAACCAACAGATTCAATGTGCCGGTAAAACTATGCAGGCCCTGGCCATTCACCTGTATTGACAGAGTTTCTATCATGGATTCGTTGGCAGCTGATACCCTACCGCGGCATCTGGACCCAAGGGCCAACCAAGATAAACCCAGGCAATCATTAAAGTAACTCCCGATATCAAGAGCCAAATCGAATAGGGGATCATCATCGCGGTCAGGCTACCCAAGCCAAAATCACTCTTCCATCTCTGCGCAAATACGAGAATTAATGGGAAGTACACCATGAGCGGCGTGATGATATTCGTCGCACTATCACCTACACGATAGGCGGCGGTAGCTCCCTCGGGACTGACACCGAGCAACATCAACATAGGCACCAATACTGGCGCCATTAAGGCCCATTTGGCACTGGCAGAGCCTATGAACAAGTTTAACAAGCCGGAGAAAAGCACAATCAGACCAAGCACGATAGGTAATGGCAAACCAGTGGATTTGATCGCGGCCGCTCCGTGAACAGCGGAAATCAAACCCAGGTTAGACCAATTGAACATGGCCACGAAATGCGCAGCCGCAAATGCAAGCACCAGATAATAGCCCAGGGTCTTCATCGATTCGGCCATCATATCAACCAGGTCGCGATGATTATTAATCGTCTTCGCAGCGGCACCAAATGCCCAGCCACTGGCCAGGAATAGAACAAAAAACCCGGCCACCAGGCTCTTGTAGAAAGGTCGATAAGTTGTGTGAATAGAACAACTGCCAGCCTCTATGGTTCCAGGTGCACATGCCTCTTCATTAATCAGTGGAGTATTAGGCCCCAAGGTCATCATTGCCCAGGCTGCGACCACTGCGAGCGCAGCCAAGCCAGCATGTCGCAAGCCCAGGCGCTGCTCTTCGGTCAGTGGCTTGTTTTCACTGCCGTCACCATAGGCTTCGGCGTCTTCTTCGCTTGGTTGCCACGTGCCCAAACCAGGTTCGATTATTTTATCTGTCACGTACCAAATAATGGGCAGATACAGAAACGTCATCGCAAATATAAAATACGCGTTACCCGCAATATTGCTGTTCCAGCTTGGATCAAGCGCGCTGGCTTGCACAGCTTCTTCCGTAATGCCGAACAGTAGTGCATCCAACTGGCCTGGACTAATGTTCGCTGAAAATCCGCCCGACACACCAGCAAAAGCCGCGGCTATACCCGCCAATGGATGGCGGCCCGCCGCGGCAAACAATACGCCGGCCAGTGGAATCAATACCACGTAACCTGCATCAGCTGCGTGGTTACCAACCATTGCGACCAACGCTACTACCGGAGTTAGCAACGCTTTGGGTGAACTGCGCACAGCAGCGCTCATTGCGGCCGCAAATAGCCCGCTGCGCTCAGCAACGCCAGCGCCAAGCATAACTACTAACACATACCCCAATGGGTGAAAATGAGTAAACGTTTTCGGCATGTCTACCCAGAGACGCTGGATATTCTCCGCACTGAGTAAGCTAGCAGCAAATATTTCAACCGGATTACCGCTCGCGTCAACCTGGGTAGGATGCAGCGCCGACAATCCAATTAACTGAAATACAACAGAGATTGCAATCAGCAAGAGAGTCAGATAAAGGAAAATAAAAACTGGATCTGGAAGTCGATTTCCAGTGCGCTCAATCCAACGTAGAAACGGATTCATTTGGGCCTGGTAATTATTCATGGTGTCTCCGATGCAGACTGGGGGACGGCGAATTACACCGCGTCAATAGGTAATTGTTGTATGCGATGCAAGTCACATGGAACGGTATAATTGGCCACATTATGCCAATGTTACGCTATTCAGGCCTACAATTTTACGCATTTATCCCTCGCTTGTTTGCCGTGTTTTCAGTGACTTTTTTCTGTGTGTCTGTAGCAGCTGGTGATAAACCCAATATCCTTTTGCTAATGGCGGAAGATCTCAGCCCCAGAATTGGCGCTTTTGGTGATTCGATTGCTCAAACGCCACATATTGATGCTCTTGCAGAGCGCGGCGTACGCTTTACTAACGTTTTCACTACTTCTGGCGTGTGTGCACCCAGTCGGGCAGCCACCATTATGGGCCTGCATCAGATTTCTTTCGGCGCTCAGCACATGCGCACCTCCCGTGAAGATTATTTGGCCTTACCACCCATCGACGCCAAAGCACTTCCCGAACTGCTGCGCAGGCTTGGCTACTTCACGCTCACCGATGGCAAACTGGATTATCAGTTCTCCGGCACTATGGGTGATGGTCCGTTCACGATATGGGATCTTCAGGGCAGAGACGTCAGAATTGAGGACGCACCACTCAATAAGCCGTTTTTTGCGCAAATTAATTTTGCTATTACGCATGAAAGTGGCGTGTTTCCACCTCTGGGCAGTTGGCCAAACAGCATCACTCATCTTGTGATGCAAGTGATGAGATCGATAATAAATTGGTCAGCACCTGAAGGCACGCCGGTTTCCGTGCAAGACATTGTTCTGGAGCCCTACTATCCTGACACGCCTACTGTCAGGGCGGACATTGCACGCCACTATCAGAATATTTCCGCAATGGACGCTCAGGTAGGCCAGATAGTAGCGTATCTTCAGGAAAGCGGGCTTTTGGAAAACACAATCGTTATCTGGACTAGTGATCATGGCGACGGTTTACCGCGCGCAAAACGGGAGCTTTATGATAGCGGCCTAAAAGTACCTATGGTGGTGTATTGGCCAGATCGATTCCGGCCAGAACACATGAGCGCTGGCGCGACAGATTCTCAATTAATAAGCTTTGTTGACCTCGCCCCCACGATTCTGTCACTAGTCGGTGCCGAGATACCGGCTGCTATGCAGGGCCAGGATTTTTTTAACCCATTAACACCGAATCGAAAGTACATCTACGCTTCTCGTGACCGCATAGATGAAGTACCTGACCGACAGCGCGCCATTCGAAGTGCCAGGTTCAAGCTAATACGCAGTTACCAGCCAGAAACAATGGGTGGGCACGCGCTGGATTTTCGCGACAATATACCGATGATGCGCGAAATGCGAACTTTGTTTGAACTAGGAAAGTTAAACAAGGCACAACGCCTTTGGTTTGAGCCACCAGGGAAGCAGCGCTTATTCGACCTGAAAAACGACCCGCACGAACTAACGAACCTAGCAGACAATGCTCAATATTCGTCTGTGCTTGGCACACTAAATGACGAGCTGGATGCGTGGCTTGCGCGTGTTGGAGACTGGAGTGAAGACAATGAACAAGAAATGATCAAGCGTATTCAAGCCAATGGACAGCAAGGGATCACGCCGGTTCCAACGGTGCGAATAGGGTCCAGTGGGGTCACCATACAATCTCGAGAGCGGCATGCATCGCTGGGTTATCGCTTGAATGAGGGGAATTGGCAGCTGTACACCGGGCCAATCAGCGTCAAGTCCGGTGATCTCATCACGGCCAAAGCCGTTCGTTATGGCTGGACCGAAAGCGAGACCATCAGTGTCACCATTGGTCAACTGTAAACCGACGCGAAAGGCGTTAAATTGCGACAAGAGAGCTGGGGTTCGCGAATACACCAGCAAGCACTAATCGAGTTTCGCTTCGACTGCATCCAGAAAGCCAAACATATCCACTACATTTTCCTTGTCAGGTTCGCTGGTCTTACCTTTAATATCACCTGTGATGGTGCCATCTGCAACTGTTTCAATCAGTGCGTGTTTCAATTTGCTCGCATAGTCGATCAGAGCACTATTCACTTCTCGTTCACCCAGTGTTGCCAAAGCGTTTGCCAAGGCATAGAGCAGCGCTGAAGAATTGAAAAGCGCTACTTTGCCATCTGACTCTAGGTACTTAAGGTATAAATCGTGCGCAGTGCCGTGCGGTGCTTCGTAGAGCATGGTGCCGTCTTTGCTCTCAATGATTGAGCTGGCAGTGGCCAGACTGCCACCCAATGCAGCGGAGATATCAGAAAAAATATCGCCATCGAGATTTTGTGCGGGGTAAGAGCCATTGCGCGGCGGGTCAGTTATCAGCTTTTTCAATTGGCTGGACGGACGCATGATCATAAAGGAAGGAGGCGGTGTATCTTGCTTGGCCAGTTCCTGACGCACTTGTGTGATCACAGTACTAAATACATCATCGTATTCCATGTATTCGCGCTTCAGTCCAAAATAGACTTCTTTGTCGTTGCGTGAGGCGTCGCTGAACACCTGTCTAACCCAGTCCATAATTGCCTCACGATCATTGGACATTAACAGTACGGGATCATTTTTGTTGACGCGGCGGGCGTGTTTTTCGCTGCCATCCACAATGACTTTTAGAATACCATCCTCAGCCATAGGCGCATTGTAGCTGCCGTATTGGTCGCCTCCTCCAGCGCTCATGCGTGAGATGGACACGCGCGTCTTTCGATCTGACAAACCATAGCGTTTCAGCTCTTCAACCAGCTTATAAAGCTTACGGCCTGTGGTATTGTCTGGAACACCCCATAGCGCACGTTCAGGGGGGTTCGCCACGAGCCTTGCCGCTTGCGCATCAATCAGCTCGTAGTGGTATTCAAGGCCCATTTCTTCAAATTTCTTTCTATAGTCAGACTCAAAAATAGCTTCTACAGCTTCTCTCATGACACCGTCATATCCAGGAATGACAGTATCCTTAAGGCCAAGGTAGGTATCGCGCTTTTCCTCAACCGCTCTAGTAAAGAAACGGTGTGCCCAGCTTTTTACTTCTTCAATATCATTCGTTGCTAATAACCAGGGATCGCCTTTATTGATAAACCGCCTATGCAGTTCCTCTGGGTCACCGCTGCTGCCGACAAACATCAGTTTCAGCACACCCGTATCGCTGGCCAGCTTGTTGTGACTGTGTTTGATTCCACCTGTTTCCATGGTATCAACAACAATATCGCGGTCCTTCCAACCGGGCTTTCTCAACTCCAGATTACGAAATGGGATATCTTCACGAATAATGTTTCCACCAATGCCTTTGCGTATTGCACCATTGGGAGATTTCGTAGCCAGACGATGAAGCTTCTCTTCGTCAATGCCTGGATGTTTGGCCAGCAATTCGTCCAATTGCTGCCGGTTGACGGTCATACCTGCGTTTTTTATTCCAACACCATGCTCTTTAAGGGCTTTGATGGCATCAAGCACAGCTTTGCCATTGCTCAATAAGCGATTCTCCGCAGTCAGATCGATCTCTACCAATTTGATGTCTAGCCGGCTAGTTACAAACTGCTGGAGAATTCGCTCGAAGGCAATTTGCGCCATTTCGTCGCCGTGCAACACTACCAGCGGCTTATCTACTGCCAATCTATTGCTCATATCAGTTGCTAATCCATTCTCATCTTTTCGAGCAGAATAGATAGCCCGCCTTCTGAATGCAAGTTATAGTCCCGGCCTGGCCAATTCTTACGGGAGATTGCGATGCCAGCCAAAATTATCCTCTGGCTTTCTGTTGTTATGCTTGGGCTGTACGGCCTCAGCTGTTTTTTCAACGCCAACCTTGCTGCGGACTATGCAGGTCTTGCGATTACGAATACTGATGCGCGAATCGAAATGATTGCTATGTATGGAGGCCTACAAACCGCCGTCGCTTTGTTTTGCCTGCTGGGAGTTATGAAACCCGCGCAGTATCAGCAACCCGCTTTGTTATTGCTGGTGCTGATATTTGGTGGGCTGGCGCTTGGCCGCGCGTATGGACTTCTGATGGGCAGTGAAGGTGCTGGCATTTACACACATGGCGCACTGGGCTACGAAGTATTCACGCTCTTGTTTGCCGCTTTCGCTCTGCGTCAACAGAGCCAAGCAGCGAACTAAGGTGCCTGGTAGCACACTGGAAAAGTCCAGGCCATTTCGTGGATTTCTGCAGGGTAGGAACCATCAGAGCAAACTGCGCCTAAGGAAAGGTTAGGCTTCGCTGAACACAGACTCGCTATTAAGCCCTTGTTTCTCAAGGACACCGCGCAAGCGCTTAAGTGCTTCGACTTGAATCTGACGCACACGTTCACGCGTTAAGCCTATTTCATGACCGACCATTTCAAGTGTGCTGGGCTCGTGACCTAGCAAGCCAAAACGTCTGGCGATCACTTCGCGTTGTTTCTCTGACAATTCCAGTAGCCAGGCACTGATGCTGGCGCGCATATCGCTGTCTTGCAGCAATGTTTGCGGGTCAGAGACTTTTTGATCAGCAATAGTATCAAGCACGGTTTTGTCTGAATCAGCACTGAGTGGCGTATCTACTGACGTTACTCGCTCATTGAGCTTAAGCATTTTCTTAACGTCATCAATTGGCTTGTCCAGCAGCTCGGCAATTTCTTCCGCACTGGGCTCATGGTCCAATTTTTGTGCCAGTTCGCGCGCCGCGCGCAAATACACATTCAGTTCTTTCACAACATGAATTGGCAAGCGAATAGTTCGCGTTTGATTCATGATCGCACGCTCGATTGTTTGTCGAATCCACCACGTTGCATAGGTAGAAAAACGAAAGCCGCGTTCCGGGTCAAATTTCTCGACAGCACGAATCAATCCCAGATTGCCTTCTTCGATAAGATCAAGTAGAGACAAGCCGCGGTTTAGATAGCGCCTTGCAATCTTGACGACCAGGCGAAGGTTACTCTCTATCATACGCTTGCGGCCAGCCTCCTCACCACGCTGCGCCATCCGCGCAAAGTGCACTTCCTCTTCGGCAGACAGCAATGGCGAGAAGCCAATTTCGCTCAGGTAGAGTTGAGTAGCATCAAAATTACCACTGACATCCTCTTCCCGTTCTTCACGAATTTCACGAACGGGATCGGTGTTTATTTTCTTTTTCGCCTTGCTCTTGCTTGCCTTTGCGGTGGTCGCAGCAGTGTCCTCGATCTGGACTTTGCGCGGGCGTCCACGTTTTGGTTTTACGGCTTCTACAGGGTCTTGTGTTTCCAATTTTTCGGTCACTTGTTCGTCATTTTGAGCGTTAGCGGGTGCGGTAGCTTTCGCTGATTTCCTGGGACGTCCTTTTTGCTTCTTCGGCTCAACTGATTCTGGTAGAGCATTTTCGTTCCCAGTCTGCATAACTACACCTTCTTCTGTCGGTTTCATACTTATCACAAATAAGGATCGCTAAAGTATAGACGCTGATTTGTGACCCTGTTCAACAATTCATTGCAAAATTGTTGACGTTTATTTTCGTTGTGCTGGCGTGTTCTGTGCATAGGTCAGTGCACAAAATTAAGCCAGCGCTGTCATCAACAATGGCTCAACCGCGTTTTGGTAAAAAACTTAGCGGATTAACTGGCTTGCCAGCTTTTCGAATTTCAAAATGCAATTTCGCCTTTCTGGCGACGCCGCTCTTACCTATTTCGGCAATTTTCTGCCCTTCTTTAACCTGCTGCCCTTCTTTCACCAATAAACGACTGTTATAGGCATAAGCACTTAAATATTCCGCATTGTGCTTTACAATCAGCAAGTTCCCATAACCTCGAATACCATTCCCCGAGTAAACCACTTTACCTGCACGTGTTGAATACACCGCTTGCCCTAGCTCGCCCTCAATGTCTATTCCCTTACTTGCCAGCTGGCCGCTTGAATTTTGACCAAAGCGATTAAGCACTCGACCACTGGCTGGCCAACGCCAGGCCGCTGGCTCTCGATCGGCCACAACAGTTTTCGGCTTTTCGTTTTGCTTGACTAGTGGCTTTCCCTTGGGCGAAGTGCTCCGACTCATCAACTGCAAACGCGCACCGGCATGGATCACGAAGGGTGCTGGAATATTGTTGGTACGTGCGAGCTGCTTGAAGTCCTGCCCATACATCCACGCAATGGAGTACAAGGTTTCGCCACGTTGCACAGAGTGTGTTCCTGACGCCGGTATTGCCTGCCGTACTAATTTTCCTCGACCGCCAGTCACCGCATCGCGTTCAACAACAGGAATAGCGCTGCCGCTACATGCCGTTATCAGAAAGCACAGGCTGCCAAGCCCTGCGCACCGCGCTGTGGATTGCCATGCCCACATTGTTAGTTATTCCGTAATGCCGAATACCATGCTGCAATCAAATCGAAACCAGCGCAAGCCGAAACGCGAATATGTATTAAGAAATGGTCTTATATCACTGTTTTAGAAAAGAATTGTACGGATTTTCCAGAAAGATGATCAAGTTTCTTTCGACTGTTCACCTGGACCGAGCCGGGACATAAGCAAAACCAGCGCAACCCCAAACACCATCAGACCAACCACAAGAAGAGTGTATGGATCTTGCCCTGTCAGTTGCGCAAATTCATTTGGCATCAGGTTCTCAGTACGCAAAGCAACCATTCGCCCATCCGATTTCTCGTAACTTTCAACCACATGCTGCCACGGCCACACCATTGCCAATGACCCAGCCAGAAAACCGGTTAACAGCGCTAGCACCGGCCCGCGAAAACGCGTAATGAGATAAGACAGCACATGCGAAAAGCCGAGCAGACCAACCAGGCAGCCGGAGGCAAAAACAGCAATAAACGCCAGATCAAACGACTTCAGTGCATTGATCACGGTAGGGTACATTCCAATAATCAACAAAATAAAACTGCCGGATATGCCTGGCAATATCATTGCGCAAATAGCAATCGCTCCACTGAAAAATACGGTAGTTGTGGTCGCTTCTATTTCAGTTGGCCTGATATTTCCAATAATAATTGCAATCGCGATTCCAACGAGAAGAAACACACATTCCTGCCAGCGCCAACGAACCTGCGAACCAAGATAGACACATGAAGCAATAATCAATCCGAAGAAGAATCCCCACACCGCGCTGGGATAGTTAGCAAGCAACCAGCTAATAACCCTAGCCAGCGACAATATGCTTAAGGCGATGCCGGAACCGAGTACGGCCAAAAAAGTGCCGTCGATCTGTGCCCACGCGGCCGCAAAACCTTCTTTAAAAAGCACAGCAACTGCCGAAGGGGCTGCGCGAATTGCATTTAACAGCCGAAAGTAAATACCACTGATAAATGCGATAGTACCGCCGGAGACACCGGGAACGACATCTGCAGCACCCATTGCTGCACCGGTCAAAAACAATCGGAACATTGCGCAATCCTCAACAGACGCCCACTTTTAGCGGAACAAATCGTACTGGCTCTATATTGTTCGCCTGCCAGCCTTGCTCAGTGCGAGTAACTACCTGCAACTCCTGTTGCGACTCACCGACCGGTGTAATCAGCCGCCCACCAATCCTCAACTGGTCACAAAACGCCTGCGGGATATTTGCTGGAGCGGCCGTGGAGATAATTACATCAAATGGTGCTTCGCTGGACCATCCCGCGAAGCCATCTGCATAACGCAGTTGCACGTTGCGAAGTTGCATAAGACTCAGCCTACGCCGCGCTTTCTCTTGCAGCGGTCTGATCCGCTCTACGCTAAACACTCTGGTTACCAGCTGCGCAAGCACTGCGGTTTGATATCCGGAGCCAGTGCCGATCTCAAGCACCTTGTCAGCTGCGCCATGTGCGAGTACCAGTTCAGTCATTCGAGCGACGATATAGGGTTGTGACAGGGTTTGCTCAAAACCGATTGGCAGCGCGCAGTCTTCATAGGCTCTGTGTGCCAGCGCTTCATCCAGAAAAATATGCCTGGGTGTTGCTCGAAGCGTATCCAGAACTTTTTCACTTGTAATGCCTTGTTCGCGCAAGCGCTGAATCAGCCTTTCTCGGGTACGCTCAGACGTCATGCCGATTCCTTTGAGGTTAATACTGTTCACTCAGACACGTACTCCAAATACTTATAGCCGCAGCATTATACGCAGCAACGCCTCTTTGTTAACGCGTGGTTGCTTGCACAATTTCACGTATCAAGCTTGTTGCGTAACTGCCGCGGGGCAAACCAAATGCAAGGTGCAGTTCAGTCCCATTGAACCGCCAGGATAAGTCAGCGGCAAACGTTCTCAACGCACGTCTTGCCGCTCCCATTGATACGCCCTCTAGCCCCTTTACAAGCACCGGCTCTGTGGCCAACACCCGACTTTCAAGGTCAAGGCATAGGGCATCCGGTTGCATACCACCCACTCCATGCATAGGACCCGTTGGATGCAAATCGCCAGCCTCCACGCGAGTTCGCAGACTGTCATCAAGCGGCTGACTAAACACACTGTTGCGGCCATCTAACTGCAACACTTCGCCATCAAGCGCCTGGTTCCAGCAGCCATGTTTGATTCGTTCTGACAATACTTTATTGAATAACAGTGCACGGCTTGCAGACAACAGAAAACCATCTTTCCCGCGCGCTTTGAATTTGCCTTGGCGTCGCCGCTTCAGCCGTTCGAACATTTCAAGGGCTGCATCAATATTTGAGCCTTTGTAGCCAAATCGTTGTTCGCCGAAATAATTTGGGAAGCCGCCGGAATGAATCAGATTAAGACGTTGCTCCAACTCTGCCAGGTCTCCCGAAAGCTCACGAAGCTTAATAGTAAAGGAATTAGCGCTATGCGAACCCACACGCAGTTTCTTACGATGACGCTTACTGTCAATTACCCGCAGCTGCGCGGATTCAAGCTGAGACCAATCCGGTGTGTTGTGTACTCCGCAATGCATGCTAAACCATTGGCGAGTAACAGCACGACGATCCTTAAGACCACAGTAACCAATACCCGCCGATTTAACATTTGTAAGCTGTTGTAACGTTTGGGCTACGTCATTCGTATTTTTGTCTCGTTTCTCTATAAAGAGGCACACGTGTTCGCCATCGCCATCGAGTTCGAAACCCAGCTCTTCATGCACAACAAAATCTTCGCACTCTGCCTTCAAGTACCCCTCTGCTGTGGGCATGCCGTACGCATAGGCAAACTCCGGAATTGCGTTATGCCTGGCGTGCTCAAGATCCTCAGACATTCAAGGTGAACACTCGACTAACACCACTGCATAAGCAGCCAAGCCTTCACCGCGACCCAGGTAGCCTAACTTTTCTGTGGTAGTGGCTTTAACATTGATCTGCTCAACAGCGCACTCAAACGTCGCAGCTATCGTGCTTCGCATAGCGTCTTTATAGTCGTTGACACGTGGTTGCTGTGCAATGATGGTGATATCTGCGTTCACTAACTGGTAGTCGAGTTGCACAAGCCTGTGGATTGTTTGTCGGAGTAACTCCAGGCTGTCAATGCCACTCAATGTCGGATCCGTGTCAGGAAAATGTTGTCCAATATCGCCAAGCGCAGCCGCTCCAAACAATGCATCACATAAAGCGTGCAATACCACATCACCATCGGAATGCGCTTTCACGCCGCGATCGTGAGGAATGCTCACACCACCAAGCATCACGTGATCGCCATCGCCCGCGGTTTCCCTAAACGCATGTACGTCGTAGCCATGGCCTATACGCATTATTCAGACGCCTCTTCTGATTGCCGTCGCAGCGTTGCCTCTATAGCGGCTACATCATCACTGTATGTCAGTTTGATATTGCTTAACCGACCTTTATGCAACAGCACTTTATGCCCCATGCGCTCAACAGCCGACGATTCGTCGCTAACCGCTACGCCTGCGTTTACGGCATCTCTCAAGGCGTGGCGCAGCAACTCATAACGAAATATCTGCGGAGTTTGAGCCTGATGTATAAACCGCCGATCCAGGGTTTTTGCCACGTGCCCGTCGGAATCAATTTGTTTAAGTGTGTCAACCGCAGGTACGCTCATTACGCCACCAACCTTATGGCTTTGCAAAGCGGTCAACATTGACGCGATGTCTTCTGTGGCGACACAAGGCCTGGCCGCGTCATGTACCAATACCCAGTCTTCTGAATCTGCCAAGCCTTGAAGAGCCGATAGTCCGGCGAGCACTGAGTCTGAGCGCTCACGACCGCCTTGAACAGTGTGAATCTGCGGGTGGGCGGCGATCGCTAATTGAGACCAGTATGGGTCTGCTTCTGCTACGGCCACCATTATTCGCACACCAGGACAAGCGCGCAGAATGGCATGCAATGAATGCTCTATTGCGCTTTGACCTAGTATAGAAAAGTACTGCTTAGGTTTTTGCTCGCAAGTCTCTTGCGCAAATCGTTGACCGTATCCTGCCGCTGGCACGACCGCCCAACGACACGGCTCACTCGCCACGACTCAACCCTGTCAACGCTCCGTGCCGCACGTCAGTACTCTGGCTCATCAACAAACAGATAGAACGTTTCACCTTGCTTGATCATGCCAAGCTCCTGTCTGGCCCGCTGCTCAATTGCCAAAGGATCATTCTTAAGGCTGAAAATTTCGCGCTCAAGACGCTCGTTACGAGATTTGTGTTCGGCTATACGCTGCTGCTGCTTTTCTATATCCCCGCGCAAACTGTGTACGTGCGCCAAGCTGCCTTCGCCAACCCATAAACTGCTCTGTAACAAAACCAGAACAGTCAGCAGCACCAGGCTAAAGAGTTTATCGGTCATCGTTGGTAGTGGGCCTTAGCCGAAAAATTCTGCACGACCACGATAAGCAGCGCTGCTGCCCAGTTCGGCCTCAATTCTCAACAGGCGGTTATACTTCGCTACTCTGTCTGAACGACACAAGGAGCCTGTTTTGATCTGACCGGCTGCTGTACCAACTGCTAGATCCGCAATGGTGCTGTCTTCCGTTTCGCCGGAACGATGAGAAATTACGGCCGTAAAACCGGCCTGCTTTGCCATTTGAATGGCAGCAAGCGTTTCACTCAAGCTGCCAATCTGGTTGAATTTGATCAAAATGGAATTAGCAATTTGCTCGTCAATTCCGCGCTTGAGAATATTGGTATTGGTCACAAATAAGTCATCACCAACCAATTGTACTTTGTCACCAATCTTTCGCGTCAGCGTTGCCCAACCGTCCCAATCGCTTTCGTCCATACCATCTTCTATGGAGATGATCGGATAGCGCGCCGCTAAGTCCGCAAGATAATCAGTAAAGCCTGTCGCATCATATGCTTTGCCCTCACCGCTTAAATCGTATTTGCCATCTTTGAAAAACTCAGATGATGCACAATCCAGCGCTAGCGTGACGTCTTTCCCCAGCACATAACCGGCTTTCTCAACCGATTCACTTATGGCTTCCAAAGCGGCCTCGTTAGAAGGTAAGTTTGGCGCGAATCCTCCTTCGTCCCCCACCGCTGTATTCAAGCCACGGTTGTTTAATACCGACTTCAGCGCGTGAAATATTTCGGCGCCGCAGCGCAGCGCCTCAGCGAAGCTGCTGGCGCCAACCGGTTGTACCATGAATTCTTGAATATCAACGTTATTGTCGGCATGCTCACCGCCATTGATAATATTCATCATTGGCACAGGCATTGAATACTGACCGCTGCTGCCATTGAGATCAGCAATGTGGGCGTACAATGGGACGCCTCGAGATCGTGCCGCTGCTTTTGACGCGGCCAAAGACACAGCTAATATCGCATTCGCGCCAAACGTCGCTTTATTGTCGGTACCGTCCGCATCAATCATGATTTGATCGAGTTCCGACTGCTCCGTCGCATCTTTCTCCAGTAACAACGATTTGATCGGTCCGTTCACATTGGCCACGGCGTCAAGCACACCTTTGCCCAGATAGCGCTGCTTGTCGCCATCTCGCAATTCCAGCGCTTCACGAGAACCCGTAGATGCACCCGAAGGCACACATGCTGAACCAATATGGCCATCGTCCAGCGTCACTTCCGCCATCACTGTTGGATTGCCGCGCGAATCCAGAACCTCAAAACCCGCTATGTTACTGATGCTCGCCATCACACTTCCTCACTCAACGTCCAGGCCATCCAGTTGTTTGACCAGTGAATCCAATTGTTGTAACTGAGCCAGAAACGGCTCCAGTTTATCCAATGGTAGAGCACAAGGCCCGTCGCATTTTGCCTGCGAAGGATCAGGATGCGATTCCAGAAACAAACCTGCAAGACCTTGCGACAAACCCGCTTTAGCCAATTCAAACACTGCAGCCCTGCGGCCATCGGCAGAATCTGCCCTTCCGCCGGGCATTTGTAAAGAATGGGTAACATCGAAAATTACCGGGCAATCCAATTGCTTCATGATTCCAAAGCCCAGCATGTCGACAACCAGGTTGTTATAACCAAACATGGTGCCGCGTTCGCAGAGAATCAGCTCTGAATTCCCCGCTTCTTGGCATTTCTGCATAATATGCTGCATTTCAGCCGGGGCTAGAAACTGCGCTTTCTTTATATTAATTGGTTTTCCGGTTTGCGCCATGGCTACGACCAGATCGGTTTGCCGTGACAAAAACGCCGGCAGTTGAATAACATCCGCCACCTCAGCCACGGCGTCAGCTTGCGCTGGTTCATGCACATCGGTAATCACCGGTACCGTGTATTTGCTCTTAATGTCGGCAAGAATCTGCAGCCCGACATCCGCACCCGGCCCACGAAATGAGCGCATTGAGGAACGATTGGCTTTGTCGAACGACGCCTTGAACACATAGGGGATATCCAGACGTGAGCACACTTCGACGTAATGGCTCGCAATTTCATCTGCAAGGCTGGCAGATTCCAGCACATTCATGCCGCCAAATAACACCATCGGCTGGTCATTGGCCAGGAGTACATTACTGAACTCTATCGTTTTCACTATTGATTCCTTTCTCTTTCTAGGTTTTGACTAATTTTCGGCGTGCTCAATAGCCGCCGTAACAAAACCAGTAAACAATGGGTGACCATCCCTGGGTGTTGACTTAAACTCCGGATGAAACTGGCAACCCAAAAACCAGGGGTGATCGTCAAGCTCAACCATCTCAACCAGATCGTTGACATTGCTCCATGCGCCTACCTTAAGGCCGGCGTCCATGAGTTCGGTCACGTAATTGCTATTTACTTCATAGCGATGCCGATGCCGCTCATTAACAGTATCCGATTGATAAATGCTGGCCGCTAAGGAATCGGACTCCACTCGACAGCTTTGCCCGCCCAGGCGCATGGTACCGCCCAGATCAGCGTTTTCATCTCGGGTTTGTATGCTGCCGTCTTCATCCTGCCATTCAGAAATCAAAGCGATCACAGGATGCGCGGACACACGATCAAACTCGGTACTATTGGCGCCCTTCAGGCAGGCCACGTTGCGTGCGAATTCAATCACCGCAACTTGCATGCCCAAGCAAATGCCAAGATAAGGTATTTTTTTCTCTCTAGCGTATCGGACAGTTTCAATTTTTCCCTCGACGCCGCGATTTCCAAAACCGCCTGGCACCAAAATACCATCCGCTCCACGAAGAATATCAATTCCTTCCTTCTCTACGCGTTCGGAATCCAGGTGTCGAATGTTCACGCGAGTTCCGGTTTGAATTCCGGCGTGACCCAGCGCCTCATTCAGTGAAATATACGCATCAATCAACTCCATGTATTTGCCCACCATGCAAATCGTTATTTCATGCGTAGGGTTATCCCGCTTTTCAAGCACTGTATCCCAATCAGACAGATCGGCGGGCGGGCATTCCAGATGCAGTTTCTCAACCACAATATCATCCAGCTGGTGTTTGTGCAGAATTCTTGGAATGCTGTAAATCGTTTTTGCATCACGCAAAGGTATGACGGCTCGCTGCTGAACATTAGTGAAAAGTGCTATCTTGCGCCGCGAATCCTCATCAATATCGTGCGCTGACCGGCACAACAAAATATCAGGCTGTAGGCCTATCGAACGCATTTCCTTCACGCTGTGCTGAGTAGGTTTGGTCTTTACTTCTCCAGACGTTGGAATATAAGGCACCAGTGTCAGATGAATAAACAGAGCGCGTTGATGACCAAGCTCCAGCCCCAGTTGGCGTATGGCCTCCAGAAACGGTTGCGATTCGATATCACCTACCGTACCGCCAATTTCCACCAAAGCTACGTCATGATCACCAGCACCGGCGTACACTCGACGCTTAATCTCATCCGTCACATGCGGAATAACCTGCACAGTTCCACCGTCGTAATCTCCACGGCGTTCCTTCCGAATCACGCTTTCGTAAACCTTGCCGGTGGTGAAGTTGTTTCGCTTACCCATGGTGGTTCGGATGAAGCGTTCGTAGTGACCAAGATCCAGATCGGTTTCCGCGCCGTCTTCAGTGACAAACACTTCGCCATGCTGAAACGGGCTCATGGTGCCAGGATCTACGTTAATGTAAGGGTCAAGCTTAAGCATGGTTACCTTAAGTCCACGCGCTTCAAGAATGGCGGCTAAGGATGCAGACGCGATGCCCTTGCCCAATGAAGACACTACACCGCCGGTAATAAATATGAAACGAGTCACGCTACTTTCTGGCCTCCGCGGAGCCTTTTTAAGGCGCCGGTGAATGAAAAAACGGAGTACAGCGCAGAAGTGCCGACCCACACAAGATGGGCGTTCAGCCTACCAGAAAGATGCGACGGCCTCCAGAGGCTTGAGCCTCAGAGAGACGATTTTCTAACGGTAATTAATCCGATGCCGGTGTCAGTCGAATAGTGTTGACCTCCCACTCGGTGGATTCTCGGACGCAGGTTTCGCCAACGGCAATTAATTCTTGCTGTACGAATAACAAAGGTGTGCGCTCACGCAGCCAGGGAGGAATGCGCTGTTCCTGAAACCACTGTTTCAAAAGCTTGCTATTGCGACCAGGTACGCTAATCACTTCGCCTCCCTGTCTCAGACCAATACTCACCGACATATCTGCGGGCGGTGGGCGTGACCAATCCACGCTGATCTGACCAACTCCGTCAATTGTGGTTGAAAACACGCGCTGATCGAGATCAGAGCGCTGCCAGACTGTGCTTACTGTAGAGCGTATTTCTGGAATTTCACGCAACAGAAAAATAGTATCCGCAAACCGTCTGGCCTCACCACCTGCCCAACTGACTTTCGGTTGACCGTCCAGCCTTGCCGGAATGAGCTCATTAATAATTGCATCAAAGGCATTGCGTGGTAGCGTGGGTATGCAGAATTGCTCGCAGGCGTCACGCAGCACACCAAATGCCCGCAATGAGGAAAGGTTTTTTAAGTCGTGCATCCGCACGCTGCAACCGTAGCGCTCTGATTGCAAACCACAGGCTTCGACATCAATGTCCGCTAACTCATCGAGTGCTTCCGACGTATTTGCCAACACATCGGCCGAATGTTTCCAATTTCGTGCGAAGCCAGGCCATCTCGACTCCAGTAGTGGCATCACATTTCGACGCAAATAGTT
Source organism: Pseudomonadota bacterium (assembly GCA_039111475.1). Classification (GTDB taxonomy): domain Bacteria; phylum Pseudomonadota; class Gammaproteobacteria; order Pseudomonadales; family JAUIET01; genus JAUIET01. The sequence goes on along the minus strand of JBCCIP010000055.1, from coordinate 12,549 downwards.
TCGTTCAAGCGTTATGTCGTGGTTGCTGTCATCCGTAACATATTTCAGTTGATGCAGCTCGGCGTATGCGCTTAGATCTGCTCTTCGTTGACCCAATAACGGTCGAAGCAAATCGCCATTGCCGATAACACGCTGCATGGGCATGCCTGCCAATCCGCGCACGCCCGCACCACGCAAAAGCCGTAACAACATTGTTTCTGCCTGATCGTCCTGGTGATGCGCAAGCATCAGAACGTCACCCTCCTCAATCACAGATTCAAACGCCTCATAGCGTGCCGCCCTCGCTGCATCCTCTGGCCCCCTGCCCTGATTCGTCAGCACATCAACCCGAATTACTGTCAGCGGTACCTGCAACTGATCGCAGCACCTTTGAGCATGCGACTGCCAGCTGTCAGCATGGGTACTAAGTTGATGATTAATGTGTACAGCGAGTAGCGGTGGGCGGTCTGGAATTGCAGCGAGCTGATGGAGTAATACGCTTGAATCAAGCCCGCCGCTGTAACCGACCAGCCAGCGTTTGCTGTGAAGCCAGGCGTCTATGGCCTCTAGCATTGAAACAATCGGCGTGCGGCTAGTTGCCGATGGCCATGAGGCGGCTATATCGGCGCTCTAGCAAGGCATCCGTTTCCATCGCACACAAAGCATCAAGCTGCTCAGCGATATGTTCGCCAATGCGCTGCGTCATCAGATCTACATCGCGATGTGCCCCGCCCAAGGGTTCTTCGATCATGGCATCCACAATGCCAAGATCAGTAAGAACATCCGACGTGAGCCCCATCGCTTCGGCCGCTTCCGGTGCTTTATCGGAAGTCTTCCAAATAATGTTTGCGCAACCTTCTGGCGAAATAACAAAGTACGTAGAGTACTGTAGCATGCACAGATGATCGCCAACCCCGATGCCCAGCGCCCCACCAGAGCTTCCTTCACCAATTACCGTACACAAGATGGGTGTTTTTAAATGAGACATCACTGCCAGGTTTCGCGCGATCGCTTCACTGATACCTCGCTCTTCCGAATCAATACCGGGGTAAGCGCCTGGCGTATCTATGAACGTTAGAACAGGCAATTTGAAACGCTCGGCAAGCTCCATCAGGCGCTTGGCTTTTCGATAACCTTCCGGCTTGGGCATGCCAAAATTGCGTTGTACCTTTTCACTTACGCCTCGACCTTTCTCCTGGCCAATAGCGACTACCGGTTTTCCATTGAAACGAGCAATACCTCCGATGATGGATTTGTCGTCGCCAAATTGTCGATCACCGTGCAACTCGTCAAATTCCGTGAACAGGCGCGAGAAGTAATCATTGCTGTAGGGCCGCAGAGGATGCCGTGCTACACGCACAATATCCCAGGGTTTCAGGTTGGCGTAGATTTTTTCCGTTAGTTTGCTGCTTTTTTCCTTAAGGCGAGCAACTTCGTCGCCGAGATTCACACCTACGTCGTCGTCCTGGCTCACCAGATTCAGCTCTTCAATCTTAACCTCAAGCTCCGCAATGGGTTGCTCGAAGTCGAGAAAATTAGGATTCATTGCCGCGCTTCACCGAGAAAATTCACAGGCGCATAGTGTAACCTACTGCCATCAGAAACACCCCTGTCAGCTACTGGGCCGTGCAATATTTGTGCACTTTTTAGATCTGGGCACCCGTGCGCTGTTCCAGCCCACTAATGGGTGTCACCAAACTCGAGCTGCACATTTTCGCTGCCATACTCGGCACGAAGACGCTGCAAAAAATCGTCACTGGGCGCAACCGACCATTGTGGATCGAGGTTAATTCTGGCGCGCGCTGTTGATGACTGATATTGAACGCTAACAGGTACTGAGCCCTTATCTGCGGCACTCAGCGCACTGCGCAAATTTGCAACGCTGTTGTCTGGCAAACTTGCTGCATTTAAATTGATCCTCACCGCACGGGCAAAGGTCTGACGCGCCTGCAACATCGTATCAACACCTTTTGCTCGCATTTTGAAACCATCCGTGTATTCATCGATGCTTACAACGCCTTCTACGCAGATCAAGGCGTCTTTTACCAACAAATCCCTCACACTTTGGTAAAGGTCCGCAAACACGGAAACTTCAATTCTCGCCGACTTGTCATCAAGAGTGATGAACGCAATTGTGTCGCCTTTTTTGCTGCGCATGGTGCGCTGCGCGACCAGCAGCCCAACCACTTTCTGCGCTTTACCGTCAGGTCGCACGTCAGCAATGCGCACGGTATTGAAGCGTGCTATCTCAGCTTGGTATTCATCAATCGGGTGGCCACTCAAATACAAACCCAGCGTTTCTTTCTCTCCGGCGAGTATATCTTTCTTTCGCCACGCTTTAGTGGATCGAAAATCCTCATAGACATCCTGAATTTGCTCATCCATCTCTCCGAACAAATCGATCATTCCTGCCACCGCATTGCGCGACTCTTGTTCAGCCGATTTTTGTGCTTTATCCAGTGAGGCCATCAACACGGCTCTGGACTCACCCAAGCTGTCGAATGCACCGGCTCTAATCAGGGCTTCTATAGCGCGGCGATTTACTTTGCGCGCATCGGTTCGGTTACAGAAATCAAACAGGTCGGTAAATGGGCCGTGTTCTCTGGCCGCGATGATGCTGTCCACAGGCCCTTCGCCCAAACCTTTGATAGCGCCCAATCCATATACAATTTGCTGCTGCTCATCAACCGTAAACGACAGCACCCCTATATTGACGTCTGGCATCACCAGATCCAGACCCATGCTCCGACACTCTTCGATCAGCAACACAACTTTATCGGTATTCTGCATATCAGCTGACAATACCGCGGCCATAAACTCTGATGGATAATGCTGCTTTAACCAGGCAGTCTGGTACGAAACAAGCGCGTAGGCTGCCGAGTGCGATTTGTTGAAACCATAGCCTGCAAACTTTTCCATCAAGTCAAACACGTGGGTGGCAAGTTTGTCATCAATGCCGTTTTGCTCGGCACCGGCGCAGAAAATCTCTTTCTGGCGGGCCATTTCCTCAGGCTTTTTCTTACCCATCGCACGGCGCAACATATCCGCTTGGCCCAAGGTGTATTTGGCCATCACCTGGGCGATCTGCATGACCTGTTCCTGGTACAGAATAACGCCGTAGGTATTTTCCAGAATGGGCTCCAGACAGGGATGGTCGTACACAACCTTGGCTCGCCCATGTTTACGATTGATAAAATCGTCCACCATGCCAGACTGCAAAGGCCCTGGTCTGAACAGCGCAACCAATGCAACAATGTCTTCAAAATTGCTAGGCAGCAGACGCTTGATCAAATCTTTCATACCGCGTGATTCAAGCTGAAACACTGCCGTTGTCTGGGCATTTTGAAGCAGCCGAAATACGTCATCGTCGCCAAGCGGAATGGCGTTGATGTCGATTGATAAAGGGCCAGGCTCTTTGTTTCGATCTATCAGTTTCAGCGCCCAGTCGATAATGGTTAACGTGCGCAAACCCAGAAAATCAAATTTTACCAGGCCAACCGATTCAACATCGTCTTTGTCAAACTGAGTTACCAGGCCCGCGCCGTTTTCATCGCAGTACAAGGGCGCGAAATCTGTTAGCTCTGTGGGCGCGATCACCACACCACCGGCGTGTTTTCCAACGTTGCGCGTTACGCCTTCCAGCTGAAAAGCCATATCCATGATTTCAGCAACGTCGTCGCTTTCATCAACAAACTCACGCAGGCTTTGCTCCTGTTCCATTGCTTTGCTGAGCGTCATGCCCACTTCAAACGGTATCATTTTGGAGAGTTTGTCGGCCAGTCCGTAAGGTTTACCTTGCACACGGGCAACGTCCCTAACCACTGCTTTCGCGGCCATAGTACCGAAGGTGATGATTTGAGACACCGCATTGCGACCATAGCGATCAGCCACGTATTGAATCACTTCATCTCGACCATCCATGCAAAAATCCACATCGAAATCAGGCATGGATACACGTTCAGGATTGAGAAAACGCTCGAACAGGAGGTCGTATTCCAATGGGTCAAGGTCGGTGATCTGCAATGCGTAGGCGACGATGGAACCCGCACCAGAGCCACGCCCGGGCCCTACTGGAATGCCCTGCTCTTTCGCCCAGCGGATAAAATCCATCACAATAAGAAAGTACCCGGGAAAACCCATCTGGATAATGACGTTTAATTCAAAGTCCAGCCGATCGAAATACTCCTGCCGGCGAGCCGCTATTTCAGGGTTCAGACTTTGTAATTTTTCCAGCCGTTGCGCCAAACCTCGTTTGCTTTCCTCGCTGAAAAATTGCTCCAAGGTACTGCCTTGGGGAATCGGATAATCCGGCAGATAATATTCCCCCAATTGCAAATCCAGGTTGCAGCGCTGCGCAATTGCAACCGTGTTTTCTATCGCATCAGGCAAATCAGAAAACAACTCCTCCATTTCGGATTGCGAGCGAAAATACTGCTTTTCACTGTACAAACGCGGCCGCCGCGGGTCGTCCAGAGTACGACCTTCGTGAATGCATACTCGCGATTCGTGCGCTTCAAATTGATCGGCACTTATGAAGCGCACATCGTTTGTTGCCACAATTGGGCAGTTCAGCTCATCGGCCAGTGCGATTGCAGCTTGCAAATAAACATCTTCATTTTCACGATTGGTGCGCTGCACTTCCACATAGAAGCGGTCAGCAAAAATAGCCATCCATTTTGCAAGGTGTTGACGAGCTTCTGTTGCTCGCCCACCAACCAAAGCGCGACCTATATCACCCTCGCGGCCACCGGAAAGCACCAATAAGCCTTCATTGTGCTTGCTCAGCCAACTCTCCCGAATCGCAATCAGACCTCGTCGCTGGCCTTCACGATGAGCACGAGAAATTAACTGGGTCAAGTTCTTATAACCTGCGTTGTCCATCACCATCAGGCATAGAACGGTTGCCGCTTCAGGCTCCTGTGCGGCTTTTTCATCCTCTATGACGCTCACGTCAACGGCACAAATTGGTTTCACACCTTCTGCGTGGCAGGCGCGCACGAATTTAACCAGCGCGTACAAATTGAAGCGATCGCTGAGCGCAACGGCTGGCATAGCATCGGATGCTGCGTGCTGTGCAAGTTCTTTAACTCTCACAAGGCCATCAAGCAGGGAAAACTCGGAATGAACCCTTAGGTGTACAAACATAGTCAGGCTTTAATTATCAGGCAGTAACAGTAAGCAAGCGTCTAACTGGCCCGAAACTTGTTCTGTGTATTGGCGCCGGACCATGCTTGGCCAATTGGGCCAGGTGCAGTTTAGTCGGATAGCCCTTATGTCTGTCAAGGCCGTATTCAGGATACATCCGATGAAGGCGCAGCATCTCCTTATCGCGGCTGACCTTGGCGAGAATGCTGGCAGCGGCAATCTCGTCGATAAGGCCGTCGCCACCAACAATGGCCTCGGCAGAATAAGACCATTTGGGCAGACGGTTGCCATCCACCAACACTTTGTCGAAACGCATATTGAGTGATTGCACTGCCCTATGCATTGCCAGCAATGAGGCATGCAATATATTTATTTGATCAATTTCCTTAACGCTGGCCGTGCATATAGACCAGGCGGCAGCGTTTTCAATGATTTGATCATACAGCTGCTCACGCCGCTTTTCGCTGAGCTTCTTTGAGTCGTTGAGCCCCGCAATAGGCCTGTCCGGATCAAGTATTACCGCCGCCGCATAAACATCACCCGCCAGGGGACCACGGCCAGCTTCGTCGGTACCCGCGATAATCTGTGCCTCAGCGACCATGTTGACACATCAAATCAGCCAGGGCGTCGGCGGCTTGCGCACTGGCATTCATGCGAAGCTCATGATGAATATCGAGAAAGCGCGATTGCAGTTCGTTTTTGCGAGACTCATCTTCAAGTTCTGACAATAGAGCGGCGCCAAGAACATCGGGCTGCGCGTCGTGTTGAATAAACTCAGGCACAAGCAGCTCACCGGCGAGTAAATTAGGCAAGGCAAAAAACTCGGATTTCACCATGTGCCTGACAATTGCGTAGGTTGCTGCACTGACTTTGTAGGCCATTACCATCGGTGTTTTCAGCAGCATGGCCTCCAGAGTACTTGTGCCCGACGCAAGTAATATTACGTCAGCAGCACCCATTACAGTTTGCGAGCGACCGTCAAAAACTGTAATACGTTCTCTCAACGCGTGATCTTTCAATATCTCGTCCAGCGATTGCCGGATTACGGCATTTGCAGCAGGCACGAGATAGCGAATATCAGGCCGCCGCTCGCTTAGCCACTGCATACTGTTTAGAAACACCGGCATCATGCGCGCTGATTCCCCTCGACGGCTACCGGGCAGAACCGCGACATAAGTGGAGTTGTCTGTTAACGCCAGTTCGCGTCTGAACTCTCTTTTGTTTGGCTGCAATGGTAGCTCGTCAGCCAATGGATGACCGACAAAGCGAACCGGCACATCGTGTATTTCATAGAAAGCAGCTTCGAACGGAAACAGTGTCAGCATCAAGTCTATCGACTGCTTGATCTTCAATACTCTCTTCTGCCGCCAGGCCCATACACTAGGACTTACGTAATGCGCTGTTCGCACCCCTTTACGATGCAATTCGGCGGCAACTCTAAGATTAAAGTCTGGTGAATCTATTCCAACGAATAAATCAGGCGGGCTGGCAATGCACCGATTGACATAATCCCGCTTAATTCGAAGCAATTCTGGCAAGCGCTTCATCGGTTCGAACAAGCCCATTACCGACAAGCGCTCCATCTCAACCTGCGATTGCAATCCAGCAGCTGTCATTTTGCTTCCACCAATGCCCTGGAATTCAACTGTGGGATTTTGCGCTTTCATGGCTCGCATCAAAGAAGCGCCGAGCACATCTCCGGATGCTTCGCCGGCCAGTAATGCAAGCGTTGAAGACATCTTTAGCGGGTAATGCCTCGCTCTGAGTTTTCAATAGATTGGAGCAGTGGCTCTATGGCGGGCTCTGCAATCGCAAGCTCACGAATCTGTTCTATCGCCTCGTCCAGCTTATGGCCACGTCGATAGAGAATCTTATACGCTTTCTTCAACAACGAAATAGTATCACTGCTGAAATCTCTGCGCCGCAAACCTTCCTGATTAATAGTGCGCACTTCAGCTGGTTGACCATAAACCATCATGTACGCGGGTATGTCTTTGATTACGTGCGATGCCATGCCTGTGTATGAATGAGCACCCACATTGCAGTATTGGTGAATCAAGGAGTAGCCACTAATAATCGCCCAATCATCAACTCGCACATGGCCCGCCAGTGATGCGTTATTTACCAGAATCGTATTGTTTCCAACCACACAGTCATGGGCAATGTGCACGTACGCCATTATCAGATTATTATCACCAATGCTGGTCAGTGACTTATCCTGCACCGTGCCGCGGTGGATAGTCACACCCTCGCGAATGATATTGTTGTCACCGATCTCAAGTCGAGTTGGCTCGCCCTTATATTTTACATCTGGAGTGTCTTCGCCCACAGTTGAAAACTGGTAGATTGTGTTGCTCGAGCCAATTCGGGTTGGGCCCTTAACAACAACGTGGGAATGAATTTTACAGCCAGGGCCAATCTCAACATCTGGCCCGATCAAAGTCCACGGACCGATCTCAACGTCTTCAGCAATCTTTGCTGTTGGGTCTATCGCTGCTCGTGAGTCTACGCGAGACATAAGCGTATTGCTCAAGCCGGCCGATCGGCGCAAAGAATGGTGGCAGCCGTCGCTAATTCACCTTCGACACTGGCCGAGCATTCGAATTTCCAGATTCCACGTCGTTGCGACACTATTTTCGCCTCCAATGTCAATGTATCTCCTGGTACAACCATGCGCTTGAAACGCGTGTTATCACAACCCACCAGGTAGTAAATGGAGCCGTCGGCTGGTTTTTTCTCTACAGATCTAAAACCCAAAATACCGGCTACCTGTGCCAGGGCTTCAATAATAAGAACACCAGGCATGATCGGAGAATCTGGAAAATGACCATCGAAATAAGGCTCGTTCACAGTGACATTTTTGGTCGCAATAATTGATTCGCCGATGGTCAGCGATTCCACCCGGTCCACCAAAAGAAAAGGGTATCGATGCGGCAGATATTCCTTAATTTCTTTTACATCCATCCTCATAATTATGCTCTGTCAGCTACCTTTTGTTCCAATTCTGCTACTCGGCGGAATAAGCGATCTAAATGCAAAAACCGAACTGCGTTTTTACGCCATGATGTATTGTCTGTCATCGTCGTTGGTGAGGAATAGGTTCCCGGCGTACTCACTGATTTGCTCACCAACGTCATGCCAGTAAAATGAACGTTGTCGCCAATTTTTAAATGTCCGGCAATGCCCACTCCGCCGCCCATTGTGCAATTTGCTCCAATGCGGGTACTTCCAGCAATACCAACGCAGCCGGCAATAGCGGTGTTGTCACCGATGACAACGTTATGCGCCATATGCACTTGATTGTCGATGATTACGCCATTGCCAATCACGGTGTCTGTGATGGCACCTCTGTCAATTGCAGTACTGGCACCAATAGACACGTCGTTGCCGATACGCACCGACCCTAGTTGGTGAATTTTTTGCCAGCTCCCAGATGTGGGAGCATAACCGAAGCCGTCAGAGCCAATCACACAGCCACTGTGCAGCTCAACACGGTCGCCAATATGAACATTATGGTACATGGTGACATTCGCTTTCAGTCGGCAGTTCTCGCCAATGCTGCTGCCATCGCCAACGGCGCAGCAGGCACCTACGGCACTGCCATCACCAATTCTGACGTCATTGCCTATCACGCTATTGGCAGCGATAGAAACACCGTCGCCAAGATGCACATTTTCGCCAACCACCGCACTGGAGTGAACACCAGGCACTGGTTTGGGTGAATCATTGAACAGCGCCGTGACTTTTGCGTAGGCGAGATAGGCGTCTTGAACCTTAATGCAGCTGACTGGGCAGTCTGATGCAAATTCAGGTTGCAGTAACACCACACCGGCTTCAGTGTTTTTCAAATGCTCTAGATATCTGGCACCAGACAAAAAGCTGATGTCGGTGGAGCTCGCACTATTCAGCGGCGCGATACCGCTAATATTGGCGTCGCTGTCGCCGCGCAGTTCACCTTCAACTGCGCGGCAAATGTCAGCCAGTGTGGCCAATTACTTACCGGCGCCAGCGTTCAGTTTGTCTGTGACTTTCGACGTAATATCGTAGCTTGCCGAACGGTGCATCACCGCCTCAGCTCGCAATATTAATCCGATGTTTTCAGATTCGATCAGCTCACCGACTATTTTCTGAACTCTAGGACCCACTTCAACACCCAACTGCTGAATGACATCATTCTGAGCTGCCTGCAATTTCTTTACATTGTGCTCAATATCAGCACGCAGTGTCGTAATTTTCTTTTGGGCATCCGCTTGCTGGGATGCCGACATAACCGCCGATTCTTTTTTCAGCTCTTCCACAAGGTCAGCATAATCCTTACGCAGCTTATCGTGCTGGGCTTTATTGTCAACAAACTCTTTCTCTTCTTGCAGCTTCTGTAAGCGCTGTTTGGCCAACTCAGAGTTAAGAATGGCTTCTTGTGGGCTAAATACGGCGATTTTGCCTGTCTGAGCCTGTGCGTTCAATGTCACGCTGCCAAATAGCAGGCCCACCAAAATTAGTTGAATCAATCTGTTCACTGTAGTTCTCCGTAGTTGACAGAATCGTGTATTAGAGTGCCCCGGCCGTACCAGGTTTCTCAACAAATGTTAAAAGCTCCGACCGAGCGAGAATTGAAATACTTCGGTTTCATCTTCCGGTGTGTCATTCAAGGCCTTGGCCAAACTGAACGTCAGCGGCCCAAAGCCCGATATCCAAGTCAGACCAACCCCGACAGAATACCGTAATTCATCCGCGTCTACATCAAAACAGTTGACTTGCGTTGCTCCACACTCGGTGTTAAAGACGTTGCCGACGTCAAGGAAAAAGGCCGATCGCAACGAGCGGCGATCTTTTATAAACGGCAGGGGAAACAGCAGTTCCATGCTCCCCTCTATCTGTACATTACCGCCGAACGGATCTGGGTCATCATTTACAAATGCCGGCGCTACAGCTAATTGGTTCAAAAATTGACCAGCGTTATTGGGGTCAGCCAACAACTGATACGCGAAACGCTGGTCCCGCTGCGCTACTGTGGTAATTGGGTCGCGGTTAGTCGGGTCGATTTCATCGGTCGCATAGCGTAACGCTGGCGTGCTGCGCGGTCCGAGCGTATTGTTTTTGAAGCCGCGAACCGAGCCGAAACCACCCGAATAGAAGTTTTCAAAGAACGGCAAACCACTGCTGCCTCCATAACCGTCACCATAGGCGAGTTGGGTTCTAAATCGTAAAGTCCAGTTGCGGGTAATAGGCACAAACAGCTGACCGTCATACTGCAGCTTGTAATATTCAAGATCTGATCCCGGAACTGTAAATTCAAACGATAAGCTCTGCGACGAACCTCGTGTGGCTAACAAGCCCCGGTTCAGTCTGGACTGCCGCCAGGATAAGGTAAACGGGAAGTTGGTAAAACGCGTACCGTTTTCATCCAGAAAACCTGGAATTGGATCAACAACTGCGCCTTCAATTTCACGCAGGTCATCTATCAACCCAAGCACTGGAGCGGTGACAACGGTATCGAGAATGCCATCGCCGTTACTGTCTTCAAAAACACCGGGTTCAATAATATATCTAGCACTTGGCGCTGACAGATCGAGCGCCCCGATATTGTCGTTGATACGCGGACTGCCAATAATCTCCCGAACCGCAAAATCACCCGTTGTGATCTTGGTATTGTTGATGCCCATACTAAAACCGAGCGATTCGGTTTCACTAATGGGATATCCAAAACTCATAGCGCCGCCGAAAGTATCGGTAGAGAAACGAGAAATATTGATCTCATCCAAATCCGTTTTTCGAAAAAATACGCTGAAACCGCGGCTCACTCCGTCTTCGGTGTAATACGGGTCTGAGTAGCTCAGATTGTAACTGGTTTGAAAGCGGCTGTTGCTCACGCCGATGCCAACGCGCTTACCGGTGCCAAGAAAATTGTTCTGCTGCAGGTTGGCGCTGAGCAGAAGACCTGCGTCTTGCGCATAGCCCAGACTGGCAGAGATACTGCCCGATGTTTGCTCTTCTACTTCGTACTCAACATCAATAAGGTCATCGCTACCGGGTACTTCAGGTGTTTCTACTTTTACTTCCTTGAAGAAGCCAAGCCGCTCCAGACGTATTCTCGATTGCTCAATCTTCGCCCGTGCTGCCGGCGCGGATTCCATTTGACGCATTTCTCTGCGCAGCACTTCGTCTACCGTTTTGGTGTTGCCGCGGAAATTGATTCGTCTAACATACGTACGCTTGCCCGGGTCAACAAAAAACTTGATGGCCACGGTATTATTATCATCATCAATCTCGGGAATTCCATTGACTTCAGCAAAGGTATAGCCTTCATCACCCAGGCGATTGGTGATGAATTCCTCAGTTCTTGTTACTCGAATCTGCGAGAAGGTTTGGTCTTCTGCGACAACCAGATAACGCCGCATCTCATCTTCTTCAAGTATGATATCGCCACCAAGGGTGACTTCATTCACTTTGTACTCAACGCCTTCGTCAACGTTTACAGTAATATAAACTGCGTCTCGATCTGGAGTGATCGCTACCTGCGTCGAGTCAATAGCAAAACGAATATAGCCACGGTCTTTGTAGAATGATTCAAGGGTTTCCAGATCTCCAGACAATTTTTCTTTTGAGTATTTGTCGTTACCACTGATAAATGAGAGCCAGCCCGTGCTGTTCAACTCAAACAGATCAATCAAATCTTCATCATTATGCGCTGAATTGCCAACGATGTTGATGTGTTTAATTTTTGCAACCGAGCCCTCGTTCACATTAATATTTACCGCTACACGGTTGCGTGGTTGCTCTATCACTTCAGAATCAATTTTGGCATCATAACGACCCTGGCTGACATACTGGCGCTGCAATTCAAGGCCCATACCTTCCAGAGTGGAGCGTTTAAAAACACGACCTACCGCGAGGCCAGCGCCTTTCAAACCATCCAGCAAGGCATCAGTTTCAATAGCCTTGTTTCCCTCAATTTCAATCTCACTGATAGAGGGACGTTCAAATACTGTCACGACAAGGACATTCTCATCTCTTGAGAACTGAATGTCGTCAAAGTTGCCCGTTTTGAACAAGGTCTTGGCAGCCGACACCAGCATACCTTGCGACACACGATCGCCGACACTAACAGGCAGCGCATTGAAAACACTTCCAGCAGTGATTCGCTGCAGGCCCTCTACCCGAATATCGTCAACGGTAAACGCTTCTACACCCTGGGCGCGCGCAATACCGGTGCACAGGCATAAACCGAGAACAAACAACAGCAGAGTTTTATATTGCATCGTCACTGTAACGCTCTTTAGATTCTATTTATTGTCGGATCATTTAACTTCACAATCTTGCGATGTCGTTGACCATAACAAGCACAAACACACCAATCAGTACAAACAAACCTAATTGCTGACCAACAATCTGGACACGCTCTGACACCGGGCTGCCCTTGAAAAT
>JBCCIP010000054.1:0-37849 GCA_039111475.1 Pseudomonadota bacterium | reverse complement strand
CTTCCATTAAATAGCGCCATCGATCCGTATTGTTGCCCATTGCTGGCGACAGCAATAAGTTTAAAGCCAGTGTGCGCCCTTCCCACTCATGTTGAAAGTCAGTGCCATCGTCATGAACCGGCACGGGACCAAAGCCGTGCATTCCTCCCATGTCATGTATGCTATCCATCGGTTGATACCTAAGTTCTTGAGTCAAACAAGCGCTGTACCGATCATGCCATTTCGCGTGACCTTCTCGATCAGTACTTCTTCAGACAATTCCGCCCACTCAGGGGGTTGCTTAGGCAGCACTAAATAACGCAGCTCGGCCGTGCTGTCCCACACTTGAACAGCCGTGTTGTCTTCAAGCTCAATACCAAACTCGCGCAGCACTGTTCTGGGCTCACTGACCGCGCGTGATCGGTACGCAAACGATTTATACCATCTCGGAGGTAAGCCGAGCAGCGACCATGGGTAACAAGAGCACAGAGTGCAAACCACCATGTTATGTGTGTCATCGGTGTTCTCTACGACCTTGAGATGAGTGCCTTCAACGCCAACAACTCCCAGCTCTGCACACGCGGCCGATGCATCATTGAGTAAGCGGCTTTTAAACGCGGCATTTGACCATGCACGCGCCACAACGCTGGCGCCATTGCGTGGACCTACCTGATTCTCATAGAGATCCACAATGGCGTCTATGGCATCGCTTTCAACAAGACCGCGCTGAGTGAGCACTGTTTCCAGGGCTTTTACCCTTAGCGCAGTGTCAGAAGGCACTGCGTGGTGGTGATCGTGGTCGTGTTCGTCGCTCATGAGAAGGTGTTGCCCGGTCGCTCGCGGTTGTTGGAGGGTTAACTATGCCTGATAGATCAACGCAATCTTAACACCGCCAGACTGTTTCGCTAACCCATGTTCTAGTGGGGTACGATCAACACCTTGCCATTTTTGCCACGTTTTGCAGCACGCTGAACGGCTTCCTTGATCTGGTCAACAGAATAACGTGAGTCAACGTTTGCCTTAAGTGCACCACTGGCGATCAGCGGAATGATTTGCCCAAGCGCGCTCTGCTTTTCTTGTGAGCTCGCGGTTTCAAACCATTTGGACAGCCAAAAGCCGCGTATACGTACGTCATTGAAAATGGTCAACGCCGGGTTCAAACTTGCTGCCTTGCCTGACAAAACACCATAGGCAACCAAAGTACCGCCGTGGGTCAAGCTGTTTGCCAATCGGGAAAATGTATCACCACCAACAGCGTCAATAGCCAGCACAACCGGTTCCCCATCAGTTGCAGAGGCTATTTCAGCAGCAAGATCCGGACCGTCTATCAAAACCGCATCGGCGCCCTTGGCTTTGAGCTCTTCGGCCAAACCTTCACGACGAACAACGTTCACGGTTTTTATGCCACGCTGTTTAGCAAGCTGAATGATATAGCCTCCCACCGCTGAATTGGAGGCGCTTTGCACAATCCAGTCGCCTTCCTTAAGATCAACAAAGGACGTCAGCATCAGTAAGCCAGCGACTGGATTCACCACCGCCATTGAAAGCTGCTCAATCACTTCAGGGCTGGCGTCATCAAGGTTAGGCAGTGGAATAAAACTCGCTGCGGGGGCAACAATCTCGTCACGCCAGGTGCCTCCACCCAACAATAGAACTAACTGGCCTATCTTTAGGTGAGTAACACCGGCAGCCGTTTCCGTTACGCGACCAACACCTTCGTTACCCGGAACAGAAGGCAACGTTGGGTCAACACCATATTGACCCGCAATTTGCAGCAGAGTTGAAGGATGGATGGGGGTTGCCAGCACACTCACACGGGCTTCACCGTCAGACAGCGCACGCCGTTTAGCCATCTTCACTTCCAGGACATCTGCGGGATTACCGAGCTGGCTGAACTCAGCGTATTTGCTTTCGGCGACAGCAGAGCCTGGTCGTACGACAACGCTGAAGGCCACAGCCGCAATTAATAGTAAGTGTTTATAAGACATTGTTTTGTTTCCATTGATTGAAGTTAGAGTACAATTTTTGATAGTTCACTGATCAGATTACAGCTTAACAATTAGTTTCCCCGTGTTCCCACCGGTAAACAACAGGTCCAGTCCGTCAATCGAAGACTCCAAGCCCTCAATGACGTGCGCACGATGCTTTATTTGCCCGGCCATAACATAAGGCGTTAGCTTCTCGATCAAAGAAGGCAGTTCACCAAAATGATCGGGCATTGCAAAACCCTGTATGCTCAATCGCTTTTTGATAATGGGGATCCAATTAGGGCCGGTGCTAGGTGTTGTAGAGTTGTAATCAGCGATCATGCCACAAACCACGATACGACCGTGCGCATTCATATGATCAAACACATGCTGCTGAATTGCGCCACCTGTGTTCTCAAAATACATATCAATGCCGTCGGGCGCAAGCTCTGATAACCGGGCGTTGATGTTGTCGGTTTTGTAATTGATTGCGCCATCGAAACACAATCCATCAGTAAGCCAAGTGCACTTTTCATCACTGCCCGCAACACCAATTACATTTAAGCCGTCGGCTTTTGCCAGCTGACCCACCAATGACCCTACTGATCCCGCCGCACCGCTTACCAAAATAGTTTCACCCGCCTTAGGCTCACTGAAACCATACAATCCCTGTACAGCCGTTAGCCCTGGTAAGGCAAAGACAGACAACACCATCTCGGCATCAAGGCCTTCCGGTACGGGCCGTAAGCCCTCACCGGAGCCAAGATAGTATTCGGTCCAGCCCATAATACCCATAACGCGATCACCAACCGCAAAACCTGGATGATTGCTTTCAAGCACTTCGCCCAGGCCGGATGAGCGCATAACCTCGCCCAGACCAACCGGCGGAATGTAGCTGTCTGGGTCAGGGCTCATCCAGCCGCGCATGGCTGGGTCTAGCGACATATGTGTTTGCTTCACGAGTATTTCGCCGTCACCTGCCTGAGGAGTCTCAAACTCAACAAGCTCGAAAACTTCTGGGTTTATCGGACCCGGTTCAGGTCGTGCGATGAGTTTAACGGCTTTGTAAGTGCTCATAGTGATTTTCCGCGTCAGCAATTAAATGTCAAAACTAAGATGTGCGGCATTATTACTCCATTTAATCTACATATATACTTGATGATTTGCTAATCTTTATTGTCTTTTTGACATCAATATGGTCAAACCATTCAGTGTAATGGATCAACTCAGAGCGCTCAGATATTTCGTTGCGGTTGCCGATGCAGGCAGCTTCACTAAGGCCGCCAAGCAATTCTCGGTGCCACCGTCCTCGCTATCCCGCCGCGTGGCAGATCTTGAAAACAGCCTTGGTGCCACTCTATTGAAACGCACCACCCGCAATGTGCAGTTGACCGAAATTGGCCGCGAGTATTTCGCGCAGGTGCAAGATTTGCTGCAACAGCTGGAGCAAAGCAACGAGTCTGTGCGTAGCTATCACGCCAAACCCATGGGGCAACTCAGAATCAGCTCATTGGTGGGGTTTGGTGAGCGCGTACTGCTGCCGCTGCTTGAAGAATTTAGCGCACTGTATCCCGACGTTGTTCTAGATGTTGCTCTGAGTGATGAGTTGTCAACGCTTGCGCACGATGATGTCGACATTGCTATTCGTGGTGGTTACGCACCTAACGAACGGGTTCTAGCCATCCGCTTGATGGACAATGAGTTTGTTCCAGTAGCGGCCCCCAATTATCTGGCCAAATACGGCCGGCCCAGCCATCCAGGCGAACTGCACCAGCATCACGGGCTTTATTACCGAACGCCAACCGGCCCACAGAACTGGTTTTACCAGCAAGATGATGAATGGCGGGTGGCGGCCGTTTCCAAGGTTGCGATTTCCAATAACGGAGCGTGGCTTGCCGGCAAAGCCGTGCGAGGTGACGGCATTCTGATGGCGCCAGCTTGGACACTGGCAGACTATGTGCGACGTGGCGAATTGCAGCCGCTGGATATTAGTCCGCAACTGAGAATCTCACAAAGTGGAGACTTGGCGATTTACCTTTTGTACCAAAAACAGCGCTATCTTGTGCCTAAGGTCAAAGTGGCCGTTGATTTCTTAATAAGCAGAATAAAAAAGTAGTGATGGACACTGAGTTGTTCGCAAGCACTGCCATTAATTCAGCCGCACAGAAAGATCAAGCTTGGGCATTTACGAAGGCCTCTAGACCTTGAGACATTATATCGTAAGACCCGGCCAAAGCCTTCATAACGTCTTCGCTTTCCATACCAGCTTGAGGTTCGAATTCTCCACGCCATATTAGTTTGCAGCGTTCCGTGCCCTGAGCGACTAGCTGTATCGACGCGGAGTAACTCGCCATTCCCGCCATATTCGCAGACGTTAGTGAGTAAGCCAAGGTTTGACTGGCATTGTCCAGTTGATCGAGACGCTCTGACACAAGCCCTATTCCTGGAATATCCAAATGGCGAACCATACCTTGGCCCTCGCCTTCAAGCCGCGAAGTTCCGGCACCCCCGGTAGCCCAGGGCAAGAAATTCCCGAAATCGGCCAGTACCTGCCAGGCTGCATCAGCAGAACAGATCATACTGTTCTCTTGTTCAAGTACTGGCATGCTTCTATTCGCCTTTGCTAATACGCGGTTTGTATTGTTTTGTACGCAGCAGAATTGTAACCCGTAATCCAGCGCCTAGGAAAACAGTCCATTTCTCGATCTTTAGCCAAGCACTTTGTAACCGCGGCCTCGCAGACAATTGAACACCACTCGCTCTTTTCTATGCTCGGCACGGTAGCCACCTTTTGTGGCACCGGAAACGGCGCCAACGCCAGCACCGCGTGCCGCTGACGTACTGTCGCCAAGAATTGCACCAATCGCACCACCGACTACGGCGCCAACGGCGCCATTCTTGCCAGCTTCTCCAGCGGTACTGACTTGCTGGGCATAATCGCGACATTCGGCTAAATCTTGACTGTATTTCACCTGATCAACACCCTTGGCATCGACAATAGGCTCATGGGCGCACGCGCTAAGCAACACGGGTAACACTAACAAGGTTTTTGACTTATACATAATTCACCTGCACAACGGATCCAGTCCGGCTCAATGTAGGCAAACCAAGCTGAACCTGTCATGAACAGGAGCTGGCTCAGGCAACCACTGTTACCAATGTCCTCCGCGCATTGCGCTGGAGAACAGTTTGCGCGCTATCTGCATTTTTGTTGTTGGTACGTCGTTACGCTCTGCGGCGGCTTCTTCATCGCTTAGGCCTCGCGCGGCCGCGGAATCAGGAAACAAATGATAGGCCTGGGCCAACAGCGCTTCAGTAAAATTGGGTGTGGTTGCCTGCGCAACCGCTCCCGCCACGCCTAAGCCGGTAGAAACACGCTTGGGTTTTTTGATGATTGCGTTAACGATCAAGTCTCTTGCCTGTTCAGGAGATAGTGTTGGAAACGCTTTGTATAGACTTGTTGGCGCAATCATTGGTGTGCGCACCAAAGGCATGTGAATAGTCGTAAAATCGATATTCTGCCCGGTATACTCAGGCGCGGCGCATTGGGAGAATGCGTCCAATGCGGCCTTGGACGCCACATACGCGGAAAATCTCGGCGGGCTTGTCAAGACACCAATCGAAGAGATATTGATAATCTGGCCGCCTTCGCGTTCTTCCATTGACGGTAGAAAACCCATAATCAGCCGCAGCGCACCGAAATAGTTAAGTTGCATGGTGCGCTCGAAATCATGAAAACGGTCGTAGCTGTATCGCACCGAGCGTCGAATAGAACGCCCGGCATTGTTAATCAATACGTCCACATGACCGTGATGCTCAAGCACATTGGCAACCAGCTTGTCACAATCATCAGATTCCGAAACATCGCAGGAGTAAGCAAATGCTTTACCACCATCATTAGAGATTTCGGCAAGCGTTTCATCAAGCTTCTCGACGGTGCGAGCAACCAACACCACGTTTGCGCCCGCCTTTGCCAAATACACCGCGCACTCCTTGCCTATGCCCGATGTAGCGCCAGTAACCACCACCACCTTGCCCTTAACTTCGCGGCGCAACGCAGAAACAGTTGGCTTACCCACAATTCTGCTGAACAAACTATCCACTTCATCGGTGATTGAGGCACTGTCCTTACGCAGAAAATTAAACCAATAGTCCCATATAACGTCGGCGTATTGATCAAATGGCGGGCATTCGATGCCAGCCTGAGCCAAGATTTCCGTGGTTTCCACATTGTCATAGAGCGTGGGGTAGTTTAGATAGGCCATAACCTCCGCGGGCAAGTCCATCGTATTGGCCAATCGCGCGGTGAGTTTTTTCGCAGTGGGAACCTTGCTCAATGCCCGACTTGCAAGTTCCGCGCCTGAATCAAGGAACGGAACATCGAGAGATGTTAGCTTGCCGCCGCCGGACACTCGCAACAAGGTTTTGAGCAAATCGCCCACTCTTACGCCGCTAGGATGAGTAATAAAAAAGCACTCTCGATTCTTCTCTGGCAGGTGCGCCAGGTGATCAATAGCATCTGCAACAAAATCGACGGGCACGATATTGATAGTGCCGGCCTTAGTCATGAGCAGTGGAAAGCCTTCGGGCACCACCTTGCTAACGTTGTTGATGAGGTCGAAGAAATAGTAAGGCCCATCAACCTTATCAATTTGGCCGGTCTCGGAGTGGCCAACCACCATTCCAGGTCGGTAAATCCGCCAGGCCATTCGTTTCTCTTTGCGTACCAATCCTTCAGACTCATGCTTGGTAGAAAAATAGGGATTGTCCAGATCCGTCGCCTCCTCAAACATGTCCTCGGTGAACGTGCCTTTGTACAAACCGGCCGCCGCAATGGAACTTACTAGATGAAAGCACCCGGATTTGAGCGATTTAGACAGTGCAATTGCCTCTGCAGTACCTTGCACATTGGTTATCCGTTGTGATTCAGCATCGGCGGTAATATCGTAAATCGCCGCCAGATGCATAAAATGGTCTATTGATCCGGCATGCTTCTTTACCCATGCGCCGCTGACGCCAAGCTTCTTGTTTTTTAAATCACCTTCTACTGCAATAATCTGATTGTTACTCGCGCCCCAATAATCGCGCAGCTCGTCAACTTTGTGCAGTGAGCCACTGCGCACCAACATGTACACTTTGCCGCCACGATCAAGTAGCTTGGGTACTAAAAATTGCCCAATGAAACCTGTACCGCCAGTAATAAAATACTTCATGCAACCTCCTCATGCCGCGAGTAGTGAAGACCAAATCAGGCTTAGATTGCACTGGCTGTAATTGAACAATCAAATGCAATTGTGTTGAAGAGGCTATGCAGAATGTTGCGTCGGGCAATTCACTGACTGATCAATAGTCAAGCCTTTATTATTCAACAGTATGGCTTTACTTGGTGTTCCAGAAGCAACAACCATACATTTCTGTATGGTATTGCGCAAGGCAACTGGGTAAAGACGGCATTACGCTGCAGAGTTGAGGCAAGCTATTTGTATAAAGGGCTTTCCGACGGGTTGAGTAAACTCAATTTATCAAACAGATTTTCGGCCACAGGAATACCCACTATGTACACAATTCGTTCTTCCACCGACCCTTCTGCATGCAGCGCACCGGCCGGAATGTGCAGTTTGTCTCCTGCTTGTAGTGGGATTCTCTCGCCATTCTCATTCAGAATATAACTACGGCCTTCCATCACATAGCCGCAATTGTCAACGTCGTGCCAGTGCAGTGGCAATTCATCCATTCGATCAGACACATAAACCGTTGGCCAGAGGTCCAGCTTTTTTATGTCGTCCAGCACCTCGTCTTTGCTAGTGAAGAAATTATGAATAACCTGCATGGGACCTGGTTCAAGGGCCATGGAAAGTCTCCCCTTTAATTTTCTCTAACGCTCATCATCAGCGATATTTGACCTTCAGTGCCTCAAAGATGTCCTCAAAAGCCGTGTAGCCATCTATGGTTTCCCCATCGGCATCAGGCCAACTGGAAAGCGTGACAATCACCATTCTGTCGTTTGGTACTACCCGAATCGTTTGCCCGTTGATGCCTACTGCCTCAAAATCCTTGTCGCCGTTGCCGACTCCCCACCAGAAACTTCGGTAGTAGGGCTTCCAGCCTTTTGCGCTTTCGCCATATGGCCAGTTGCTATCCGCTGGGTGATCCATCACGTCGTCAAAATGTGCTGCTGGAAAAAGTTGCGTGTCGCCCACTTTACCCCTGTTTAGTGCCATCACACCAAACCGTGTGAGATCACGAAGTGTCGCGCTCATGCCGCCGCTGGCCCAACCAAAACCGTCTTTGTCCACTGTGATGTCCGCAGGACTTTCAGCACCCATTGGCTGCCATAAGTCTTCACTGACCAGCTGAACAAAGGATTTACCTGTTACGCGCTCTAATACCCATGCCAGCACATCAGTGCTGGCAGACTTGTAATGGAACTCACCTACAATGCTTTCATTACGCTTAATGGTAGGCAGGAATTCGTACGATGAGCGCATGGTGCCCTTAACGCAGTCTTTCACTTCAACCCAGTTGGACGCACAGGAATGCCGCCATACCGTGCTATTTAGATCGCCATAAACTTCCGAATAATCGGCGCCGTCGCGCATATCCCATACGGTTCTAAGAGTATCAGGCCCCCAGCCACTACTGGCGAGCTCTGGCAGGTACTCAGCGACCGTTTTATTAACGTCAATCAGACCTTGGTCTGCGTACTTGGCGACCAATACAGCCGTAACCGATTTTGTCATTGACATCATCAGGTGCGGTCGCGAACGCTTTTGTTCGCCGTAATAGCCTTCAACTAGCAGTTCTTCGTTTTTATAAACCGCAATCGCGTCGATGTAGTTTTTCTTAGCCAAACTGTCCAGGCTGGTTTCTTTACCGCGGAAATTAATCGTTACATCCGAAGGGTGCTTAGGTGTGCCCGCCAACGGGCTGACATAAGCGGGATTATTTTCAATCAGCGCCGTGGGGTATATTTCTCGAATGTGGCTGAACGCCCAGCGATTATTGGGGCCAAACTGCGCATTGGTTTTATCAATACCGACTGGTTGGGTGCCTGCACGGCCTTGATCAGCGGCTAGAGCTGCGACGCTAAGGCAGGTGACAATGGCAGTTGTAAGAACTCTATGCACAGAATTATTCACTTTGAACACCTTTTAAATGGTTGAATTTCTGGTGATACCGATCCGGAGCACCTTAATGGCTCTTTATTCACGCCCACTATTGAGGTTTGAGTATACTCTCAACATGCGAAATCAGGGGTTGAAACCATGCGAAAAATCATAAGCTGCTTTGGTATTGTCTTATTGTCATTTTCTGCCATGGCAGAACACCATGCCAAGAACATGGCCAAGCACAATGCGCAACTGCACGCCGCCATCAAATCGTTTGACCGCGCGTACACAAACAACGATGTCGATACCTATTTTAGCCTTTATGCCAATGACGCAATAGTGTATTTCGGAGACAACCAGAGAGTGGACATGGTCGCATACCACAAAACCTGGGCGGCGTTAATACAGGCGGGCGGCGGTGTTGAGTTGAACGAAATGTCGGATCTCAAAGTGCAAGTGATGCCCGGCGGTGATACCGCGATCGCGACGTCTTTCATCAAAAACCGCACGCGTGCTGCCGATGGAACAAAGTCTACGTCAAAGGCCTACGAGACTGACGTGTGGCATAAGATTAATGGTGAATGGAAGATTATTGGCTTGCACTACAACGTAATTCCAGCGGTAGAGAAATAGCTTTTAGTCAAACCGTTGGAGTACAGTTGGTGACTCATCCAACCCGACATCACGCAAACCCGCGGAGGTAACAATGCTAAAAGACATAACTCGCCGAGACCTTCTACAAGGATTGACGATTAGCGCAGGTGGCATGCTTCTGCAGGCCTCAGGAGTCAGCGCTGACTTTGACGCTAAGCCACCTTCCGGCGAAGCTGCTGCGTTACGCCCGAACTATTATCCACCAACGCTTACGGGCATGCGTGGCAGTCATGAAGGTTCATTCGAAGTAGCACACGCGCTGGCCTGGCGCGGCGAAAAACCAGGCGAATATCAGGCACTGAATGAACACTACGACCTGGTGGTAGTGGGTGCTGGCATGAGTGGTCTGGCCGCAGCCCATTACTTTCGAAAAAAGAGGGGCGTCGATGCGCGGATATTGTTACTCGACAATCACGATGATTTTGGCGGCCATGCCAAGCGCAACGAATTTCATCACAATGGCCGAATGCTGCTGAGTATTGGCGGTGCTCAGAACCTGGAAGATCCAGCTGGCTACAGCGAAGTCGCCGCAAGCTTGCTCGCCGACATTGGTATTGATGAAGATTTCATTGAAGCGATGGATGGTATGACGCCAGACGATTACACCCTTGGCGGCAAGCTAACCAGCGACATGGGCATGGCCGTACCGGGAGACAATGGTCACGTCGCGGTAAACGGAAACTGGACTATGATGATGCAGGGTGCCGACGGTTATGAACAGGCGGTGCGCGAACTGCCTATTCAGAATGTCGAGCAAGACAAATTGATCGACTTGTTTGGCGGCCACAGAGATTTCCTCGACGGGCTTTCGCTGCACGAGAAGTGGGCCTATATCAATTCAGTCAGCTACAACCAATACCTGGTGGACAAGGTAGGCTTGTCTGAAGAAACGCTGCCCATACTCAACGCCGGCCCTCTTATCTATGCCGGTATCGGAGGTTGGAACTTAAGCGTACTCGAGGCGTTCGCCAGTGTGGCTGGAGGCATACGATCCATGGGTTGGGTGGGGAAGCTGATTGGTTCAATCGGTTTGAGCCTGGTAGACAGCATAATGCAAGTGCGAATGTTTCCCGATGGCAACGCTTCCGTAGCTCGATTGATTGTGCAGCAGTTAATACCTGACGTGGCGCCAGGCATGAAGGGTACGGAAGATGTTGCGATCGCTAGGTTTGACTACGACGCATTGGATCAGGAAGACAAATGCACGCGCCTTCGTTTAAACAGCACCGTTGTTGGTGTGCGCGAAATTGATGGCAAACGCGTAGAGGTAGATTATGTACGGCATGGTAAGCCACTTCGAGTAACGGCTGACCATTGCGTGCTGGCTTGCTACAACGGTTTTATTCCTCACCTTTGTCCCGAGCTACCTGAGACGCAAAAGGAAGGATTAAAGTACGGTGTGAAGGCACCTTTCGTTTACGCCAATGTGTTACTCGACAATGGCCGAGCCTTCTCAAAAATGGGTGCAAGCATGTATCAAAGCCCCTATGACTCATTTCAATGGGTAAGCGCCGCGCCCACTATGAGCGTCGGTGGCTACCAGCCTCCGCGTAACGCCGACGACCCAATGGCTTTGTTCATGATGTCTTCACCCATTCCGCAACATAACACAAAGGCGACAGCTCGCGATGTGCTGCGCACAGGCCGCCATAAAGTGTACGCTACACCGTTTGCAAGCTACGAGAAAGATATACGCGATCAGCTACAAGCATTGTTAGGTAAGCACGGCTTCAATCACGAATCTGATATTAAAGCCATCACTGTGAACCGCATACCCCATGGTTACGCGTATACCTATCTTTCGCTGGACGATCCGGAATGGGAAAAAGGACAGGCACCGCATGAAATTGGTCGACAACAGTTCGGACGTATTTCAATTGCCAACTCGGATTCGGAAGCGATGGCCTTGATGAATGCGGCGTTTGATGCTGGATGGCGGGCAGTGGAGGAACAGACGGCTTAACCTTTTCGCTCCAAGGGCTTCAATGTAAAAACTCTTCAGAGCATCTCAGCTCTGATCAAAAGCTCGTAGACGGACCGATGCCCTCGGAAATAAAATCAAGTATTTCCCTACCAGTCATCTCAGGGTCTTCTTCAAGAAGCCAGTGACTGAGTTTCGGATAAATTTTAACGTGCTGCTCGCTCAAATACTGTTTCGTGCCCAGCGCCACCTCGTTAGAAATGTATACATCACCTAGGCCGTAGAGAAACAAGACAGGCATAGACGGCACACCATCTTGCGGTATCGTATCAATCACTGCGTCGAAGTGGCTATACACGCCGATCATGCTGTCGAACGCATGGTCCCGGTCCCAGGCTTTCTTGTAGATCTCTATGTCTTCTTCTGAAAAACTGCTCTCCATGCCCTCGCCTCGAAAAGTGTTGGCAAGGAAAGACAGGCCGCCCACGCGAGAGAAGAATTCTGGAATTAGCGGTAACTGCAGAAAGGTGCGGTACCAACTTACGTCAGACTCGCCGGTAGCCGCCTCAAACGCCAGAGGGTGGCCCACACTGACTACAACAGCGCGAGAAATTCTCTCCGGCGCATCAAAAATCAACTGCCAGGTAACCCGCGCGCCAATGTCGTGACCCACAACATTCGCGTTCGCCCACTGTTGTGAGTCCATTAACCCAATAATATCGCGCGCAAAGTCCTTGAATTCGTAAGCTGCTTTTCCAGCAGGTTTATCCGAGCGGTTAAAGCCGCGCAAATCAGGTGCGGCAACGCGATAACCAGCCTCAGCCAGCATAGAGATATGGTGGCGCCACAGATACCAGAATTGAGGAAAGCCGTGGATTAGAATAATTGGCTCACCGTCTGCGGGGCCGGCAAATACAACATGAAGATTGACTTCGCCTACATCAACTAGTTGAGAATCCAGACTCGATCCCGTTTGTTTCTCTACATAGGCCACGCCGTCAAAATCCGAATTGCCTCCGGAGTACCAGATAGCTAACAGCGCAAGAATAAAAACCATTACTGCAATTATTGCACGCATCTCAAGATCTCCAGGTTGACGAACTCAGCAGAGTCAAAGTCGACTCCAACACGAAGTTGATAGTATCACTTGGTAGGAAGAACGCTTACTGAAAGGCGTATCGCGCTTGCAGACCAATCGATCTGGGGCGTTCGGGCACACCAAAGTAGCTGTTACTGTTAGTCGTAGCAACATCATTGCGCCAAACCATGGTTTTCTCATCGGTCAGATTCTTGCCAATGACGGCAATAGACCAACTGCGATCCGGGTTACCAATGCCAATGCGCGCGTTCAGTTTGGTGGAAGAGTCATGCACTGTATTGGGGTCCAGATCCAGCGCGGAGTAAAACTCATCACGATAGTTGATGTCGACACTCGCGCGCAGCGCCAGATTTCGCCTGAGTGGTTGGACAAACTCCATACTAAAATTGGCACTCCACTTCGGCGCAAACAGCAAAGTTTCCCCTTCCAGGTTTTGTCCCCCGGACTCGCCTGCTGAAATATTGCTACCATCTTCTCTCAAACATCCAGGATTGTTCACCGGGTCAGCCGATTGGGGAAGTGTGCAAGTGGCACCCAGAAACTCATCGTACGTTGCATCGAGGTATGCCACTGCGGAACTAATAGTCAGCCTCTCTGTTAGACGCCAACGGCCGTCCAGCTCTATGCCCTGACTAATCGATTTCCCCGCATTACCCACGGTGAATACGTCGCCGATTAGCGCGCTGACCTGTAAGTCTTCGTTTTCAGAACGAAACAGGGCTAAATTTAAGGTAGCTGCACCTTTGGCGAGACTGGTTTTTAAACCTAGCTCGTAGGCAAACACCGTCTCTTCATCGTATGCCAAAGTATCTGCTGTTGTGTCCGTGA
The DNA here is from genome assembly GCA_039111475.1 of Pseudomonadota bacterium. Lineage (GTDB taxonomy): Bacteria > Pseudomonadota > Gammaproteobacteria > Pseudomonadales > JAUIET01 > JAUIET01. Next base: position 24,292 of record JBCCIP010000054.1, on the reverse strand, counting down.
TGATAACGCCACCATCCGGTTCGCCAGTAAACAGGTTTCCCGTGCGTATGAAGCCATCATCGCCACTGTACGATTCGTCAAACCCACCGCCTTTAAATCCGGTACTTATCGACGCGTACAACATAGCATCATGGCCAAAATCCCATTGTAAATTGCCCGACCAGGTGATTTTGTCTTCCTTACGATGTATGGGCGGGAACTGATGACTTCGTACGTCTGAAATCAAGCCGCCATTGACCGGATTGGCCAACACAATAATCTGGGCAGCGGGCCCGTTAACCGCGGCACGGGCACCCAAACCTTCGGCAAAACTGCTTTTTAACAGCTTTTTTTCTTCCTCGTTGTAGCGAATGCCCAAACTGCTGCGTAATCGATCGTTTATCTTCCAGGTTGCTTGTGCAAACAGCGCCCAGCTGTCTGAGTCTTGATTAAACAGGTTTGGCCTTCCGGGCTGGGTTCCTACCAACGGTGGAACAGATAATGGGCCCAGCAGTGCAAAATCCAACCCTAAATTCAGGCGGCTAACATCCAGTTTGGAAGTCTGATAATACGCTCCTGCAATCCAGTCGATAGTCTCTCCACCGGGTGAAGCCAGGCGGAATTCGTGGCTAAACTGTTCGTACTCTTCATCAAGCTCGCGATTCAGCGCGGCTGTTGCGCTGTAATCCGAGTCCTGTTCACGAAAAGTGTCGTAGGCCGAGTACGCAGTGAGCGACGTCAAGGTAGCAAAATTCAGATCCCAATTAGCGGTTAATGCAAACACACTCGTTTCTGTTTGATCACTAGACCCCTGATCCACCCACCCGCGATCACCGTCACTGATGACTGGGAATACCTGATCACCCAGAAAATTCACAGGCTGATCGGATTGATAAACGATTTGCGGCGCGTTTTGCCGATCAAAGTCGCCATACTCAATTTTTGCAGTCACATCAATATCGTCAAACTCCCAGCGAAGTGCTCCACGCGCATACCAGTTCTCCTGTTCAGGCCCTTCCCCGCCGTCAAATTCATTGGTCCACCAGCCATCGATAGCCATTCGGCGAACCGCAAGGCGGCCTGCTAAACGCTCGCTTAGCGGGCCATTAATCACCACCGTTAGAAGTTCTTCGCCGTGAGATGGTTCGTACAACGCGTCGATTGACGAGAGGCGCTCACGGCTAGGAGGCGCAGAGATGATATTAATAGCGCCCGCAATTGTATTTTTTCCGAACAGTATGCCTTGTGGGCCTTTTAGAATTTCTATCCGTTGTAAATCCATTGTGAGAGGCACGCCTGCAAGCTGCCCCCTGCCGGAATACACTCCGTCGATGAACAAACCGGCAGACTGCTCAAACCCTGTATTAGTTCCCGAGCCAACCCCTCGAATAAACAGATTAGGTTGTGAAGCACCCGAGTTTACGTTCACATTTGGCGTATAGAGTGTCACTTCCTGAAGGTTGACTATACCAACAGCATTGATTTTATCCCCACTAACGGCGGACACGGCGATGGGCACATCCTGCAGATTCTGACTGCGTTTTTGCGCCGTAACGATTACCTCTTCTAAGACAAGATTCTGCCCCGACACAGCGTTTGCATAGAATGTTGCGACAATAGCGAAAACGCCAGGAAACGACTTTCGTGTGATCATGCAATCCCCAGTAATTCTAATTATTGAATTGATCCACTCGATATTACGTCATAGGCGGCTATGTTACGCAAGTTTATATTCAGTCAGGCTTCATACCATTCTAAATTGCCAACGAAGGCAAAAGTTGTGCGGTATTGTTGGTTGCGAATGTCACTGACGAACATTTTGATGGAATGATCACCCGCAAGGACACGGTTATTGCTGACACTGGTGAGCGGCCATAAAGATTGATTCAGGGTTAATTCTTTATTTCCCCATCTTATTGATATATAAGCGTTAACTTAGGGAGACAGCATACTATCAACACCGTATAATAATTTACATTCCGTCCGCCACTATGCGCGGAAAAACTATAAATAATTGGAATGGTGGACAGCATGAGCAAGCATGCGCTGATTATTGGAGTTGATGAATATCCGAATTTTGATCAAAGCCAGCAACTATCAGGTTGTGTTAATGACGCGCAGCTGTTACGTAAAGTTCTAATCGATCATTTCAATTTCGAGCCCGAAAATATTCAGGCACTTCACAATGGTGCCGCTACCCGCAAGTGTATTGTTGCGGCGATGGAAAACCTGCTAGACAAAATTAATACCAACGATGTTGTGGTATTTCATTTCAGTGGCCATGGCTCGCGTCGCCGGGCTTCCACGCTAAGCAAGGGTACGGGGAAAGACAGTACTATTATGCCCTGCGATACCGGTCGCCGGCCATTGCCAAATCTTGATATTGCCAATACGGAAATAAATGACTGGATTGCAAGAGTAAGCAATAAAACCAGCTATCTCTCTTTAACGTTTGATTGCTGCCACTCTGGTACCGTCACGCGCGATGCTTTCGCAGCGAAAATAAGAGGCATACCTGACGATGATCGTTCAATGGAAGAAATGGGTATTTCGCAAGCTATCTCAACACGAAGTGTTGATGGCACTGACTGGATGACCCTAAGCGACCGCTACGTTGTAATTTCGGGATGTCGTGACAACGAATACTCCCACGAATTGACCCAAGAAGACGGAGGCGAGGCGATACACAATGGAGCGTTGACTCATTTCTTAGTGAATGCCTTATTAAAAGCGCAACCTGGCACCAGTTATCGCGATGTGTTTGAAGAAGCGCATCGCAATGTCAACACACAATACCCAAGTCAAAACCCGCAAATAGAGGGCGCCAAAGACCGTGAACTTTTCGGTACCAGAGAAATAACGCCGATACGGTTTGTGCCGGTGGAAGATGTTGATGGTGATCGTGTTGTACTGGGAGGCGGCGCTGCTCACGGCTTGGTTTCGGGATCCATCTGGTCGGTACTACCGCCTGGTTCGAAATCGAAAGATGATGTAACGCCACTGGGAACGCTACAGATCGACTCTGTTGACTCCTTGTCGTCTGAAGCAATCATTAATACCGCAACACAGAAAATTCTTGTAGGTAGCCGTTGTATTGAAGCGGAACCAGCACCGCAGCAATTTCAATTGAAGATTGACCTAAGTCAGGCGCAAGATTCTGAAGACCTTGCTGAAGGCATCGCAAAATCTGATTTACTCACTGTGGCTGACAATGTAAATTCAGCCGAGATTCGAGCCTACCGATTACCACCACGTTCGGCCTCGTGCGAACCTGTTCCAACGCTGTCAGACATTCGCGAGCAAAGTTGGGTTTTTGTTAATGAGCAAGGCGATATTGCCATGCCGTTACACGCGGTGAATAAGGAGGGAGTGACTAACACCTTGGTAACAAATCTTGAATCCATATCGCGCTACCGCAACGCGCTGAGACTGGACAACCCAGACGATTATATGGATGTCGAATTTAATGTGTACCGTTTGGACGAAAACCGAGAATGGCAAACGATTAACGGTGGAGATTGGGTGTTTGACGAGGGTGATTACATTGCATTTGAGCTGGTCAATCATGAAGCTTCTGACGTATATCTCAGTGTTCTCGATTTCGGGCTGAGCGGAAAAATTAGCCTTTTGTGGCCCCCTAGAACCAGTAGCGAATTGATTGGTGCTGGCCAAAAGGTACGCATTGGCACTGGTAAGAATCGAATTAGGTTAGGGTTGCCTAAGGGATTCAGCGCTCCAAAGGGTGTTGGTGCGCTGAAAGCATTTGTGACCAGTGGCGAAGCAGACTTTCAATGGTTGCAGCAAGAGTCTTTACGTTCAACCCAAACCAGAAGTGAGAGTCAACGTCTGAGGCGCCAGTTTGAAGCGGCCTACAATGGACCAAAATATCGCGAAGCCGTATTCGATGTAGAAGAAGAATCCGACACCTGGACCGCGGTCACACGCTCATTCACCATTAGGCGCGTATAAGAAAGGAATATGCGATGGAATACAAAGATTTCAATATTCGAATCAGCAATAAACGAGACAACGGCTATGATGTTAGCGTTGAATCACCGCAGGGAAGTGCCAATGAACACATAATTCTGCCGTTTGATATTGAGGAAACCCTGCGTCGAATTCGCCAAATTGGTGGTTCTGTTCGCGGAAATGCAACGCGCGAGGCCGCCTTTGAGTCGGAAGAAGTACCCACACCCGATGAATTGGGCAAGGAGCTTTATGACGCTTTGTTTTCTGGTGCTATAGGCAAAATGTATCAGCGCAGCTATGCGGCGCTGTCAGACAACTCTGAAGTGGGTTTGCGTATAAAGCTGCACCTGAATCTTGATGATCCTGGTGTGAGTGCCTTAGCTCAAATTCCATGGGAGTTTGCGTACGAATCCGACACCATGGAGTATCTGACACTTAGTCGACAAACACCGATTGTTCGATTCATTGAAGTACAGCGAAAACCCACTCAGCACGCACTGCCAGTCATGCTGCGTATTTTAGTGGTTATGTCCAGCCCTAATGGCGTTGCGTCGCTGGACCTTGAAAAAGAGCGCAAATTAATCGAAGAAAGCTGGGCTGGCGAAAGTAACGTTGAGGTTGACTTTCTAGAGCACCCTACACCCGATACCTTGCTCTCAGCCGTTGTGGCAAAACAATATCACGTATTGCATTACATGGGGCATGGCGCATACGATCACAAAACCGGTGCCGGTGCACTTATTCTAGAAGATGAGAACCAAAATGCGGTTATGTTGGATGCCCAAACCCTGGGTACGGTGTTAAGAGATGCGCCCAGCATCCGCCTTGTTTTTCTAAACGCTTGTGACACGGCACGCACAGATGAGGATCAACCATTTTCCGGAGTAGCGAATCGCTTGGTGATGGCTGGAGTACCCGCTGTACTGGCTATGCAGTTTCCCATCACCGACAAAGCCGCGATCGATTTTGCCAGAGTATTCTACCCTCGGCTGGTTGAAGGCTACCCCGTGGATGAAGCCACAGCGCAAGGGAGAAAAGCCATACTTGCCGGTAGAAGCGGTACCATTGAGTGGGGCACGCCCGTTTTGTATTTGCGTATGCCGGACGGTCGTTTGTTTGACCGGCAGGATGAGCCGCTAGTGCCTGCGCCACCGCCGGTATCGCCCACACCTACAGTAGAGTTACCCACAACCCTTAGTAGTATCAACCCGAAAGCGATCGCTGCCGTGCTTGGTCTGGCGCTAGTCGCTATCGCCGCCTATTTTGCACTACAGCCAAAAGTGGAATGGAAAATTGATCCGCAGGAATTGTCTGTTGGCGTTGAGACATTGGTCAGCGTAAAGCAATTTGTCGATGAGGATAGAGAGGTATCGTACACAGACGATTACGATCTTGAGCTATTGTCTTCAGGTCCACTGACAAAACCCGTGCGCGAAAAGCGCTGGACTTGGTGGGTGACAGCGACCGATGTAGATTCCGCAGACAACCCTAAGGCCCTATTAACGCTAGAAGTGTCAGCCGAGGGTGACAGCGAACGGGCATCCAAGCAATTCCCGGTCACCATCAAGGTCAATCCGCTTGCTCAGCGCAATTACGACAACGCGATTGCCGCAATTAGTGATCCTTCCAAGACCACCGCTGAGGTTGCAAACGCCCTTGCAGAGGTCAAAAAAATGTATGCGAACCCTGAACAGGGCCCTACAGTGCTAAGTGTTGCAGATGGCGAAGAACTGGAGTCTCAGCTCGCAAACATAGACGAACTACTGGCATTACGCGCAAGTAATGGTGAAGCTTCAGCCAATGAAGAACTGACCCTTAATACGCGCATTGCTGCACTTGGCGAGTGGAAATCGCAATTTGAACAGCATCGATACGAACTAAACGAAGACAGTGACGACGCTTTGTATACGCGTTTACTTGACTATCTCCAGCGAGAAAATGCAGACAGTTTAGTGGTTTGCGACCAGTACGATGCGTGCGATAGCAGCATCAAAAATATGGCCGCGGGCGGTCGCGTATACTTTCAAGCCAGTCCCAATGGCGACAATTTAAAATGTGAGATAACCGGGCCAGAAACGCGCAGATGCGATAAATACAGGGACAGTAGCGGTGAGTTACAGATTGTGCTTAACAAGAATCGCTTTCGAAATCTGAACAAGCGAGGTGAATATTTTATTGAAATTCGAAACTCAGCAAATGATCTTTTGATAAAGCACAGCATAAAGGTTAATTAATCCATGGGTAGAGCAATTGTTACCGCAAAAGTTGCGGCGTCAACAACAACGAAAAGAAGAGGCGGAATTCCGGATGGTGATGAAGCGCCCGGCGCGCCGGCTCCAATATCCGCACCTTCTGATGAATACGGTGATCGTTTACTGAAGTTGATTCCCGGTGAAATCATTAGCGCCTATTTATCCATTATTGCCATGTTAACCAGCAGAGATGAGCCCGTTAAGGAGATCGTTGCCTTTGGCGCAGTTGCGATGTTTGCGGGATTAACTTACTTGTACTTACGCGTTACATTGAAAGTGGACAATATTCGTCAGCTACTTGTGTCAGTTGCTGCATTTTGTGTCTGGGCTATGGCAATTGGTAAACCATTTTCGGACTTCTGCTGGTACGACGGCATGTACGCAGGAATTGCGTTAGCGATGTTTACTCTTATATCTCCAATGATCCCGATGGAGGCTGAGCCACAGAATGCTTAAGTTGTATTAGCGTAGCCAGGTCATGCTATCTAATCGGAATCAGAGTTCCTTGCTAATGGATAACTATATCGTAGGCATTCATGCGGCCTGGCGGGGTGAGCAGCTTGGTTTCGCTGCGTTTAGCGCACGCGCAAACGCTCAACAAGACAAAATTTTCATGGAAATGTGGCGCACTTTGGCGCAGCTGGAATTAGTCACCGGAGAGCGAATGGCCAAGGTGCTTCGCTTTCACGGGGAACACATTGATAATGACACGCCCTTCGACCAGCAGAGCGAAGCATTTCAAAGCTACCTAAGGCTATCACACGCAGATGTCATAGCTTACATGCGCGGGCGGGTGGCCAGCGCTTTGGGTCGCTTTGAAGAATTACTGGCAATTGCCCCGAAACAAGATATGGTCGACGTTCAATTTCTTGTCGATCACGAGTTAGCATTGATCACTTTCGTTGAAAGAGAGGCCGCTGGTGAGCCTGATTCACTATGCGATGTTCGTCGCCTCCTTTCATACTGAACGCGGCGTCAGCAATGGATACAGAGCTCACTGCCCAGGAACTGATAGCCCGCCTTTCGGCTTCGGACAATCCAGATGAAGTTAAAGCCCTCTACCATCAATGGGCCGAGCGCTACGACAGCGACCTCGAAATACAGGGCTATATAGCGCCGCAACTTGCAGTCGACGCTTTTTGCAGGCTTTTGGATGGTATCGCTTCCAGAGCGACCGCCACAGTCTACGACGCTGGCTGCGGTACCGGACAAGTGGCCATACTTCTGCGCGGTGAAGGCATTGAGCTTATTGATGGAGCGGACTTTTCAGATGATATGCTCGAGGTCGCCAGGTCATCCGGCTCATACCGTTCATTGGCGAATACTGATTACAGCAAACCGGTTGCAGTTGCTGACAGGCAATACGATGCCGTTATAAGTGTTGGCGTATACACACATCATTTTGAAAATCAGTTTCTTCCTGAAATGTGCAGAATATTGAAACCTGGCGGGCTGTTGTATTTCACCTGCCGACCGTATTATTTCCAAAAGTTTGCAGCGACAGAATTGATCCAGCTGCTGAATGAGAAGAAAATAAGTTCATTGCATATAGAGCGCAAGCCCTACATAGTAAAGGAGCAGGCCGACGCATTTTACATCTCGGCGTTTGTTGAAGATAACGAATGACCCGTTCGATGTGATTTTCAGATTCTTTGCAGCGCAACCTGGCGATAACAACAAGGCTGAGGAAGCCGCGTTAATCGACCAGAATGATACCCAAACTCTCGAGCAATGACGTTGCTTCCTGGCGCGAAAACGTAGCACCCTTCACGTTGTTGTTTTGAATGTCGATCGTGTAGTTGTACGCATCGGCAAAGTTTGCTGTTGACAGGTCAGTATTACTGAACGAGCTGCTGGCGAAGTCACTCTCGGCGAAGTTTGAGCTGCTTAAGTCAGCCTCTCGAAAATCAACATCGTGCACTCGGCACTCTGCCATCTCAAGCTCATTGAGTGTTAAGCCATAAAATGTGGAATTACTGAGTTGGCAACGATGGAAGCTCAACACCGCGCGAGGTACAAAAGACGGCCAGGAAACATTCGTCCAATTCAGAGCCAGTAACTTACAGTCTTCAAAGCTGATCTGCGAGAACCGGCTATATCCTAACTTGGCCAGGCTAAGATCGCTATTGACAAAGCGGCAGTCCAGAAATGTACAGCGATTAAAAAATGCTTCCCTGAAGTTGCAATTCTCAAACTCACAATATTCAAATTCCAGCCCGGCAAGCACCTGCTCTTCGCAATCTAATCCTTCAAAATGGCTGTTTTCATAGAGTTGGGTTGATGAGTCTAGCGAGTCCATGTTGATTTCGTCGGTGGAGATCGCGTTCATGGTACCACTCGGCTGGAGAGACTACTTCTATACATATATTTCACAACCGAGAGCGGAAATCGGGATTACATTACGATCTATGAGTATGTTCGATACCTACCATCAATCCATTCTGCCGTTTTCTGCTCGCCTTAATGAAGCTGCGCTTGCGCTGGGTGATGCCCGCTCACTGGCGCTGCGACTGCCTTCCGGTGCCGCATACAGCTATTCTTCCGATGGCGAGACAATATCGGTTTCAACTGGCAGCGATGATGCAAACGTTGTTGCGGATATTACTGAACAAGCGTTTGAGGCGTATGTCTCGCAGCAGTTTTCTCTTACCGGCTTGTTCTATACAAATCAGTTAACACTTTCTCGAGGCGAGATCGCATGGTTGCTGCAATGGGAGCCAGCATTACAGGCATTGTATTTTGACCGGCCTATCTGGTCTGATAAGAACATAGCTGATGTTGCCGCTCTGAATATTCATCACCGATTTGACTACTCCGAGGTACAATCCTCACCTGAAGAGCTGGCCGACTTTCTACACGCCACTGGTTACTTGCACATTCAGAATGTATTTGGCAATGCTGAGATCGAAGCCTTTTCCCTAGATGTGGAGAAGCAGAAATCTGAGGCGCGTACCGATGATGGACGCTCGTGGTGGGCCAGGAAGTCAAACGGCGATGAAGTATGCTGCCGATTGACGTACTTGCAACGAAACTCCGAGTTGTTCGCGAGTTTGCCACAAGACCCTCGCCTTCAACAGATTGCGGCACTGCTGCAGGAATCGCTGCAACCAGTTGGCATGCGTATGGATGGCGTGAGCGTCGTCATTAAGAACTCAGACGTAGTGGAAGGCATGTCAGACCTGCCCTGGCATCGTGATTGCGGTATGGGCGGGCATCATCTGATTTGCCCTAGTTTGAATATAGGCATTCAATTGGACGAGTCTTCTGCAGATAATGGACAGCTAAAGTTCTTGGCAGGTTCGGCCAATCACGCCAACCCGCCAGTTGATGAGTCAACGCCTGATTTGCCTGTTGCCGCACTGAACGCCAGACCGGGAGATGTCAGCGTGCATTTGGCCCACGTGATGCACATTGCCCCTGCACCGCTCAGCAACAATGGCAGCCGGCGCGTTGTGTACACTAGTTTTGTTAAACAAGCCTTGATAGACGCCATTCCTGAAGGGCAAAGCTATAACGATGTATTGTTTCGCCAAGGCGATGGACGAGTAAGAACGCCACAAGAGAGAGCGGCCGAGAGCTAAAAGCTACAATTCAATCAAATGATCAGGCAATTCGTTGGCCGCATTGCAACCACCTGGAAAATGTTCTTTTAATAGGATTCCACAACGTTCCACTGCACGCTGATAACCGTTGGCCGTGTTTCCGCGGCTAACATCCTCTATAAAATCATCCACAATGTCCTCCCACACACTCTGATCAATCTTTTCAGCGATGCCATGGTCGGCGATGATCTCTACATACCGTTCCGCCAATGACACAAAAATCATAACGCCGGAGCGATTTTCAGTAATGTGCAGTCCTTCGATAAAAAATAATTCGTGAGCATGCAAGCTCGCTCTTCGGTACTGAACGTTCTTTGGAATAACCCTGAACTTTAAGGGCGGCCAACTCAAACCTGCGGCAAATACCGCAAAGACCGAAACCTGCAGTAAGTATGTGTTGCCTACGTTCAATGGTAAATCCAGAAGCGATATCAGGCCAGGTAACAATAACGCCGTTAGCGCCGCCCACAACACGGGAATGTAATAGTATTCATCACTCTGTTGCGTGATAACGGTGACCAATTCCGCGTTGCAGCTGGCCTCAATGCCACGAATCTGCTCACAGAGTTCACGCTTTTCTTGTTCGCTCAGATGCTGCATCACCACCCTCCTGACGCGCCGCCGCCACCGAAGGAGCCTCCGCCACCGCCAAAACCGCCGCCGCCGAAGCCACCACCTCCGCCAACGCCGCCTGGGTAATAGCCGCCACTGCGCCGACGGCGCCCAACACCGCCGCTCCCGCCTCCAAATATCAGAAACAATACAGCGGCTAGCACACCAACAATGGCACCCGTAAGCAAAACCTTGGTTACAATTAATGCCACGGTTCCGGCACCCACGCCCACAATGCCACTGGCGATACCTTTACGCTTCATTCTTCCCAGCAATGCGCTGCCCAACATAAAGCTAAAAAATACAATGGGCACCATCTCACCAGCATCTGTGACTTTACCCGGTGTGTCTTCAGGTGCTGCGTATTCGCCCCTTATGGCGCGTATGATCGCATTGCTGCCCAACAATACACCGTCATCAAATTTTCCCGCACGGAAAGCGGGTGTGATTTCCCGCTGGATGATGGTTCGGCTTAGTCCGTCAGTTAGCGCGCCTTCCAGGCCGTAACCCACCTCAATGCGCATTTTGCGTTCATTAGGCGCTATGATCAGCAATACACCGTTATTGTTCTCAGCGCCACCTATCGCCCAATGTCGGCCAAGCTGGTAACCGTAGTCTGCAATGTCATACCCCTGCAGGTCTGCAACGGTAACCACAACAAGCTGATTGCTGGTTTCGGATTCATGCGCGTTCAGCAGACCCTCCAGTTGCGCGTGAGCCGGTTCTGACAAAATGGACGCCTGGTCAACCACTCGGCCAGTCAGTGCTGGAAAATCAGGTGCGGCAAGCGAGGCGCCTGATAGCAGGCACATCAGTGCACCAAACGTCGCCGCCAGTGCGCGTGCCGTTACACCTGATCTTACGGTCTGCATCAATTGAGGGCGCTGCGTCTAAAACTCAACTGAGGGCACTTGCTCCATTTCCTTTGGCACCGAGAATGTTTCTCTTGGCTCCTGATCTGAATACAAAATGCTGTGCCAGATTCGACCGGGGAACGTTCGCAATTCGGTGTTGTACATCTTCACTGCCTGGATATAGTCCCTGCGAGCGACCGATATGCGATTTTCAGTGCCTTCCAATTGGTTTTGCAGCGCCAGAAAGTTCTCATTCGACTTCAGTTCGGGGTAGCGTTCCACCACCACCATAAGTTTGGAAAGTGCACCACTCAGCTGGTCTTGCGCAGCTTGAAACTGCTGGAATGCTTCGGGGTTACTGAGCATGTCGTCTGGCAGCTGAACACTGCTTGCCTTGGCGCGCGCTTCAACGACACTTGTTAACACATCTTTTTCCTGCTCCGCAAAGCCTTTCACCGTTTTTACCAGGTTAGGTATCAGCTCAGCTCGACGCTGGTATTGATTTTGCACCTGACTCCACGCCGCATCCACAGCCTCGTCATAACTTGGAATATTGTTGATGCCGCAGCCGCTCAACAGCAGTGTGGTTACGACGATCAATAGCTGTGATTTGATTGCTGGTAATTTCATAGCCAACCCTTTATATGTATATCCAGCAGCCATTATGCCAGACCGATGTTCACTGCTTGCAGATAGTATGGGATTCAATCGTTGAATTCAGTAAACTGGGTGCGAATCAGGCACAAGAGAGATAAACAATGAACAGCTCAACTTCCCGCTATGGCCACCCTATCGACCGTTTACACTGGCTTTACGCCAATATGGCTAACGAGTCCTGGATGCACGAGCAAATTGATGGCGAGTGGGTCACGCTGAGTTGTAAGCAAGCCATTGATCGAGCACTAAGTATCGGCAATGCCTTGCGCGAGCTGGGGCTTGCACCTGGAGACAGAGTTGCGATTCTGGCAAAAAACAGCCCCCAGTGGATGATCAGCGACTTTGCGCTAATGATGGCCGGAATGATCAGTGTGCCCATTTACACCACGGCGGGCGAAAAAACCATTTCCTATGTGCTGGAACACAGCGGTGCGAAAGCCGCATTTGTCGGCAAGCTCGAAGGCACGGCAGCAGCTGACGCCCAGCTACGCGAGATCAAGGTGATTGCTTATCCTGAGTCAAATATTGCGCCCGAAGTGGTGGATCATCAATGGAACGACTTACTCAACACTGACCCTCTGCAAGAGATTGCCTCGCCGGATATCACAGAAATGGCTACGCTAGTTTACACCTCCGGCAGCACGGGTAATCCCAAAGGCGTGGTGCTGAGCTTCGAAAATTTGGCGGCCGCCGCACAAGGTGTGATTGATGCTCAGCCGGCGCAACAAAAACACCGAGTACTTTCGTATTTGCCAATGGCACACATTACCGAGCGTTCACTGGTCAGTATGGTTTCTCTTTATGAGCTTGGTGATATTTATTTTTCCGGCGGACTAGACACCTTTTTGGGTGACCTGCAACACGCCAAACCGACTAATTTTGTTTCAGTTCCACGCTTGTGGGCCAAGTTTCAAGCGCAAGTATTGGCCGTTATTCCCGACGATGATTTACAAGCCTTGTTGGCATCGGATCAGGGCGAGGCAATCGCTGCAGGCATTCGCGAAAAACTGGGCTTGCAACACGCCAAGCAATACGCGAGTGGCTCGGCGCCAATACCGCCAGGCCTACTGAAGTGGTTCCAAGGCATTGGCATGCCAATATCCGAAGGCTGGGGCATGACAGAAACAGCAGGCGCTTCCTGTACCAACATGCCTTTCAATCCTGACCATCTCGGCACTCTGGGCACACCATTGAGCTGTGTTGAAATGTGTTTGTCCGATGAGCAGGAAATTTTAATTCGAGGTCCGGCCATTTTCAGAGAATATTACAACAATCCTGAAGCGACAGCAGAAGCCTTTGTTGACGGCTGGTTTCGAACGGGAGACAAAGCTGAGCTGCGTGATGACGGCGCTTATCGAATAATAGGCCGTGTAAAAGAGCAATTTAAAACCGCCAAAGGAAAATACGTAGCACCGGTACCCATAGAAAGCGTGCTGGGTGCTTTGCCTTATGTTGAACAAGTGTGCGTCTTGGGTATTGGTCGAGCACAACCGATGGCAATTGTTGTTCCCATTGAGCAAGAAGGTCAAACACAGGAGCAACTTGCAGAACGCATGAACGCCGATATGAATGCAGCGAATGAAAACCTGGAACCGCATTGCAAACTCAATTGTGTGATTCTCAGCTCAGAACCCATGTCGATAGACAATGGCATGCTCACGCCCACATTGAAGCTGAAGCGTGATGTTATAGAAGCCCATTATGCTGACTATCTGGGTGATGAACACAAGGGTGTGATTTGGCAATCAGCGTAAGCCCCGGGTTTTAAGGCCTGGAGAGAACAGTGCAATTATTTGATCTCGCGAATCAATTTGGGCGGCGCACCGCATTGCATGACGGCACAAAGGAAATCAGCTATGAGGATTTACTGCTTGCATCGGAAAATGTAGCCGCCTGTTTACTTAATGGCAGTTCAGACCTCAATGAAGAAATCGTCGCATTCGCGGCACCCGCTGGCCTTGACTACGTGGCGTTTCAGTGGGGCATCTGGCGCGCTGGTGGTATTGCCATGCCACTCAATGTACACGCGACTATTCCTGAAATTGAGCATTGTATTGAGACGGGTGGCGTGAAGCGTTTGTTTGCGCATCACTCCAGTGCCGACAAATTGGCAACGATGTGCGAGCAGCGATCAATAGACATGATCTTGGCCGATAGTGTGCCTGCCGGCGCCAACGTCAAGCTTCCGGCACTGGACAGATCGCGTCGAGCCATGATGATTTTCACCAGCGGCACCACCAACAAACCCAAAGGTGTGGTCAGCACCCACGGCAATATAGCGGCGCAGGTGGAGACATTGCTAGAGGCCTGGGAATGGCAACATACCGATAGCATTCCGCTGTTTCTGCCTCTGCATCATGTGCATGGCATTATCAATGTTCTCACCTGCGGCTTATGGGCTGGTGCGCGCATAGAGACTTTCGAAAACGGTTTTGATATGCCGCGAATACTGAAAGCAGTTGCCAAACAGCGGTATTCTGTATTTATGGCAGTACCCACTATTTATGTGAAGCTTATTGCCGAACTCAGAGCTCTTGAGCAGTCAGAACGCCAACGAGCTTGCCAGGGATTTTCAGCTATGCGTTTGATGATTTCGGGTTCCGCCGCCTTGCCAGCGCGCGTACATGAGCAATGGCAGCTACTAACGGGTCAAGTGCTGCTGGAACGTTACGGCATGACCGAAATTGGTATGGCGTTGTCGAATCCGCTCCATGGTGAACGAAGACCTGGCTCGGTGGGCATACCATTGCCAGGCGTACAGATTCGCCTGGTGGAAGAAGACGGTCAGACGATTGCCAAAGACCAACAAAACACACCGGGTGAAATTCAGGTAAGGAGCGACACTGTATTTTTGGAGTATTGGAATAATCCCGATGCAACCGCCGAGAGTTTCAGCGATGGTTGGTTCCGTACAGGTGATATGGCCGTGCTTGAACGCGGCTACTATCGTATTATGGGGCGTCTATCCGTCGATATTATTAAGTCTGGCGCGTACAAACTGTCTGCGCTGGAAATAGAAAACAGCTTGCTTGCCCACCCTGCTATTCGGGAGTGTGCTGTGGTAGGCGTGGATGACACTACCTGGGGTGAAGTGGTGGCCGTTGCTATCGCCCTGGAAGATGGACTGTCGCTGACCTTGGCTGAATTGAAAGACTGGGCTCGCACCCACGTATCAAACTACAAAATACCACGCCGTCTGCATATAGTGGAATCACTGCCCAGAAATGCCATGGGCAAGATCACCAAAGCTGATGTGAAGAAACTGTTCACATCAGCTGCTTAATGCGCTGTCTGATCAAGCGTCTATGTTGGTCAATACGTTGATTCGATCGAACAATAATGCGATATTAGGCGACGGTTCTCCCAAAGCCTCCCCCGAACGAAACTGAAACACCTCATGGTTACTTTTACTCGATTGCGCGTAGCACTGCTAAGCATAATGTTCCTATCGGCTGAATCAGCTCTGGCTGTTAGTACCATGGGAGAAGCGATTAATGAGGCAGGCCGACAGCGCATGTTGTCACAAAAGGTCGCCAAGGCCTATTTTCTAGGAGCCATTAAACCAGGGTCCGAATCGGCTAAACGGCAGTTGAGCGAGAGCATTAAGCGTTTTGAATCGAATTTGTCCAAGCTGGGCGCATTTCCGCCTGCCCGGGACTTACGGCCAAGATTGCAACGTATCGATACTCAGTGGCAACAATACACCTCGCTATTGAATCAACCAATAAGCCCGCTTCTGGCCACGGAAGTATTGAAACTCAGCAATGAAATTTTGAAAGATGCCCATCAGTATGTGTTGGAGTTGCAGGCGATTGCTGGCACAAGCACCGCCGAGTTGATTAATATTTCCGGTCGTCAGCGAATGTTAACGCAGCGCATGACCAAGAATTTCCTGGCCAATTTTTGGGATGGGCAAGATCTGGGCTCGCAAAGCGCTTTTTATCTGGATTTGGCTGAGTTTGAGAACGCATTACAGTACTTACTGGAGAGTGACGAAAATACCGAGGAGATACGTAAGAAATTGCTTAGAGTTAGAGGGCAGCTGGATTACGCGAGCATGGCCTTTGAGGGCGGCATAAAAGTCAAGCAAGACAGAATCATATTCGCGGTGACCGGGACAACCGATTCGATGCTCTATAAAATGGACGAAATCACCAGACTTTATTCCGAGCTGTCTGACACTGGTAATTGATATTTTGCTGGGCCAGTTAGTTAGATATCTTTCCCCGCAGACTGATAGAACTCAATGTTTTTTTGCGGCGATCCTGTACGTCTCCCAACATTTGGCGGAAATCCAGATATGGCTTAAGGTCAATAGTGAATACAGCGATCGTTGGGGTCCAGCGGAGGTTCATCATTAAGCTCGAATACACCGGCCCGATCACCACAATCACAAAAACGTATTGATCGCTTGAGGCTCCCAGTGAAATAGTCGCCGCGGCCGTCGTACTGGAAAGCGGTCATGCACAGCAACCTGTAGCTTTGAAGCGATGGCGCTATACATGTCGCGCAGCCTCTTTAGTTCGCTTGGTATGATTGGTATACATATCGAATCGCGGGCCGGCATACGGTGCAAATTTGGCGTGTGGAAACCTATAATACTGTACGAATCTGACAACTGGTTCGTATAGGGCAAGTAAAGTACGAATCAACGAAACTTGGAGTAAGTTCTATGAGTAAATTCGCTGGAAAAACCGCGGTCATTAGCGGTGGTGCGGAGGGTATTGGCTTGTCGTTGGCAAAATCCTTGGGAGAGCAGAAAATGAATCTAGTGCTGGCCGATATCGATGAGGCAAAGCTTGAGCAGGCGTCGGCAGAACTGGAACAGTTGGGAATGCCCGTGCTGACAGTGGCTTTAGACGTGAGCGAAGAATCCCAGTGGGTTGAGGTTGGCATTAGAGCAGCAGAACGTTTTACCAACATCCATATGCTGGTCAACAACGCCGGCATTGGTGGCGGATCGGGTACACTGGAATCGCAAAACACCGAGGATTGGGAATGGGCAATCAATGTTAATTTGATGGGAGTATTGTATGGCGCCAAAGCCATCGTGCCATTGATCAAACAGCATGGCGAAGGCGGTTGGTTGATCAATGTAGGTTCCATGGCGGGTATGGGCGGTGTTCCATATGCCGGCGCCTACACCGCAACCAAGTCCGCTGTGGTTGCCCTCTCAGAAAGTTGGGCAGGCGAACTGACGAGTTCTGGAATTCACGTTGCAGTTCTTTGTCCGGCCTTCGTCCAAACCCGAATTTCTGATTCAGAGCGCAATCGCCAGGACAAATACAAAACACGAAAATCCAAATCTGAAAGCGATGGTTCAGTGAAAAACAACGCAGCAAATGCCGTTAAAAATGGCATTGATCCGTCTATAGTTGGTGAGCGTTTAATTGAAGCACTCAATCAGGGCGAATTCTATGTTTTCACCCACCCGAACTACCGGCCAGTAACACAGCAACGTTCGAAGTTGATTGACCAAGCATTTGAGCGCTCTGCGCAAAGCCCGCTACTTAAAGACATCGCGAAGCAAAGAATAGAGATGCTCTGAAACCCAGGTGCAGCTGTCACTGCAGCGTCCAGATCGGTGGCTCACCTATTTTCTCTATCAGAAAGTCGATAAGAGCACGCACTTTTGCCGTTAACACATTCGATTTGGGATAGACCAGCCAAATGGCGGATTGATCATCTATTTCGTAGTCGGGAAGAACACGAACAAGCGAGCCCTCTTTCAATTCTTTGTGAACGCTCCACATGGAACTCATGCATATACCTACGCCGCTTATTGCCGCCAGGCGCATGCTTGTCCCATCGTCACAGCTAACTCTGCATTTTGAACCACTGGGTGGGTAGCTGCAAGAATGCTCATCTCGCAATGACTTCAAATCGCGAGGCTTTGCATTCATAAATACCAGCAGCTGATGTGCGGTAAGGTCTTCCGGCACTACCGGAACACCATGGTGCCTAAGATACTCAGGGGATGCACAGAGAACACGGGTGTCATCGGCCAGCTTTCTGCCGCGAAAGCTGCTGTCGGTAATCACCGAATTTCGCAGCGCCAGGTCAAACCCACCTTGAATAAGATCCATCGGCACATCAGACAGCTTTAGCTCAACGTTTATGCCAGGATATCTATCCAGAAAATCACCCAGCAGCGGCGCCACGTACAGTTGCGCAAACGTGCTGGACGCAGCAAACCGCAGCGTGCCAGTGATCTCAGCGCTAGCATGGCCCAAGGCCGCGAGCGCAGCGTCCTCCTGGGCAAGAATCTCTCTTGCATAGGGTAAGAAATCGGCGCCTTCCATAGAAAGAGAGACCTTCCTTGTAGACCTATGCAGCAAATCGGCACCAAGCTGTGTTTCCAGTTTGGCCAGGCGAGCGCTCGATACAGCTGGCGCGAGACCCAGTTGGCGTCCAGCGGCGCTGATATTGAGCCTATCTGCCGCCATCACGAACAATCGAACGCTCTCCGTATCCATATAATTATATTCAATAACCGAATTATGAATTCAATATTACCAGCTTTATTATCATATAACAATATAATAAATTGAAGATGTGGTTCTGGCTAACGAATACAGGAATAGCAGAATGAACATCAACGCTACTGTGAATTACCACATCAAGAGCGACTCACCGCAAGCATTTCATTTCGACGTGGATGGCATCGTGGGCAATCTTATCTCACCGGAATTGGTCAGCACAGAGATCAGAGTAAACGATGTGCGCGGCGTGAATAACGCAGCAAGTTTTGATCGTGATGGCCTAGCGTTTGTCAACGCAGCTACCCGAGTATCGTCATTCGACCAACAGAGCGACTGGCAGTCGATCTATGAACAGGAGCTGCACGCTCTGCTGCTCAAGAAGCTTGGCGCAAAAGAAGTCATTGTTTTTGATCACACTGTTAGAACAGACAATCCAGAAGCTGAACGCAAGCCCGCTCGCAACGTACATACAGACTACAGCCGCGCAGGCGCAGAACAACGCCTAATTGATATTGTCGGCCAAGCCAAAGCGGCCGAGTTTCGAAATGGCGCTTATGGTTTTGTTAATGTATGGCGACCAGTTAAGCGAGCAATCACTTCATCACCCCTGGGTTTTATTCGCCCTTCTTCTATACAAGAAGAAGACTGGTTAGACATAGAACTGATTTATCCCGACAGAATCGGCCAAATTCTTGGCGTTACGGCGAACGAAAGCCACGAGTGGCTCTACCTTTCTGATATGACGCCAGACGAAGTTGCCATATTTAATATCTATGACAATTCGCATCGACCTCGCATCGCCCACAGCGCACTTGATTTGGCCAGCGACGTGAATGCTGGACACTCTCCCAGAACGAGTATCGAGAGCCGCACACTGGTGCGTTATAGCTAAACCGCTCAAATTGACGCAAAAGGAAAAACTCATGGTAAAGACACTATTAATTACCGGCGCAACCGATGGTATCGGTTTTGAAACTGCCAAACGTCTAGCGTCAGAAGGACACACTTTGCTACTTCATGGGCGCAGTAGAGAAAAGCTAGACAGAGCCCAAGCTGAACTTGCTAAGCGTGCGGGCGCGGGTGCTATCCAAACGTATTGCGCGGACTTTTCGAAGCTGTCGGAGGTTGACGAATTGGCCAGCGCAGTTGCTGCGAAGCACTCAAGCCTGGATGTGCTTATTAATAATGCGGGCGTATTCAAAACATCTAAAACGCGCACAAATGATGGCCACGATGTGCGCTTCATTGTGAACAGTGTGGCGCCCTATCATCTTACCGAGATGCTTTTACCACTGCTTTCGTCGACTGGTCGGATAGTAAATCTTTCTTCCGCAGCGCAAGCCCCGGTGAAACTTGATGCGCTGGGCGGCAAAGAACCCATGTCCGACAGCGACGCTTACGCTCAAAGCAAACTCGCCATCACTATGTGGTCATTTCACATGGCCAATACGCTGCCAACAGACGGACCAACTGTTATCGCTGTAAATCCTGGATCATTTCTGGCGAGCAAAATGGTTAAAGAAGCCTACGGAAGAGCCGGCAACGATCTAAGTATCGGCGTGGACATTCTTTATCGCACCGCATTTTCCTCAGAATTTGCCCACGCAACCGGCCGCTATTTTGATAATGATCGTGGCGAATTTTCATCACCGCATCCCGATGCATTGGATGATGCTAAGAACGAAAAGCTAGTTGCCGCTATTAAAGACCTCATTGCAAACCTGTTGAGCGCGAAAACACGGCGCTAGCTACAGAAAATTTTTGACTACGTTTAACCACTACTGAATAACCATAGGAACACACCATGAAATACGAAGGATTCACTACATTCGATGTTGAAAGCCATGCAGGTATTCTTACCGTTACATTTGATTTTGGCCCGGTCAATGTGCAGGGGCAGGAGATGCTGGCTGATCTGAACAGTCTCGCTATGCGACTGGAGCGCGATAGTGAAGCTAAGGTTGTGGTATTTCAATCAGCCAATCCGGAAATATGGGTTTGCCATTACGACACAGAACTTTTAAAGGACATGTCGGACCAAGCGGTTACGCGCGATGAAGCAACATTGCTTGACCTGCAAGCGGTCTGTGAACGGATAAGCAAGGTGCCACAGGCCACCATAGCAAAGCTGGAGGGCTTTGCACGAGGCGGTGGTCACGAGTTGGCGTTAGCGTTGGATATGCGTTTTGCAGCACGCGGTAAGTTTAAATTCATGCAGATGGAAGTAGGTATGGGTATTCTGCCCTGCGGTGGCGGCGCATCTCGCATGGCGCGTCAGACCGGTCTGGGTCGCGCGCTGGAAATTATACTCAGCGCTCGTGACTTCGATGCAGACGAAGCTGAGGCGATGGGAACAATCAACAAGGCACTGGATCCAGCTGAAATTAGCGATTACGTAAATACACTGGCCAAACGCATCGCTCGGTTTCCAGCAGAATCAATCAATGCCTGCAAGCAAGCAGTGTACGAGTCTATCGACAAGCCCATTGATGAAGCACTCAAGGCAGAGGCGTATTGGTTGTATCAGGCAACCAGCAAAACACCTGCTCTAAAACGTTTTACAATCGCCGACGAGCAAGGTCTTGAACATGATATTGAGAACCAAAGGAATTGGAATGATTTAGTGATGCAGGTTCAGGAGATCAACTGATGGTGAACTGGACTTACTATTAGGCCTGGGTTGCATGTCGTGCGACCTTGGTCGTTATTCATTTAGCGTTCGCTGCCGCCTTTGCATAAGAGGAGTCAGCGCCCGCTACTTCCTCTCCAGCCAGCATCGAAGATTCCCAAAACTTAGCCGAGACCCAGATGTGGCCAAGCGTCAGTAGGCTAGATGCCAAAAGTGCTATTAATGAAAGCCATTCATGCTCATCACTGCTCCACAGCACTATTCCTATAACAACGGCGACCAAGCTAACAGTGGCGCGCTTGAACTGATCGTACCAGGTTGCCTTTCCCATGGTCTCAAAGAACTCAATGTTTTCAGGGTCTTCGCGTGCACGCCGATAAAGGTTGTGGGCTAACCATTGAAGGAAAGCGAACACTATGCCGAAGGTTATGAACCAGGCGCCAAGATGTTCAAGTCCAATAGTCTCAATGAGCAACAACTCAACTACGCCAACAAGGAACGGATACGTTAAATCACCGATCGTTGGCGTCCAACGGAACCTCATCACTAAGCCAAGGTACACCAACCAAATCACAACAATGACGAAAAACGTGTTGGCGGTCTGAAGCCAACCCAGACCTGCCTGCCATGTAAGCTCAAACAGATCGGTGCGTTGCACTACAACATTCCAAAGCCTTTCAAGGGCCACCGCCTGGATAATACTCAGCAATGTGAGCAATACCTGGGGCAGTTGCGCCCTGGCTCTTGCGCGCATATTGGGCATTCTAAGCTCCTAAACGAAATAGCGTAAACGATACCCCAAAGAACGTTGGATCGGTAGAGGTTGCGGCGTATCCAGCCTCGCACCACGGAACTTTGTCATTTCATCTTGTCCTAAGATACATGTATGGAAAAGGGCATGTTATGAATACCTATCGACACTTCGTATTTATCACTTTCTTAAGTGTTTTACTGGTGGGATGTGCGAGTAGCCAGAGCCCATTGCATCGCTCGGTCGGCTCAGAATTGCCGAAGAACATTGGTGTACATGGATACAGTCCAGTTTCCTATTTTGAGAACAATCAGGCAGAGTTGGGTGACAAATCGCACGTCTATCAATACAAAAACAGAGTGTACTATTTCACATCAGCCGCCCAGGTCGAGACATTCGAGATGAACCCCGAGAAGTACTTACCCAAATTCGGAGACTATTGCCCATACAGCCTTGCCTTGGGGCGGCGCGTGGGCATCGACCCTACCAATTTCAAGGTACACGATGGTGAGTTGCTTTTATTCCACGACCGAATTGAGTTAAGTACGGTGGACGTTGACGCTCAACGCGACACCTTCGACAAAGCCGAGAAAGAGTTCACCTTACTTAAGTTTTAAGCGCTTCTCGCACATCGAATCAATTACGCTACGAACGAAAGCTTGCCGCGTCGCTAGCTAAAGCACGCCTCGGTTTTGGCTGTTGGAGAGCTCGCTCATCAGAGCTTGATCCGAGTACCTGTCCAAACTTAAATGCCGAGCGTAAGCAGGAAGTGGCTGACCCGAAAGCTGCTTGGCAATCATGGAGCCGGCCCCGCAAGAGGCCATGCTACCAAAACCTGACAACGCGCCAATGACAAACGCACCGCGTCCGTCCAGTGGGCCAATGAGCGGCCAGTTTTCCTGGGTCATCGAGTAGTAACCACCATAGTGATTAAACCTACTAGGAAAGTCGCTGATGTAGCGTTTCAATGATGGTTGCAGTAAGGAGGCGCCACGCATTACGATTTCTGGAAATTGCCGGTGGAACTGAGGTTCGTCTATCCACTCGTCCTTGGGCTCGCTAACGGTCGAATTGTAAGCCCAACCTAATTTCAACCACCGAGAATTGTCGCCACCTTCTGGCCGACAATGAACACCGCCAACCATTCGCGACGTCAGCCACGCCAAATCAGGGTCGCGATGGAGCAACTCTCGCTCATCTGCTGACCAGTCCAGTGATGTTTCATCAAGATCGATTGCAAACGGTTGTTGGCGTGGAACCGCGGATTGCGTGTCTTCAAACGCTATTTTTTGTTGGAAGAAATTCTCAATAGGTAAATCTATATCCAGCATTCCTGCGAGCGCTTTGGTGTAAGGACCGGCCGCTATAACTAACTGTTGGGCGCGAACTTTTGCTGTCTCGGTTTCCGAGCTTACCGCCAACTGGTAGCCGTCGCTTCGCTGAATATTCGAAACGTTTGCTGTTAGGCGTTTCCCACCGCGCGCCTTTATTTGTTCAAGCATGAGCTGACCCATCTGCTGGCCATTGAAATCGCCTGCTCTACGGATGTGTATGACATTACTTACAGACGAATCGAGGTTCGGAAAGTAGCGTCGAATTAGAGTCTTATTCATTAATACATCAACACCGTCGGGTGCGGACTGCCACGCCGAAGACACTGCACGCTGATAGCTTGGCGCGGAGTCATATTCGTGCGTGCGGATCTGCTGCCTAGCTCCGTAGCCTTTATACAATTCGCTTATTAGTTCACTGATGTCTGATCGCCTGCTGGCAAGAACGTATCCGCGGCGAGTCATATTGATGGTATTCGTTGAGGCCTCCAATGATTCCATCAGTCTAATACTGTCATTAGTAAACGCCGTCATGGTGGGGTGCGGCCACCAATTTCGATAGTTGTCTCCGGATTGGGCACTAGTGAAGCTCATAGGTTGACTGCGGTCTATCAGTAATACTGAAAGGCCGTCGTTTTCCTGCAGCAAGTAATGGGCAGCCGCTATTCCTGCAATGCCGGCACCGATGACCGCGACGTCCACAGAGTGTTCATTATTCATTGAGAGAATACTAAGTGCATGGCTTACTCGGATAGGTCTTCCACAAATGTCGCAAAAGCGGCAATGGCATTGTTAAAATTAGGGTGTATTTCGGGCGCCATGAAAAGTTCGTCCGTTGCATGTCTGTTCCAGGCATCTAACAAGCGCGCAGAGTCTGTTTCGCTCTCGAAATCCATGTAGCTACTGGATAGCCGCAATGACAGTTCAGAGTCTTCAACGCCAAACGCACTTCCCGGCAAGGTCGCAATTTCATGGTTTTCAAGCAAATAATTGGCTAGCTGCAAAGAATTAAGCACGCCTCTTTCCTTAAGTTCCGAATGCCAGGCGTCAAAGTTAGCTGTTACATAAAATGCGCCATCAGGTCTAGAACAATGCGCACCTAATTCAGAAAGCGATTGGGCGAGATAACGGCTTCTGACGCCGTGAATATCAGTGCACGTCGTAATGTAATCTT
>JBCCIP010000053.1:0-38497 GCA_039111475.1 Pseudomonadota bacterium | reverse complement strand
TTTACATTAAAGTACTAAGCAACTTGGGCTATTTTGGCCCCAGGTATTATTTTGCGCCTTTGAAACAAGGAATATCTCGATGAAGCATTTAGTATTGAGTACGCTGGTAACGTGCGCTCTGCTTCAATTTAGCAGTCTGGCTTCGGCTGAAGCTGGTTGGGTTGATGACAAGTTATATGTACCGCTGCGCACAGGCCCGTCTTCGCGGCACACCATAATGCATAAAGGGCTGGTCAGTGGCACCCGGCTTGAAGTTATTGAACGCTTTGAAGAAGAGGGTTTCGTACATGTGCGACTGGTCGATGGACGTGACGGCTACATTCCAGCACAGTATCTAAGCGCCATTCCCATTGCGGAAGATCGCTTGGCTGAAGCGCAAAAAACTATAGAAGCGCTTACCTCCAAAAGCCAACCATTACAGCAACAACTTCTGCAGCTTCGCAATAAGAACAAGGAGCTGGAGCAAACTGTAAGCCGTCTCAGTGGTGACAAGGAAAGTGTCAGCCAGCGTTTATCTGAAATTGAATCCATCTCAAAAAATCATATAGCCACCAGCCAGAAGAACAAATCCCTGATAAAGGAAAACGAGGCGCACAAAAACAGCATTGACGTGCTCAAGGCAGATAATCAACGCCTCAAACAACGTTCTAATCAGGAATGGTTCGTAAATGGTGCAGGTGCCGTGGTGTTAGGGGTTGTTTTGGCCCTGGTAATACCACGACTGGTGCCTAAAAAGAAAGGAAATGACTGGGCATGATCCGCTTGCACTTTACTGAAACGCAACGGTTCGTTAACAAAGCTTATGCGCTAGCAACGTGTTCGATTATCGCCCTGCTTATCTCCGGGTTTTGCATGGACTCTGCTGCAAGTAACGCAGAGCCGGCTAACGTCAGTACCAAAATACTGATTAAAACCAATCACGGTAATATCAAAGCGGAGTTGTACGACGAGCGTTCGCCGATTACAGTAGACAATTTTCTAAAATACGTAGACGCTGGCCATTACAATGGCACCATTTTCCACCGGGTGATTCCGCGATTCATGATTCAAGGTGGCGGGTTCTCGCCTGATATGATCGAAAGAGAGACACGCGATCCGATTCAAAATGAATCCAAAAACCGACTGCGCAACGACCGAGGTACTCTTGCGATGGCGAGAACCTCAGACCCTGACAGTGCTACGGCGCAGTTTTTCATAAACGTGCGAATGAACTTCAGCCTGAATTACAGAATGGGTGAGTCAGGCTACGCTGTGTTTGGCAAAGTGACGCAAGGGCTAGATGTTGTCGATACAATATCAATTCAGCGCACCGGTCTCTTTTTAAATGATGAAGCAGAGTACGACGATGTGCCAAAGCAATCCATCATTATTGAGAGCATCAGTCGAATTCCGTGACTCAACCTATGGCGAGCATTGCACTCAGCGTAAATTTAAATAAGATCGCCTTAATCAGAAACTCCCGCGCTGGTGACAGTCCTAGCGTCGTAGAATTCGCACAGCGCAGCATTGACGCTGGCGTGAATGGCATCACCGTGCACCCACGACCAGATCAACGCCACATTCGAGCGAGCGATATCTCGCCGCTGTCTGCATTGTGCGCTGACCATTGCAATATCGAATTCAATATCGAAGGCAATCCGTGTGCGCAGTCGCAGCCAAGCCACCGACCGGATGTGACACCCTACCCCGGTTTTCTGGAATTGGTAGAGGCTGTACAACCAGAACAATGTACGCTTGTACCCGATGATCAACATCAGCTCACTTCAGACCACGGCTTCGATTTAAGCGGTGATAATCGAGAATTAGCGCTGCAGATAGCGCGCTGCAAAAATGCTGGCAGCCGGGTCAGCTTATTTATGGACCCCGATACAGAGTACATAAAACGCGCCGCTGATTTGGCGGCGGATCGTATCGAGCTTTACACTGGGCCATACGCTGAAGCGTTTGCGCGTGATGGCTCGAACAATGAGCAATTTGAACGCTATTGCATTGCAGCAGAATGCGCGATCAATTGTGGCCTGGGTGTGAATGCAGGTCACGATTTGAATCTTGAGAACTTGACTGAATTCAGCCTGCTTCCGGGCTTACAGGAAGTATCAATTGGACATGCATTTACTATAGATGCATTGCTGGCAGGCTGGGAAACTTGCACTACGGCTTATTTGGACGTGCTGAACACGCGCTAAGGCTGGTGACAATTACCAATACCACGCAACGTAAATCACTGATCCTACAAAGAACGCGACCTCAAGATAGGCCAACACTTCCATCATGATCTTCTCCCACAATCAATTTCGCCCACCATTAGCTACCTGGCAGACATTGTACTGCGGTTCAAAAGTCGGTGACTACTCTAGGTTATTATTATGCGTGTTTTTCGAGCAGTATACCAGCAGACATTAGGCACTAAAACCGTCTGCCGCTTAATATGAACCGCTTATCCTTTAAGAGAGTCGACTGAATTACTCGTACAATCGAGATTTAGCCTTTTTTTATGATTAATTACAAGTGCTTGAAGAGGTTTTTTTAAGTGAAATCGCATTAAGAACCGTGGCTTATAATTCAGTGCCTGTCGGCACCCATGTTGCCTTGGATGTTTTCATTGAAACGGGCTGGTAAGTCGCCCTCTCCTTTTGCTCCATTTGTAACAGTTTCTGAAGATCCGCTTCGGTGCTGGCCAGACCTCTGTTCACTCGCTCACGCAGCTTGAGATTCTGTCGCAATTTCATTTCAATCAATCTTATCTCCGATTCATCCCGCGCGTCTTTTTTCGAGCGGCGCAGTTTTTCAATGCCTCTGTTAATGCGAGTAATCCGTATTCTGGCCTCAACGCAACTGGCTCTACCGTCCCGAATAGCAGAACGTAAAACCGCATAAGTGTTCTCTGAGTGGCTCTTTTTACTGTCGGTCATTTTTATATGCCTGAATGCCTGAATGCCTGAATGCCTGAATGCCTGAATGCCTGAATTCGGTGAGCAGTATTATCTGAAAGGTATCATGTTGAAACCTTTTATCGTGAAGTTGCGCCATATAACACATAAAGTATTACTATATAGTACTTGACTATAGAGATTCGCAGCATGGCGCAAGTAAAACCCCTCATTCACGCACTCAAATCAGCGTTAAAAGCCCATGGGAAAACATACGCTGACGTGGCCCAAGCTCTTGATTTATCGGAGGCTAGCGTCAAACGTCTATTTTCCGAGAACAGCTTTACGCTACAGAGGCTGGAGCAAGCCTGTTTGATCATGGGTATGGAAATATCTGACCTCGTCCAGCAAATGAATGAGAGATCGCCTCTACTGAGGCTATTGGACACAGAGGAAGAGCAGCAGATAGCGGATGACCTTGAACTTCTATTGGTAACAATCTGCGCACTCAACCGTTGGACACTCGAGGATATTTGCAGCTTTTACAAAATCAGCGAAACCGACTGTATTCAGAAACTTGCTCAGCTGGACAAGCTAAAGATCATCGAATTGCTTCCTAAGAACCGGATTAAGTTGTTGATCGCACCCAACTTCGCCTGGCGAGACAACGGCCCTATTCAGCGCTTTTTTCAAGACAAGATTGGCAGGGAATACTTCCGTACCCGGTTCGATCGTGATGGCGAGCGCCTGGTGGTGCTAAACGGGATGTTATCTAACAACTCCAATGCCGAGTTTCAGCGCAAGTTGTTGCGACTAATTCGCGAATTTGATGAGCTGAACAATGAAGATTCCTCTCTGAGACTGGATGAACGCCACGGCGTTACGGTCGTAATGGCTATGCGGTCCTGGAAATACGGCCTGTTTAGTCCATTGGTACGGCGCGACAACGCGTAATTTTCGCGCTTCACTACCGCACACACTTAGCGTCCTTAGTGCTCGACCCAGAACTATCCACTTTTAACAATGCCCGACGGTCGACGTAGTCAACCTTGCAGATAACAACTATGGCATAATCAACAGTGGATGGAGTTCAAAGCATCCGATGTTGCTTTAGCAGCGTTGTCGAGATCCGCTTTGTTCGAGGCTCACGCCTCCGTGGAACCTTATTGGCGCATTGGAATCCGTGACACTAACAGTAGTCACCGTTGCCGGGCACTTCGGATTTTGGGTAACACAGGCTTAGACAATGCAGTTTACCGACCAGGACATAGCGGGCGTTCGCAATGCCATAGAGGGCATAGGCTCAGAACATACCTATGCACTCGCAATGCAATTACGTGACGGTGTGATACAGATACAAATACTCAAGCGTGAAGAAAACTACATCCACCCCATCGCGCTTAAGGGCCATCCGTTTTACTCAAAAGACTGGAACCAGGTAAATGACTTCCTGGAAAAAACCTTTCTTGAAGCACCCAGACACGTTATGCGCGCTAGCACCTGGGCCGGATTTAGCTACTCCTATTTGTTGCACAACATTCAGGTCTAAGCTAAACCGCAAGGCACACGCTGCTTCATGTTAAAAAACGAGTGGCGATTATTAACCTTCGGTTTTTTAATGACCCTGTTTTCCTCACCAGGACAAACGTTCTTTATCGCCTATTTCAGCGCTGACCTACGTCAACAATTGAGTCTGAGCCATGCCGAATTCAGCGCAGTTTACTCTGCGGCGACATTGCTCAGTGCAGTAGCCGTCGTTTGGACGGGATCACTCATTGATCGCATCGATTTGAAAGTGTTTTCTCAAATTACTGTGTTTGGCCTTGCGGCTGGCTGTGCCACTCTGGCGCTGGGCGGCAATATTGTCACGCTATTGTTTGCTTTTTTCTTGTTGCGGCAATTCGGTCAAGGTCTGATGATGATGGCCGCCAGCGCCACAATGGTGCGCTACATAGCCGACGCGCGAGGCACTGCAAATGCATTAAGCGGAATGGGCTATCGAACCGGCGAAGCGTTTCTGCCGGCCATCATCGTTGCCGCAATGCTAATGTTTAATTGGCAGACGGTATTGCTTTCCGTTGCGGCCGTGTTGATTCTTTTTCTGGCACCTGCAATTTCGTTTCTGTTGCGTGACCATGCGGTAAGGCATGAGCAATACGTCGAGCAACTTACCGCGATTGATTCACCCTCAGAATCTATGAATTGGACC
The DNA here is from genome assembly GCA_039111475.1 of Pseudomonadota bacterium. Classification (GTDB taxonomy): domain Bacteria; phylum Pseudomonadota; class Gammaproteobacteria; order Pseudomonadales; family JAUIET01; genus JAUIET01. The sequence continues at coordinate 33,418 of JBCCIP010000053.1, read as the reverse complement.
CGCAAGGAGGTACTAAAAGATCTCAGGTTTTATCTGCTCTTGCCTGCGGTGTCATCCGGCGCACTGCTCTTTACCGGCTTTATTTTCCATCAAATTGCGTTAGTAGAATACAAGCAATGGTCTTTGCAAGCCTGGGGCAGCTGGTTTGTTGTTTATGGCATTACATCCATGTTCGCCGCTTTGGCCTGTGGACGCCTGATAGATCTATTCGGCGCAGAACGCATTGTGCCGTGGCTTCCCTTACCATTGGCGCTGGCACTGTTTTCGCTTGCGCACTTTTCTGCTCCCTGGTCGGCAGGTCTGTTTCTGGTGCTAATGTCTATCAGCAACGGCATGCTCGGCACTGCGCTCAGCCCTTTTTATGCCGAGCTTTACGGCACCGCGAATATTGGCTCTATTAAAGCAGCCACATCAGCAATCATGGTTTTTGCGTCTGCATTATCACCTGTTGTATTAGGCATTTGTCTTGATCGCGAGATTAGCTTCGATTTGCTCGCGTTGTATGGCGGCTGGTATACAGTCATTTGCGTATTACTCGCCTTTTGCGCCCTTTATATTCCAGCGGTCAGACGCGAAAGCGTTGCTAAAACATGAACTGTTAGCTCAGGATTTGGCTGTTACGACTGGGATGGACAGCACCTCGTTTACAGCAAGGACGCTACCAAAATCAAAATCAGGATTGTACTGACGCAATAGCCACAGCGGAATACCATACTCACTGGTTGCTAATTCCCAGAGATTATCGCCCCGACCAAGAGAGTGATTTTGAACGCCGGTAATTCGATACTCCGCAAAATAACGTTGCTGTAGCTTTTCATGATGCAGTCGTCTATAACGCTCAAATTTCCGTCGGTCAACGTCTTCAAAACTCAACCTAATACGTCCGCCAACCACAACAGCCTGGCGCCTGGAAAGATTGTTCAACCGGCGGAGATCTGAAGAATGAACACCTAGCCAGTGGGCGTAATGGCCAAGGGTTTCACCCACCTGAATTTCAATACTGCCATCGCTGGCCACTAGATAATCCGCTGGATCAGCAGCCAATTGCGAGTCATTATTGACAAACATGCTGCTTGCAGCTGCTATTGCGCGCCTACTTAGGCCGGCGGAAATACTCTCCGGTACGGCTGTCAGACTGCTGACGGATGAAGCCACTCGTATATCCCATGCATTAGGTGTGCTCAGGCGCATTGCTTCAAATGCATATCGCAGTACATCACGCGAAGCAGAAGTGTCCCGTAGCACACCGTAAACCAGCTGCCCGCGTATTGGCTCAGCAATGGGTTTGGGCTCAGCGCGTACAGCCAATTTTGCATAGCTTGTACGTGGGGCCTGAGCAATGGGTAACTGCGGCGATGCCAGTGAGGCAAATTCCGCCGACGGCAAACGCAGAATCTGACCCGCATATATTCTATGAACGCTGCTCACCCCATTGAGGTTCATCAGCTGCGTCATATCGGTTTGGAAATCACGGGCAAGCAAGGCTAGTTTGTCGCCTTTCTTGATTCGATAATAACGATCAGCCTGCTGTTGATCCAGGCCAGACAAGGCTTCCAGGCTGCGCAACGCTGCCTCGGCCTGTTTGGAATCCAGCTTGCCTGGAATTTGCAGAGCGTAGCCAGGCTCAAGCCACTTCTCGGCATTCCAATACTTCGCTGTGAGCTTAGGATTGGCGTGCTTCATAGAAAGTACAGGAACCGAAAATTCCTGGGCTATATCGTAGATAGGCAAGTAACGGCGTAATGCAAAGGTTTCACCATCTGAATTTCCTGCAATACCTGCGTTTTGGACTGCAATTGCCGGAAATTGGCCTGACGATACATCGTGTGCGGCAAGAAAGGCGGCGTAGAAATTACGTGACGCAAAACCAAAGCCACGTCCTTCGTAATCCCGGCTGATCACACCAATGTCGCGGCTTCCTGTTTCCCTGATCGCGCGACGAACTCCGGCCAGTCCCCTATTGTAAGCTGTTACGGCCAGCGACCAGTCTTTCAACACTCCGTAGTTGTGTTTTAGCAGCCTGGCCGCCGCTTCCGTAGAACGCTTCACGTCCAATCGTTCATCCAAATTCCTGTTGACGGTGAGGTAGCGTCGCGCCGTAGCTGGCATGATTTGCCAGAGACCCAACGCACCTGCGTGAGACTTCACACTGGGGTTATACGAAGATTCCACGTGCGGCAAAGCGTTAATCTCTACTGGTAGACCATGCTTTTCCAATACTTGACGGACGTCGACACCCAGGCGCCTTTGCCTGGCAACACCTGCGGCAAACCGATCGGCCTGACCACGCTGAAAACGAATTTGTTTCACTGCAGTTCGTAGTTGCTTCTCCGACGGATGTAGGGCGCCCATTAACGCGGCAACACGTTGCTGCTCAGCGTCATATTCGATGGGCTGCCTAGCGATCATATCGGCCAGCAAACGGCGATACTGCTTCAGTCTTTGATCTATATCTCGCTGCTGTCGCCTCGGTGTGTCACCTGCATCCAGCGGATACACTTCGTAAACCAGTTGCGGATCTCGCCGGTCATGGATGAAGCCGGTTTGGGTATCAATTTCTGAATAAACCCTGCTCCAGAAATCAACCGCCTGAGCAACGTGAGCAGGGCGTTTAAATGCGTCTTGTGCAATTGCCGGCGCGGCATAATTGAAGGCAGCAAGCATGGCGCAAATAACGGCGATCGTTTTACATCCGCCGCAATTTTCATGCGCTGCAAACACACGCACGCGGGCAGCTGTCCGGTCTGGGCTCATACACGCTTTTACTGTTGGTTCTAAAACAAGCGGCAAGCAATATGGGCCCGCCTAAGAGCGCAAGAATACACACCGAAATTGAGTATTTATACCGAATTTGCAGCCGGTTTTTTGACCATCTCTGGCAAATCACTTTGCGCTCAACAACATAGGAGGCATAGCTAAGGTCAAATATATTTTCACCTCTCACCGCACACTCTATTGATTGCATAAATTGCGCCGGCCGGACAAACACCGTAATGTGCGTGCCTGATATTGCTTTCTAGGCTGAACGAATTTTGAGAATAACAAATGTAAAAACCTGGGTAGTTGGTAACCCAGAACCGGGTGTTGGCGGTCGCTATTTCATCTTTGTGAAACTGTCCACCGCATGCGGGCTGGAAGGCATTGGTGAAGTGTATGGCCCGCCATTTTCTCCACATGGAGTGACAGCTCTAATTGATGATGTGTTCGAACGCCATGTTGTGGGCAGCAACCCATTTGAAATTGAAGCCTTATGGCGGAGAGTCTACTCCGCTGGATACACTCAGCACCCTGATTTAACCCTGGGAGCAATTATCAGTGGCATTGAGATGGCGTGCTGGGACATCATCGGGAAATCCTGCCAACAACCTGTGTATCAGCTACTCGGTGGGAAAGTGCATGAAAAGCTTCGTACCTATTCTTATATCTATGCAGAGCCTGGCGACGAAGAAGATGTGTATGCCACGCCTGAGTTGGCTGCCAAGCGCGCAAAAGACTATGTGGCGCAAGGTTTCACTGCATTGAAATTTGACCCTACCGGTGGCTACTCTTGCATGGACCCACGTCAGCTTTCCATGCATTCGCTGACACTGACTGAGGAATACACACGCCAACTCAGAGCTGCAGTGGGTAATTCTGTAGACTTGCTAATCGGTACTCACGGTCAAATGACGCCGGCCGGCGCTGTTCGCCTGGCCAAACGCCTGGAGCCCTTCGACCCGCTTTGGTTAGAGGAACCAACACCACCTGAGAACACCCGGGCGATGGCACACGTGGCAAAAGGCACTAGTATTCCCGTTGCCACAGGCGAGCGATTAAACAGCAAATACGACTTTTCTCGCGTACTTGAAGATCGCTCTGCCGCCATCTTGCAAATGAATCTTGGCCGCTGTGGCGGCTTGCTGGAAGCAAAGAAAGTGGCCGGCATGGCCGAGACGTACTACGTACAAATTGCACCTCATTTATACTGCGGGCCGGTTGTTGCAGCGGCCAATATTCAGCTGAGCACGTGCAGCCCGAATTTCTTGATACTGGAATCGATTAAGCAAATGGGCGGCTTCTATGCTGATCTGCTGGAGACGCCAATTAAATGGGAAAACGGTTACGTTATTCCACCGGACACGCCGGGCCTGGGCGTGATTCTTAATGAAGATGTTGCGGCGCAACACGGTTACACCGACATTCACCTGCACCTGGAGCCAGCAGAGTATCCATTATGAAATTTGAGAACGTAGACCAACAACGCCTGATGAACTATATGCAGGTATTGATGCTGGCCTTGGCGGTGTCAGTAATTTATAGCATGCCTTATCTGCGCCAAATTTTTAAATCCTCACTGCTTGATGTCTTCCAGCTGTCTGAAACTCAGTTGGGTAATTTGAGCTCCACTTATGCTCTTTCTTGCATGATCTGTTATTTACCCGGTGGATGGCTTGCTGACAAGGTTGCGCCTAAGAAACTTGTGATCATTGCGTTGCTCAGCAGTTCGGCGACCTATTTCTGGTATGCAAGTATCCCAAGCTATCAGTCGCTGGTGATCATTTACGCACTGTGGGGTGTCATCGGTGTCGGGATATTATGGTCAGCAATGTTGAAGCAAACCAACTTGCTGGGGGGCAAACACGAACAAGGGCGTATGTTCGGTGTATTGGAAGGCACGCGTGGTCTGTTTGAAGCGATATTGATGACTGTGGCCTCGCTGATTTTCGCCTGGTACGTGAGCAAATCCTTTGGCATGCAGACTGTCATCATCGTGTATGCCGTGCTGTGCATTGTGATAGCGACGATCATGATGTTTACGGGGAAAAATAACGACGCAAGCGATTCAGATGCCTATAAGACAGGAGCAAATCTCAAAGACATTCTGGAGATCATAAAACTTCCGTCTGTATGGCTGTTGTGCATTATATTGAGTGCGGTTTATCACATTTTCTGGGCAACAATTGAATTGCCAAGCTTCGCTGAAAACGGTGGTTTTGGAATGGCGCTAGCCGCGGTAATGGCGTTGGGCACAACCAAACTCTGGATGCGCCCCTTCGGTGGCATCGTAGGCGGAATCTTAGGCGATCGATATGGAAATGACCGCATGATGTGCGGCGCCTTCCTAGCCGGCGTGGCTGCCTGTGTTTTTCTTGCAACCATGCCAACTTCAGCAGCAAATTCCTGGATGCTGTGGGTGTTTATAGTGCCCTTCGGCATTCTGGCGTACGCCTTGCGAGGCTTGATTTGGGCTTTACTGGAAGACTGTCCTATTCCGAAAACGGCCATTGGGTCTGCGATCGGACTGATTTCTGTTGTAGGTTACAGCCCAGACCTGTACGTGCCGCAGATCAATAGTTACCTGCTGAGCAATTATTCGATGACGCAAGGCTATCAATTGTTCTTCGCCTACATCGCCTGTGCTTCCGCTATCGGAGCTCTGGCAACCTGGGTACTCATGCGACATCGACAAAATGTCGCCACACTTCAATGAATTCTAGCACCCTGTTTGAGTAACTCCTTCTGTACCAAGCTAACATTTATCGCAGAAGGCGCGTGCTGCTGTCGAATGGAAACGGCGGCAGCGACACCAGCACCCTGCCCTGTAACCGTACAACACATCATGTTTCTGATCGCAGCATGTGAGTCTCTGTCACCTCCAATACTGCGACCTGCGACCAATAAGTTGTCTATGCCTTGCGGCAACAGTGCACGATACGGAAGCTGAAAATACCGCCCAGTAGTTGGTAATATCAATATCCCATAGCCATCAATAAATTCTGGGAATATGCCGATGCTGTCCTCGAAGCGCCCTTGTTCACGAACATCAACTGCTGTCATATTGTAGATGCCATTAATTTTCCGAGTTTCCCTAAGACCAATCGTCATACCAAAATTACGCAGCTTCGCGTTGTTGCAGCCCGGGGTAAATTGCTTAAGTGCTCGCACCGCCAACATGGCTTGCCGACGCCCTTCTATTTCACCCCTGGTGAGATCATCGGCGCACGTGCCGTCAATGCTGGCGAGATGGACGAGGTTCAGGTAGCTCAAGTCGCCTTGATCAGAAATACTTCCCCAAGTGCCACAAATTGTATTCAGTGTATCCGGTATCAGACCCGTCTTAATGGCCTGCTCGAATGGCTTACGAAGAAAAGGCGAGAACATATCGTCTTCCTTGCCGGACGTTTCGATAGTCCATTCACCGCCTGACCAGTCACTATAAGTTTGTGGGTCGGCTTTGATGTGTTCTATGAATTCGGTCTTGTTCACGCCACTCATAGAGAACATTACCGAGGCGCCCATTAATTCTTCACGAGGCGCTTTACTCACAAGTGCGCCTGCAGCGCTAGCAACATCAGCGTCTCCCGTCGCATCAATCACTCGCTTGGCAAGGATTGCTTCACGACCGGATTTACTTTCGACAATCACTCCGGTGATTGCTCCGTCGTCCAAAATTGGAGAAACAAATAAGCGGTGCAGTAGGGGTGTTACACCCGCTTCAAGTACCATTTCATCAGCGACGAATTTGAACGCTTCGCCATCCAGGGAATCACTAGTGGATTGCGGCTCGGGTAACGTGGCCCCCAGCATGCTGGCGCGTTGTTCAAATTCAATTCCAATCCCTTCGCTGTCAACGGTTTGCTCGTGTCGATACCAGGCAAAGCCTTCCACACCAACTTGAGTAATGTTGCCGCCGAAACAACCGTACCTTTCAAGTAATCCCGTATTCGCGCCGGCGCGTGCGGCCGCAATTGCAGCTGCTAGTCCGGCCGGACCACTGCCTACAACCAATACATCAAATTCTGCGCGCACGGGCACAGTTCGTGCCGGCTCTTGTACAAGTTTTGTCATAATATGGTTTTTAATACGTAGGGAACCTCTAATGCTTTAGGATACGCGTTATTGCATCTGCTTGAATACCACGCATGAGAAGTAATACTAAAAATTCCCTTGTGGAGCAACGCTACGACTTCGTTGTGGTAGGTGCTGGAGTCGCCGGTTGTGTGCTCGCTAACAGACTCAGTGAATGCGGCCGTTACTCCGTGTGTGTCGTTGAGGCTGGTGGTAGTGATGCTAATTTCTGGATTCAAACGCCATTGGGGTATGGCAAGACCTTCGAGAATCCAGATCTCAACTGGATGTACACCAGCGAAGCCTCCGCTGCAATGAATCATAGAACAAGTTACTGGCCACGCGGAAAAGTGTTGGGGGGTTCAAGCGCCATTAACGCGATGGTTTATACGCGTGGCCATCCTGCAGACTATGACGACTGGGCGGCACAAGGAGCGGTTGGTTGGAATTGGAATGAAGTATTGCCCTGGTATCTGAAACTTGAAAACAGCTCGCGTGGCGCAAGCGCATATAGAGGACATGGCGGAAAATTGCATATTGCTGATGTACACCAGGCCTATCATCCATTGTGCAAACGTTTCATCCAGGCCGCTTCTGAACTTGGTCTACCGGAGAACAGCGATTTCAACGGCGAACATCAGGAAGGTGTTGGCTACTACGAGATTACCGCAAAACGCGGTCGTCGTATGTCTGCTGCACGCGCCTATCTGCACCCGGCAAGATCCAGACAAAACGTCACGCTGCTAAGCAAGACGCTGGCCACTAGGATTCTTTTTAACGAAAAGCAAGCCGTTGGAATTGTGGCAAAGAAAGACAAAGTAGAGCGAAAAATTTATGCCAGTCGGAGTGTGATACTCAGCGCAGGTGCGATCAACTCTCCACAATTGCTGCAGCTGTCTGGTGTAGGGGATACCAACGATTTGTCCAGATTGGGTATCACACCGATACATAGCAATCCAAATGTTGGGCTTCATCTTCAGGATCACCTCGCTTATACGCATTACTATCGCTGCACTGAACCTACACTAAATAACCAGCTATACCCATGGTGGGGCAAACTCAGCGCCGGAATACAGTATCTGTTAGCGCGCAAAGGACCCTTGGCGGTTGGCGTCAACCAGGCAGGTGGGTTTTATAGAAGCAATCGCGCGCTGCGCAGACCAAATTTGCAGCTGTATTTTTCGCCTCTAACGTATTCCGCCCCTAACGATGACGAACATCGAGCAGTTAAACCGGACCCCTATCCTGGCGTATTGATGTCAGTATCCCAGTGTCGACCAAAAAGCCGCGGTAAAGTTGCCATAGCTTCAATAGACCCTAATGCAGCGCCAAAAATACAACCGAATTATCTGGAAAATGAAGCAGACTTACAAGAATTGCTGGAAGGCGCCAAATTCCTGCGTGACTTGGCAGGCACAAACGCTCTGTCTGGACTAATTGCGGAAGAGACAGTACCTGGCAAAGCATGCGCCAGTGACAAACAAATACAGGATGACATTAAGGCAAGAGCTGATACGGTATACCACCCAACCAGCACATGCAAAATCGGTAATTCGGCGAAAAATTCAGTTGTTGATAACCAACTAAGAGTGCATGGCTTAAATGGCTTACGCGTAGTCGACGCGTCTGCCTTCCCCAGTGTGCCATCGTGTAACACTCAAGCGCCGGTTTACATGCTTGCCGAGCGGGCTGCCTACCTTATTCTAGACGACCAGCAGTAGTACCGTTTTCATTTTTGGAAAGCCTGAATCTCAGCGGATATCATTGACTGTGCCTCGGCGGTGGCAGCGGCGTCGAACACTGATCCTGCTTCAACGTTTGACGCATTTGGGCGGGCATGATCGAAGGTATGGGTCGCACCCGCAAATACCTTGTAACTGAAGTGTTCTGCCAAGTCGGTATTATTTTCTGCAAAATCTATACATGACTGCTCGTCAACATATCGATCGTCTTCAGCCATGAACGCGATGGTTCGCAATGGCAGCGCCCATTCTCCTATGCAGCTGCCGTAAAAAGGAAGACTAAGCTGTACACCTTCCATAACGCCATCAGGCCAGGCGTCCAAACCTAAGGGCACTGTCTTTGTAGACGCAAATACCTGCGTGGTCCATACGGTGATGGCGCCATGCGAAAACCCCATCAGAATTATTTGGCTGGCATCAGCGTAATCTTGTTTTTTTGCAAACTCAATCGTTGCCAGCACATCGGCCGCTCGTTGCCAGGGTGTCATCACTTTGAGATCGCAGGCGTCCTCCCACTTAATGCCTCTGCCCGCGTAACTGTCGACCGCGATCATCGCGACACCTATGCCATTGTAAAACGCTGCCCAATCTTGCTCGTGAGATAGTGTAGCCCCGCTGCAACCATGAAAGAACAATACGACCGGAGATTGCCCATCACCATCTGACTTATATACGCGATCATAAGGCCTTAATTCAGAATTAATGCGGGCCAGATCGCGCGGCTGAACAGTGGCTTTTGCCTTGGCATAGGCATTAGTGATAAACGCTTCCGCACCGCCATTGTCGGCCACGTCTTCCAAGGACGCTCTAGGCGCAGAGCCACATGCCGCCAGTAATGCCAACATCAGACCTATATACAGTGCGTTGAGTAAGTTCATACGTCACCTCGCTTTTGTTACTTCGCGCCCAGCGTATCCAGGGCCTGATAGGTTGCAACTTTCATCTGATACCGAGTTTCCCCAGGCGCTCGTAAAAGCTGGGTCATTAATATCGCAACCAGATCTTCTTCCGGATCAATCCAAAATTTGGTGTCGGCCGCTCCACCCCAGGAATACTCACCCTTGCTTGACACCACCTGACTCAAACCTGGGTTGGTAATCACGCCAAAGCCAAGGCCAAATGATTGGCCAGGGTAAAGATGCATTGCCGGGTACTCATCCGCACCTTTATTACGCACTTTGTCCGACAACTGATTCATAGACATGTATTGCACTGTCTTTGGTCCCAATAAGCGTGCGCCATTGTGACTGCCGCCAGACCTTAACATTTCACAGAATCTCATATAATCCATGGCCGTAGACACCAGGCCACCGCCACCCGAAAACAAGCTGACATTTTCGTACGAACGTCTGCGCTCCTGCGGCACAAGCGATATCTCGTTGTTTGCATAATCCCAAACATGATTCGTTGCCAAGCGGTCTAGCTTATCGGAAGGCACTGAGAAGAAGGTATCAGTCATACCAAGAGGGGTAAATATTCGTTGTTGAAAAAACGCGTCCAGACTCTGACCGCTAACACGCTCAACCAGAGCACCAAGCACATCGGTTGCCACACTGTAGTAGTAGCGCGTGCCCGGCTCAAAACGCAGCGGCAGCTTGGCTAGACGTTGAGTAAATTCCGTCAGGTCGGTGGCGGTAAAAATCGCGCTTGAGTTATACAATTTGTTGACTGGATGTATGTCGTCGAAACCATAGCTAAATCCGGCCGTGTGCGTCATTAGCTGCTCTATGGTAATCTCGCTTTGCGCAGGCTGATTACCGTTTTCATGCAAAACTTGGAGATCTTTGAACTCTGGCATGTATTGAGAAATAGGGTCTGAAAGCTGGAAGCGACCCTCTTCGTACAGCATCATTGCAGCCACAGTTGTGACCGGTTTGGTCATTGAATAAATGCGAAACAGAGTATCTTTTCTGATTGGCGCATCGTTGTCCAAACCCATTTTCCCGCTGGCTTCGAAATGCACAATTTTGCCGCGACGCGCCACCATGGACACAAAACCCACGTGCTTTCCTGACTCAATATTATTCTGGGTAAACTGTTCAATTCGTTTCAGCGCCGCACTGGACATTCCCACTGACTCAGGCTTTACCATGTCTAATGCATCGGCAGCTACGGCAGCAGATAACACCGCGACAAAGAAGAACGCCGCACAGCTATTCAAAATTGATCTACGCATAGTGTTCTCAGAAGCTGAAATTGTCTCTTGAAAAGGCGCCAAAAGTGGCTTCCATTACCTGCGGCGTTGGATAAATACACGAAACAATATTGGTATGGATTCCACCGTCTGCGTATTGCCTGATCTGCTCCCTGCATTCATCAGCAGTACCAATAATCGCAATTTCATCAACCAACGCATCGGGCAAAGCCGCCGCCGTGCGTTCGCGGTCTTTCGCGGCCCAACCTTCTCGAATTTCTGCAGCCGCATCTGCAAAACCACACCATTCAAGGAATTTGTTATACACCGGTGTGGCGTAGTAGCTCACGAAAGCACCGCGAAACGCCATGCGCGCCATGTCTTTATCATCAGTTACCACCATCATATGGCGGCACACCACTTCAACGTCTTCAAGCGTTTTCCCGCCCCGTTCGGCACCTTTGCCAACGTGTTCAATAATGCGAGGCAAAGCACTCTGAGGGAATAGATTCAAAATGACACCGTCCGATACTTCGGCCGCCGCTTCTACCATTCTTGATCTCAAACCAGCGAGGTATATCGGCATCTGTGGTTCAGTGGGCAGTTGCACATAACCCTTACTGCGCAGTGTTTCTCCGTCAAACGCGGTTTTCTCACCTGCCATCATTGTTCTTAGCAATGCCACAGTTTCTTTCATTCGTGTCAATGGTTTTTCAAGCGCAAGACCATGCCAACGTTCGATAATGGTTTGGCTGGAGGTACCAAGGCCAGGTACAAATCGACCCGGATAGGCCTGTTCAATCACTGAAAAAGTACTTGCGAGAACGGCTGGTGTGCGTGTATAAGCAGGAACCACAGCAATGCCCACTCTCACTTTTTCAGTCTTTTCCAACAACATTGGTACCAGTGTCAGCGCGTCCAGGCCACCTGCATCGGCCAACCATAAGTCGTCATACCCCATAGCTTCGGCCTGTTGTGCCATGGCAATGGTGTCGGTCACTGAACCGGTTGGGGCTGGTAGTGACAGTGCAATGCGTTTTCTATGACTCATACTAATATCCTGTTGTGGTTCAAATTGTTTGGCCGCCATCTACCACCCATCCAGCACCGGTCACAAAACTGGCGTCGTCTGAACATAGAAATGCAAAAATGGCCGCTATCTGCTGTGGTGTTGCCATGCTGGCCATTTCTGGGAATAGCCGTTGAACCAGCGCTTGATCGATATTCTCCGGCCAACGAATGGTGTCGTTCAGTGGTGTGGTAACACCACCAGGGCATATCGCGTTAACCCTAACGTTACGCTTGGCAAACTCCAGCGCAAGACTTTTGGTTAATCCAAGCAGACCGTGCTTACTCGCCACATAAGGCGTGTTGTACGCTTGTCCACCCACGCCTGCGGTCGATGAGATGTTGACTATACACCCTTCAGTGTCTAATAAGTGCGGCATGGCTTCGCGGCAAAGATACATGGGCGCATTTAGGTTGATCCGCATAAAGCGGTCCCAGATGTCAGAGGTGATTTCGGCCAGGTGGTACATGCTTACAATACCGGCAACGTTGCCGAGTATGTCCAGCTTCCCGAAGCGTTGTATGCATTCAGACACTATGCGCACACAATCTGCTTCTTCCATCGCATTAAACACAGTGGAATCACAATCGCCCGCGTGCTCGTCGATACGCTGTTTGCTGTCCTCTAAACCCGCTTCATTTATATCGGCAAGATATACGCTAGCGCCTTGTGACGCTAGCAATATAGCGGTTTCCTGACCGATACCAGAAGCCGCACCCGTAATTAAAGCGACTTTCCCCGTAAAACGATCAGTACTCATCGCATTCTCCCCGTGCGAATGGCTGGTTACTGATTATACCAACTAAGCTTTGGCCAGTTCAGCGAAAAGGCGTTGGTGATGATCAGCGTCTCCCAGACAGGTATTGATCATCATCAGGCGCTTCACGTAATGCCCAATGGCCAATTCATCAGTCATGCCCATTCCGCCATGGATTTGTATGGCCTCAGCACCTATTTGCTTGCCGGCACGGCCCACTGTGGTTTTCAGGGCGTGCATATTTTTGGCAACATCCAATGGGTCCTTATTGGCGTCGTCTTCGTCCATTGAACACACCGCTCTATACAGCAAGGATCGATGCAATTCGCAGGCACCAAACATATCCACCATGCGGTGCTGCAATGCCTGGAATGAACCAATTGGCACTGAGAACTGTTCGCGAGTTTTGCTGTATTCAACAGTAGACTCATAGAGTACTTGCATCAGACCCTGTGCTTCGGCGGCCAGTGCAACCAGGGCGTTGTTAGTCAACGCGTCCAGCACGGCAAGGCCATTATCCAGTTCACTCACCAGTTGATCAACGCTGACCGAAACATTCGTCAAGCTTACGTTGGCAACTCGCTGACCATCCATCATCGTGTAGCCAGTGCGTGAAAGACCTTCTGCAGTCGCGTCCACCAGAAACAAGCTAATACCGCTTTCATCGCGTCGGTCACCTGAGGTTCGAGCGGATATCACAATTTTGTCAGCTGCAATACCGTTATAAACGACCGTTTTCTCACCGTTCAAGACGAAACCATCCGCGCTTTTTTCAGCGCTGGTGGCAACATCAGACAGGCTGTAGCGACTGTCTCTTTCGTGATAAGCCAGGGCTCCCTGAACACTGCCGTCGATGATCTGCGGGATTAAGCGCTCCTGTAGTTCTTTACTGGCGCCCTCAGCCAGCGCACCACCGAATAGCAAAACGGTTGCCAAATACGGCTCAACAACTAAGCCCTTGCCCATTTCCTCCATGAAAACCATCAGATCTACAGCGCTACCACCGAAACCGCCCAACTCTTCGCTGAAAGGTACTGACAGCCAACCAAGTTCCGCAAACTGCTGCCAGTTTTCGGCGCTAAATGCGTGCTCCTCTTGCAGGTATTTGCGACGTGATTCAAGCTCATAGTTGTCGGCTACAAATTTTGTAACACTGTCTTTGAGAATGTTCTGTTCGTCAGTTAAATTAAAATCCATGGTCTATAGCCCCAATACGTACTTGGCGGTGATATTTCGTTGCACTTCGTTTGAACCACCAAATATTGTGGCGGCACGGCCGTACATGAAAGAATTGCGCGCGCTATCAGCGAAATCATGGCCGACCTCGCTGGCAATTTGTTCACCTAGCTCAGTGCCCGAATAGTAACCAGCAAGATCCATGTGCAGTTCATCTAGCGCCTGGCGAATTTCGGTGCCACGCAGTTTTAGTAATGATGATTCAGTACCAGGTCCTTTGCCATCAGCCGCCGAGGCCAGCGATCTTAGTTCCAGGTATTCCAGTGCCATTAAGTCGATTTCAATGGCCGCAATACGAGAGCTGAACATCGGGTCATCAATCAGCGGCGCACCATTTGATTGTTCACGACCGGCCTGCGCGCGAATTGTTGCTATTTTCTTCTTGGAATCACCCACACCTGCTATGGAGGTTCTTTCATGCTCTAACAGAGCTTTCGCGTATGTCCAACCTTTATTCTCTTCGCCAATCAAGTTGGCAACCGGGACACGAACGTTGTCGAATTGCACTTCGTTTAACGAGTGCACGCCATCTATAGTCGGAATGGGGTTGACTGTAATTCCTGGCGTTTTCATATCAATCAGCAAAAATGAAATGCCTTGCTGCTTCTTGCCTTCACTACTGGTTCTTACCAGGCAGAAAATCCAGTCCGAGTACTGTGCGTAAGTCGTCCAGATCTTCGCACCATTAACCACGTAGTCCTCGCCATCCCGCTCTGCTCGTGTTTGCAGGGCAGCAAGGTCAGAGCCGGCACCTGGTTCTGAGTATCCCTGGCACCACCAGTCTTCACTGTTCAATATTCGTGGCAAGAACCGCTGTTTCTGCTCGTCATTGCCGAAGGTATAGATCACAGGCCCAACCATCACCAGACCAAATGGAATAACATCGGGTGCGCCGCGCGATGCGCGCACATCTTCAAAGATGAATTTTTGGGTTAAAGTCCAACCGGTGCCACCAAACTCCTCGGGCCATCCAGGTGCAACCCAGCCCTTTCGATGCAATCGCTGCTGCCAATCAATAATTGCCGCCTTAAATTGCTTTCTATCCAGCAATCGGCTGATCAGCTCATCGTCAAAATTTTCGTCGTAAAACTGCTCTACTTGCTGCCTGAACTCAAGGTCCTCTGCCGAGAAATTGGTATCCAAGAAACTCTCCTGCTCATGAAAATGAAAACATCAGCAAAACGCACTGATGCGACCGCTGACATGCTGCCAAACAATGTATCAGGCCTGCCCAAGGGCAGGTCATCTGCTAGCGATGCCAGCATACTTATGGCACAATGGATGTCAATAGCTACCGTCTGATGAAGAGATTTGACTATGAAAGTTGGCATAATGGCAGGTGCAACCAGCGCGTTCGGCAGCGGTGTTGCTGATCTTGTTGAATTTACCAAAACTGCAGAGAATATGGGTTTCGATTCGGTCTGGATGGCAAACATATTTGGTCCGGACGCCATTAACACCTTGTCGATAGCCGGCTGGGAAACGGAACGCATCGAATTGGGAACCGCCGTAACACCCACTTACCCACGCCATCCAACCGCGATTGCGCAACAAGCAATGACGGCCGCAGCAGCTAGCAATAATCGTTTTTCTTTGGGTATTGGCTTGTCACACAAAGTAGTGATTGAGGATATGCTGGGAATGTCGTATGACAAGCCCGCGCGACATATGCGCGAATATCTGTCCATTCTGGGCCCTTTGCTGCGTTGTGAATCAGCCAGTTTCGTTGGTGAGCAATACACAGCCCATGTCGGCATAAGAGTCGACGGCGCGAAAAACGTGCCATTGATTGTTGCTGCGCTGGGTCCCACAATGCTCAAGCTCGCCGGCAGCATGGCCGACGGCACCATCACCTGGATGACCGGTATTAAGACCATAGCGGATCATATTGCACCTAGTATTAATGCCGCTGCTGACCAGGCCGGCAAACCGCAAGCTAGAGTCGTTTGTGGGCTGCCAATCGCATTAACGTCAGACATAGAAGGCGCGAAAGCCCAAATCGGGGAACAGCTCAAAATGTACGGTGAATTACCCTCTTATCGAGCCATGCTGGACAAGGAGGGTGCAGACGGTCCAGCAGATGTGGCTATATTAGGGGACGAAACGTCGCTGAGACAACAGCTCCAGAGCCTCAAAGACGCTGGCGTAACAGATTTCAATGCAGCACTGGTTGATCTTGGCAATGACGAACATTCTCGCACGTTGGAGTTTCTCGCCGCTGAAATCGGCCACTACGCGAACTAAGGCGCCAAGCGGTGCTTAACCCAGCTTTTTTCATCTCGCTGATACACAATTCGATCATGCAACCTGTTTCCGCGCCCTTGCCAAAATTCCATACGGGCAGGTTGCAAGCAATAGCCGGCCCAATCCTCAGGGCAAGGCACCTTGCCATCGCTATGCTGGTCATGCAGTGATTTGACCGCCGCTTCAATTTCTTCACGTGATTGAAGCACTGTGCTTTGCCGAGATGCGGCCGCAGAGAATCTAGCCCCCTCAGGTCGCGAATAAAAATACTCCTCAGCTGTCTTCCTTGGTAATTGTTTGACACAACCCGATATTCTTATCTGGCGGCTCATGGCGGACCAATAGAATTGCAAGGCGGCCTTGGGGTTAAGAGCCAATTGGCCTCCCTTTTCGCTGGCTGAATTGGTATACCAACAAAAACCCTGTTGATCGAAATGCTTTAGCAAAACAGTTCGTATGGAAGGCTGGCCATCTGGCGTTGCTGTTGCAAGCACCATCGCTGTTGAATCTACGGGATGATATTCAGCTGCCAATGTCAGCCAGTCGGCGAACTCTGCGATAGGGTCATTGCCCATTTCGCTCTTGCGTAGCGACTCCCCTTTGTATTCGCGACGAATGTCACGTAAGTCCACATTGTCGTGTCCCTTAGCCAATTAGTGTCTCTCTATGTAGGAATCAACCATTTCTTTTACTTCCTTGCGCATCAGCAAAATACAGATAACGTTAGGGATTGTCATCAGTACGACCGTGACTGTTGCAATGTTCCAGATTAAGCTGGTGTCTGAGAAAGCTGCAAAGAAAAATGCAATTACAAATACAATTCGGTAAGGCAATACGCCACGCTGGCCGACCAAATAAGTGACCGCTCTATCGCCATAGTAAGACCAGGAAACCGACGTAGAAAACGCAAACAACATAAGCCCAATCGCAACGATGTACTTACCAAAGTCACCAAAGAAACCTCGCGTAAAGGCTTCAGTAGTTAGGGCTGCCGAATGAATCAGCGAGCGGCCTTGCACGACAATGTCGCTATCAACAAGTTTGCCGTCAGTTAACTGCAGCTCACCGCTGTAATTCACCAATTCATTACTACCGGAATCAATCGCCTGGAATCGGACATTTTCTGCAATGGATCGCGCGTGAATCACGCTCACTTGGGCACTCTGAACCACGCCGTCTTGAACGGTTACGGAACCGGTATAGGGTTCAACACCATGCTCATCAAGCGCAGACAGATAGCGAAACAAGGCGTCCTTATCTTCAGCAGATTCTTCCAGGTAACTCCCTTTCAGTATGACCATGTCAGTGCGTTGAAAGGTGTTCTCGAATTTTTCCGTCCAGACACCAGAGGACAGAATAACCAGCCCTGTGATGGTACAGATAATGATTGTGTCTATAAACGGCTCCAGAAGTGACACCAGACCTTCGGATACAGGTTCGGTGGATCGCGCTGACGCGTGGGCAATGGGTGCGGAACCCTGGCCGGCCTCATTGGAATACAAGCCCCGATTAACACCTCGGTTAAACACATAGGCAAACGTAGCGCCCAAAAAACCACCGGTTGCCGCTGACCCGGTAAATGCATCTTGGAACACGGCAGCAAACGAAGGAAGGATGTTGTCCAGATTCGCGAGAATCACACCTAAAGCGCCAATCAAATACAGAACGGCCATGGTTGGTACAATACTCGCCGTGAATACCGCAATTCTGCGAATACCGCCAATTATCACCAAGGCCAGACAAACTGCAGCAACGGCGCCCGTGAGCATAGGGTCAATGCCAAATGTCGTGTTCATGGCCTGGGCAATATTATTGATTTGCGGGAGGCTGCCGGAACCAAATGAGCTGAGTACCGTTGCCAATGCAAATAAGACAGCGATGGGCTTGAACCCCAAGCCCTTATCCATAAAGTACATTGGACCGCCAGCCATCGTACCGTCAGCTGTTTTCTCACGATATTTGTGCGACAGGGAAACTTCCACAAATTTAGTGGTCATGCCAAAAAATGCAGTTGCCCACATCCAGAACAAAGCCGCGGGGCCACCTAAAAAGATGGCTAAGCCAACACCACCGATGTTGCCGGTACCCACGGTTCCCGACAAAGCCGTGGTTAGCGCCTGATAGTGACTGGTGTCTCCTTCCGCACCTTCTGAGTCCTTGTCACCGCGCAGCACGCGCCAGGCGCGCCCGAAGTAGCGAACCTGCGGTACCCCCAGGTAGATCGTAAAAAACAGACCAGTGCCTAACAGCAGATAAGGAAACCAGAAAGCCCCGCCAAGCCAGCTGTCCAGCGTGAGTAGAAAATTATTGAATAAGTCCATAAAGCTCTTTTTTATTTGCACTACGGGTCACCATTGTCGGCTTTCCCCGCAGCAAGGTCCAGTTAGCAGACACAATCGCGTCATTATTCGTTCGCTTTGGGTACAATGAACCCTGCTATACGGCGAGGCCCGAAGGATTATGCGCCTCAATCCGCACCTCATCACCTTCTTGCAAACTCTCTATGAGCAGCCTCTGACTCTCACTCCAACAATGAGCTGCGCAGGCTTTCCGTGATTCAAAATCTGTCACCAACACCGGATCAGCGAAATAGATTTCTGCAGTGACTGTTGGTGCTCCGAGTGCGCCGAGAAAGTGACTAAAAAATGGCATGGTGTCGTACCAGGCAAAGTAATCGCGAAATTCTGCAGTCATTGGCTCGCCGCGGCACCTTGTATAGGAAACCGTCATCGGTTGAATTGAGACCTCATGCTCAACGATCTCCGCTGCCTGAAACAGGCTTGACTTAAAACGCTTTACTGACGTCCCATAAGTACTGGTACCTTCTGGAAACAAAATGAGATTTCCACCTTCGCGCAAGTGCTCTTTCATAATCGCGATTTGAACCACTGCACGACGGCTGTTGCGTTCGAAAAATAAAGTGTTTTGCAACCGTGCCAGACTTCCCAAAATTGGCCAGCTCGCTACATCAGACTTGGCAATAAAGAAGCCCGGCACAATACCTCCCAACACAAACACATCCAGATAAGAAATGTGATTTCCAACGTACAAGCAAGGTTGGTGCCTGCAAAGCTCGCCGTGCACCTGAATGCGAATACCAAAGATTACGCAACAACCTCTATGAAACAGTCTGGGGATTTTGTCGAGGCCGGAATAACGCAGCAGCTTTGCCACAAAGAACGTAGACACCATGATCACACCCCATACGATCAATAACAAGAAAGCCACAATCTTGCGTATGGGCATGAACAGTTTATACACTGGGTTCAACTATTTTGAGTCAAACCATTATTTTGCATCACCATATCCCGGGCATCAACATAAATACCAACGAATACAGTATTAAACACTGGGTCGATTATGGCGGTATCAGTAATTTTAGCACCCATTTTAAGATAACCGCGCAGTAAGGTCGGTACAGATCGCTTGGCGTCTTTCCAATCAGCATCTTCACTTAGAAAGCTATCGATACGTACTTGATTGTTTGCTATAGCTGTCGCGCGCAATTCCTTTGGTGCCAAGTTATTCGCATAAAGATAAGACAAAATTGATTGATGTGTAGTGGTATCCGTACCTGGGAAACTAGCACAACCAAGCATTAATTCGAAGCGCTCTGTAATAATAAACTGCAGCGTGAATTTCCATATCAATTTTAGAATTGCACCGCTTCTGCCTTCTGGGTCGATACAAAAACGGCTGAGTTCCAAAAGTTTCTTGTAGCGGCTTCGCAAACAATCAATGTTGTAAGCCTGCTCAGTGTAAAATCGCTGATCGGTAGACAAGGCCATATTGCTCACCAGGCGCAATGTACCAACAACGGGATGATGTGCTTGCTCTCTGTCAATAACGATAACGTGGTGCGCCACATCATCCAGTGGATCTTCTTCGCGCCCAGTCTCTAACATATTATCTGTGACTCGACCGCCGTGCTCTAGAAACAGGGTTCGGTAACGAAGCGCCTGCGCACCCTGCACCTCGCTTTGGCTATTGGCAAAGCGCACCTCAAATTTTCCAGCTTGTATCGATTCGTCGGAAGGCGGGGGAGACGCAGACAACGAGTTCTTGGCATCAGCGTTCAGCACTTCCAAACCATCGCTAGTATTCATCGAACTACACTCTTGGCTTGTAAACGACTATTTTTTGCCAAAAGCTTCGCTTCATACTCTAAGGTTGATGGTGCTTTACCCAACTGGCCTGCATCAATCCCTGAGTCCATGAGCTGAAGCTGCGAAGACATTTGAGCAAAATGATGTACCGCGTGGCCATGTAAAAACATAAGTTCACGGGCATGCGTTGAACGTACCGAAGGCTCGGCAGCACCACAGACAGTGGTTTGCAAGTAAACTTTAATCAGTTGATCAAGATCCAACGTGGGTGTGTCAATCTGTTCCAGCTGCCCTATCAATAATTGAACGGCGTCGCTGGCGAACTGGCGGCTTGTTTCGGCCGCTGCGCAGCGCGGTCGGGTATTGTAATTGATCACGCCGGCGTTTAGACCGGAAAGAAAACTTTGATAATGTTCAATTATATGGCGCACATGCTTGCCCACCGAGCTTGGTGCGCCGCACGCTTCGCTATGGCAGTACTGCTCTTCGCTCAATTTACCGAGCAATTCAATGGCTTGCCTGAGAATGGCTACATTACTGTCTATCAGTGTATTCAGCGACACTGGGTGCTCCATCAGCCTACAACTACGTATCTGACCATTATACGCTGCCTAAATTCACTCGAAGATCCGAATAATTGCCAAAGCCTCATTTCTTGCAGCCCCTTTTTCATTTAGCCTCCTCTAAACAGGCACTAATGAGTACTGTAAAAATGAGCAAACGACCGACCCCATTGCGAATCAACGACTTGAGGGTGCCCGAACTGCCCGACTTTGTGTTGGGTCTTTTCGCTGCGGCTGCACAAACTCCGGTTGATCTGTGCATAAGCTCCGTGCAGCACGCAGTTGAAGATCAAACTGGCCTTACTGCTTACCAAGACCCAGGCTATTTGGAGAGGATGGGCGTTTTGCTTGAGGCAATGGCTGCGGATTCAGACCTGTCACCTTTTGGCAGACTGAACAATTACAACATTATGGTGAGATATGCAGCTCAACGCAGTCGATTGGAAGATCTCTACGTTAAGCACCCAGAGATAGAGCAGACTGAGATCAGACAACCTATCATAATTGCTGGCCTGCCCCGAAGCGGAACAACGCATTTGCTGAATTTAATCTCTGTGGACCGGCGATTGCGCTCTCTGCCTTACTGGGAATCCATCGAGCCGTTTCCGGCCAACGCTAGTCCATGCGAATTTAATCCAGATGATCCACGGGTTTTGCAATGTCGGGAGCAGTTGTCGGTTCAGGATGTGATCATGCCATTGTTCAAGAATATGCATGATATGTCGCCACAGCACACACATGAGGAGATTGAGCTCATGGGCCTGGATTTCTCGATGATGTTGTTCGAGAACTATGCGCTAATGCCTGAATGGCGGGATTATTTCGTGAGCCATGACCAAATCGAGCATTATCGGTTTTTGAAGCGTTGTTTGAAAGCGTTACAGTGGTTGCGCGGGCCTGAGCGGTGGATTATGAAATCGCCACAGCACCTCGAGCAACTGCCACAGTTATTGAAGGTGTTTCCGGATGCAAGCTTTGTGCTGACCCATCGCGATCCGGTGTCGGTAACGGTCTCTTTGCTGACGATGCTAAGTTACTCAGCGCGACTCAGTCGAGATCCAGTGCGGCCTGATGACATCGCACAATATTGGGTAGATCGTGTAGAGCGGATGCTGCAGGGGTGTGTAAACGGGGTAGATTGTTTGCCCCAAGAGCGAACCAGCCAGGTTCTGTTTCATGAGTTTATGGCGAATGATGTAGCGACTGTTGAGCGTATTTATGATCGTGCCGGGCATCCAATGACGCGGGAAATCAGGGCGGCAATGCAGGGGTATATGCGTGACAATCCGCGCGGTAAGTATGGGCAGATTGAGTATGACCTTATGGGAGATTTTGGTTTGGAGAGTGCTGCGCTTTATGAGCGGTATGGGTTTTATACGAATAGGTTTGGGGTTCGGCTTGAGAATCGTTGATTATGATCGCTGACTCCTGATCTTGGTATTGTTTTCGTTCGTTGGTATTTCGTGGCGCGCAAGTAGTTGGGTCGTTTGTGGATCTAGCATGCTAAGTGCTATACGATTAGGTTTGAATAACTGGCATCACTTCAGTTTCTATTCTTAGCTTCCCTGGTAATCCCGAAACTCAACCCTTAATTCATCGTCGGACTTCATTTCACTCGGATCAAAATCGATTTTTTTGAGTAGCTCTGTGTCCTCATAAAACACCCACTCCAATCGATGCGGAACTCGGCTTTTCCAGAGGTCTATATCACGCAACCATTGCTCCATCGGCTTGAGGTGTTGGCTCACTTGTTGCGGTACCGCAGCGCCATCGTCATCATAAACGGCCCGGCTAATCTCGCCATTGCTCACCCAAATCTTGATGGGCCTAACAGTCTCCGGCGTGCAGTAACAGTATTTTTGCTGTACCACACTGTAATGGGCTGGAAGCGTACTTAAGGCGTTTTCGTTAGCTGCGGAATGCAGGGTGCTTGCCTGGCAGGCGGACAACAACGTCACGGAACCTAAGGCAAAAGCATTGCGTCGCAGTGCTAGTATCAGCAGCACCAGCAAATGCATGAAACCGACAGAGCCACCTCCTCCACCGCCATCAGAGGCGACGGGTTGTTGCTGGTTTTGTATGGGCCCTGGCTGTGTAGGTTCAGGAGCAGGCTCTGGCGTTGGCTCAGGCTCAGGCTCAGGCTCGGGAACCGGTTCACCGGCAGCAAACGTGACAGCCTGTGTCACTGTATTGTTGGATAGATCTGTTTCGGATAGATCGCTGCTGCCGTCAAAGCTCACAGTGTGTTGAAAGCTGACGTTTTCAGCGTTGCCTACGGCGCTTACTTGTAAATCGGCGGTGGCACCCGGGCTGCTTAAGACGCAGCTGTAGGTGCTTCCCGCCACCATACACGCCGCGCCGTTCAAAGTGGCGGAAACGAAATTGCCCTGTCCTGCAGCAATAGAACCCTGTACAAGCAGCTGTGGTATGGATTGAAACGCAACTTCGGCAGTCAGAGTGAAGTTAGAGGCGAATTGGCTGCCCATGTCAGCACTAGCAATGTTGCCGGCATTTGCTGCAATCGCGGTATCGACAGGAAAATTGAAGCATTGCCCAAGAGAACTCAAGGCATCGATTGATGATTCAACTTCGGTAAAGCTGCAAGTTGAAAAGCCTGAGGTCGAAGGACTTAGCGAGGGTTCCATCAGAAAACCATTGGCACAGCTGTTATCTACTCCGTCGTGGTTGGCACCGAAGTTGTGGCCAATTTCATGGGCTGCAATTAATGCGGTAACAGACGCGGGGTTTGAGCCTAAGCCGAGTAACTGGGATGTTCCCGATGCGAAACCGTTACCGTTACAAAGTACGTCAGTGAAAGCAATGCCGGCTGTGCCGCCGTCGAAGTTACGCCCGGTTATAAGATGCAAGAGAGCCGTTCGGCTTTGCTCAAAAGCGAGTTGGTTATTACTGCTCTGCGCTCGTATGGAGAGCGGGTCTTCAACCGGGTGCATAGCGTCTGTTCCACCCAGAAGCACGTCGGCATCGGTTGAAGTGGTGAATACCTCGCTGCTGAGGAATTCCATGGTGATTACGTCAAACACAATATCAAAGGCTTCCTCGTAATAACCTTCCACCATGTTAACAATGGCGGTGGCTGTAGCTTGTGGATCGCTGAGCTGGCTTTGAAATTGCTGATCGAACACAAATTCGATTTCGGCAAGCATACAAACGCCATCCACCAGATTGGCGCACAATTCAGAAAAATCCGCTTGCAGCTTTACGGGCTCAGCAAATACCGAGTGCGAACTGACGGGAGTGGCTTCATCGAATACGCCGTGAGCAGCGTGGGGCCGTTTGGTTGCACAGGCTTTGTGCGGCATATCGGCTACCGGACTGGCTAGAACTGAATTACGGCTGGCGTGTGCTATTGTTTCTGCACTGACCTGGGCCTTCGCGCGCAGCGCGTCTCCAGATATTGTGTATGTCTCACCGGCCATCGAAGCCAGCCCGCTCCAGCTGCCCTCTATTTGCGACAAACGAATCCAGCTACCGGCAACCGCGGGTAAATGGCCAGTGTAGTGTTGGCCACCACTATCACCACGTAACTTGCTGTGTAATCGGGAATTTTGCTCCAGAACCAATGAGTATTCATGGCCGTTTAAATGAAGCGAAGCTGGCAAAGCTTGCAATGAGGGTGCTAGCAGCACCATCAGCCCGATCAATATGTGTTGCACTCTGTGTCGCATTTAATTCCCCTGCTATCGCGGACATTTCCTTGTTGTAGTATGGAAAGCCAGTTGTATGGGCTGCATCCGACTGGTCAATATTCAAACTATAACCGATTGATTCGGTTTATTTTTTTCACTTCTCGTTTAGACAGCATTTTGCCAATTTGATCACATTCACGCTGAATAAATTATGAACCAGTCCCGTTTATCATCGAATCGCTGAGCGTGGGGCCCATGCTATAGTATGTGCTTATGCGTGCGCTACACATCATAGGCTCCTGGCTGTTTCTGTTGCCGATACTGCTGCATGCAGCACCCTTGACGCTGGAACAATCCGCAAGCCAATACAAGGCTTTGGAGCACGCGGTTTATCTGGAAGACCCCTCTGGTAATCTAACCATACAAGAAGTGATGAACCTGCCCGACCAGCGCTTCAGCGAGGTAGCGCCTGGGCAATTCTCCGGCGGTTATTCAGACTCTGCATTCTGGTTCAAAATGACCTTATTTTACCGCTTACCGGAAGCGGAACGTGAGCGCAGTCATGACTGGATTTTAGAAATCGCTTACGCTGCTCTAGATTATGTGGACTTGTATTACCAGGCACACGACAGCCTGAGTCATTTGCAATCTGGTGATCGAAGACCGCAATCGGTGCGAAACTCACCGAATCTGAATCATGCTTTTTATCTGCGTTTCCCACCTAACCAGGAACAGGAAGTTTACTTGCGGGTAAAAACCAATAGTTCATTGCAAATACCGATAACGATATGGGCGCCGGCCGCTATTTTTGAGCATCGTAGCCGCTCGCAACTGGGCATTGGAATTTACCTGGGCGTATTGTTGATGATGGCCGCCTACAATCTGCTGCTGTTTTTCTCGCTGCGAGAGCGAAGTTATTTGCATTATGTCTTATACATCAGCTCGTTTGCGTTTCTTCAGCTTTCCATTGCAGGTTTAGGCTCGCTTTACCTGTGGCCAGCTGCCACTGCTTGGTCAAACATAAGTATCCCATTCTTTATGGGTGCTTCGTCGTTGTTCGCAATATTTTTTACACGCCATTTTCTGGAAACATACAGGCACAGCGCATGGACAGACAATATTCTTAAGGTTGTAGCATGGTTATGCGCGCTCTTGATGTTACTCAGCTTTGTTGCCAGCTATCAGATATCTCTGGGGTTTGGTAATGTACTGACTTTTGTGCTATCTATCGCGTTGATTTGGACAGGTGCGCTTGCCACAATCAAACGCTATCCCGGCGCGAAATACTTTTTGATGGGGTGGACCTGTTTGCTGATTGGTTCCACAATATTCATGTTGGTGTCTACGGGCGTGTTGCCACCTAATGCATTTACTGCCAATGCAGCGAAATATGGATCCGCGCTTGAGGCCTTGCTATTGGCACTGGCACTGGGCGAGAAAATAAAAGCGGTTCGGGAAGAGAAGACTCTTATTGCAGAACGCGCGCGGGAAGATTTGCACGCTGGGAATCGAGAACTTAGTCTCGGCCTTGCCCAGCTTGAACGCAGTGATACATTGAAAGACGAGTTTCTCGCTAAAGTTAGCCATGAGCTGCGTACCCCTCTGAACGGCATTCTTGGCTCACTCGAGCTATTGAGACTGGAAGACGTAGGTCCAGAGATAGAGGAGTATGCGCTATCGGCAAATATATCGGCTGAACATATGTTGGAATTGGTGAATACCTTGCTTGGTTTTACCGAGGCACAAAGTTTGTCAGCTGACGAACCTGCCGACCTGATTGCACTTGTGGATATTGGTAGGCAGCTGCAAATCAATTATCTACCACAACTGCGTGAAAAAAATCTGCGCCTATTAATTGATTTAAGTGATGAGTTGCCCGCATTGTTGATGGGCGACGAGTCGAGATTATGTTTGATCCTGAAGCAATTGCTGGACAATGCAATCAAATTCAGCAGCGAAGGCATAATCGAATTAATGGTTGTGCCTGACAGGCTTTCCATAGACACCAGTATGATCAAATTCATCGTCCAGGATTGCGGTAAAGGCATTGCGGAAGAATATCTACAATCAGTGTTTGATCCATTCTCGCAGGCGGCAAGCAGCAGTGAAGGTGGTTTAGGTATGGGACTGGCAATTTGCAGGCAACTTGTCTCGAGAATGCATGGAGAGATACACGCAGAACCCTGTGTGGTCGGTGCCAGAATTGTGATGTCTTTGCCGTTTAAACTCCCTAAAGACGTGACGAAAGCCAGTTAGTTGCCGTTTCCCTGGGAAAAACTCAACTTTCTTATGACAATGCTGCGCCACTATGACAACGCGGCGCCATCAACTCGAATGTTCTCACCATTTATGTGGGAACCGTCTTCAGAACCTAACATGGCAATCACATTTGCAATAACTTCCGGACCTTGCACACCGGAAAGTGAGCTTGAGCGCATCAGCAGGCTCATGTCTGCGCCTTCAGGAAATTTAGGTGCCGCGGTCATACCGGACTTTATGTCGGCGGGAGACACGCAATTTGCCCGAATTCCTTGCTTGGCATACTCAACTGCGATAGAGCGAGTCATTGCGGCAACACCACCTTTGGACGCCGAGTACGGCACTCCATAGGCCAGACCTGTTATGCCGGCGGTAGACGCTGCGTTTACAATATTGCCGCCACTGGCTAGCAAATGCGGTATGCCAGCACGACACATCAGAAATACACCGCTGAGATTTACATCGATAATTTTTTTCCAGGCATCAAAGCTGAGCTCATGAAAATGATCGAATCGCAAAATTCCAGCAATATTGCACAATACGTCAAGCTTGCCATACTGTTCGATGCAGGCTGACACAGCGTGGTTCACCTCTTGCTCATCAGAAACATCGCAAACCGCATAAGTTACTTGAACGCCTCGATCCTTTAGTGCTGCGGCTGCCGCAGCAAGAGCTTCTTCCTGCCTATCCAGAATAAACAAGCGACCGCCCTCTTCGCCAATTCTATTTGCAGTGGCTTTACCAATGCCCGACGCGGCACCACTGATAAGAACCGTTTTGTCCGCAAA
Source organism: Pseudomonadota bacterium (assembly GCA_039111475.1). Classification (GTDB taxonomy): domain Bacteria; phylum Pseudomonadota; class Gammaproteobacteria; order Pseudomonadales; family JAUIET01; genus JAUIET01. The sequence goes on along the minus strand of JBCCIP010000053.1, from coordinate 6,045 downwards.
TCGTTGCATGCTCAGGACTCCATCAAGTCGAAGTCAAATTTACTGATACCGCAATCGGGACATTCCCAGTCTTCCGGTACGTCTTCCCATTTGGTGCCTGGTGCTATGCCGTCATCCGGCCAGCCCTCTGCTTCATCATAGATGTATCCGCAGATCACACACTCGTACTTCTTAAACTCCTGACTCATTTCACCCCCTGATTACCGGCTTGAATTTCATTGAATGGCACACCTTTGTCAACTCGCACATCCGGTGGCAACCCCAATACCTGTTCCGCAATAATATTACGCATCACTTCATCAGTACCACCGGCAACCCGCAATCCCGGTGCGTATAAATACGCTTTCTGAAACTGAGCGTTCATCAGTGTCAATTCTTCCTCAGTACAAGCACCGGATTGCGCCAGCAAATCCAAGGCATAGCGACTGATGTCCTGACACATCGGCGCACCTACCAATTTGCCTAGCGACGCTTCAGCACCCGGCACGCCACCTTTTGCCACAGCCGACAGCATGCGCGCCTGAGCATTTTTAAGCCCGGCATTCATCACGTACCACTCGGCCGTTTTACGCCGGACTTCGTCATCTTGCAAGGCGGGTTGGCCATTCAGCTGCAGCTCGCGAATCATATCCCAATACTCGGGCCAGCCATTCGGCGCCACCTCGGCAATGGCCAAACGCTCATTCATCAGAACCGTAAGCGCGACACCCCAACCTCCATTGACTTCGCCAAGGCGCTGTTCGTCCGGTATTTCTACATCGGTAAAAAACACCTCATTGAAAGCCTGACCTCCATCGGCTTGCTTGATCGGTCTTACCTCTACACCGGCTTGTTTCATGTCCAGGAAGAACATGGTCAGCCCTTTGTGTTTAGCAAGTCTTGGGTCTGTGCGTGTCAGAAGAACGCCATAATCTGCATACTGCGCTTGCGAGGTCCATATTTTCTGGCCGTTCACAATCCACCTGTCACCGTTTTTTTCAGCTCTGGTCTTCAGCCCGGCAACGTCTGAACCGGCTCCTGGTTCGCTGAACATTTGACACCAGATATCATCCGCTCTGGCCATTCTAGGCAGTAGCTCTTGCTTCTGGGTTTCATTGCCGTACAGCATAATAGCCGGGCCACAGTTGCCTATACCTATTGCGAAAAAGCCTTCCCGGGTCGGGTATTTACTGACTTCCTGTGACCAGATTACTTGCTCTATCGAGCTAGCACCTCGACCTCCGTACTCTTTTGGCCAGGTCTGGCAAGCCCACCCGGCATCGAAAATTTTGCGTTGCCATTCCCTCGCCTCACTTAACGCTTGTTCCGACTCCATCCCACCTTTGCTTAAGGTGTTTTCTTTGTCTACGTTTTGCTCAAGCCAAGCCACCACTTTCTGACGAAATTCTGCTTGTTCTTGGCTGTCGTTGAAATCCATTACGCCACCTCCTCCATCAGCCGATCTTTCCAGTACGCCTGACTGCCCAGCAGGGACGACAAGTACTGGGCTCGCCGGTAATAGAGATGACAATCCAACTCCCAGGTATACCCCATGCCTCCGTGTGCCTGCATATTTTCCTTGCTGCATTGGTAATACGCATCGGTGGCTGATATGCGTGCCACGGCGGCGGCCTCAGTTAAACTACCCGCACCTGAGGACAAGGCCCACGCGCCGTAATAAGCGTTAGAACGAGCCAATTCTATGACGACAAACATGTCAGCCATTTTATGTTTGAGCGCCTGGAAGGAGCCTATCTGGCGACCGAAAGCATAGCGCTGTGTTGTATATTCTCGCGCCATATCGAGGCAGGCCTGGGCGCCACCGACTTGTTCAAATGCAAACAGTACCGCAGCACGGTTGAAAAGATCAGCTTGCAGGCTCTCTGCACTCCGAGCCGAGCATATAGGTTCTGCCGGAGTATTGCTAAATGTCACGCCGGCCACGGAGCGACTGGGGTCTATGCAACTTAATGATTTTCTTGTCAGTCCATTGGCATTCGCCGTGACTAGGTACCAGCCAGACTTGCCATAGTCATTAATGGCGGACACCAACAATAAATCGGCGGCGGCGCCATCACACACCGGTAGCTTGCTGCCATTTAATAAACCGGCAGAACTCACTGAAACCGCGGGCGCAGACAATGCCACGCCTCCGAGATTCTCAGCAAAAGCAATGCTGGCGATCACTTCTCCACTGGCGATTTTGGGCAACCACTGCTGCTTCTGCTCGTCACTACCCGCTAGCAGAATTGCTTCAGCCGCTAGATAAACACTGCTGGAGAAAGGTACAGCCGCCAGCGACCGACCCAATTCTTCTGCAATCACACACAATTCCAGATATCCCAAGCCCAGGCCACCGTAGTGTTCAGGTATGGCCACACCAGCCCATCCCAGTTCAAGCAGACCGTTCCACAAATCCAGGTCAAAGCTGTTATCGTCCAGAGAGTCTCGATCTAAAACTTCGCGAACCCGCGCTAAGGGTGAGTGTTCCGTGAGAAAACTGCGTGCCTGATCCTGGATCATCCTTTGATCGTCAGAAAATTCGAAATTCAAACATTACTCCCTTTAAAACGTGATACCAAAACGCGGTTACGATAGCACTTTTCGCACTGCCCTCGCTTGACCGGCGCGTCTATATGACCAATCTTTAAAGGCTTCAACGTCAACAATGAACGCATGTTTCAAAGGCTTAAGCGTTATCATGTCCGCCGTAAACCCTGGCTGAGTAAGCAACAATGGAAAAGATAGTAACCTTGCTGTGGAAACCTGAAGACGTCTCGGTTCAACAATTTGCCGACACCTTGCTTGGGTCCGTGGCAGAGCAACTGCAAAACCAGAATATTCGCGGCCTTAAGATGTGTGTGCGAGATTCTGATACCGAAGCGGGTGATGCCCTGGCAATGACTGTTACCGACCTACCTAAGGCAGCCATGGTCTCTTACTGGGTAGACATGGCTCAAGCACGTTCACCCAGCGAGGAAATTCTCCAACAATGCAGCACCTCTTTGCAGTCCTTCCTAGTCATAGAATCAACACCAATAATCAATTCACTACATCCTACACAAATGGGTCAACGGACCTCGGGTTTTTCGCAAATCACCTGCGTAAAGGCTCGCGACGATTTGGCCTACGACGAATTCCTGAATATCTGGCACAACGAACACATGGCTTGCGCGATCGAAACACAGTCCACATTTCAATACATTCGCAACGAAATCGTCAGGCCTTTAACCGGGCAAGCCCCACCTTGGACAGCAATTGTGGAAGAAGGCTTTCCATCTGGTGCCATGAGTAACCCCGAAGTTTTTTATGACGCGGTTGGTGATCAGGCGAAATTTAAAGCCAACATGGAAAGGATGATGACAACCGTGTCCAAATTTCTGGATCTGGAAACAATCGACGTATCCGCAATGAGTGAGTACGTGTTTGACCAGCTATAGCCAGAACGGCTACCGAGGTTGTTGTTCTATGTATTGGCGCATGGCTTCTTTCGGGAAACCAATAAACAAACCTTCGCACTCTGCCGTTAGTACGCCGTCGGCATGCATTGTGCCCACCAACACATTTTTTCTACCTTCGCTGCTTTTCACATAACCGTGTAGCTTAAGGTCTGTGTTCAGTGGCGTGGGTTTTCTATATCGCACGGTTAAAGTGCCTGTCATGCCCGGGCTATTGGTTAATCTCTGTGCCATGCCCAGAAAGTCATCAAACACAGCGGCAATGAAACCGCCGTGCACGCTACCCGGCGGACCTTCATATTGCCAGCCCATATTGACGCTTCCATAGGCTTCATCATCTTTTAGCCAGGAATTTACCGGTGGCGCAATGGGATTGCCATGGCCACATAAGGGATTCATTTCAATGTGAACATAAGGGGACTGGTTTTCCTGCCGGTAGAATTCCATACGCCCGAACGTTCTAGGGCTTTCCTCAAAAACAGCGCGTTGCTGACGCAAATACTGGCTGATTCGACGCAAATCTTCGGGCGCTGGCGTGCTGGTCATTAGCAGATCTGCCATTGTTCTGAATTCATCAGCCAATTCACGTTTAGCGGCCCAATGCTCATTGGGCGGGTCCATAACTTCTTCCACATCAAGTGGATTAACGCGTCTATCAATCACGATTCTTGCTCTCTGCGCGATGCTACCCAATCGTTAATCGCCAGACCGGTTCCCATGTCCCAGCCTTTAAGCTGATCTACGGGTACGATTTTGTATTCGTCCAGCTCTTCGTTCAGCACTATCTTTCCAGCCGCTTCGATGTGGTAGGCTATTATCACTTGATTTTGCCTATCAAAGCCGTATGCGCCAATTAAACTGCAGTTGAGGGTATCCAGACCAAGCTCTTCTTTAGTTTCTCGCCGCGCGCACACTTCTGGTGATTCCCCTTCCTCAAGAAAACCCGTAATCACTGAGAAAAAACGGTGCTGCCAACTAACGTTATGCGCTAGCACCACACCTTCGGGTAATTCGACAATCATCGCAACTACCGGCGTTGGGTTATTCCAAAACACAAAACCACAATCCAGATCCGGGCAAGCAGGCTTAACGCCACCATCAATCAGCGCCTCTTGCAAAGGGTTTGCGCATTGCGGGCAATAGTTCATAAGCTAATCCAGATCAGAACACTAAAAGTCCATTTTGCCACAGTAGTTGGCCAAACAGACTTAAGGATGCTTAAAGAGCGGTATGCGGGCCTAAAAAGGCAGGAAGTCGAAAGAATAATTCACGGTGGTGCGTGCAACATCTTCGGCACCAAAATTAATCAGCTTGATGCGGGCAATTAATTTACGCTCAAGTGCTGCATCACTTAATTCGCTAGACACCAGGGTTGCCCCGGAAACAGCACCACTGGGCTCTATCACCAAACGCACAGTCACTTTCCCTTCCAACGACGGATCATTACGCAGAGCACGATTGTAGATGGCAAAAATAGCGCCTTTATTGCGGTCAAATATTTTTCGCACGGATTCATCGCTGCGGCCGGATACTCCGCCGTCCGAACCACCACGACCCGCGTTGGCTCTGCCTTTTCCACCACCAGGTACACCGGCAACAACAGTTGTTTGACGCCCTGATAAGGCAGCGCCTCCCGTATCCCTGCTTAACGCAGCGGTATTGATGCCACCACTAGTCTCACCAGCTTTGCCGGTAATAATCGAACGCTCCACTTTTCTCGCTTCACCTTGCGAACGAGACAAGGCGTTATTGGCGAGCTTGTCCTTGTCGACACTGTCGCGCATTTCCATCAGGTCATCTTTGAATTGTAAGATACCGGAAGTGGCCGCTTTGTCGCGCGCTTCCTCTATCGTCTGCTTGGGCTTGGGCTTTGGTTTCGGCTTAGGCTTGGGCTTTGGTTTCGGCTTTGGCTTTTCCGGTTCCGGTTTTTTCACCTCAGGTGGAGGTGGCGGCGGTGGCAGTTCCTTTTTCTCCAACACCAATTTAGCCAATTGTGGAGGCAGCTTCTCTTCTTCTTCTCTTGGGACTTCTGGCAGTGTTATCAATGGCAAAACAATGCCGATAATCAGCAGAACGCCTAAGCAAATCGCCAGTATGCGAAAAAACTTTCGATCATCCTGTGCGTCGATAGACCACGGCAGCTGTAGCACCGGCGCTGTTGTCATCATGGCTGTCATCCGCTCTCAAGCTCCGACAGACTCTGTAATGTTTGTAGTGTTTCCGGGTCAGGTTCAGGTACTTCAAGTTTGTTAACCGCTAGCGCAATATCCCTGAAATCAGCTTTTGCACACGTAGTCATTACTCGCTTGAGAAGTTGGTAAGGAACATCCTTATCACCCATTACGGTAACCGAACGACCGTTCTCTTCTTCCTCTTCAGTAAGCTCCGGACGTTTTGCGGCGTGGTAAGCAAGCTCCTCAGCCAGTGCGGCTATCTCCACGTCTTCAGACTGTAACACCAGCTCAACATCGGCTACTTTCTTGCCCTGAACGATCAGGTCGGTGTTGTTAACCATAACAACAACGGTTTCTTCAGGCTTCTCTTCCGCGAGAGAGTCCGGCAGTTTGATGTCTTTGTTCGCTTCTAGCACTTCGACATCAGATGAATT
>JBCCIP010000052.1:0-39059 GCA_039111475.1 Pseudomonadota bacterium | reverse complement strand
TTGTGATTGCTGATTGAATATGAGGTAGAGACGACTGCCCTGGGCCCTCGCCTTCTTCCCATGCCCAGTGAACTGACTCGGTTAACGCTCCCGACAGTCGCTCCAGTCGCTGCTCCAAGCCTTCCAACACCGCGAAGATGGAGTAGCGATATTTCATGTATCGTGCAGGAACTGCCATTGATGCCATACGGATAAGCAAACAGAATCCGTATTATACATACTCTGTGCTTTAGACAAGCAATAAACAACACAGCTTAAATAAAAGCTCACATACACAAGGTATGTATAAAATGCTGGCTGGTTGTTGTCTGCTACCCTCGGCTTCAAGTCGATGCGGCTTAAGAATTCTAGGCGTGGCCTAGGTGCGGAACGATTAATAAGTGCTCAGGCTCGCTCGCAACGATCAATATTAAATACTCGTTCCAGGTGTCTAATCGAGTCACGATACTCGGCCACGGGCACACGTTTCCCGATGGCAGCGGTTGTTCCCTCATAAAGCTTCTTTAGCGTTACGGCTGACGAGTACCAACGCCGTTCTTGTCGCCCGAGGTTTTGCTCGTTGTGCGGCACTCAATGTACGCTTACTTTTTTGTTTTTCGCTTTCCTTCCCCCCCTGCTCTCTCGTCGCTTCGTGTCGAAATCGATGATGGGTTTTCTGACAGACGACCTCACCGGAAGCCACAGCTAAGTGGACGAGGAACGAGGAAATCTGAACGGGTTAGGCAGTGCCGGAGGCGTCCCGGTTGCCGGACAGGATAAGTAGAACCTAGATCACGAACGTAAGACGTTGAGCCGGTTTGAACCAAGGCGATTCACGGCGGCTCACGTTTTGCAGCCTGTATAAAAGCGTTGACGACCAGTAGTGCAGCGGATCGCGCTGACGTAGCAACTACGACACAACTGTAAAAGTGCTTTTCCCATCTGGGACCTCAGTGGCCCTCCTTCCGCTCCGGGCACTGAGGGTTCATAGCAGTCCAAATGTCATTGGTACTGACTACAGCCAGCCATTCTCTGCGAATGAAACTACCTCAGGATTACCAACCACAAAATGATCCAGCACTCGAACGTCGATCAGCGCCAGCGCTTGCTGCAATCGTTCAGTAATCCGATGATCAGCCTGACTGGGTTCGGCAACCGAACTGGGGTGATTGTGCGCAAAAATGACCGAGGCTGCGTTATGCTTCATAACCGCTTTAATCACTTCTCTAGGGTACACAGATGCGCCGTCTAAAGTACCTGTGAACAATCGCTCGTTCGCGATGAGTCTATTTTGCGAATCCAGAAAAAGACCGTGAAACACTTCATGCTCTAGTCCCTTAAATTCCAGGCGTAAATAATCTCTCAAGTGGTGCGGGGAACCAAGCTCGACGGCCGTTGATTTAATTGATTTAAGTAGCAGAGACTTCGCGGCCTCTACGACTTCGCGATCACTAACCACGCGATATTGACCGTCAGATTCTTTAATGGAAAAACAAGTAGAGTGCGCCATGGTGTGCTCCTATATGAATGATAGGAACCGCTTCAGTCAGACGAGGTGACGAGACCAGGCTGCGAGCAAACCGGCGCGGCCCGCAGCTACGCGAGGACACGGGTGCGACTCGCACATGCTTGGCCTTGACACGGCAACGACCTGACTGATTGTATCCGCCTCATGAAATTAGTGGCGAACCGAAGCGCAGAATTACGCCATTAACAACACTAGTTGTGGATTCATGTAAACGACGTTCTTTATTGTCACGCGCGCGAACGCTGCTGTCGACGTCTCTTGCGATTTACCGTTGCATCCATCGCACCCAATATTTGCTTGTATAATTTCGAGCCCTTACTGATCTTTTTATGTGCTGCATATGCGTCGACGATTTTTCGCCATGCGCCTAGCTTCCCATGCGCGTTGATCGAGTAGCTCGTGCATATAATTTTCCCATCTTTCGCGGAGACAATCCCCATCTGAAAAATCGGTGTCTTGCGTCCACTTTTTTCGACCTTGACCAGATGCGAGATTCCGCGAACGCCGCCATCGGCGTGAAAACAAAGTTCGGCTCGGCGCTTTTTCCGGTCTTTATCTCTTAAAGCAATCAGCTCTGCATCCCGCGCCAAGGCCTGCTTCTTCACCTCGGCCGTGGCTCGTTTTGACAAGCGTTTGCGATTTGCTTTTAGGGGAAAGTATTCCTGATACAGTGTACCGTTGATGGTTCGCCTAACCCGAAAACCATAAAACGATTGGTTATCGATTAACTTGACACTCATGATTCATCTCCGCAGGTGCATGGAGTGTAAGCTTATCAGAAGACCTAACAAGAATACTGATTATTCCTTTTGTCCAATCCGGTGAAAACACTGAAGCGCGTGTAGTTGAAGAACGTGAGGTAGCAGCCCCATCCCTTTGCGTTAAGGATCATAGCGGCGGCCACGGCCGTCCCATAGGGATGACCGCAGGAACCGCGACGAGCCTGACGGATATCGGCCGCAACGCTCCTAGTAGATATTCTCATACACGCCGTGAGTAACTAGCGAAAATGCAATTCAGCCTGATCGATCCAAACAATGTTTGTAGCGGTGGCTCAATTTATACACCCTATGCAATACTGTACATAAAGCCAGTATTACGTACACAATGATCAATCTTGTACTGAACCGCAAATTCAATTATCGCAATATTCTATTAACAGACGGCGATACGCGTCAGAACGTGGGGTATCGACGCCCCAACGGAGACGCTTGTTTTGTCCGTTGGCTCGGATTTATCAGCCGGGAGGACGCAAAGGCGCTTCCTGGTGCCTACCCCGTAAGACTCATCGATATCAGCCGAGTCGGTGTACAGGGCGCTGTGCACACCCAATGGCAGGACGTAGACAGTGACCACTACGTATACGGATGCCTAACAAAGGATGGCGCTTACGCGATATACAACCTGGACATCGTGCTAATTGGACCCCAAAAACGCGAATCCCCTCACCGTGACTCTGTCTAGTCCAACGATGCAGTGGTCACACAATGGAATCGTCAATGTCTGATTAATCACCTTATATACATATAATATCATTCCGTATACACTTGTTAGAATTATCACCATATCCGTCGTATAGGTATAAAGACAACGGAAAATTCGTAACAGGTATCAGGGGTAATTAGTTCGCGCCAATGCTTAGGAATGACAGTAGCACCGCGTAGGGTTATGAATTAAGTGCCTACCGGAAGCGCTATCGACTAAAACCATTAGATGGCAATAGCAATATGGATAAGTCTGTGGATAAGCAGTTAATTATATCGGTTTTTGAACCACACCTACACGGGTTTCCAACCACAGTGTGACGGTGTGTCAACCACAACAATGCGGGGTTTAAACCACGGCATTTCGGTGTCTCAACCACAGGGGTTCGGGCTTTCAACCACACACAGGGCAGGAAGTGATTGAATAATAGAAAGAATTTCAATACGTAACATATTAACCAACTAACTCTAGATAACTCTTTTCTTTAACGTGAGATGTAACTTTAAAAAGAACATTAATATGATCAAAAATTACCCAATAAATATAGCTGTTTTTTAAAATTGAAACCACCGTGGTTTAAACCCCAGTAAGACCGTTATGAAAAAATACCAACACGATTGCATCGGTTTACAACATATGGATAATAACATACCGACGTTATCCAGAGGTTTCACGATGCTTGATTACCTAGTACCCGCGCTTTCCGTTCTAAACCAAAAAGGTGGTGTCGGTAAAACCACAGTATCGTCGATCATCGGTGAATATGCATCCATTCAGTTAGGCAAAAATGTGCTGATCGTTGACCTCGACATGCAGTGCAACAGCTCCGATTACTGGGTTGGTATGGATGTGTCTCCGACAGCGGTTGGCGGACAGCTACCGCCGCTACACCCTGATTACGACGGCGACCCATCGTTGGAGGAACGTTCATCGATAGCCGACACGTTTTACGGAAAGGCAGTACTCCCCTACTCCACCCATATTAGTCAGGAGAACGGATTTAAAGGCCGCGTGGATGTGTTAATGGGTCATCCAGAACGGTTAGAGCGGATCAACTCGGAATACGATAATGAATCCGGGCGAATAGACACCGAGGTTATTTTGCGCATTGGAAAAGTCTTGCACCAACCTGAATTAGCAGAGGACTACGACTTAATCCTCCTGGATACCGGGCCGAGCCGAAACCCCGTGTTTCGCGCAGCATTACGCGCATCAACGCACGTCATCGTACCGTTTGAACCGGAAGAAAAAAGTCTCCAGGGCATCAATGCCATGCTCCAGGCAATCAACTCCGAAAACTACTCTCGATCCACGGATAAAGCCGTAGTCAACGTAGGGCTGTTGCCGAACAAAGTGAGGATCAACACTAATCTTCATCTTTCGACGCTGGACATGCTACAACGCGAACTCCCTGGCCTGGTCTGTCCTCCAGATGTCTACTTACCTCAAGCCACCGCCTTCCCGGAGCGCGATATCAAAGGCATAAACCCCCGTAGTATTTTTGAAATCAGCAAGTCACACAAAGCGAGGATGGCGGCTGAACGCGTCGCCAGCTTCGTGTTAAGTGGAATATTCGAATCAGCAAAGCCGGTCGACGAAGAAGTGGCCTCAGACATCGAAGAGCGAGAGCTTGCGACGGCGTAAAGGTGTCCCAATTGGGACACCTAAGTTTATAAGGAGACTGGAATGGTGACGAAAGTACGTAAACTGGGGACCGGCTCGGTTGATTCGAATGCCATTGGCAGCCGGAAATGGACACAAGGCGTCAAGGCCCAAATTGATGGGACCGGTGAGCTAATTAATACGCGATTAGTTCCCATGGCAACCATTACGCTGGATGTGGACAACCCGAGGACGATGGCCATCAGTGCGGATGAGGTTCATACCACAGTGCTGCGCTGCCCTATTCCCCCAGCTTGGTTGTCAACGACATCGCCTGTGGCACAGGACTGGGAAGACTACTGTGCATCAGTACAGGAGCATTTGAGCGCCGTTAAAGCGACAGAATACGTAGATTTGGTGCTTCTGGCTCTGTCCATTAAAGAGCCTGAGCAGCTCATCAATCCGGTGACTGTTTACGTCGGCGAAAGCGGCACTGACCTTCGTATGATTGCTGGTGAAAGGCGTTATCTCGCCCACGTTGTATTACAGCAACCTAATATCGTTGCCAGGATTTTGGCAAACAAACCCAATCGATTCGAAATCGATATCATGCAATGGCAGGAGAATACGCAGAGAAAAGATCTGAGCCTGCATGACACGATCATGAACGTTGATCGCCTCGCTGAAGGTTGGAGGCAAGTAAAGAGCGCGTCAATTTCCGTTCGAGAGCTCGTCGCCTTGGCGGGCATTTCCCGAACTAATGCACACAGGTTCCTGAGCGTCATCAAATCGGCTAATCGAGACGCCATTTTAGAACTGATCAAGAACGGCGAGATCACATCCATAAGCAAAGCCGCACACTTGGGATCGATGTCGCGCGCGGAATTCGCAGCCTTTTTGAAACCTAAGGAAGCACAGCCACAGCGCAGGGCTAGATTCAAAATACAAAAGAGTGTTCCGCTCGCAGCCCTTCAATCTCTCGTGACACAGGCCGTGCTTGCCTGTGGTGAGCGAACCTTGGTGGACAGCGTCAAGCAGAACCCCCCGTCATCGGTGGACGACTGCGCACAAGTATTCGACCAGCTACTGCAGGCCATCGAAGAAAACCAATCAAAGCAATAGAACCAGCGCGACTATCGATCGCTAACGGATAAGCAACTATATGACTGTGAAGAGAATTGGCCAGTTAACTCGAATTGAGCCCCCCAAAACCAAAGAAGCCCGGTGGCGGACATCGATTTGCCTCCCTGAACGAATGTTGGATGAACTTCATAATTGCCTGGACAGAGAAGGCATTAGCCGTAAACGACGAAGCCAATGGATAGAGCAAGCCATTGATCAACTGTTGGCGTCTGAGGATTACCAGGACATTGTGTTGGAGGAATTTATAGAGGAGGGAGGTAACCAAACAATCCCCCTGACCGTTAGGCAATCTTTAAAAGCAACGTTGACTCAAGTTACACATGGAGAACAGGCACTTATCGCCATCAGTTCTGTTGTCAGAGTCGCCATCAGCCAACGCATAATGTTTCATGGGGTTCGAGATGAGCGAAGAACAGCTTGATCTATTTATCGCTGACATCGTAGATGTCAGCGGTCGATCCGATTTGGAAACCATGGAATTCCCGCTGTTTACGATTTCCAAAACCAAAGACCTAAGCACCTACCGTTATGAGGATCCCAATCGCGACATCTGGATAGAAGTCGTGCCGTCGGTTGATGGCCGTGCAAATATATTCGACAAAGACCTGCTTATCTACTGCTTAGGCCAGTTGACGGAAGCGAGAAACCGAGGTCGATCGATTACTCGACGCATTCAACTGATTCCACGCGATTTCATGGTGTCGACGGGAAGATCAACAGGTGGCAAGGACTACAATCGTCTTCATGAGAGTTTGGCTAGACTTCGGGGCACCACCATAAGGACGAACCTGGGAGAAGGCACGACGCAACGGGGAGAGGTCTTCGGCCTGATAGACGATGCCAATATCGTAGCCGAAAACGGCCGCACCATAGGTCTAGAACTGACCATATCTGAGCGTTTGTTTAAGGCATTGAGCAACGGTCGTGTGCTCGCCTACAACGAGGCCTATTTCGATCTCAAATCACCCCTCCACCGTCGACTTTACGAACTGTGCCGTAAGCACTGTGGCCAACAGCCCCTATGGGAGATAGGCCTCGAAAAACTCCACAACAAGGTAGGTTCGAACAGTAGCTTGCGAGAGTTTAAACGGGTATTAGGTCGCGCTGAGCGCGATCAGCCCATCCCCAACTACATTGTCGGATTAGACGAGAAGCGTCGTCGGGACACCAAGTTCTATGCTATGTACGATCAACGGGATCGCGTACGCAACCATAATGCAGCCGAGCATTTAAGCGCTCATTAGTGGTGCACACTGCGGAACCCATCAGCTGAATCTTCGGTCTTTCAACCACACTTTACTAAACAACAGCATTATCCAAACACTGTTTGTGGCGCCGGTACGGCCAAGAAAAGGGCTCTTTCCGCGAAGAAGCACTCTTTAACGAAGTGTATAGCACAAGCTTTTACCCGCTTTTCCATCTTATTCCCTCTCGGTCTTTCAACCACAACGTCGACAAATATGACCGCCCTAAGGTCTGGGTGTCCCAATTGGGACACCTATCGAGGGAGGAAATACTCCAGTGAAGTTTGAAGCTATTCGGCTGTTACACCCAGTTTAGAACAGACATTATCAAAATCATCGAAACCGACGTAACGAATGATTATCCTTCCGTTCCGAGGAGCGCTACGATCTTGAGTCACAGTGATAGGGTGACCAAATTGCTCAGACATGTGTTCCGATAAGCGATCAAAATAGGAATCAGGTACATTCTCGTCAGGGCGCCGAATACGATCTTCTAACTGCCGCACAGACCAACCGTGCGCTAGAACGCGGCGCGCAAACTCCTCTTGATCTTTAGCATCTAAGCTCGCCAGCACTCTGGCATGACCCATACTGAGCTCGACACGCTGGCGGCACAATGCCTTGGTCTCAGTAGACAGCTTGCGAGCAAGGCGGACGGTGTGCCGAACCAGGCTACTAGAAAAGCCGTCTCGCCTTGCAATTGATGCGCACGAGTCACCTGATTCCACAGCCCGCAGCATGGATTCACACCGATCTAGAAAGTGGGGCGTTGATGTAACCATTTAGCTTGCTCCAAGGCTGATTGCGCCTTATAGCGTGACACGTGTCACACTATACTGCTAATAGGGAGTGTGTACCAGCGCTGTGACCGCCCAGAGCAGTAAAGCCACTTGGGCAAGCAGGCAGGGTGAAAAAGAGTGGTATTTGGCAGACAGCGTTAAAATCGATGCAACACCAGTGTACCGTCGACCCACCAGCGCGCAGGGTGCGCACACGGCGACGTTTCGCCAATCCACACCCATTACCTGGTCTATCGCCTGGAAAGTGTTGCAGGCCGGTAAAAAAGGTTTCGCTTGCAATCAACCAAGCAGCGCAACCGATACAATTACTGGCATCAGCAGCTGGAGTGCCCTCGCTGGGCTAACTTCAAGGTAGCTCTGCATTTAGATTGGCGGGTGACCAGTGAATTGGGTCTGACACTGCTGAGGTCTTCGCTCGTGGTGGCGGTCTGTTTAATCGACACGTGGAAGATCGAATGCCTCAGGCCACGATTGTGGTGGCGCTCATTGCCCTCAGTACAACGTAACTCACAGACTCACCCAACAGAAAGACACTGAGAAGAATGCCGCGATGCGAACATTCTGACCTTTGACTTACTGTTGGGTTTTTGAGCCATAGTTAATGTGCGATCCCGCACATTAACTATGGTGAAAATGGCTGTCTGGCTAACAGTGAAGATGGACACTGAGGGATTCCCGCTGCAGGCGTCCTGTCACTGCTGTATGAGCGGAGCGACATATAGGTAGTGACAGGACGCGTCAGCGCCCGTAAATAAAGGGCTGGCGCCCGATTTTATTCGTGACACCATAGTGACACGAATAAAATCGGGCGCTATACTGCCTGCGCTTTACTGAAGTCGGATGAATCATCGGAGCCGATAAAAAGGCTCGAAAAAAGGGAGCAAACCTATCCCAAACGGTAGATCCGACGTCGCACTTTGTGCGATTCAAGCGAATGCTTAGGCGACGCTAAAGCATCTTTTTAACCCAACGGGGTACAGTGACAAACCCCAGAGGGGGTTTCCTGTACCTATCATTTGTCTTAATAACTCATTGATAGAAAAGGAGGAAACCACGAAGAAAAGTTGCAGTACCTAATCGGTACGGCGTTATTTCATAACCGCAATACACCTCAACAGAGGGGTTGTGGTTGAGTAAATGTACTCACATAAAAATAGGTTGTCCCTTGTCGCCTAAGGGCGAAGCTCATACCAACACGCTGTGTTGTATAGCTGGACATTAACACTAAACATAATTCGGAATAGCGCAAACAAGCAGATCACAACGAGCTGCAGGCGCGAAAAAAACCGACTGTTTTATGAACAGTCGTGAAGGCCCTCTTTGACATGAGAAAACTCAATTACGAGTTAAAGGAATTGTGTATCCATAACAAGGAAGGCAGTTTCTCTACTCGCACCGCGCGACATTACACGTTGAACCAAGCGGCGAACGACCTTCACGAGCTAGGCTTCAGAAATCTCGGGAAACACGGGCTTAGGCCTAAACATGTTGATGCGTTGATTGAGAAATGGAAGTCAAATGGCGTCTCAGATGGTACGCTCAAAAACAGGATGACCCACATTAGGTGGTGGGCGTCGCACATAAATAAATCGGGAATGATACCCAAATCCAATAAAGAGTTAGGCGTGGATCGTCGTGTGTACGTAACAAATAAGAATAAAGGTCAGCCCCTCGACGGCCGAGTTGAAGTCATCAGAAATCCTATGGTTCAAATGTCTGTGAGATTGCAGGCGGCCTTCGGTATGCGAAGAGAAGAGTCAATTAAGTTTCAACCCAGCGAATCGGACAGAGGGGATCGCCTTTATATAAAAAAAGGCACCAAAGGCGGTAAGCCTCGATCCATACCCATAAAGACAGTCGAGCAAAGAGCGCTAGTAGATGCCTGCCGAAAATTGGTAGGTAACAACGCTCTAATTCCAATCAGTAAAGACTATAAATATCAGAAGAAACTTTACGAGAATGACATTGCAAAGGCGGGGTTTCACAAACTGCATGGACTGCGACATCACTACGCTCAGGAGCGATATGAAAAAATAACAGGGTGGAAATCACCAGTACAAGGGGGGCCTAAAAGGGCATCTTTGAGTTCCGAAGATAAACAGTTAGATAATACGGCCAGGCAAATCATCAGTCGTGAGTTAGGGCATGAGAGGTTAGAAGTCGTGAGTGTTTATATCGGCGTCTAAATAATATTAAGTACTGGCGGTCGCGAGCATCGTCAGATCTCAACGACAATAGTGAGGCACTTTATTCGCCATCGCCCAATCTAATAGCGTATCCAATGAGACCCTGCCTCCTGCTCTAGGCATGGTTTCCAAGAATAATTCGGAAAAGGAAGACAAGTAGCTGATAGAAGAGAGCGGGCAAATATATGCCGTGCAGCATAATTGATATTGTCGCTCAAGTTGATACAGTGTGTTTGCGGCGAGTGTGTTCATTGACATGGGACCACTCATCCAGTCCATAGAAGGGGCAACGTCCGGATAGGGTTCGATGGTTTTTGGAATGTTCGCGCGAGCCTCACCGTTGGTTCCATGCCTAGAGCACACTAAACCGAAGCTTTCGAAAGGTGCTTCCTCGTGTATCGTCGGTAGTGCGGTGCTGCCTCCGACATATACAAACTCGCACAATTTGTTACCGCCGGCGCCGGGCCATTGGCATAACTCGCTTAAATCAATCCGGCCAAAGCCAACGGGCAGTGACGCAATCGATTCCGCGATAAAATCGCGAAGATATAGCTTGGCGGTGTGATGCTGGTACTCACTTTGTACCGTAGAGCAGGCGAGAAGAGTATCAAAAAGGAGTTCTATAGCGTCTGATTGTGATACGTGAGTACACAAATTCAGAGCGGCGTCAGAGCTGTCGATACTAATTAGGCCGTTGTTGTCTTTCTGCAAAACGAATTCGGAAGTCTCGGCGGTCACAGCGACTGAAAGCGGAGGACAATTAGTAGATCCAGGTGAATCATATCTCAACCCCCTAACCTTCATTTGAACCTACCTATTCTTATAATGGCGCCCTATGTTCAAAAATAATACTAGAGATTTGTGGAAAATTGCAATAAAACTGCAATTTAAATAGCGGAATAATCTTAATTAATATGTCTCACCGCTCACCAGACAACGTTTCTGCCATATCCAGCAGAGAGTCAACGAGAAGAATCGCTGCAGAATTGAGTGCAATTCCGTTATCCGTCTCGACAACCGCGTCTGGATTGGTAGAGATGAAGTCTTGAGTTTTGCGTAGTATGATCTCTTTGGCGTCCCTTGGAAGTTCGTCGAACGCCACACCTTTGTTGCGGGCTCTATCGGTGACTTGAAAAAATACTTCGATGCTTTCAAGTATTGCACCGCCATGGAAGGGGTCCGGTACCGAATCACCGCAAATAAGCCAAGCGACGACCGATTTGGTGTTATCTACGCCAGGTATCGTGATCAAAAGATCCTCGACGATATCCAGCAGTAAGCTGTGACGTCCTGGCAATTTATTATCAACGCACCAGCTACGAAAGGTATTGTGGGCCACATTAAAGCGACGGGCACCCTGCGCAACTCGTTTACGCTCTGGCATCCCAGACATTGAAAGGAGCTGGTTGAATCGGTCGGAGAATCCATCGACATAATTGCCGGTTGTCGGTGATTCCGCGCTAGCTATTTTCATTCTTTAGGTATTTAGGCACATTTATTCAGCAGGTTCGCGAAATCCCAGAGATTTCAGCTATTCTGCAATTATAGCAGCAAAAAATACTAAAATTGTGTGATGAGTGCAATTGCCACATCCAGAAAGCTGACATCAGCGCTAGTTATTGCAGTCGCATTTGTCGTGATGACGAGCTATGCGGCCGTCCAAGTAGTCGCACAACACGACGCTAATCGGGCTATTCAATCAATCAAGTCAGCCATCATGGAGTTCGCTCTGGGTGATACCGGGGCGTATTCTAAAGTAACCGTGACCATAGGCAGGGAGGGGTTCGAGAAGGCGCTAGCCTCTGCAGATGCCAAAACTCCCATCATTGCCTCCTTTATATCAAGCACTGACTACGAAAGCGTTCTGGCTGATCACCCAATCTCCGTTAAGACGACAGCCATATACAGCAACCCCGATCCAGTGGCACAGGTGGTACTAGCTAGGATATTGAGTGAGCACGGTCGATTGTCTGTCGTCCAGTCGCCAATCAGCCTATCAATCACGCGATCAATCGACCCGTCGACCGTCAATGTAATAGAGCACCCTTCGTCCATACAGCAGTTATTGAGAAAGCTAAACGGCACAGACCTCTTTGTCGTGTTTCCAGACGCATCGACCTTAAATTCAGGGAATGTGCGATACGTCATTCGGTCGCTCTATCGTCAAGGAGCAGCCCTAGTTGGGTACTCTGAGAAGATCACGAGCATTGGCGGACTGGCATCGGTCTACCCGGCGCGCTACGCGATGTTAAGCGAGCTTGAGAAAACGATGCAGCAATACGGACAAACCGGGCAGCTGCCTGACCCGACATTTGTCGATGATGTTGAAGTCTCTGTCAATCAGCGACTCGCTACGTCGCTAGGGTTTAGTGGTCTCCACGAAGGCGAACTTGAGCGGATAGTGGAGCGAGAGTTGGGGTTCACACAATGAAGCGCCCGATCCGGTCTCTCCTGCTGGGCAAAGTCTTACTGCCCCTTAGTAGTCTTGCTATTTTGCTGGTGTTATACAACGGCTGGTCCCGGTATTCGGACGCTAAGGTTGCGCTTGATGATGCTCAAAACCTTATTGTGGATGTGCTTCGCCAGCCAGCCGCTGAGGCAATCTTGATTGGTAACAATGAATACCTGATTCATGCGATTGAAAATCTAGCGCAGATGGAACATGGTGCGAAGTGTATTTTGGTTACAGATAGCCAAAAAAGAACAGTGTCAGATTACGGTAGGTGTAACCCTCAAGGTTTGACAGAAGAGGGTCAGGTCTATCAAGTCATAACGAGTGAGAGATCGCTTGATGAGTTTGAGGAATCTGGTGCGGAGGGCCGGACAATTGGAGAAATAGCAGTCCTGATGAAAACAGGGGCACTCCATGAGCAAATCATTAGAATTGTGATGCTGCTAGCGGTGTCTATCGCTGCAATCATAATTGTATTCTTCGGCATTCTTAGAATCCTGCGCCGCGAGGTAGTGCAACCGATAGAGCGCATAAATGAAACCATGTCTCTCGTACGCGGGAAGGATTATTCAGCGCGTGTTGACAGCACGGAAACACAGTCGGAACTCAGCACGCTGACACACTCCATCAATGAGACCATACAAGAGATGGAACGTCATGCGTTAGAACTGGATACAAAACGCGAGGAGGCTGAGAACGCGTTATTGGCAGCCGATACGGCATTCATAGAAAAAGAGTCGCTGATACAAATGTTAATGCAAGATGTTGCAGAACCAATAAGCGAGATTACTCGAGGCTTAGTTCTGTTGGCGATGGATAGAGTGGGTGCTCCAGACGAAAAAACCGTTCGGCGTTTAGCGGAGTTCGCCAAGCGCTCGGGCGAAAATGTCAGTGAATTGATGCATCTGGTTATGGCTGGCGGGAACGAGATCGAAACGAGTCTGATAACTGCAGGCGAACTGGTTGACTCACTGGAAAAGACTCTGTTGGATTTGCAGAACAAGTTTTCTATCGATGTTAAAAGGGATCAAGTGCCCCAAGAACAGTCAAATATGACTGAAGCGGCAGTGCTAAAGGCGCCAACGGTCAAGCTACAACGACTGGTGCACACCGTCGGCACCGCTCTTTTGGACTACGGCGAAGGCGCGGAAGTAAGGGCTAATGTACAGTTACTGAGAACAACAGATGAACAAGTAGCAGTGGGCTTGGACATCAGAGTGCTTAGTCGCAGTGCTTTATGGCCCGAAAAGAACAACGAAGTCGAGACTGGGCTACCACGCGATATACCCGATAGAGCCAGAATTTTAGTGAGTTTACTGTCAAGGGAGCTCGATGCCCACGTCCATTCAATATTTGGAGGGCGAAACTCGTTACTTGTAACGATCAGATGGCAATCTGACATTGCATCGGCATCAACTGACAATGTATCCGTGGAGCAGGCATCTAGCGACATAGCAATTATTACAAATGATAAGTCGCTAGAGTCAATTGCCGTCAAAGCATCAATGGCTGGACGCAAGGTCCATGTTATTCGACCGATAGACGTACCAAAAAGAATGCTGGATTTAAAGCAGTATGTAGATTTTGTGGCGATCGATGTAGGGCGAGGAACCGAGGACGATTTCGATCCGAATTACGTGTTGGAGAGCATTGCCACTCAAAGCGACAGCAAGAAGTATCATTTCATAGCTATCATAGAAGAAGACATATTGGTGGATAGCGCAATAGATGAGTTATTTAAATACGGCTATAGCAGTGCGCTTAAAAAACCGATTAGTTGGACCATTCTGCTGCAACGAGTGAATGAACTGTCGGAGGCACAGCTCTTTGATGTGAGTGATTTTAAAGATAATTGATGTCCTAGCGGGCGGTTAACGCAACCATAATATGGATTATGGAACCAACGCACTCTGATAGGATCGGGACATAAAAGCCATTTAAGTGGGCAAGTTGATCAATATAATCTTCAGGCAGTCCGTGTTCTCGGGCTCCTTCAAGAAGCCAATCGAGGTAGCGTTGCGAGGGGTTCGACTCGCTGAGCTGTCTATCACCTACCAGCGTCCACGCGTCAGTTTGTGAGCCAGTCGTTAGGTTATCCACTTCAATGAGTTCAAGAGAATAGTTAGAGCCTTCAGACCGAGTAATACGGTCGAGGTCGGCACGCGAGATTCTATGCAGGACGCCGTAGCTCACCGTGCCATTGGATTGATAAATGTTCGCAAATGCGGGCTCAAACCAAAGGCTTGATGAGGAAAATTGCATTGCATAGTCCTTCGCCATACCCGCGTGACTTTCGATTATTAGGACATGACGAATGTTTGCCAAATAGCGGGTTGGCATATTCGACCCATATCCAAAATAAAGAACCGTCTCTTTTGTAGCTAGTTGTTGTGTTGTAGGGAGCGTTCGATTGATCAGCCAATAATTGAAGGCCATAACAACTGTAATGCACAGCGCTAAGGCTGTCACCGAGTAACGCAGGAGTCGCTTCATTGCCGATCCATCACCAGCGGTACTCGAGTGAGGCGAATAGCTGATTGGTCACTCCGAGCTGCACAACCCTGGGATTATTGATTCCGTCCAAAAGATTCCCTTGGCGTGCTTGATCAAAGTGTTGCGCCACAAGCTTAAGAGATAAGAACTGTTTGCCTAGAGAGAAATCGCGCCCATAGGCCAAATCCGTCCGACCATAGGAAAGACCGCCGATTTTAGAATTCGCGTAATAACCTAAGGAAGCATGTTGTGTTGAGGAGAACCGATATGACGCAAAGATTGATCCCGCATGACGTCCATACAATCCACGCTCAAAATCTGTTATGGCATTGGATCGAAGATAGGAATAAACAAGCCTTAGGTCTATCGAGCTATTGACTCGATACCGAAAATCGATCTCTCCGCCATGCTGCTCATAGTCATGATCGTTAGCGGGCAAGTCGGTGAAAAAAAAGTTGGAGTAGCGAATGGGATCGGTAATCGATTCATAAAATAGCTTGCCGTCAAAAGCAATTCCTCTTGAGCGATCAGCTATAACGTATGCTAATTCGAACGATCGAATCCATTCCGCATCAGGCCTAGATTCATCATCTAAAGATCGGCCAGTCTGGGATTCGAGGAATCCATCTGGCAGCGCGATGTCAACATCAATTAGTGAAAACTGAAGAGCCCAATTGGCGTGGCTTTCAACCAAGCTGGGAAATCGGAAGCTTTGCGATGCCTGAACGCGCAACGATTGTGTTGGCGAAAAGGACCAGGAGAGAGATGTCCTTGCGGCGGTGTACAATTTTTCGATGTTGCTGGCATACTGACCCATGACACCTAGATTAAGCGTCCAAGGTTCAGATTCAATGGATAGCTCGCCAAAAATGCGCGCGGATAGCAATTCTTCATCACCCTTAAAATATTGAGGGCTGGTTGCGTAAGCGTGTGACAGGGAGCTGCCAAGGGCATACGACAATTTGTCTGCTACAAAATTGTATTCCAGCTCTAGATCCCCGCGGTGACTTTCGATGCCAATGTCACTTCTGCCGCATATATCGGAAAGAGGGCGCGCCAAGATGATGGAAAGGGCGTTGGCAACAGAGGACGCTCTAGCGCTGGATTCTGGTGCAATCGCATCAACCAGCGTTTGGAACGATTCATCAAAACAAGCGAATTGGGTAAGAATCTCTTCCTGAGCATTCAAACTAAATGACCAATCCAGTCGTTCATTTACAGACAGGTCATTTTGCTGCGCAACTGAAAAGGACCAACCACTATTGTCTTGATGACCAATGTTTGAACCTATATCCCACTCTACATCGTGATACGAATCGTAAGCGGAAGCACGAATTGTTATAGAGTTATTGCGTTCTGGGTTAATAACCGCTGACGCAACAACTCGGTTTGTACGTTCCTCGGAACCGTTTTCTGCAGGAGGATCACCGCGGTACTTATGTTCGCGTATCCTATAAGCGTTGGCAACAATAGAAAGATCAACGTTTTTATATCGAGACGTGTGAGAGCCAGACAATGATTTACGATCTGAATGTCCAACACCTGCTGTAATGGAAGTGCCTTGTTCCAGACCGTCTTTGAGCTCAAAGTCGATACTGGCGAGAAAAGCGTTATCACCGAAACTAGCTCCGTTTGTCCCACGCGTAACGACAATGCGCGATATCGCTTCGATCGTAAATGGTAACCGATTAAACTCGACATAGGCGCCATCACCTATTAGTAAATTCACACCATCCACGGTTACCCTCAACCGGCGATTTTGTCGGACCGCCGTACCGTGATAGCTGAGCCGTTTCTCTGTACCGATAAGCGACACGCGAAAGCCTGGAATATCACGAAACACGTCATGCAGCGTCAGATGTCCCCGGAGTCTAAGGTCTTCAGCGGTAAAAATCGTAACAGAGACAGGAACCGTTAAAACAGACTGCTCCAATCGAGTAGGGCTTATTGCTGGTTCAATTCCGAGCTCGCTATAATCAGACAAAGGGTCAAGATCTGCCGAAGCTGCTCCGCAGGTTAGCAGTGCTGCAAGTATACCGAGTGGTACAATGGCATATAATTTACCCATCTTGTGGGGAATAGTAACTATTGTGCAGAGCAAATACCACTGCAATGCAATCCTGTTAGATAAAGGGTATCACGGTTTGTATGCGCTATAAGTAATGACCTGTATCAACGTAGTGCAGTAGAGGCCTACATTCGAATCAAATCGAAAGAGCGCCTTAACATGGTTAAGTTTGTCCGTCGTAGTAGGGCGTTTTGGGCAGAGCGGTGGATGACAAAGAATAGCGGAGAGGGCATTGAGCTATAGTGACTTAAGAACAGTACAGGTAGTAAAGCTTCCAGCCGAGATAAAGGCGGCGCTGGATTCGATCGCGGCAGATGAATCCATTAATTTGGCGTCGGTCATCGACCAAGCGATTCTTTGGTTTTTAGAGTTTCGAGCGAAACCCTCAGGCTATTTTTTTTATTACGCACCTGGATCAAACAGTAAGGAATATCCTGTTTGGGTGCAAGATGAAGTTTTGGAGAAGGCCAGGTTGCTGGCTAATAAAGACAAGCAATCGATGAGGGCCGTTCTCTATACAGCGATTGCGCGTTACTTAGTGCATCAGAAAAAAATCTGAACAGTACGCTTGTTAAGATATATGTATTCATATATCCTTCGTTTGAAATAGATATATGGATACATATATCTCACTGTGACTATTGGCTCAACCCGAGCTTTTTACTGACTACAAGATATATGTATCCATATATCTATTCATGTGAACTTCAAACTGTGATGGCGAAAAAGAACGTGAAACCTAAAAAAGATGGCGAACAACAGGGTTACCTTCAAAGGCCAGACTGCCCCAAATGCGGCGCTCGCATGAGTCTTGTCGATTGGAGTCAGTTGAGGTATTGGCGCTGCTCTAGGTGGTTGCAGGATACACCTTCTTGTACCGGATTAGCAGATTACCCGGGATCGGCTACAGTGGTGGCACCAATCAAGCTATCAGGACGCCCTCAAATTGAGGTCAAAAGCGTTCTTCACTAGTTATGAATGTTTTCGATAGTCCTGAACATATGCGCGAGTCCACATCGTTAAGCTCAACTGACGCAATTTTGGTTTTGCGTTTGGTCGCCATCGCGGCCGGTGGTGGAGAGGAAGCGTGAGGGTCATCGGATTATCGGCCGTGTTGTGCATGCTGATTGCGACGTTATTGATTACTCCGACGCTGAAAGCGGGTGCGGACGCTCCGTTTGAGGAATCCACTCGGTCATCTACGTCGCTGAGCAGTTTTGAAAATAAAGGATCGTTGTGGGACATCTCCGATCAGGAATACCTGAGATACAAGGAAATAATGGCCGGCAGAAGAGGTATTTGGTCACCGGATGCCGACCCTATTGAAGCGTTAGGTACGCACGCTCGTACGACTGCAGAAATGCGAACCTACGCTGAAAAGCATGTGAAGCAGATGTATGCGAGAGTCGAACGCGAACTGGCTTTCCAGCGTGAAGTCACAGCGGCTTGGAAGCGATTATATCCTAATCAACCGCGCATCGGTTCGATGCTGTCATTGTCAAATACCAAGGTGTCACAAAATATAGGCCTTGTCGCCGATAGGGCGGCGGTAGTGGTTACCACCGATTGCCAACCGTGCTCCCAGGCAGTGAGGTATTACCTCGGCTTAGTCGCTGGCGAGAGTCCAATAAAAGCTGTCGATATCTTCATCAGTGACAGTCAAGGCGACGATAAGGTACTGCGCGACTGGGTGGACAGCAACCAGGTGGCGATCGCACTGCTCAGGGCTGGCAAGGTGACGGTTAATCACGCTGAGGCGCACACCACGATCACGCGGTTCCCCACCATATTCGAACGGCAGATTGACGGGCAATGGCAACAAAAATCGTCATTTTAGCGGCCATTCTGTCCAGCGCGCGAACACTGCCCGCAGACCTAGACGCGGTTTATGAGCAGGTCAGCGCGTACTGCGGCGTGCCCAGCGACATTTTATACGCTGTCTCATTGGTTGAAAGCGGGCGCTGGCGCGAAGGCAAAAATGCCCCCTGGCCCTGGACGCTCAACATTGAAGGGAAGGGCTACTACTTCGCGACGCGAGAGGCGATGTTTGAACAAGTCATGGCCGCGATTTCGGAAAAGCGCTCAGTGGACATCGGGCCGATGCAAACCAACTGGCACTGGAAGTTCGAACAATTGGGTTCGCCTTGGAAGGCAACGGAGCCAGTGTTCAATATCAAAACGGGTTGCCAGATCATTCGTGCTTTGTATGAGAAACACGGTGACTGGTGGGTTGCTGTTGGTAAATATCACCGTGAAAGCGATGCGCCACGTCATCAGCGGGCAGCAGCTCAATACAGCGCACGAGTGTACAAAGAATGGGAGCGCCTGCGATGAGTAGGCGCTCGCGAGCCTCATGGGTGTTGATGTTGGTTTGGCTCGTCAGTGTTAGCGGTTACGCCGCAGCAGCTGAGGTGGTTTATAAAGGCAGCGACACGATCAGCACGGTACCCTTCTATAGCGCGATTAGGCAAAAAACCGAGTCGTCGGTGTTAGGGAAGAAACCGTTGCTGCCAGACGGGAATCCTCACTTACTACGAAATCGAATCCCAATACGTTCCAGCACACTGCGGCCAGGTCAGCCGCGAATCGTTGAACAAGAACATCAACAGCCCGTGTTCATCATGGGCGGCGATCTTCAGTCGTTAGAGTGGTTTGAGCGCGAAGCGGCGCATCTAGGGCGATTAGGTGCAGTCGGTGTGGTCATAGCGCTGGAATCGGAAGGAGAGTGGTCGCGTATCCAACGCATAGCGCGCCAACATCGATTAATTGTTCATACAGTCGATGGCGACGCCATCGCAGAGGCGTATCGGATTGATACGTATCCGACGCTAATCGTCGGGGAGGGCGCGCTTGGGCAATAATCATCCCATAGAAGCGCTGTTACGCCCTCCGGTTGAATTGTCAGCATGCTTAATTGTCGCGGGGTGCGCCTGCTTGGCATGGATTGGACCCGAATGGTTCCTGTTAACGCCGACAGTGGGCAGGGGCGCTGCCATCGCACTGTGTTTGGTCTCGCTCTATTGGTTAGCGCGCGGTGTGCGTGTCGTGCGCTACCAGCGCAACCTGAAGCGGCTAAAACGTTTCACCTTAGCTGATCATAAAATCCCTGTCAGCCCGAACTATTTGTATCTTGGCAAGGGTTTTCGGTGGGGCGAGAAGCACACGCAACGGCTGCACGACAGTCGGCGTGCAAAGACACAAAAATACGTGCAACCTAATCGCTTTTACCGCTGGGTGCGACGTAACGAAGCGCGGTGGGAGTCCACGTTTCTCCACTCGTGGACACGTGCCGATCATTGGAGCAACCCCTTCCGTCCACTGCCAGAAGGAGGCGGGTTGACGACTCTGCACGGAGTAGAGGTCACTGAACACGATGTTCGATTGCCTTTGACAGATCGTACTGGCCATACCTTGGTACTGGGTACCACTCGAGTGGGCAAATCCGTATCGCTGCTGCTGATGGCACGACAAGACATTCTGCGGGGCGATGTGGTTATTGTCATCGATCCCAAGGGCGATGCGGATATTTTAAAAGGCATTGAAGCCGCGGCGAAAGAAGCGGATCGCGAGTTCCATCTATTCCACCTCGGTTTTCCCGAATCCTCAGCGCGCTATAACGCCATCGCTAATTTCAGTCGGATTACGGAAGTGGCCAGTCGGACGACGGGCCAATTGTCGGGTGAAGGGAATTCGGCCGTGTTTCGAGAATTCGCATGGCGATTTGTAAACGTCGTGGCGCGGGCGATTACTGCGATCGGTGAGGTGCCAAATTACGAGACGATACTGAAGCACGTAATGAACATCGATGAACTGCTGGTGGCCTATGCGCGTCAGTATTTCGCAGAGGACATGACGTTTATCGCTAATAAGCGAGAACGAATGGAAAGCAACGAGAAAGACGATTACGCTCGGGTGCCGAACCATCTCGAAGGTCGAAGTGTTGAGTTGATCGCCATTGAAATGGTGCTCACTGAAACCGGTGGTGGCGATGAAATACTAGCGGGTTTGCGCTCTGCGACCAAATACGAGCGTACCTACTTTGACAAGATTGTTGCCTCATTACTGCCCTTGCTGGAAAAACTGACGACGGGGAAGACGGCGCAGTTGTTATCCCCTGATTATCTCGCTGACGAAGACGATAGGAAGATTTTCACCTGGGAAGGAGTGGTAAAACTCAATGCCGTGGTGTACATCGGCTTGGATGCGTTGAGCGATCCGGCCGTAGCGGCGGCCGTTGGTAACTCGATGCTGGCCGATCTGGTCAGTTTTACTGGTAAACGATACAAGCGCGGCGCGACCAGCGAAGTGGGCTTGAATGTCGCTGGCGACTTGAGCCGCATCAATCTCCACGCAGACGAAGTCAATGAACTCATGGGTGATGAGTTCATTCCCATGGTGAACAAAGGCGGCGGTAGCGGACTACAGGTCACTGCCTACACGCAAACCCTGGCCGATGTTGAGGTCAAAGTTGGGACGAGCGCCAAAGCGCAGCAAGTGACAGGCAACTTCAACAATCTGATTATGTTCCGTGTGAAAGGCGTAGAGACCGCTCGTTTGTTAACGGATCAATTGCCTGAGGTAGCTGTTGAAACGTTGACCTGGCTCGCGGGTTACAACGATTCATCCGATGTGAACAGCGGAATCGAGTTTTCGTCGCGCCACGAAGATCGTGTGACGACGACGCAGAGCACCATGCTGGAACCACACGACGTGATGAAGCTGCCACGAGGGCATGCGTTCGTACTGATAGAGGGCGGCCATCTCTATAAAACGCGATTGCCCCGTTTGATAAGCCGCAGCGACGACAGCAACTACGAGAAAATAGTTGACTCGATGGTGAGCAACTACCGCACGGGATCGAACTGGTGGTTGGCCAATGATACTGACTAACCGTGAGACAACAGGTGCTCCGTCAAGGGCTGTTCGCAAAGGCCCGAGCACGAATTCCGCCAAGCAAGCCAATCAGCCTAGTAGGTTATTGGGCGTCTTCGTTATGTTGTTAAGCGCCCTCGTCATTTCGATAATCATTGAATGGCTCGGAATTGCGTTGTGGTGGTCAGATCAGGGTCTGCAGCACAGTGTCACGATGGTGGCGGTAGAGGCCGGTTATCTCAACAGTGACTTTACAGAGGGTGTGTTCAATTCGTCACCGATGCTCGCCATCATGCGGTTCGCGGGCGCTTGCTATTACGGTCTGTTTGAGTGGACAGGCCTTGAAAACGGATTGCGATGGCTCGGTGATACGTTGGGTGTCTATGAGTACGCAATGGCCGTTCCGGCCATCACTCATCTGTTTTTTATTCGCTTAGGCGTGTTGTTCTTTTCGCTACCGGTGTACGGCCTCGCGGCGGTGGCCGGTATTACCAGCGGGCTGACATTCCGCGATATTCGACGTTGGAGTGCTGGCCGTGAATTTGGCCGCGTATATCACTTTGCGAAAACGATCGCGCCACGCATGTTGATTGTCGCGTGGTTTTTGTATCTGGCCGTGCCCGTCGCGATTCACCCGAATCTGATTATCTTGCCGTTCGCCGTGTTGTTCGGCATCAACGTCACGATTATGTCGGCGGCGTACAAGAAATACTTATAGGAAACCAAAGGAGCCCACGAAGTGGATGGTATTCAAGAACAGGCGTTTTCAATGGCCAATGCGGGCGCGTTAGCGTTGGCGTCAGGCGACTGGCGCTCAGTGATTCTTGCGGTGTTAGCCGCGGGTCTGTTCTTGTGGGTGGGTTGGGTTGTCATTTCCTGCTATCGAGCCTGGGGGTCGGGTTCGATAGCAGGCGATAACGCGAGCGGCGTGATCTTCCGCTCGCTGTTCATCATGCTGATCGTGCTGTTTTATATAGCGTAAACAACTGTGTAACAAAAGGAGTTACTGACAATGAAAAAACAGATGCAACGAGCAAGTGGAATCAAAGGGAAGCTGATGGCGGCCTTGGCTCTACTTTCTGTCAATGTACATGCGCAACTGGGCGGCGAGATGCCCACTACCCCGACGCCGAGCAGCGGTGAGAGTGACAACTTTCTGGAAATTGCTCAAGGCTGGTTTGCCGACGGTATTACCGTCATAGGTTTTATCCTCGCGGCCGTAGTATTCATCTATGTGGCTCGTAATGTGATGTCTGCCTATGCCGATTCAGTCGATGGGCGCGGCACCTTAGCCGGTGTGTTTACGCAAGCGTTGGTGGGTGTGGTGATCATTGGGCTGGTCATACTGTTAGTCACGGAAGCCACATCAATCTTCGGTGCGTAATGTCTGAGGAAATTGAGTTTGTCCCGGACCGCCTGAATGAAGAACCGGTCTTGGCACTTGGGATGACGCACTCGGAGTTTAAAAGTGTGGGCTTTGCGTCCGTGCTTTTTTGGGTGCCTTCGGCCTTCATTGTCTGTGGTCTGCTCGGCTCGGCCATGTTCGGCCTGGCGGTGGGCAGCATCCTAGCGCTCGGGACGTGCTATCTCCTTGGTAAGCAACTCCGTGTCTTGAAACGTGGTCGGCCGAAAGGCTACCACGTGACCGCGATCAACGCGTGGCTGGAAGATAAAGGGCTGAAGAGCAAAACCATGATCCGGCATTCGCAAAGCTGGAGCATTAAACACAACAGACGGCGCTCTGAGACACCGCCTTTGCCGCTATGCATAAGGGAGTAGACTGATGAGTCAATATTCGAATTTACTAGCTGCCAAAGACGACACGATCAAAACTCAACGCTTTGTGATCACAGTGCTGGCGTTGTTTGTCGCGGCCTTAATCGTCGCGGTGATTATGCTGCCAAAAAAAATAACAGTGCACGTGCCTCCAGATCTCAGTGGTGGCGTGTCTACTGGCATGTCCGATATTCCTGATCCCAACGTGTACACATTTGCATTTTACGTGTTTCAGCAATTGAATCGCTGGCCTGTGGATGGAGCGGCTGACTATTCCAGTCGAATCCACAGGCTTAGAAACTTCATGACGCCGTCGTGCTATCAGGATCGATTGAAGGATCACGAACAGCGCTCTCGGAACAACGAAATCTACCGTCGCGAGCGCGCTATGTGGGAAATACCCGGTCGAGGGTACGTACCGAGCCGTGTGATTAAGGAGTCGAATGACAGCTGGTTGGTATCGTTAGACGTTCATATTCAGGAGACGATGCTGGGCGAGAAGGTCAAAGATCGGCTGGTGAACTTCCCGATTCGAGTTGTGCGCTATCCGATCGATTATGAGCTGAATCCACATCAATTGGCGCTGGATTGCTTTGCAGGAACGCCAAGGACGATCGCTAATGACAATGTGGTCGCAGGTGCTCAGCCTGCGAAACCACCTCGCGGCTAGGCGCCGCCATTCAAGGGAGACTCTGGTGAATAGAACACGCGCTTTTATGATGGCAATAGGTCTAGCGATTGTTGCCTTATCCCCCCACGGCCATGCCGCGCGCACGGTCCTTTGGGATAAAACAGTGATCCCCATCGAGCTGACGGTCGGCGTCGAACAGCTCCTGCATTTTGATGGGTCGGTGAGCCCCGGGCTGTCGCCCTTACTCAGCAAGAAAGACTTCTTCCGGGTACTGAGTAGCAACGGCACAGTCTACGTCACCGCCTTGCAGCCCTTCGACCGACAGCGAGTGAAATTTAAAACTGAGGCGGGCGATTACATATTGGTGGATATGAGCGCGATCACCACCGAGACGCCACCGAAGTCCGTTGAAGATGTGCATATCGTGGTCGTCGGTGGTCGTCAATCGTCGGACGCAAACCCTCTGTACGGTAGGTCACGCAGCGATTCTAAGGCTCCAGCTGTGAGCATGTTTGATGTGTTGCGCTATGGCGCGCAGAGTTTATATTCGCCCGAACGGGTCATAAAACCGGTGCCAGGGATCAACGAGGTGACGATCAAAATACGCAACAACCTCCGTGGCTTGTACAAGGGAGATAACGTCAGATCGTTATCGATTAAGGCCGTGAGAGGGTGGCAGAGCAGCGGTATTTACGTAACGGCCTTGTCTGTCAAAAACGACAGTGACCACCCGATGACATTTGATCCTTCAAAGTTGCAGCATTCGATGAAGCGCGTGGTTAACGGCGTCAACAATCAGTTTGAGGCGGTCGCGTTGCTGGGCCGCTCTAGGCATTTAGCGGGACGACGTCAGCGCGACAATATGGCCTTTGTGTTGGTCGTGACGGATCACCCCTTCACCAGTGTTTTGGACATATAGGAGACGAGTATGTTGCAGTCAAACGTCATCGTCAAAGGGGTATTGCTGGTGGTTGGGCTGGTGGTGTTCTTGGTCATCATGAAGTCATGCAATCGCAGTGACACGAATTCCGAGGCGCGTTTGAACGGCGGTCAGGCGGTGAACGATATAGAGCGTGAATCGCTTGGTGTCGATGCCGATTCGCCGGAAACTACGGTAGCCACGTTAATCTCACAGGTAAAAAATTTACGAGAGAACGTGGGCAAACTCAGTAATGAAAACAGCCGCTTAAGTCGCGAGAACAAACAGTTGACCAACATGGAAAATACACTGACCCGCAACCTGGAGGCACAACTTAAAAAGAGCCAAGAGGCCATAGAACGTAAAGGAAATCTTGCCCTGGAGGAACAGGAGCGTAAGATGCAACGCCTTCTCAGTCGCGCCAAGCCCGATTCCGCAGACAATAATAATGCTTTTCTTTACGGCAACGAACCGAATGGACAACGCATCGGTGATACTTTTTGGGTTGCTCCGTTGGAAGATGGCAAGGCTTCTTCCGGGTTCAAAGGATCGATCTCGGCCATCTCCGAGAGGCTGACCGGTTCAGGCTCCGGTTCAGACAGTGGGCGAGGAGTACGAGGGCTGTTTGACCCAGTTCGAGGCGATGAGCCAGAGCAACCGATGCCTTATTTTACGATCGCCAAGAACTCCACGTTGGTCAATAGCACGGCCATGACCTCATTGATCGGTCGCGTACCGATCGGGGGTAATGTACAGGATCCGTATTTCTTCAAAGCCATTGTGGGACGGGAGAATTTAATTGCCAACGGCCACGAATTGCCGGAGGTGGCATACGCCATTGTCAGTGGTGAGGCGTTCGGGGACTGGACGCTCAGCTGTGTGCGGGGAAAAGTGTATTCGATGACGTTCGTGTTCCACGACGGGACCATTCGCACCGTCCCCAAACCAGAAGATGTGTACGAGAGTGAATCGCGGACCAAAAAAGTAGAAATTGGCGAACTGTCTGATGCCTACGGCAATCCGTGTGTGCCGGGTAAGAAAAAGAGTAACGCTGGGAAATACCTTGCTGGACGAATAGCAGCGAATGCTGCTGAGGCGGCCAGTATTGCGGCGGCCGCCAGTGAGACCACGCGGTTTGACAGCTCAGGCAATGGCGGCTTTGGGTCCACGACGGTGGTAACTGGCAATCGCAGCAAATTTATCTATGACGCCACGCTCGCCGGCGCGGCGCGAGAAACTGCCGATTGGATACGCGAGCGTCAATCGCAAGAGTTTGATGCGATTTATGTCAAAGCCGGCGAGAAAGTTGCGATTCATGTGAAAGAAGAAATCACATTGGACTATGACCCGCTAGGGCGCAAAACGAATTACCACAGAACTGCCTTGAGAGGAGCGTATCGTGAACTGGATTGATGTGAAAGCCTTAAATACTTTGGTGTTGGGAGTGGGGTTACTGATTGTTGCGGGGTGTTCCAGCAGCCTAACGAAGCCCGTATTGGAGACGGACGGCGAGGAGATGATTGATATTTATCGAAACGCGTTGGAAAACGGGAAATCGGTGGACGACCAACTGGATGCGGTCTCGGCAGACGCCGAGAAGAATGCGGTGTCACCGGCGAAGGACGAGCAAGCTGCTCGTAAGGCGCGAGGGGTAATCACTGAACCTAGGCCAAGTACACCATCGGTAGGCCATGTAGACCCAGCCGTGTTGGCCCAGCACGGTTCTCGTCAACGTAAATACAAGATTAAAGCGTACACAGAGTACAACGGGAAGTACTACCACAAAGCGACGGGCACAGAAATCATCGAATTTCACTGTGGCTTGCTGGGCAAGGCGCAACCCAAACCTTGCCCAGGCAAATACGGATTCGGTCGAAATATGCCTATCCAATCCACGCAGGCTGAAAAAGCGTTGGCGAGCACGGCAAAGAAGGGCGCGAGCACCAAGGCAGTGACACCTGAAGAGCTGATCGCGAAAGATCAGGCTGAGATTGCCAAGCGACAAGCCAAGGCTTTGGGTGACGTAGCGGCCGTTGGCAACGCAGCGGTGAAACGTG
The DNA here is from genome assembly GCA_039111475.1 of Pseudomonadota bacterium. GTDB lineage: Bacteria > Pseudomonadota > Gammaproteobacteria > Pseudomonadales > JAUIET01 > JAUIET01. The sequence continues at coordinate 11,824 of JBCCIP010000052.1, read as the reverse complement.
CCCAACATCTTCTGACAAAGGGAGGATTTATCATTGGCTCGATTGACGGTGTGCTGGGCAAGAAGACCAGTGAGGCGTTGCGAAGCTTCCAGGTGCAAAACGGATTGCCCGCCACAGGCACGTTAGCCGCAGCGACCGTAACGGCCTTGGAGCAAGACTTCGGTGGCCCGGTTTACTCAGTGACAAGCCAATCTGTGCAGCATAGGACGCCAACACAATCGGAGCCCTGTGGCGCACATGATCTGTACTGTGGCTACTCACGTACACCAGACAATGAGATTCAGCAGTTGTTCCCACGTCTGGCTAATCCCGACATTATTGTCTATGTCACACCGCATTTGGCGACGCACAATAAAGTACCGGTGCCGGGGTACACCACGGCGTTCCCGCTGTACGACGAAGTGCATTACGCGATGCCTGGGGAACAGGTGCGTCAATGAACGAGACGACCAAAGCGAATGTCGTGCAGTGGTTCTTGGGGCGTGAGACACCGCACTCGAACAAGAATCTGCATACCACAGCAAGCGTCCCGCAACGCGATGAGGTTCGCAAAGGTGCTATAGCGCACAGCGAGAGGAATTCACTGTACGTGCGAGAGCGCTCGTTCGTTGATATGTTGCCCTGGGCAGAATGGTTAGGCGAGGACGGCGTGTTCATGTTGGAGGACAACAGGTCCTGCGGTGCTGTGTATTCGATTGATCCCATTGGCACTGAAGGTAGAACGGAGCAATTCTTGGCAGACGCACGCAGCTCAATCGTTGACGCGCTGCAGGATTCGTTTGACGAGCACGATGTTGCTCCCTGGGTGGTCCAGTTTTACTGCTTTGATGAGCACGATATCGACGGTCACATTGATGCGATGGCCGACTACGCTTGGCCACACGCGAAAGGCACGACCTACACCAACGAGTATTTGGGATTGCTTCGACGCCACTACCTGGGAGTGTCCAAGCCCGGTGGCTTGTTTGTCGATGATCAAGTCACGCATACGGACTGGGGCGCGCGCGAGCGGCGCAACTACATCGTGATTTATCGCAAGCTACCCGGCAAGCGCGCCAAGCGTTTCAATGCGGAGCAGCAAGAGTTTCTACCACCGGTGGCGGCGCTAAAAGAAAACTGCATTAAGTTGCAAAACGCCTTGTCGCCACTGGGTATTAAATTCAGACAGATGCGAGGTCCTGAATTTCACAGCTGGATGACGCGCTGGTTTAATCCAAATCCTGCGTTCTTCGGTGACGACCCGAATGCGTTTTACCGCGAAGTGTCGCACTCGGAAGACGACATGCCGTTCGGAAACGCCTTTGTGGAATCCATGTTTCATTCTCACCCCAGATCCAGCTTCAAGGAAAAAGCGTGGGTACTTGATGACACCTATACACGCTGCATTAAGATCGATGGAATTCGAAAGCGTCCACGCATTGGTCACACGACCGGCGAACTCAGAACGGGCGATGCGATCAACACAATGATGGATTTACTGCCGGATGGTGCAGTAATGGTTCAGACCATAGTGGTGGTGCCGCAAGATACGGTTGAGACGCACATTGCGGAGATTGATCGTGCCTCATTTGGTGATGGCAGCAGTTCTAGTCAAACGCGCCTGGACTGCGAAACGGCGCGTACGATATTGGGTAATCGCCACAAACTGTACCGCGCCGCGAATTGTCTTTACCTGTTTGCCAAAAGCATCGACGCGTTGGATAGCGAGACCAACAAGGCGCGGGCAACGTTGCTGCAGTATGGCTACAAAGCAGTTGCGGTCAAAGACGATAAGGAAGCACTGTCTAACTACATGACGTTTCTGCCGATGGCGTACGAGCCCGATGTGGATCGAATGAACAATTGGCCCAAAGCCCAGTTGACCTGGGTACAACACATCGCCAACGCTTCACCTTTGTTAGGGCGCGGGGTGGGTACCGGCAATCCAGGGATTGTGGCGTTCAACCGGGGTGGTGAACCTTTGTTCTTTGACCCCTTGAGTAATAGAGACCGTAAGAAGAACGGGCACATGGTGCTGCTCGGACCGACCGGTGCGGGAAAGTCAGCGACTCTGGTGGGCATGCTCGCGCAGGTGATGGCGATGATCCGCCCGCGGCTGTTTATTATCGAGGCGGGTAATTCGTTTGGTCTGCTCTGTGACTGGTATGAAAGCCTTGGGTTGTCGGTCAATCGCGTTCGGATCACGCCTCAATCGGATGCGCGTTTGTCGCCGTTTGCTGATTCGTCGCTGGTGGTTGAGCAGGCCGAGCAACTGCGGCGAAGTATCAGTTTGGAGGAGGACCCATTCGGTGTCGATGACGACGACGGCGAGGACACGCAACGCGATGTGTTGGGCGAAATGGAAATCATCGCTCTGCTGATGATCACGGGGGGGGAAGAAAAAGAAGCTGCGCATATCCGACGATCCGACAAACGCCTGATCCGAGACGCGATCATTATAGCGTGTGAGAAAGCGCATGACGAAGGACGCCAAGCGCTGACGCAAGACGTTCGAGAAGGGTTTTACGCATTGGCCAAGGAGCCAGAGCGGGTGCCCGAAGTGATCAAGCGGCTCAATGAAATGGGCGATGCGATTGGTCTGTTCTGTGATGGTTCAATGGCAAGGTGTTCAATCGAAACGGGGAGCCTTGGCCTGAATCGGACGTGACCATTATTGATCTGGGTATGTTTGCGCGTGAGGGCTATGAGGCGCATTTGGCGATTTCGGCCATCAGTGCATTGAACATGATCAATAATATCGCTGAGCGGGATCAGCATCTGGACCGCCCGATTCTGGTGACGATTGATGAGGCGCACATTATCACCACGAATCCCTTACTCGCTCCGTTTTTGACAAAAATCGTCAAAATGTGGCGAAAGCTAGGCGCCTGGCTGTGGAGTGCAACGCAAAACATGGAGGACTACCCTGGGGCTGCCAAAAAAATGCTGAACATGGTCGAGTGGTGGGTGTGTTTAGTGATGCCCAAAGAGGAAGTCGATGAGATCGCACGCTTCCGCTCACTGACAGTAGAGCAAAAGGAGTTGCTATTGTCGGCGAAGAAAGCACCCAGAAAGTACACCGAGGGCGTGGTGCTGGCGGAAGGGATTGAGGCGTTATTTCGGAACGTGCCACCGTCGCTGGTGTTGGCGCTTGCGATGACTGAAAAAGAAGAAAAGGCCGAACGGTTTCAAATCATGTCGGAGAACGGCTGTTCGGAATTGGACGCTGCGGTAGAAGTAGGTCGGCGCATCGATTCGATGCGAGGCATTGATGTGACGCGAGATAAGTACTCGACGCAGGAGATGGTGCAGTGACGAACTTTAAAAGGAGTCTATTGGCGACGGTCATGACCGTCGCCTCAGTGACCTGCACGGCAGAAGTGACGGTCTACACGACGTCATTCCTACCTGTTCGTAACGTGCCTGCTGATGGCGTTCAGTTGTATTACTTGGACGCGCCCAAAAAACCGATGTCGGCGCTGTCGATCGGTCTTCCTGACACTCTCGATGAGGCCAAAGTCGTGGCGGTCGCTCGTATTAATTCGGAAAAGGGCAAGCGATTGCTGGGCGATTTAAAACGAGCCTATCAAGGCATCGTGAACGCCTGGCGGCATCAACTTACGGATCTACCGGCGGTGATGGTTGATGACCGGTACGTAGTGTACGGTGTCTACGACGTGGGAAAGGCACTGTCGATGATTAAAGAATACAGAGGTCAAAAATGAGGCGATGGATCAGACAATTGCAGGTGGTTTGGGTGATCGTGCTGTCGACAACAAGCATTGGTGCGAGTGCGCAGATAGGTCTGATCGAAGGAGAAACCATAACAACGACGGAAATTATGGAGGAGTCGCTGGAGTTGTCCTGCGTAGACTTCAAGGTGGTCGGGGTGTGTATCTGGTTAACGTGCACACCCTTTGGCTGCGCCCTTGATTACTCAGTGCAGGTACATCATTACATGCCGGATCTGACAGTATCAGCGTACGCTGACACTGGCGAAAACCCGTGGACTGACGTAGCGAGGTTTTCTCAACCTACCATCCCGCTGCAAGACGGAGGGAATAATACTGAAGGCTCAACAGTTATCAATGAAACGGCGCTGCGTTTTAAAGAAGCCGACGTCTATGGCAACCCAGCCATTCAGTTGTTGTCCAAATCGCTGGGCAACACTGACTATTTTTGTAAGTCAGAGGCGATCATGATGTTCCCCTATTTTTTGAGTGTCTACGATCCGTTCTGGCGTGAACCCATACTTGAAACCCCATTCACGCTATTGAATTTGTTTCGCATTGTGGGTTACGGCAAAGCGCCCCTGCAAACGTCGAGCTGGGGCCCGGTCTACCCGCGTATTGGACTGGTTCAAAATGGACACGATTATAAGGCAGGCGCTGTCGCCGCGCAGAGAGCGGCGAACATTGTAACTAAGAAAAAGCAATTGCATGTGTATAAATCGGTGCTGAGAAGGGAATTCAAGCAAGGCTATTGGCCGCCAGGCGAAGCCGTCGAAGGAGACATGGAGACTGCGCAATGGCAGCAGTTATTGCCCCGAGGGAACACAGCGCCAGCGTGTCACGTCTTTGCCGACAAGGACGACCAGTTGAGTGCGGTGCTTGATCCGTTTATGGATCGGACCAACGAATTAACTGGATATGTGTGGAATCTATGGCGGCCCTACAGCTGTTGCGAGCGACAAGGCGCGGTATTGATTGCCTACAACCCCCTATACACGAAACAGAAGCGGTGAGCTAAATGAGAGTGAGTGATGTGACCAAAACAATCGGCATGATTGCCTCGTTAATGGCGCTCTGCAGCGGGCCAGCGGGCGCCGACGATGATTATGAGTTCATCTACCAGCTGGGAGGCGGCTCAGCTATTGGCAGTGCCGCGACTAATCGCGAACAAACGGTGCGAGTCGGCGGCGGGGTTGGCTGGAACACCGATTTAATGTGTGGGAACTTCGACATAAACCTGTCTATTCAGAATCAACTCAATGGAGTGAGCGGTGCGTTTCAAAATTTGATGGACAATGTCATCAATGCGGCCAGTGGCGTTGTGGCCTCCCTGCCGGCATTGGTATTACAGCGGCTGAATCCAGCGCTGTACGATCTGTTGCAAAACGGTATCCTACAGGCGAGCGAAGAATTCCACTTAGGTGAAATCAGTTGTAAAAAAATAGTCGAAGGCTTGAAGACCAGCAATGGTGGTGAAGGTTGGGACGCGATGGCGGTGGCGCGCTATTGGGCAAACGCCTCACAGGCACCAGACCAAGATATATTGTTAGTTGAAGAATCGGCCGATGAGGAGGGGATGAACGCGGGAATACCCTGGCTCAATGGCGAAGAGCGAGGAGGCCTGGATCAGCCCCCGATCGAAATCGTCAAAGACACGACCATGGCAGGGTATAACCTGCTGCTGAACCGGGACGTAAATGCGGCGGGCGGCGGCGATTGCGGTGAGGCCGCAATCTGTATCGCCTGGCCAACGGCCACAGAAGCTGCGGCCTGGACAGTAAGTGTACTGGGAGAAAAGCAGGTCCGGACGTGCGCCAATTGTGAAAAGGTGGCGGCGCAAGCGGGCATGGGGCTGTTTAAGCAATATGAACTGACGCTTGAGGAAGTAGTCTTGGCGCTTAATGCCCTGGTCAGCACAACAGCCCCTCCGAATGGTGAACAACTAGCTGAGGTGTCAGCAGGCAACGGAGTTATCCTGTCTCGCAAAGTCATCGAAGCGATACGCGATGAACCGGCTGAGGACGCGTTGATTTTTAGGTTGTCCTCCGAGGTCGCGTTGGCGCGAACATTGGAGCGGGCGTTGATGGCCAGGCGAGCCATCTTGTCAGGTCGCAAGGAAGCCAACATAGCCAATGCAGAAGTAGCACTGGTAGAGATCCAAACCACGATCGACGAATTGAATGGAGAAATTGAGAGCATGCTGTTTGAGATGGATGTCCGTGCGCGACTCGCGAGCAACACCACCTTGCCACTGCTTTCACGTCAAAACGCGAAACGTTCGATTCCTGTGGGCGCGGATCAGGAATCGTCCACCGCAGAGGACGGCGCTGTGCCGCTTAACTGATGAGAAAACCGCTGACTGTTCTTTGCGTCGCTGTCCTCTGTATTGTCGTTGGCTTGATGGCGCTGTCACCGCTGCTTGGAAGCAGCGAGAGCGTGACGGGTGATGCAGGCGATTCACTGTCGTGGCTATTTCTGATTGTCAGAATACTGTTTGGTTTGACTGTATGGTGGTTCTGGAACCCAGTTCTTGACTGGTTGATGACCGATAAAAATGGGCATCGCGGGAGTGAAGAGGTAATCAATGTGTATCAATCGCAGCGGAATCGCTTCGCGGTGCTGTTAATTGTGATTGAGATTGTGTTGGTCCAGAACGTGTTCGCAACGTTGGTCGGGTGGGCGGTGTAATGGGCGTATCGAGCTATTTTGAATTCGTTTCAACGCTGTTGGGATGGATCATTTATGAGAACATCTACAATGTATTGTCTTCATCGGGACTATTGTTTGTTCCGTTCTTGGTGATCATTATCTCGCACGTGATTGCAACGCGCAAAGCGGGTGATGATGAAGGTGCAGCGGCGGTCCAGTCAGTCAAGCGCATTGAAACAGACATCATAGTGACGTTCTTTGTGATATTGGTGTGCGTGATACCCGTATCCACGGTGTCTTTGTCTGAGATGCGCTACGTAAAACCCGCGCTCAACTGCAAGCTCGAACCACTGGAGCTTAATGGTGGCGAAACCAATACTACGGCTGATCTGACGTTGGACACCATCGGCGACGAGACAGGGTCAGCGCCAGTGTGGTGGGCCATCATGCACATGCTGTCCAAGTCCGTGACGGCGGCGAGCATTGCCGGCATCCCGTGCTCGTATGATTTGGCGAGTGTGGAGATCACGTTGGCCAATGACAAGATTGAAAACCCGGCGGTGCGCCGTGAGCTGCAACAGTTTGTCAATGATTGCTATGCGCCGGCCTACGCGCAGTTCCTGAGCGGTGGTGCCGGCGGCATTGACGACGATAACCAGAGCAACGTGAAATGGTTAGGCTCCGAACTGTTGGTGAGTACGCACTATCCGAATTTCTATTCAAGTAAGGCGCGCGCGGACTTTCCGTTTGATTCGGCCAGGGATGCGGGGTTTGAAGGCGACAGTGCCACAGGCGGGCATCCACTGTGCAATGAGTGGTGGGGAGCCGCACAGGGACTGCGCAGTAAGTTGCTGTTGTCGATGGAGCAAGACACGCTGAACGACATGATTTACGACGACGACAGTTTGGTTAACATCGCGGCCGGGCGATCGATCGAGCAACAGGAGCGCGAGAACATCGTACTGCGTAAATACTTGGATCTGCAGATGTCCAACAGAAGCGTTACGTCGAGTGGCAACTACATCGTTAATTACGATTCCACGTTTGTCGGGGATGCATTAAAAGTGCAAACCAGTGATCACAATGCGCTAATGAAAGGTATATTGGGCACATACAATGGGGTCACGGAATTTGGTAAGGAGACGCTAGCCCTTGCCGCTGGTGCGATAGGCGTTGTAACCCAGGGTCCAGGCCACGTCGCTGGAGGGAAAGTGCTGCGGGAGACGGTGGCCTTTGCTCAGGGTCTGTTGTTGCTCATGTTTGTGTCGCTGCTTCCATTTCTTCTGCTGTTCTCCATGTTCAGGTTGCAATACATTCTCACGTTGACGGTGATCTATTTTGCGCTGCATTTTGTGTCGTTCATCTGGGGTTTGGCGTACTGGCTGGACAACAACTTGGTGTCGATGTTGCTCCATGGCGAGGGCTTGGTAGGGATATACACCGCAACCATGAATGCGACGCAAGTGGGAACCATGATATGGCTGCAGCGGTTTCTCTATATCGTGATGCCGCTGACTTGGGTAACGATGTTGGGGTGGGTAGGGTTTAGTGCGGGAAGGCTAATGCAAGACGTAAATTCGGTGAGCCAGGCTGGTTCAGCCGTGACACAAGCTGGGGCCGATAAAGCCGTAAATGTCGCCACAACGATAGCAACGAAGAAGGTGTCATGAGAATACACATTAGCCAGGCGAAGTTATTTACTAGTCGTCGTTATAGGATGAAGCGAGTTGCCAATCAGCTAAGTCATCCTCGGCATCGGGGTAGGCTTTCTGGCCCAGCTGAATCATATCAACCGTGGGATCGCCGGACGAGGATTTACGATTGCCGCTGTCATCGGCCATGCAGAGCAACAGAAAATGCCCAATAGACCGCCAGAATCCGCGCCCCGGCGCTTTGTCGGTCTCATGTGCGTCTTTTATAGCATGTTGTTCAGGCGTCATAGTGCATCCTCCATGCATGTAACCCTTTCAGTATACCACCGAGGGGCGATGCATGGAGGACGTAGCCTCCATTCGTCGCGACAGTAGCCACCACAAGCGTATTAGACGCATAAAGACCACAATGGGTAGTGAAATGGGTCAGTCAAAAACCAATGCGCACAGCACATCGCTACGCTTAATCAGCGCTGTTATCGGTGTTCTTACAATGTTAGCGATGACCGGGTGTGGGGATCCTGATTCGGAACCTGGAAGCCAGGCCCCAACCTTCGATACGACCAACACACAGCGTTTGTTGGAGTCGTGGGAGGGGGTCATGTATGAGTTATCTGATCAAGATCAAATACAGGTCGCTAACAACGTCGTTGCGATGTACCAGATTAGAGTTGGCAAGCGATCGGCTGTTAGTTATAACCGTCCTGGTAGTGAGTGGGAATGGTTCTTTGATCCGAGTGGCAAAGCGTTTGTCATCGAACAGTTGTACGATAAGGTGACGAACGACCCGCGGTATGCGAATGCGGGTCTTCACGGTCGTACTGCACAGGAGATTTTGGGTTGGACCCAACGCATCAAAGCTATGCAAGAGGAGCGAGAACACGCCACTCGCTTGCAGGGCAGTCAAACGCGCGAAACCAAGATCAAACAAGTGATAGCAGCAATTAGTGGTGAGATCCAGCAGAAGCGGGATGCACTGTCTGTGGCACAGCAATCGGATGAGGCGACTCAACAAAAATACAAAGACATATTTGCGAACGCTGACAATATCAAACTCAGAGTGACTGGCATTCGCATTAAAGAAAAAAAGCGGGGAATGATCGGCATATTGGGGGATCTGGAAGTGGTCAACGAGACGGGGCTCGCCATAAGGCAGGTTAAGGTCGGCATACGCTGGTTATCAAACGGCAATGAGACTAAGCGGGAAGGATGGACTGTTCGCCAAGGCCGAGGTTTTACTGGTGACTTACTACCGCACGGTGCTGTTGCAACGATTCCGCTGCGATCAGAGCTAAGAGCTAGTGTGGATGACGTCCAGGCCGTCACAGAATACCCGGCGAAGCTGGGCATAACGCCATGGGTCACCAGCTTCACGGTGTCGGATGGGACTCAGTACCGAATGTCGAGGGTTCGTCGAGACCGCGATGCAACACTCAAGCAGCTGAAGGAGCCCCAGCTGCGCGAGGAGATACAGAAGTTAGAAAAGATCCTGGCGCTGCTGATCGCGGGTAAACAGTGATGATTGAAAGCCCTGTGGCTAACGATCAGAGCGTCAGTGAGCTGATTACGAAGCAGTCCCTTGACCGGCAGTTAGCTGCGCTTGGTGGACACATATTCGAATTCGGGATAAGGAACGAAGACACCGGTAAAATGATGATTCGCACCTGGACACGTGAGAAAGCAATCAGCTCGCTGCGATGGCTAAGATACAAGAACATTCGAGGACATCACATTTATGTCCGCGCACAGGGTTCAAGCGGAGTGGTTCTTATAGACGATATCAGCCTGGGGTCGCTCGCTACAATGAACGATGAGGGCGTAGAAGCCGCCTGTATTGTCGAAACTAGCCCACTGAATCACCAGGTCTGGGTTCGTGTGTCCGAAAACCCAATTCCACCAGGATTGGCAACGGCTGTAGGAGAAACGCTGCAAGTGCAATTCGGCGGCGATCCTAACAGTAAGGATTGGCGTCATTTTGGTCGTGCCGCGGGGTTCACAAATCGAAAACCCGCGTACGTTATGGAGAATGGACATTATCCGTTCGTACGTCTGAAGTCTTACACAGGGGTGGTGACGCCATTGGCGTCCGAGATACTGGAGAGAGCACAGCGGTTGCTCGATGAAAAGCGGCAGCGGGAGCAAGAGGCGGTCGCACGAACGGCAGGGTCAAAGGTTAGAATTACGAAGGATTGTCCTGTTTCGCTCGCCTATCAAGAAGCGACCCGTTACGTTCACCAGAAGTATGGTTCGTCGATAGATTTCAGTAGGGCGGACTACGCGATTGCCAAACACCTATTGCACATGGGCTACGCTCGCGATGATATTGAGCATGAGATGCGGAGTAATGCGGATATTCAGCAACGCAAAAGAGGACACGTTGTGGACTATGTGCAGCGCACGTTGAACGCCGCCGCCGGGAGTATCTAAGGCCATAGTCATCCAACAGTGAACACCAGGTGCTATAGCATGAACCGTTGCCGGCCAGATGCTCATCGACAAGTTTATGGTGGATCGTGTATAGGCTGTACGAATGTCAGGCCGCCATCTCTGGTCCGACCTCGTAACATCACAGAAATACTTTCACGATAGCGATTATCGCCATTGTAGCGGTGGAGCCAACAATCAATGGGTAGTAAAAGCTTTCACCGTTGATTTTTCGTGTTTCTGCGATGAGCTTGGAGATTTCTGCTCGTAGCTTTTGAAACTCCAGTTTTTCGAAGTCGTCTTCCATAGGTCCTCCCAATGGGTGGACGGGGCAGAGCCCCGCACTGTGGGTTTAGTCGTCACTCTGATCGTTAGCTCTTAGTTCGAGCGCTGCGTCGTACGCCTTGTTGGCGACCCGAGCCAGCTTCAGAAGCTGATCATTGTTGTAACTGTTGGTGTCGTGCCAGTTCTCATCATTGCCTTTGTAGGCGTTCTTAACCGTGGCGTTAAAGTACACTTTGCCATCCTCGGTTTCGTTGCGCCAAATGCTGGCTGATACTGTGCCGTCGTTAATGTTCAGTACAGGTTTTTTGTTTCCGTTGCTCATGGTATTCACCTTTTGTGGAGTAGTCGGCTGGCTTATTCCAACCGATGATCACAAAAAACCATCTAAGCGAAATTGACGCACGGAAGGGGAACAGGCAACACGGGTGTGCGGGCCGCCTGTTGCGTCTTTTTTGTGTGTTGGTGTGATCACGGGTAGGTTGGATAAGTGACACAGACGACGGTTCTACAAGGGCTCGTGCCATGAGCAAGGGTTTAAAGCCAGTACATCGCCAATACGTATTGAGCCAGCGCAGTTAAGAAAATGAGACACAACACAAAACGCGAACGTCGTTTAGCAGTTGCCTAAAAATAGGCTGATGCCTACTTGGCAGGAACAGTTACAACATCAACCAGCGAGTGATGAACAGTTCGGGGTAAGAAAAAGGGTGTTAACGCGAGCTTACTCAATGTCTGATGACGAGTAGAGCCAACGGAGGAGGGGACGCCGATTCGGCTAGTAATCCTTGGTTGATACGACCGGAAGACGACGTTGAGAAACTAGAATGCTAACGTGGCGACAGCGACAATGATCAACGTCCCCGCGACGCCCAGCAAGAATCGCCGGATGCCATAGTCTTTGGCCAACGACATCGTTGCTCGATGCAATGCGTTGATATCCTCGTCGAATTCACTAGGTTCCAGCGTTGTCATGGCGATAACTCTCTGTCTCTGATCGATTTGATTATAGCAATTAACACGGTTGTGCACGCAGACAGGTCAGGACTAGAGGTCGCAGATTAGGTATGCTTGCGGGGTTCTTGTTATTCTTAATGCATCGAGCCA
>JBCCIP010000051.1:0-39468 GCA_039111475.1 Pseudomonadota bacterium | reverse complement strand
GACAGACTTATCGATCCATTCGCAGTCAAAGTTGAATGCCGTTGCAAGAAAGCTTAACGAACGACCCAGAAAGACGTTAGACTTCGAATCACCGGCAGAGCGGTTTAATCAATGTGTTGCATTGACCGGTTGAATCCGCAGGCAACAGCAGCAGTTCACCCTGCCACAGAGAAATTAATCAGCCGAAGCCGTCAACTGCTCCGCTAAATTCCGATTCGGAACCGGCAGCCAGCGCTCACAATCGCCAACGCTGCTGACCTGAATATTCAGAATGGTTTGGCCATCGGGTGAGAGCTCAGCATAGATCTGACATTCGTGGTCTGTCGCGGCTGCGTACTCATTACCACGCGAATAGAAGTAATCAGCGGATTCCTGGCCGCAGTCATTCGCACTTACTTGGCCGGCGGCATTGGCGGCGCAAGGTGAGCCGCTTACTTCAGATTCGAGTAGTTCAACAATGGCTATGTCGTTGCTGCTGCTCACCCAGGAAACGGCGGGTGCCAGACCAATCTCGGGCATACCCTCAAAAGTTTCCACCGGCGCGCCAAGTGCATCGATCATCGCTGAGGTCTGAGCGCCATTCCATGCGGCAACGTCTGCGGCGTAACCTGTTGCGGGGTATTCTACCAAGGAGCTGTCATCAACCTGGGGGCCTTGCGAGGCGCAGCTAGCAAGTGTGAACAGTGTCACACCTAGGATGCACTTTTTCATCATCATTCTCCGAGCGGTTACTCGAAAGAATAGTATGAAAAATGATCAGTTGGCTTCTGAACGCTAATTCTGCGACGCACTGCACAGGCGCAAGCACACTCGCTAGGCGTAAAGCTCTTTTAGCATCTTAAGCAGGCGTGACCAGGAGTCTGTGTCTGCGTTTTCATCATAAGCAACAGGCAAGCCATATTTGGCATTTTTCTCGTCCGCAGCCGTATTGCTAAAACCATGCCCCGCGCCGTCGTAGCCGACAAATTCGTACGGCGCATTTGCGGCGTCCATTTCGGCTTTGAACGCTTCCACATGATCGGCGGGAATCATTGCATCATCGTTGCCATGGCATACGAGCATACGTGCCTTAACAGAATTTGCCTGTGCTGGAGTTTCGGTTTGCAGGCTGCCATGAAAACTCGCCACACCGGCCAGATCAAGCCCTGCTCGCGCCATCGCCAGTACTACTGCACCACCAAAGCAGTAACCTATCGCGCTGACGGGCTGGTCATTGCAGTGCGCGTGGTCGCGCAGCGTCTGTAACGCCGCCTGAAAGCGAGCCGGTCCTGCTTCGGCATCACTCAATACGGCTTGCATCAGACTACCGGCCTCGTCCGGAGTGTTGGCCGTTTTCCCTTCGCCGTACATATCAATTGCCATTGCACAATAGCCTTGTGCCGCCAGCATCTCGGCGCGCTTCTTCGGATAGTCATTTAGCCCCCACCATTCATGCACAACCAGCACACCTGGGTACTGTGCGCCGTCATCTGGTCTGGCCAGGTACGCTTTTAACTGGGTATCCCCGGCTGAGTAATGAATTGTTTCAGTGTGAATGGCAACAGACATCGTAAGTTCCTCAAAACCTTGATAGGGTAGCTGCCGCTTATCATAAAGAAATTGGTCGCCGTTTCAAAACGCTGTGTTGCAATGGTAGTTCAGCGGCGCCTCAACCATTTGCCAAGGGAGACACTATGCCAAACAGCTTTCCGATTGATGATGTTCGGGCGCAATTCCCTTCATTGTCTATAGAAGACAGGGTATATTTCGACAACCCGGCAGGTACCCAGGTGCCTGCCAGCGTTGCCACCGCAGTTGCGGACTGTTTGCTGTATAGCAATGCGAATCTCGGTGGGCACTTCGCAACCTCTCGTGCAGCTGATGAAGTGGTAGCCAACGCGCACAGTGCCATGGCTGATTTCTATGGCGCTGATGATGCAGGCGAAATCATTATCGGTAGTAGCATGAGTGCGCTGACCTTCCACTTGTCTCGCAGCATCAGTCATGACTTTAAACCAGGTGACGAAATTATACTGACCAATTTCGACCATGAAGGGAACGTGGCACCCTGGCTGCATATCGCCGAAGACAAAGGCCTGGTTGTGCGCTGGGCGGAGGTTAATCATGACACCTGGCGAATTGAACCGGAATCAGTTGCTGCCTTGATCACGGATAAAACTCGACTGCTGGCGCTTGGCTATGCCAGTAACTTTATGGGAGCGGTTAATAACGTTAAGTCTATTGCAGAGCTGGCGCGCAATGCTGGCGTTCTCACTTATGTTGATGCCGTGCAGTACGCACCGCATGGCCAGGTCGACGTGGGTGAGTTGGGCTGCGATTTTCTGGTGAGTTCTTCCTACAAATTCTTTGGGCCGCACCTGGGCGTGTTGTGGGGAAGGCGTGCATTGTTGGAATCACTACCAGCGTATAAGTGCCGTTGTTCGCCAGAGGATTTACATTGGCGGTTTGAAACAGGCACATCTTCTATTGAGCAGCAAGCGGGTTTATCGGCCGCGGTGGATTATTTTGCCTGGCTGGGTAACACGCTTGGCGAACAAGGCAATCGCCGGGCGCAAATTGTTAAAGCCTTTGATGCGAGTCAACACTATGAGGTTGAGCTGATCACGCCACTATTGGATGGCCTGCGTGAGTTGTCAGGAGTGGATATATATGGACCTATGCCGGAGACAGCTGCACAAGGTGTTGAGCGGGTGCCAACAGTGTCATTCCGGCATAACTCGCTTTCGCCAGAGCACATCGCAAGGGCTTTAGCAGAGCAGCAAATCTTCGTGTGGCAGGGCCATAATTACGCCTATGAGATGGCCAAATCCTTGGGTATTGAGGCTGAAGGTGGCGTACGAATTGGACTGGCTCATTACAATACGACCGCTGAGGTAGAGAGAGCTCTGGCCGCGCTGAATAAAGTGCTGGCAGCGTAACACCTGTCGCGATTGAAATATTTTAGCGGCTAGTCGGGCGCTTGAAGCCGCTAAAATGTCGCTATTGCGATCCACAAACAACCTCAGGGGTAAGGCATGCAAACTGAATTCTGCAAACAACTGGGCGTAGAAATGCCCATTTTCGCGTTCACACACTGTAGAGACGTAGTGGTAGAGGTGAGCAAAGCCGGCGGTATCGGTGTGTTGGGGGCAGTAGGGTTTTCGCACGCACAACTAAAAGAAGAGCTGGATTGGATTGACGAACACATAGGTGATCACATCTATGGTGTGGATACTGCTATTCCGCAGAAATACGAAGGTCAGGGCGAAATGGACCCCGACAAACTGGTTGAGATGCTCAAGGCCGCTATTCCAGAACAGCACCGAGAGTTTGCTAACAAGCTTCTAGCAGAACACGGCGTTCCTGAATGGCCCGAAGACAATGACGAAGTCACTCTGAGCTTCTCGGAGGCCCAGGCGCAAGTGTTGGTGGATGAGGCGTTAACCCGACCGAAGTGCCGCATGATTGTGAATGCTTTGGGTACGCCGCCTGCGGGCATTGTAGAGCAGGTACATAAATCAGGCCGTCTGATTGGTGCTTTAGCCGGGCGTCTGAAGCACGGCATCAACCACAAGAACGCTGGCCTGGATTTTATCGTCTGTCAGGGCTCAGAGGGCGGAGGTCATGCTGGTGAAGTCACGTCAATGATTCTCTGGCCGCAAATGGTCGATGAAGTTGCGCCTCTACCGGTTCTTGCAGCGGGCGGTATCGGCAATGGTCGGCAGATAATGGCCGCCATGAGCATGGGCGTGCAAGGTGTTTGGCTAGGATCACGCTGGCTGAATTCAACCGAAGCGCACGCCGAACCGGCGCAACGCGAGTCATACATGAGCGCAAGCTCTGAAGACACAGTGCGTTCACGCTCGTTTACGGGTAAAACCGCGCGTATGCTGAAAAACGAATGGACGGAGGCATGGGAACGCGATGACACGCCAGATCCTTTGCCAATGCCACTGCAGGGTTATCTAAGCTTTGATGCGCAACGTCGAACACACCGTTACGCTGGTGTGGCCGATTGTCAGAAAGTAGCATTCAACCCGGTTGGGCAGATTGTTGGGCAGATCAATGAAATTGAATCCTGCCGAGATATTATGATGCGTTTACTGACCGAGTACAGTGAGGCCTACGATCGACTGAATACGATTAATCCTGAATAAAGCAGAGACATGATGCATAACGCCGTTAGTAAGAGTTTCCACCTTGGTGTTGTCATCGCAATTTTGTTGAGTTTTGCGCTTGCGAAACCCGGTATGGCGTTTGCGCAAGGCAATGCCTCGTTAAGTGCCGATGAGCAAAAAATCGTACGTTGGGTAGATGCCAACATAGACGGTCTTGAGGCGCTTATCGAAACCCAGGTCAATATCAATAGCGGGACCAACAACCCCGATGGGGTGAATAAAGTGGGCGATGTGCTGGAGAAGCAATTGCTGTCGCTGGGGTTTGAGGCAAAACGCCATATATTGCCAGAATCCATGCAGCGCGGGAATCACCTGTTTGCCACGCGCGGCGTCAGCAACAGCTCGCAAAAGAAGAAGCTGTTGTTGATAGGTCATCTGGATACGGTATTTGAACCAGATGACCCATTCAATCGTTTTGAACGGCAGGGTGACTGGGCCAGTGGGCCTGGAATATCGGATATGAAAGACGGCAACGCCATTCTGATTTATGCCTTAAAAGCGTTAGCAACCGTTGGTGCTCTGGACGATGCGCAGTTTACGGTGAGCTACACTGGCGATGAAGAATCAACCGGCGATCCTCTTTCAGAATCCAGAAAGCCGCTTGTTGAGGCGGGTAAGTGGGCGGATATATCACTCGGGTTTGAATCCGGTATTGTTGATCAGCAAGGTGAATGGGCAACGGTATCACGGCGCAGTTCCAGCGGTTGGTGTTTGCAGGTAACAGGCAGGCAGGCGCACTCGTCGGGGATATTCAGTGAACAAGCTGGTGCGGGTGCTATTTTCGAAGCGGCGCGTATCTTGAATCGGTTTTATGAAGAAGTGCGAGGCGAGCAGTATCTAACGTTTAACGCCGGAACAATCATGGGCGGTACTGAGGTGCACGCCGATTGTGAATCACCTCGCGGTGAGGTGTATGGAAAAACAAACGTAATTGCCAATCGGGCAATCGTGCGTGGTGGCTTGAGAACCATATCCAACGAACAAAGGGATCGCGCACGTGAAGCCATGCGTAAAGTGGTGGGCGACTCACTGCCACAGACTTCGGCCAGTATCGATTTTTACGCCGGTTACCCCGCTATGTCGCCAACGGCTGGAAACAAGGCCTTAAAAGAACTGCTCTCGGATGTGAATGAGGCTTTGGGCCGCGAACCAATGTTGACGCTTGACCCGTCCCGACGCGGCGCGGCTGATATTTCGTTTGTCGCTCCGCACAGTGATGCGCTGGCAGGGCTGGGAGGGTATGGCGAAGGTGAGCACTCGCCGAAAGAGCGCTTGGATTTGCGCTCGCTCCCGATCGTTACCAAACGCGCAGCGTTACTGATCTATCGACTTACACGTTAAACCGACGAGCAGGCCGCAGTTCTACTGCAGCGCCTCAGCGATTTCCCGACTCACCGCTAATTTCGCGTTGAACTGCGGATTGTTCGCGGCACTTGCTTTTTGTTGGCTGGAAAACCAGGCAATCACGGTGTTCGCGCTTCGATTTATGTAAATAACCTGGCCGTGTATGCCAACGGCAGCGTATTCACCGCTGTCTGCATTCAGAATCCACCACATGTTGTGGTACGCCTGCCAAGGCATGTTTTTATACTTCGGATTGTTACGCATATTATTTTTATTGGCTTCGGTAAGCGTCAGGCTGGCGTCTACCCAATTTGCCGGCACGATTTGAGCGCCTTTGTATTTTCCGCGTTGCAATATCATTTGCCCAAACCGGGCAGCGTCGCGCAGTGTGCTATTCATGCCTCCGGTAGCCACAGCCATGTAAGCGCGATCGGCGGAGATAAATGCGTCATGCTCGGTGTGCAGCTTTGACCAAATATTCTGCTCCAGGTATTCGTGCAGTGGTTGGCCAGAAATGCGAGCCACCAGCCACCCCAGTACGTCAGCATTGGCCGAGTTGTAGTCGAACGCCTCACCTGGTTTAAGCGATGAGTCCGCTTTGACGTAATCGCCTAGGAAGTCATGCACGCCATAGATTACATCTTCGCCCGGTGCCAAATCTCGGGCGCCAGGCATAAAGCCCATACTCAAGGCCGGCGCATAAAAACGGGCAAATTCTGATGTCAAGTCGGTGTAGTTTTCCTTGAAATCCAGAGCGCTGCTGTGGTCCAACACTTGTTGTACGGTGACACGTTCGAACCCGCTGTTTTGCAATTCCGGAATGTAATCGGCCGGCGATTTTCTCAGATCAAGCAAACCTTGCTCCACCAGTATGCCGGCAGCGCTACTCACCAGCGACTTGGTCATTGAAAACCAAATGTGCTTATCGCGTGCCTGCATGCCACCAAAGTAGCGTTCAAACAGAATTTTGTTGTTCTTTAGTACCAGGAAACCATCGGTTGCGTTCTCTGCCAGTAACATCTGCAGGTTTTTGTCTTGCTGTTCTCGCCAGCCAAGTGCGGCGACGGTTTTATTTTCGCGCGCTTTATAGCGATGAATTTTACCCGCACGCGCGATGTCCAGAGTATTGAAAAACGCGCCAGTGTGTCTAAAGCTCCAATGACTGAACGGCTGGTTTCGATAGTTTTCCAGCGTTACCTGCGATTCGGGGCTGGGTGGGATGCCCTTCATTGCGGTCTTTGTTTGCGCGAGCACTTGCGTGTTGGTGGTGAGTATAAAAATCGCTGCGATTACAAGTGCTCTCATGTTGGTGCTGATTCCGGGCATGAACATAGGGAAAGGTAATAGTGCTATTACTCGCGTAAACGTGCAAGACATCGTGGGAAACCGCCTATACTTTCTGACGGACAAACTGTTTATTTCATGCACGTGGTGATAGCATCGCGTTCTGCGAATTAGGGCCCGTGACATGACTAACCTCTTTACCAAACTGCTCTCTGAAAAACCCTGGCTTTTGGCCGACGGTGCAACCGGCACCAACTTGTTTGCCATGGGGTTGATGAGCGGCGATTCACCGGAGCTCTGGAACACCGATCACCCTGAAAAAATCAAAGCGCATTATCAAAGTTTCATTGATGCAGGATCTGATATCGTTCTGACGAATACCTTCGGTGGAACCAGTTACCGATTGAAGCTTCACAATGCAGAACAGCGAGTGCATGAGCTTAATGTGACAGGTGCAACACTTTTGGTGGAATGTGTGCGTGATAGTGGCAGGGAAGTAGTTGTTGCCGGTTCTATGGGTCCAACAGGGGAAATTCTACAGCCAGCAGGTGAACTTGATCCGGCACTGGCTGAGGCGGCGTTCGCGGAACAGGCCATGGCGCTGAAAGAGGGTGGCGTGGACGTACTGTGGATAGAAACCATTTCGTCAACCGAAGAAACCCAGGCGGCTGTTAAGGGTGCTGCAGTGGCCGGATTGCCAATTGTGATCACCTTGAGTATTGATACTAATGGTCGAACCATGATGGGCTTAACAGGCGAAGATCTAGTGCTGCTGCAACCAAAATTGCATTCTCAGCCTGTTGCGTTTGGAACTAATTGTGGCTTGGGTGCGTCTGAAGTGGTGGCGGCGGTTTTGAATATGAAAACAGCGTGCGAACAAGCGGGTGTAGAACCACAAATTGTTGCAAAGGCTAACTGCGGAATTCCTGAATGGGTGGATGGAGAAATTCGCTACAACGGCACACCTGAACTCATGGCGAAGTTTGCCACGATGGCGATAGATTCAGGCGCTAAAATTGTTGGTGGTTGCTGTGGTACAACACCTGGACACATTGCCGAAATGCGCAAGGCCCTTGACGAGCATGAAATCGGCCAGATGCCCAGTGTGGAGCACATAGTGTCTGCCCTGGGTGATATCACCTCAGGCGCCAAAGCGCAGCTGGCAGGTGATACGAGTGTTGCAGGTGGTGCTGTGGGTGGCGCGCAAAGACGTACTTCCAGGAGACGAAAATGACATCCATGATGAGTAAACTAGTCATTGCCTTTTTTGCGCTTAGCGCAATCTTGGTACACGCGGAACCCATTCAGTACATTAATGTTGAAAGTGCGAAAGCGCTGCACGACAATGGCGCGCAATTTATTGATACTCGATCATTTATTGAGGCTAAGTTTGGCATGATCGAAGGGTCAGTGCGTATACCGCATGATGAGATTCAGGATCATCAAAAGACCATAGATAAGCAGAAACCCGTGGTCTTGTATTGCGCTGTTGGTGGTCGTGCCGGCGAGGCCGCCAAGACCTTACACTCACTGGGTTACCAACAAGTGCATGTGATCAGCAATGGTCAGGGGTTTAGCGACTGGAAGGACGCCGGCTACCCCCTGGAACCCTGATTACAACGGCCGTGACGAATGGCAACCTTGATTAGGCCAGCACTGTTAGCCGCACCGCGTTTACGGCCATCATGATCAGGCAAATGCTCGATATTGCAAACAGCAAAACCCTCACCGGTACAGTATTGACCAGTATCTGCCAAAGGCTATGCACAATGCGCAAGCCAACATAAGCCCAGGCAAGCTGCAGATTTAATCCGCTACCGGCGCCAGCCAGCGCCAATACGGCAACCACTGCATAAAACAATGTTGGTTGTTCCATCAAATGTGTGTAGTTATGTGATTTCCAATTCACTTTTTCGGGCAGTTCGCTTTCTACATCTTGATAGCGTGCGCCTGCCGGCCCGTTGGCGAGGTCTACGCCGGCATTCTTAAACGCAGGAAAGCGCGTAATAATCATCCACATCATAACGGTCAGTGACCACAGAATAAGAACGGCAGCGGGCGCGAGGATTGGACTGTTCATAAAAACTCCTTATTCGTGTTGCTAATTGGCGTTGGAAACGCGTTGGTGAAAGCCGGGTAGCTCAATTCGAAAATCGTCCGCCTGGTAAAATTCCTCATCGCTCATCGCAGGCTGTTCGTGAGCGCGATACCATTTGGCGTAATTCGTTTCCTGTGCCGAAAATTTTTTGTAGTGGCTGGAGAACGTCTTTATTAAGATGTGCGGCGTCTCAGAGTTCAGGTCAAACTGCATCAAACGAAACCAGCCATCGCCAATACCGACCGGTCTTTGCATCACAGGGTCCAGCGGCTGACCGGCGTCGATAGCTACCTGGCCGCGGTCCTGATAATCAGCCAGCACTTGATGTACAACTTGGCCAAACATATTCTTGTCTACCCGATAATTCTGACCGTGCTGGTGGCCACACAACACTACAAAAATCTGTTCGTGCTGACTGAACAACTTATCCCACATTTGTTGCGGACTGTTATTGCCTTCCGGGTCGGCTGCCGCGAGGTTGACCAATGGGTTGGCAACACGTTCGCCTTGGGTGTTCAGGTAATCGTGCGTAGAGATTATTGTCGGTTTGCCATTGTGATCGGCAATAACGGTTTCTGCCCAGCGTATAACATCGTCGCCGGGCTGCATTTCCAGGGCAATGTGAAGAAATTGGTAACCACCCGCGTTAAAGGTCTGAGCGCTGCTGGTGCCACCCTTATAGCTGGCCACATACCAGGGCTTATCAGCAAAAAACGCGGTGTCCTCGCCAAACACAGAGCGAAAGTTATCAAGCCCGCCAACATGCAGCGTACCAATCGCTCGCACAAAGCCTTGTTCCGTCTTCGACATTGTCGAATAGTCAGGTTGGTAGCCGGCAACACTCCACATCGCATCATAGTCGTGATTGCCGGGCGCCACACCAAACGGAAGGCCGGCGTCACTGATTAGCTGATACGCTTCTCTGGCTTTGGGTAACTCAAAACTCAGCGTACCGTCTTTAGGGCCAAGATAGTCATTGAAGCCAGAGGGTAAATCAGTACGTGGTTTGAAGCCACGCGCGGCATGGGCGTCGTCCATGGCTTTACTTTGGTGTTGCCAGACGTCTCCGACCGACGCGACAAATACAATGTCACCGTCGTTTGTGATGGCATTGCTGGCGATGTATTCCATCTGCGCGAGAAAAAGATCCCCTGCATCAATCGCAAAGCCCTGGCTTTTTTGATGCGAGTAATCGGCGTAGTTTTGTGTGTCGGGGATAACGGCTATTGTGAACCGTTTTTCTGTTAACGGGTCTGCTATTGGCTGGCTGACACACGCCGCTATTTGCACTGTAATTGCAGAATAGAAGAGCAAAATAACGAGCGATCTCGCATGAATTTGGCGGCTCATAGCGGCGTTATTCCATTCCTTTGTACTGGCTCAACAGTGTACACTTTCGCAAGCGTCGATTGGGGAGATTTACAGTGATGACAACAGCGCAGAAGGTACAGATTTTGGACGGTGGTATGGGTCGCCAACTGAAGGCAATGGGCGCACCTTTCCGTCAACCGGAATGGTCTGCGCTGGCGCTTATTGAGGCTCCAGAAGCGGTCAGCCTTGCACATAGGCAGTTTATTGATGCGGGTGCCAGCATCATTACAACGAATAACTACGCTGTAGTGCCATTTCATTTGGGCGAAGAGCGTTTTGATGATCAGGTAGAGAATCTGACTGTACTTGCAGGCCAGCTTGCCAGGCAAGAAGCGGACAGTGCGGAATCCGCGATTCGCGTTGCCGGCAGCCTGCCACCCTTATTTGGTTCGTATCGGCCGGAATTCTTTGAAGCAGAAAAAGCTGAACCTGCTTACCGGCGTATTGTGGCTAGCCTTGCGCCCTACGCAGATATTTGGCTGGCTGAAACCATCAGTTGCCTTGCCGAGTTTAAGGCAATCCGTCGATCGCTGCGTGAGCAAGAAGCCAACTTCTGGGTGTCATTCACGCTGAGTGATGAGCTGGCCGATGGCAGAGCGCGTTTGCGCTCGGAAGAGTCGATCTCGGAAATGCTCGAAGAGGTGTGCGGTAGTGATGGCAAAACCGTGCAAGGTATTTTATTTAATTGCAGTCAACCAGAAATGATTACTGTCGCGTTGAAGGAGCTGCATGAATTGCTTCCATCAATCGACAAACTGTTTGAAACCGGTGGATATGGCAATGCGTTTACGCCACGTGGAAAGAAAGCCGAAGCAAATAGTGACATTGCTGATATGCGCGATGAGCTAACGCCAGAACACTACGCAGATTTTACCAACATTTGGCACCAGCTTGGCGCCTCAGTGCTGGGTGGCTGTTGCGGGATTGGGCCGGAGCATATCGCGCGAGTTAAGCATAGCCTGGCCAGTTAATCCTGCGGCGCCAGCAGATACAAACCCAGTAAACAAAATCCGATACCAAAAAGATACCTGGTTGACCAGGGTTGTTGAAAGACGAGTAGGCTGATTGGCAACAACAATATCGACGCTGTACCCATCGTGATTAACGGCGCCGTCGCTAAATGCCATCCGTTGCGATACATCAGCAAATACCCTAGTTCGATTCCAACTATTGCAACGCCAACGGTTGCCGCCGCCCAGGAAAATTCAGAGAGGGATATTGCACTCTGTGTTGCCGGCAACAACTTGGCCGCGATCAGGGTGCAAACCAGCGCGGTCACATAGAAAGTGAGTAAGGCATTGATAGGGTTGATGTGTTCAGGTACTGCTTTAATAAACGTTTGGTACGTAAGGATTGAAATTACAACGATTGCTGCGGAACCAAATTGACTGCTCATCAATAGTATTCTCTTGATTGTTGAAAGTGTTGGTGTGCTTCAGAGGCGTTCGAAAATCAATTCGTACCTATGCCATACACTCTTGCGGCGTTTTCAAATAAAAATGCACTCTGTGTTTCTTCGGGCAACGCGAGCGCTTCAATGCCCGCAAGAGCTTTTGAAGGAGTAATCATTGGGTAATTGGTTCCAAACAATATCTTTCGTTTACCATTGCTCTTCAGGTAATCCACGAGTTGAGAAGGATAGCGTTTAACCGTATAAGCCGACGTGTCGATATAAACGTTTTCGTGCTTTGTGGAAACGGCAATTGCCTCGTCAGTCCACGGGTAACCAATGTGTCCGCCCACAATCACCAGGTCTGGAAAGTCCAGAGCTACGCGGTCGAGGTAAATAGGGCGCCCGACCTCAGAAGACATCAACGGACCGGTGTGGCCGATTTGCGTGCAAAACGGAATGCCCAAGTCACAGCAAGCCGCATACACCGGATAGAACAACGGATCGGTTGGCGGTTTCTCCCAAAACCAGGGTAGAACTCGAATACCCCGGAAGCCAAGCTCATTGACACATCGACGTATCTCAGCCACCGCTTGCATGGGTTTACTGATATCAACTGACCCAATGCCTACCAGTCTCTCTGGAAATTCTGACACGAACCCTGCCACTTCGTCATTGGAGATCAGCGTACCTCTTGGGCCAACCCAAGCAGAAATTAGTGCCATGCCAACGCCAGCCTCATCGAGGTTTTTAATAGTGGTGGATACGGGCAGTTCCTCAGGCGGGGTATCTTCTCGATTCCACCGCCGCAGAGAATCAAAGATCGGGTCTTGCAAATGTCTAAGAGTAGGGTGTTGCGCCCAGGCATCGATAATCATAGTTGACCCAACGTTGTGCAAAAAGGGGCGAATAGTGTAACCCATAAGGCAATTCCATCGATTACACTGCCCAATACGTTTTGGTGTATCAATGCGCTGCAATCTTGGAAGTGGAGCTGTTATGTCTGTAAATCGATTTCGGGCGTCAGGTCGTTGCGAATGTGCAGGGGTTCGTTATCGAGTCAGTGCGCCCGCACAAGAGCTGTATCACTGTCATTGTTCCCGCTGCCGGCGTTTGCATGGGGCTCTGTTCGCGACTTACGCGTATGTGCTTAGAGAACACATTAAAATTACGGATCCACAGTCTAGACTGGTAACCTACAATAGTCCTTTGGCGCAATGGCACTTCTGCGGCAAGTGCGGCTGCCACTTGTTCGCTGAGCACCAGCATAACCCTGGTGTTATGTGGTACATGGCGGCAACGTTGGAATCAGACGACATGCCGGGTCATCCCGAAGAATCCGAGAAGCATATTTTTACAGCGCATGCTTCTATGCTAGAACCGCTAAGTTCTGCGTTGCCAGGCTATGCAGAATACGCGCCCCCGGCAGAAAGCATAACTTCTCGGAAGGCAGACGCTTAAGCGCCGGGAATTACAATCCTAAACAACGTGCCGCTAAGTCTCTCTAATCACCACCGTCCCAGCTAGCTTGTCGTGCCAGCCTTGTTTGCGTTGGTCAAACGCAACCCAAATAAGGCCCAGCATCAAAGGTATCATTGATAAGTAATAACTCAGGTAACGGCCAACAAATTGCGCAGTGGACGGCTTTCCGCCGCTGTCAGCGTCAACAATTTTTAATTTCAGAATCATCTTTCCGGGCGTTGCAGACTTATACACCCAGAATAAAATAACAACCAAAGCGGGCGCAGCGTAATTCAAGATGATCGACATCGCGCCACCTCCGCCAACCATCATGGCCTCAGTGTCTACAAACAAAAGCGCTAAGGGCATTAATACTATCAACAACAGTATTGTGTCGATAATTGCTGCGGCCACTCGAATCCAGAAGCCTGCGTATTGCACATCATTCATTGTCTATCTCCTTATTTTTGCTATTTTCGAAGCTGGGCGTCGCGGGCTGAAAACTTTTATTCGCCGACAGAACGCAAAATCAGAATAAGCAGTTTAACCTTGCAGCAACGGTGTGGCTACTTTCGCGAGGATAGTGCCGATGTAATGGCGGAGGATTCATTTGGAAGTAAAAGAACTTGAGCAGGCCTTGATCAACTATGGTTTGATCATTAGAGGCGGGTTTAATGCAGGCACACAGAGTGATCTTCCTGTATTGGACACTGGTCAAAAAGCAGAGGCGCTGATATTGGTGGGCCATGGGGGCTCGTCAATATGGGCAGAGTTTTCGAATTCTCCGGAGTACATGATTGGTAAAGATCATGCGCTGGATCGCTGGAGCCAAAGAGTAGCTGGCGCCATAAGCTCAAGGTTCGGTCTGCAAGCCGTCTACCCTTTCACCGGCCCGCCGTACCAACCGTTTTTAACTTGGGCACAGCGCGCTGAGTGCCAACCCGTGTTCCAATCGCGTATAGGTCTGTCTTTGCATCCGGTGTTTGGACTCTGGCACGCGTATCGATTTGCTCTGTTGTCGCCCGTCAGAATCGCTGAATTTCAGCAGCGTTCCGCGCAGCCTAAGGTTACGGAGCTGAGCTCACATTGTGTAAGGTGCAAAACATCACCATGTCTTAGTGCTTGTCCGGTCAATGCATTCTCAGAACAAGGCTACGATGTTCAAGCGTGTGCTAACTATTTGCACGCCACGCCTGAAGCTGCCTGTCATACTGGCGGTTGTCTGGCTCGTAAAGCGTGCCCGATTGGAAACAGCTATCAATACGAATCAGCCCATGCGTCGTTTCATATGAAAGCGTTTGTTAAGGCCAGGCTGGCCGATCAATAGGGAGCGCAGTGCATGTCATCTGATAATCCGCGTGATTTCGAGCAATGGTTGAAGTCGATAACTCCGCTTGATCCTGCGTTCGAATTCGAAGCAGAAACCGCTCGGTTGCTGCGAATTACAGCCAGTCTTGCCGACTACGGCGTGATGCTTTGCAGCGGCGTCAGCGCACTGGCCTATGTTCCATGGTTACGCGATGGTATGACTATGAACAGTCGTCTGGTGATCCACCTTCCGCCGCAGTCCATTCAGGCACAAGAACTGCTCACTCAGCAAACTCAAGCAGACATCCGAGTGGCGGGTCATATTCAGAATACCGCAGAGTTTCTGGACGATATTTCTCATCATCGCATGAACTTATTGCTGCTTGAGTTAAGCGAAGATTCATTACCAAGCCTGCCGCAGTGGCAAGCCATACTCGCTGACAATGGTTTGCTGGTGTTATTGGGCAACGAGGAAGCGTTGAGCACACTGCGCGATTCGCACGCTGAGCAGTTCTTCTTTGCCAGCGTGCCTACATTGTTATCCAGCACCGGCGTTCTGCTGATGAGCCCTAAGGGTCTGCAGCACAAAACCAGCCGACGAGGTGGCCGATCGCGCAGCAAAAGACGGTTATAATCACTGTCTGTTTCTTTATATTTGCTATGGGCACCCACTATGAGTTACAGCTGTTTTGACCTTGAAATAAGCAATAACATCGCACACATCACCTTTTCCAGGCCTGAAAAGCGCAATAGCATGCCGCCGTTGTTTTGGGACGAGTTGCCTGAAGCGGTGATGGATATTGATTTAAATTCCAAAGCTCGCGTAATTGTAATTTCGTCAACCGGGCCGCATTTTACGGCCGGCCTGGATATTGGCGCTTTTCTTGGAAGCGGCGATTCATCGGGTGACGAGCTGCTGGAAAGTGGCGGCGCATCGTTTTATCGCAAGCTTAAGCGAATGCAGCAAACCTTTACAGCGTTGGAAGAGTGCCGTATTCCTGTGTTGGCCGCTATTCAAGGTGGTTGTATCGGCGGTGGTGTGGATCTGACTACGGCTTGCGACATGCGTTATGCCACCGAAGATGCTTTTTTCGTTATTCAGGAAACCAATATTGGAATGACCGCGGACGTCGGCACCTTCCCGCGCTTGCTGAATTTGATTCCGGAAGGCGTTGTGCGTGAGCTGTCATACACTGGCCGCCGTATGCCTGCAGCCGAAGCCAAAGACTTAGGCCTGGTTAATGGCGTGTTCAGTGATCAGCAGACCATGCTGGATGCGGTGATGAGCGTTGCCACTGAAATTGCCCTAAAAGCACCGCTGGCTGTTCACGGTTGCAAGCGCATGATTACCTATTCGCGTGACCATAACACCGCGGATGCTCTGGACTACATTGGTATTTGGAATGCGAGCATGTTGGACAACGCAGTGATGCTGGAAGCGATAACGGCCAACAGTGAGAAGCGTCCTGGTAACTTCGATGAATTACCAAAAGTGAGTGTGTACAACGCCAAATAAGTTAGAGCCTTCCTCAGAGCATTAGCCACTAGTTTGTGCTCTTTTTTGGACATAGGTTAGCGAACCTCACTGACAACTTCTGCACTAATAGTGGCCGCAATAAGACTATTGCTGGGGTCCAGATTGGGTACATCAATACGGTCAATCGATAAGTCGATGTCAGTAACCCCGGTTGATGAGGTTTCCCACAAAGCCGCTGACTGCTCTTGTACTCGTTGTCTGGCAAATTGCTCGGCGAGGCTTAGAGCCTCATCGCCACTCTCACAGCGAATCGGGTCGCCGTCAGTGTGCACCAAATAGCTTCCTTTGGCTGCGCGTGATACTTCTATTCTAACGCGTGCTTTGGTCATGCCAACGGCAGCACCTACTGCATTGGCCACCGAGCTGTGTTCAGGAATATGCGCCTGCACGCCCAGGCGACGACCCACTTCCGGATAAACAATAGCGGCTGGACCGCCCACTGCGATCAAGTCGATGTTAGGTGTCAGATTCACTTTTAGATCACCAAGAGTCTGCACTCCACTGGCGGTGCTATCGATCAAGGCGTCATCATTGGCGAATGAATTCCCTGCGAGGCAGACCAGCAATATCCGAGTGCTCTTATACGCAACGGCATCAAGCACATCTTGGGCAAGTGAACGAATATCTTTCAGTGTGTCTTTACCACTAACGCGGCCACAGCCACGCCCCAGTAGTTCGCCCGCCAGCATTGAGGCTTGGGCGCTCCATTGCGATTGCTGTTCGAGAATGTGTGCGGCATCACTGGGCGTGAAGCCAGACATTTTTAAATAACCCTGGTCGATTAGCTTTGGTACGCGAGAGCGGTCGGCTGCGTTGTGAACCACGTCTCTGTACAGGCTTGGCCGTGTGGGGTCGACACGCGAGAGTAGCTCAATGCTCTGTTTATCGAGTGCAGCATGGTCATTGAGCGAAGCGCCGTCGGGATGCATTAGATAACAGCTTGCGCCTAACATGCCCTGCGATTGTCCCAGGGCGAGTTGCAGTGAGGTGGTGATTTCAGGATAACGGTGCGCGAGCAGTGCAACCGGCACTACCCGATTACTTAGTAGCTTAACGTGTCCGCTAGGGTCGAATTCCACCGCGCTGTCGCCGCCGAGGCCAATCGTTTTCATGTCAATCGCACGAACCATTGTGCGAAAACCGCCAACATCCGAGCCTT
This sequence comes from Pseudomonadota bacterium, assembly GCA_039111475.1. Classification (GTDB taxonomy): domain Bacteria; phylum Pseudomonadota; class Gammaproteobacteria; order Pseudomonadales; family JAUIET01; genus JAUIET01. Next base: position 22,359 of record JBCCIP010000051.1, on the reverse strand, counting down.
CTTCGTTCAGTTTGGGCCAACCATTTTTTACCACGGCAACATCCGTGGTAGTGCCGCCAATATCAGAAATGATGAAATCACTAATGCCAGATAAATGCCTGGCACCAATAACGCTGGCGGCCGGCCCGGACAAAATGGTTTCGATGGGGCGATTCAAAACGGTTTCAGCACGCGCAATAGAGCCGTCGCCTTTCACCATCATGATAGGGGCGTTGATTCCAAGCGCTTGCATGCTGTTGCGTACAGCGCGCTCCAGTGTTGCGATCAATGACAGAATTCGCGCGTTCAAGGTGGCAGTGAGCGCACGCCGCGGTCCATCCAGTGCGTCGGCCAGGTCGCAGGAAGCACTGACGGGTTTACCGCTCAAACAAGTGATAAGCTCGGCCGCTTGACGCTCGTGGTTTGAGTTTCGCACTGAGTAGATTGACGCAACCGCAAACGCATCAAGTTCCGCAAACGGGCCCTTAAGGGCCGTCTCGATCGTGGCGGTATCAAGCGCGCACAACTCGCTGCCGGTGTAGTGGTGGCCGCCAGCAGCGGTGGCAATAATGGTGTCTGGTGCCGCCTCAGCAATGCGGGTTCGCGCAATCATATCGTCGCTGAAACCTATGAGTAAGCAGCCCACTGGCGAACCGTGACCTTCCACCAGTGCATTGGTGGCCAGTGTAGTTGAAAGCGACACCATAGAAACAGCGTCAACAGAAAACTCGGTTCCGGCACTGTCAATAACCGACTGCAAAGCTTCACCGACGCCAATGGCCAGGTTGCCCTTGGTGGTGAGCGCTTTGGCGCCTGCGATAATTTCGTGCGAGCGTGCATCAATAATAACGGCGTCGGTGTAGGTTCCGCCGGTATCAATACCTATGGCAAATTTGCTTTTCATCCGTTAGTCGCGACCTGAATCATTGAAAAAAACGCACAGCCATTCAACTGAGGGTTGGGGGCAGGCGCTAGGTTAGCGGCACACGCCAGTACTGGCAATTGTCAGTTTCAGTTCCTGTGCCTGGAAGCGCAGTCATGGTCGCTTATGATAAAGAGCATCTATGACACCCGCAGTTAACAGCATCTAATCAGCAATTGACTTTCCAAGTGGTTTTCTCGTCCAATACGCAACTAGAACAGCGCTGCTCAGAGCCATCAATGCGTATCAAAGAAATTCATGTATTTCAAAAAGACCTTCGTATTGAGGGGCCACCCTACACCATGGCTCGCACGGAACTGCATTCATTGGATTCCACTTTGATAAAACTGGTTGCGGACAATGGTTTGAGCGGGTGGGGGGAAACCTGCCCAATCGGCCCGGTTTATCAACCGCACCATGCGCTGGGTGCGCGAGCAGCACTTGCCGAGCTGGCGCCATCTCTTATCGGAGAGCAAGTGTCTCTGAACACGCTTCATCAGGTAATGGACGATAGCCTGAATGCGCACGGCTACGCGAAATCTGCAATTGATGTGGCTGCGCACGATTTGTTGGGCAAACACTATGGTGTGCCTGTCAGTGAGCTCCTGGGCGGTGCGCGAGTTGAATCCGTCCCGTCGTACTACGCTATTGGTATCGGCACACCCGAAGAAGTTTCAAGAACTGCTTTGGATAAAGTGGCAGAGGGATACAAACGTATCCAGCTAAAATTAGGTGGGCGTCCGATTGCGGAAGACATCGCGGTGGTTAGAAAAACGTGGGAAGTTATTGGGCCAGCTAATCGCCTGGTAGTAGACCCCAATCGCAGTCTGACCGCCAGCGACACAATTACGCTCAGCCATCAATGTGCTGAGGTACCAATGACGATTGAGCAGCCCTGCAACACTATGGAAGAACTGCTTAACTTGCGTGGCCGCTTGTGTCATCCAGTCGCTGTGGATGAAAGCTCGGAAGGTCTCAATCAGTTTCTCCGGGCGATAGAAACCGGTGTGTGTCAGGGTTTTGGTTTAAAAATAAGTCGTATGGGTGGCCTGAAGCCGTTCTCGCTTGTGCGTGATCTGTGCGCGCTTCGCGCAATGCCACACAGCTGCGAAGATTCCTGGGGTGGCGATATTGTATCTGCTGCCTGTGTGCATATGGGAGCTACTGTTCAGCCAAAACTGCTAGAAGGCGTGTGGTTGGCGCAGCCGTACATTAATGAGCACTATGATCCTGAGAACGGAATCACGATAGAGAATGGTTCAATTGCTGTTCCGGATAGGCCTGGATTGGGCGTTGTGCCGGACGAATCAGCACTTGGCTCTCCTGAGGCCTCCTATTAATGGATGTTACATACGATGAAGAAAATCTGGATCTTCATCCGGTCGCCGACACCCGCAAGCTGGTTGATCAGGTACCGATTATTGATGTGGGCGATTTAATCAACGACACGCAATCTGCTGTTGCGGCTAACGCAATTGATGAAATGGCCGATGCCTGCCGAAGTTGGGGTTTTTTCCAGGTAGTGAACCATGGCATTTGTTCGGCGCAAATAGCGGAGGTATGGCGGCAGACCCAACTGTTTTTTCAGTTGCCGACGGAGGAAAAATTGCAAATAGTTCGCAATAAGGAGAATCCCTGGGGTTTCTACAATAATGAACTGACCAAAAATCAGCGCGACAAGAAAGAGGTTTTCGATTTCACCCTTGATGGCGTAGACCCGATTTACGGCATGAGAAATCGCTGGCCGCAAAACCCAACGCAGTTTAGGACGATCATGGAGAGTTGGCGCGATGCGTGTACGGATCTGTCGCTAACGCTTTTGGAAGGCTTCTGTCTCGGCCTGAATTTGCCGGCCACGTTTATGCATGGCGACTTCGCTGATGAACATACTGGTTTTGTGCGATTGAACTATTATCCCATTGATGATCCACTGGCTGCTTACAGCAAGGATTTACAAAGCAACGCTGATTTAGGCATTCATCACCACACCGACGCTGGAGCGCTCACTGTTCTATTGCAGGATGACGTTGGTGGCTTACAAGTGTATCGAGATGGTTATTGGCATAACATCCCATGCGTAGAGGATGCTCTGGTGATAAATACCGGCGACATGATGCAAGTCTGGTCAAACGATGTTTATAAAGCGGCAATCCACCGCGTTCTGGCGATGGAAAATACCGAGCGTTATAGTATTCCGTTTTTTTTAAACCCCAGCGCCAGTGCTGTTGTCGAACCTTTGCCTTCAGTCATCAGTAAGGACAACCCTGCAGTCTACCACCCGATCGAATGGGGACATTTTCGTGGTCAACGCTCGTACGGCGATTACGCAGATCTTGGCTCTGAAATTCAAATTGCGCAGTACCGAAAATAGCGGTTTCTATTGTTCACAGGCACCCTGTGCTAACAGCCAATCACGAAACGCTCGCACAACCGGACGATGTAAATGCGTGCTAGGGCATACTACGTAGTATGCACTGGTGCTGTTCAATGTTTGCGGGAACGGCTTGACCAATTGACCACTGAGTAGATGATGCTCAACAAAGATGGTTTCGCAAAGCGCGATTCCTTGTCCATTAAGTGCCGCCTCAATGAGTACATTGGTGTCGTCAATAATGATGCCGCGGCGCGGATTTACGTCGCTCATACCCGCCAGTGCCAACCAGTCCTGCCAATCCTGGTAGCGTGCATCATGCAGTAAGGTTTGTTCCTTCAGCGGCACTAGGAGCTTTCCGGAAACCTGGTTGATCAATGTGGGTTTGCAGACTGGGAAGTACTCGGATGCCAGTAAATACTCTGATTCAACACGAGGCCAATCGCCGCGCCCATAGGTAATTGCGAGGTCAATATCTTCGCGGTCAAAATCAACCGGTGAATTGGCATGGTACAAACACAAATCGATCTCAGGGTGTTCCTGCCAGAACAATCGTAACTTGGGCGACAACCAACGAGCGGCCAGGGAAGGCCCAAGCCTTACAGTAAGCCGCTCATTCACCGTGGTTTGTCGAACCGAGGCAACAGAGGCGCCAATCTGTTCGAAGGCGTCTCGAACCCCAGGTAATAAATTTTGGCCGGCGTCGGTAAGTACGAGCTTTCTGGTCAAGCGCTTGAACAAAGGTACACCAAGGTGGTTTTCCAGCGCCTTCACCTGATGGCTAATAGCCGCTTGAGTGACGTTCATCTCGCGTGACGCCAAAGTAAAGCTCATGTGTCTAGCGGCGCATTCGAACGCTCGTAAGCCATTGAGTGGTGGGAGGTTGCGGCTCATTGCGGCGACTCTTAAACGGGTAAAATTACCTATTCTATAGATTAGCTATCTTAATGCATAGGCCTAATAAAACTTGCTTGTCAGATGATCTGATCAGGGAGCAAACTCTGGCGAATTGGTGCGCATAACAACCATAAGGATTACGCTATGTCTCGACGTGCAGGTGGCAGAAAATCACGGGTGGCTTTACGCAATGCCCCGCTTGCTGAAGACCTGAAACCGGTTCAACCCGGCGAGAGGGGAGGTTGGTATAAGCCACTTGCTGACCAGGATATTCCAGAGGTTGTTGATACATCCTACAGAATTTTGGAAGAAGTAGGGTTTGCCCAGGCCACATCGCATTGCATTGAGGTCTGCACCGCGTTCGGTGCCGAGTACGGTGATGATCAACGCTTACGCATACCGCGCGATGTGGTCGACAAGGCGCTTGGTGTCTGTCAACGCAATATCACATTGCACGGTCAGGTTCCGGAATTCGATCTGGATCTTAGCGGTCAACGTGTGCATTTTTCCACGGCCGGTGCTGCTGTGATGGTGGCCGATACTGAAACCAACACGTATCGTGACTCGCAGCTGCAGGATTTGTATGACTTGTCGCGAATTGTTAGCAACTGCGAACACATTCATATGTTCCAGCGTATGTGTGTGGCGCGAGATATTGAAGACAATATGGAAATGGACCTGAACACAGCGTATGCCTGTGTGATGGGTACCCAGAAGCATATTGGTTCATCGTGGACAGAAGCGCATCACGTAGAGCAAACTTTGGAAATGCTGCATGTTTTTGCCGGCGGTGAAGAGGCCTGGCGAGCCAGGCCGTTTATGAGCCAGTCTAACTGTTTTGTAGTGCCGCCAATGAAATTTGCAGAAGAATCATTGGAGTGCTTGCGCGTAGCGGTCGAAGGCGGCATGCCCGTGCTATTGCTTTCAGCTGGGCAAGCCGGTGCAACAGCACCTGCCTGTCTCGCAGGCACAGTTGCGCAGGCCTGGGCAGAATGTTTAGGCGGCTTGGTGTATGTGAATGCCATAGAGCAGGGCGCGCCGGCCATGATAGGAACCTGGCCTTTTGTATCCGATCTCAGAACGGGCGCAATGAGTGGTGGTTCTCCAGAGCAGGGCTTGTTATCTGCGGCGTGTGCGCAGCTTGGCCATCATTTTGATCTGCCCACGGGTACCGGCTGCGGCATGGTTGATGCGAAAATGCCTGATTTTCAAGCGGGCGCAGAGCGAGCCTATACGGCCGCAGCCGCCTCTCTTGGCGGCGCAAATATTATCTACGAATCGGCAGGCATGTATGCTAGCTTGTTAGGCTGTTGCCCTGAAAGTTTGTTGCTTGATAACGACTTGTTAGGCGCGTGCATGCGCATGACAAAAGGTATTACCGTAAGCTCGGAAACTCTGAGTTTTGACGTGCTAAAAGACGTGTGTCTTTCTGGCAAAGGGCACTATCTTGGCTCTGATCAAACCTTGGGTGTTATGCAATCTGAGTACATATACCCGGAGTTCGGCAATCGAATGAGCCCGGGTGACTGGGAAGAAGCGGGTAAGCCTGAGCCGTTAAAAAATGCAGTGCTTAGGAAAAAGGAAATTTTGTCTACCTATTTCCCAGCTCACATTGATGACGCGATTGATCAGGAAATACGACAGAAATTTCCAATTCGATTGGCCAGAGAGAATATTGGTCGCCAATAGAAATACTAATAGATTTACTAAAACGTAACCGAGAACACTATGAAAGAACACGCCCAGGTCGTCGTAATTGGCGGCGGATCTCTTGGTGTCAGCCTACTCTACCATTTGAGCAAAGAGGGTTGGACTGATACTTTATTGATAGAAAAGGGTGAGCTCACCAGCGGGTCGACCTGGCATGCAGCGGGTCTGGTTTCCAATTTTATCGGTAACCACACCGTCGCCAAAATTCAGCAGGCGTCGATTGAGCTTTACACAAAGATACTGCCTGAGGAAACCGGTGACCCTTCGCCTTTCCACCAATGCGGTAGTTTACGCATTGGTTACACCAAACTCGAAGAAGAGTGGTTTAAGAATCTTGCCAGCCGTGCCGCCAACGTACCCTGTGAATTCAATATTGTCAGCGAAGCGGAAGCAAGAGAGCTGAATCCGCTAATGAACTTCGACGGTGCGCGCATTATCGTTAGCACGCCAAACGATGGTCATGTTGACCCAACGTCCGTTGTGATGCCGATGTCGCAACTGGCCAGAGCGAACGGGGCAACCATCTGTCGCTTTAACCGTGTTGTCGACATAAACCAATTGCCTAGCGGTGAATGGGAAGTGGTGACCGAGAAAGGCACGGTGCGTGCTGAGCATGTGGTCAATGCCGCCGGGTGTTTTGCACCGGAGGTGGGCGCTATGGTGGGTGTGAATGTGCCGATTATCAATCTTGAGCATCAATACCTGGTGACCGACCCGCACCCGGAGATAGAAAAACTCGACTTCGAGTTGCCGGTGTGCCGAGACTCGTACACCGCTGCGTATATTCGTCAGGAAGGCAAAGGATTCCTGGTTGGCCCATATGAAACGCATGGTTCAAAACCATGGGCTCTGAATGGCATGGACTGGGCATTCGATATGGAGTTGTTCGCTGGAGACCTTGAGCGCTTAATGCCTTGGCTGGAGCGTTGCATGGAGCTTACTCCTGCGTTCAGTGAGGTGGGTGTTAGAACCGTGGTGAACGGACCAATTACTCATACGCCCGATGACAATGTGCTGGCGGGTCCACAAGCCGGTTTGAGAAATTTCTGGAATCTCTGCGGATCCAGCATTGGTATTGCGCAGGGCGCCTTGGGTAAATACATGGCTCAATGGATGATGTATGGCGAGACCGAGCTCAATATGGCATCGCTGGACAGCCGACGTTTTGGTGGCTGGGCCGATAAGAACTACTGCATTACGAAAGCGATCGAAAGTTACGAAGTAATGTATACCGCGATGGGTGTCACAGAAGCGAGGCCAATAGGCCGAGCCAAGCGTACCAGCCCCTTATACGCAATATTGGCCGAAAAAGGCGCCAAGCATGGCGTGGTGCAAGGGTATGAAAAGCCGCTGTGGTTTGCCACAGATGCTGTACGCAGTGAACAGCCACACTGGTCAATAAGCGAAACCCACGATGTGGTTGCCGAAGAATGCGCGGCGGTGCGAGATGCGGCTGGCATTATTGATATCTCCGGTGCCGCTACGTTTACGGTAACTGGCAAAGACGCCAGCGCGTTTTTGAATAGCCTGTCGTGCAATAAACTTCCGGCCAAAGACGGACGCCTCAGCTTGACACTGTTCCACGGTCCGAATGGTGGAATCATGACGGAGCAGTCCATTACCCGAATCAGTGAAGAAGAATACTTGCTGGTCGGTCCAATTGCCGGCGAACACCGGGACCTGCACTGGATGCAAACTCATGCTGACGGCTTTGATGTGACTATTGAAAATCAAACCGATGATATGGGCGGTGTGCTGCTGACTGGGCCTAAGTCACGAGAAATACTGCAAGCCATCAGTACGTCCGATTTATCGCATTCTGCGTTCCCCTGGTTGAGTACACAGATTATTAAATGTGACAGTGCCGATGTGCGCGCAATTCGCGTCAGCTACGCTGGTGAGTTAGGTTATGAATTGCATATGCCAGTGTGGCAACTGCCCAGCATCTATGAATCCTTATTTCGAGTAGGCGCAGAGCATGGCCTGCGAGATTTTGGCGGCTACGCGTTCAACAGCATGCGTATGGAAAAAATGTACCGCGCCTGGGGCGGTGAGTTCACTGAAGAAATCACCGGAGTAGAAGCGGGTATGGACCGCTTCATTGATACCAGTCGTGATTTTATTGGCGTTGAAGTACTTCGTGAACGCGAAGCCAACGGCGGTGACATTCAGCTTGCGTATCTGGCGTTTGATGATGATCTTCCCTGCGAAGTGTTTGGCAATGAATCGGTATTCCATAACGGTGAGCATGTGGGGTTGACGACGCATGGTGCTTATGGGCATCGCGTGGGTTACGGTCTGGCGTTCGCGTATATCACACCGGATTTGGTGCAGCAGGACACCGAACTAGAAGTGCAAACCACTCTGGGCATGCGAAAATGCCATGTTGAGATGGACGCAGTGTATGATCCGAAGAATGAAAAACTGAGAAGCTAAACGAATGGCGAATATACCAGCGGAAACCGAGTATCTGATTATTGGCGGCGGCATTATTGGCTGCTCTATTGCCTATCATCTGACTAAGCGTGGCGCAAAAGATGTGGTTGTATTGGAGCGGCAGCAGCTGACCTGCGGTACCACCTGGCACGCTGCAGGCTTGTGCACCATGTTATGGCCAACGCCCACACTGACTAATCTCGCCAAGTACACACACGAGTTGTACGCAAGTCTGGAAGAAGAGACGGAGCAGGCGAGTGGTTATAGGCGCATTGGCAGCCTAAGTCTTGCGCGCGATGAAGAACGCCTGGAAGAGCTGCGGCGTTCTTCTTCTATGGGAAAAGTGTTTGGCGTAGAGAGTGAATGGATTGATCACGCGCGTCTGGAAGAGTTGTATCCGGGGATCAATACCGACGGTGTTATCGGTACCATGTACATCGAGAACGACGGACAGACCAACCCCATTGACACCACCATGGCGTTGGCAAAAGGTGCGCGAATGCGCGGCGCACAAATTATTGAAGGCGTGACCGTTGAAGACGTATTGACAGACCAGGACAACGCGGTTGGTGCCAGCTACCGAGTGACCAAAAGCGGTGAAACTGGCGACATCAAGGCGCGAAAAGTGATTCTGTGCGGCGGCCTGTGGTCGCGCGATATTGCCGCCAAGATTGGCGTCCAGTTGCCTTTGTATGCCTGCGAACATCAGTATGTTGTGACCGAAGAGATGCCCGGCCTAACAAAACGCCCTGTACTTCGCGATTTCGCCAAGGGACTTTATTTCAAGGAAGACGCTGGAAAAATGCTGGTCGGTTGGTTTGAGACCAATGCCATCGGTTGCCCCATGAGCAAGATCAAGCCCGATTTTAGCTTTGATGAATTCCCCTGCGACATGGATCATATTGAGCCCTATCTGTTGGGTGGCATGGAAACGTTTCCCGCCTTCGGTGAAGCCGGTATTCGTACCTATTTTAACGGCCCTGAAAGTTTTACCAACGACAACCTGCATTTGTTAGGCCCAACGCCGGAAGTTGAAAACTTCTGGGTGGCGTGTGGCATGAATAGCAAAGGCATTGGCGCCGGTGGCGGTGTTGGTAAGATCATGGCCGACTGGCTGATTGATGGGCATCCATCTGGCGAGATTACTGAAACCGATGTGCAGCGAAATAATTCGGTGCAGCGCAGTCAAAACTATGTGGAAGAACGTATTCCTGAAGCGCTGGGTCATACCTACTCGATGCACTGGCCTTTCTATCAGTACCACACGGCGCGCGACTTGATCCATTCTCCTATTCATGAGCTGCTTAAAGAACAAAACGCCTGTTTTGGTGAGGTAGGCGGTTACGAGCGCCCTAACTGGTTTGCCAGTGACGGACAAACGGCTGAATACGAATACAGTTACAAACGTCAGAACTGGTTTGAACGCTACGCTGAAGAGCATCGCGCCATGCGTGACGCGGTAGGTATCTACGATATCTCCAGTTTTGGCAAGTTTGAGGTTAGTGGCCCGGGTGCCATGGCAACCGTTCAGCGTTTGAGTTGCGCGGATATGGATGTAGAGGTTGGCAAGGTCACCTATACGCAATGGCTGAATGAGCGTGGTGGTATCGAGGCGGATCTGACGATTTCCAAAACCGGTGAACACACTTATGCGGTTGTCACGGGCATTGGCAGTTTGTATAGAGACTGGTGGCGTTTAAAGAAACATCTGGCACCTGACACCGAGTTAAAAGATTTTACAACCAGCACCGCGTGTTTTTCCGTGCAAGGCCCGCACGCCAGAGAAACGCTGCAGCAGCTAACCAACGAAGACCTAAGCAATGAGGCCTTTCCGTTCGGTACCGGGCGCTATGTCAATATGGGCGGAGGCAACATCTGGATGCAGCGCATCAGTTACGTGGGTGAGCTTGGTTGGGAGTTGTTTGTGCCCGAAGAATACGCAGTTAATCTGTTTAATGCGATACACCAAGTGGGCGACACGTTTGGCATTCGCAACGTTGGCCTGCACGCGTTGAACAGCTTGCGCCTGGAAAAAGGGTTCCGGCATTGGGGTCATGATGTAGCGGCTGAAGATAATCTTGTGCAGGCAGGCTTAAGCTTTACAGCAAAACCGGACGCCAGTGATTTTATCGGTCGCGATGCATTTGTCGCTGCCAAGGCAGCCGGCTTGCCCGATCGTCGAATGATTCAATTCAGATTGCAGAACCCGGAACCGCTGTTGTATCACAATGAACCGATAGTAATGAATGGCGACGTGGTGGGTTACCTCACCAGCGGCATGTACGGTCACACGGTTGGCGGTGCGTTAGGCATGGGTTATGTCAATGCGCCCGAATTGACGCGTGACGCACTGGCGGCGGCCGAGTTCGAGATAGAAGTAGCTTGTGAACGTTTCAAGGCCGACGCCTCACTGAGCGGATTCTATGACCCAAAAAGCGAACGCATGAAAATGTGAGTTTTCGGAATAGTTTTCTTATTTCCTAAACCAGCAAACTTTCCCAGGAAAACCCGTGTTAATCTGACCTCTTATGAGTGATAGCACTGATCTAGACCTCTACGTTTTTCACCGGTCTTACTACTGCGGCAAGATGTTGGCGTATCTGAACTACAAACAGATTCCGCACAACCGAGTGTACAAATCACTGGCCGAACAGGGCGATACGATACTAGAGCAAACTGGCTTACGGGTTATGCCGGTTATCCAATTGCCTGACGGCCGCTGGATGAACGACACAACGCCAATGATGCTGTGGTTTGAAGAACAGTATCCGCAGCACTCTGTGTTGCCAGCCGACCCGGTCTCAAAATTCTTCGTACGCCTTCTCGAAGACTACGCAGACGAATGGATGTGGCGGCCTGCCATCAACTCGAGATGGCAAAACAAAGTGGATCGAAACTACTACCAAAAACTATTTCCTACTGAGTTTATTGGCGCTAAGGGTTGGGTACGAAGAGCGCAGAGTGCGGTGATCAATCGACATATGCACAAAACGTTTCTGGAAGGCGACGGCATTACCGATCAGAATCGCGAACATGTATGGTCAATCTATACCGACACGCTTAAACGCCTCGAGGCCATTTTCGCTGTACAACCTTTTCTGCTGGGTGATAAACCCTGTCTGGCTGATTTCGGTTTTTTTGGTTCTATGTTTTGGCATTTCGGCAGTGACCCCACGCCTTCTCGGATTATGCATGAGCAAGCGCCCGCTGTGTTTGAATGGGTGGCTAGACTGTGGAATGCGAAAGGCGAGACACTTTCCGCTGGGAACTTTACTGTGCGCCCGGGTACGGCGCCTGAGCTATGGAGTGAGCTGCTAACAGACGTTGGTCAGAGTTATCTGCCGTATTTGGAAGCAAACGCAGCTGCTTTCAAGCAGGGCGCTAAACGCTTCGATCATTCGGTGGCCGGGTATGATTATCCGGGGGTGCAGGTTAGCCCCTATCGCGTTTGGTGTCTGGAGCAATTGAAAAAAGCACTGCTTGCTCTGACAGATGAGGAGCAGCGAGCAGTACATGATGTCTTGGCTGAGACCGGTGGTTGGGACGCGCTGCTAAGTCACCAAGACATTGCGTCAAACTATGATCCAGAGGATTTGGCGCCATTTACCAAGCCCGGCAAGGTGTCGACGGCTAGCAAGTGGGACTTCTGGCTGAACGGCTCTAACTACATCACCAGGAAGCGTGCATGGTCCAAACCTTAAACACAGGAAGGCACGGATATCGATTGCCAGGGCGGGCGGCAGGCCGAATTTTTGCTCCGGTTTTTATCCTATCGCTTAAGGCTAAACCTGAAGTTTCTGCTTCTACCTCAACAGTGATATTCATCAGCGGCAAGACTCCAGACGCAAAAAAAGGCCAGTCTCTAGAAAAACTGACCTTCTTTTGACCGCGTTGGCTTACTCTAGTGTGGCCAGTCCTACCTCTACTCTGCGTGCTTCCTGGTCGGTACCAGTGCCTGTAGTGCTGAAGGGCTTTTCAAGTACCAGGCGATCAGCAGCAACACCCATGGCTAGCAGTTTCGCTTGCACCGATTCCGCTCGGCTCTTAGCTAGCCTTTGATTGGTAGCAAGGTTGCCACTAGGATCATGGAAGCCGGACAATACAGCAACAGTTTCGGGATTTTCATTCAATTGCTCGATCACCGGCTGCAAAGCTTCTTCCGCATCATCTGGCAAGGCATCGCTGCCAAGACCAAAATAAAGGCGCTGAGCTTCTGAGTTATCTATGAACCCGTACGCGGGCACCTCATAGTTCAGAAAATCAGTGTCAGCCGCTGCGGCGCCGGCCGCACCGGCGCCAGCTGCAACCACAGCCCCGTTATTGTCGGCGATTCCACATTGCTCGCTATCAGCGTCAGCCGCAACTACGTTTGAACCGCAGTTTCTGCCACCTGGACCATAACCCAGTAGCCAAAGTAACAACACTAATATCAGCAATACGATGGCGACTATTTTCCAGGTATGGCTGAAGCCATCCCAATTTGGCACTACGTATGTTTCATTACTCATTGTATGTATCTCCTGATTCTTTTTCGCAAGTAAGACGCGGACTTAAACGCCGCCGTCCAGTTCGTCTTGCCATCGCTTAAGCTCTACCCACTTGTTTTGCGCAGCCATACTCGCTTGTTCAGGCCATGTGCCTGGCTTGGCAAGCGCGTAGTTTTTACCGGCTCTATCAAGAATTCCTTGCAGACGCTCAACCGATGTATTGCCTAACTCAAAGAAAGTATCTATGCCATCGTTGTGGATCAGGTCGTTGATTTTCGGGCCAATACCTTCAACCACAGTGAAGTCATTAGGACCACGCTTCAAGGTGAAGCCAGCTGCCTTTGCGGCTGCCACATCAATTTCAGGCCCCGTGCTTGCGGGTGTGTTCAAAGCGGCCAGCTGCGCTTCCAAATCCGCGTTACGAGCCCGCAGTTCATCAAGTTCTTCGTTGTTGCTGGACACAGCCAATGAAGATGCGGCAGCACCACCAACCAAACCAAGTGCAGCACCCGCTAAACCGGTGCCATCACTGTCTGATTTGGCTTCAGCGGCAGCAAGTTGTGCTTCAAGTTCGCTGATGCGTGCAAGGTGCGCAGGATTATATACCTCTACGGTAACTTCCTTCTCAACAATCTTTTCAACTTCCTTTTCAACAATTCTGTCTACTGGTTTTTCCACAGTAGTTTCCACCAGTTTCTCAACTGGCTTTTCAACAATGCGTTCGCGCACCTCAGCAAACTTAAGGCGAGACGCCAACAGGCCGCAGAACAGCCAACCAAGTAAGCCCCCAAACAAAATTGGCCAAAGGCCACATAGAAAATCGCTCATACTTTTTTCTTCCTTCTTACCGTTCTCTGTTGTTGCGCCCCATGCGCGGCGCTCAAGGAAAGTTCAGGCTATCACGTAGCTGCGAGCTAAATAAGCGCTTGGCCTGCACCGCACACGAAAATTTACTCTTTTGTACAAAATTTGAGCTGAATGGATCGCTTGTTATACTGCTGTTGCTCATAGAAAAAAGGCAATAACTGTATGACCCCAGTGCTCGATCGTAAAGTTTTTGGAATCTCCCTAGTTTCAGTATTGATTGTCAGCGGATTGCTGATAATCGCTCCTGAGTCGTCGGCTGCGCTTTCCCAGCGTGCGATGAAGTGGGTGACTGATCAGTTCGGCTGGTTTTACTTGCTGACCGGCGTAATGCCGCTGTGTTTCGCCGGTTGGTTGGCATTCGGGCGTTACGGCCAGGTGAAGTTAGGGACAGTCGATGAGAAACCAGAGTACTCAACGGTTAGCTGGATCGCAATGATGTTTACCGCCAGCATGGGTGCAAGTTTGATTGCCTGGGGTTTTGCAGAACCTATTTTCTATTTGGAAACGCCGCCATTCAACGTGGAACCGCACAGCAGTGAAGCGTTTGAATGGGCTCATATGTATCCAATTTTTCATTGGGGCTTCACGCCTTGGGCGATGTACTGCCTACCTGGCGTTCCCATCGCATACATGCTGTTTATACGTAAAACGCCAAGTTTGAAAATAAGTGACAGCTGTACGGAGCTGTTGCCGGCAAAAGAAAACTCGATTGCGCATAGGCTGCTGGATATATTCGTGGTTATTGGTGTAGTGGGTGGTGTAGCGACCTCACTGGGTTTTGGTGTGCCCCTGGTGACGGCATTATGCGTTGAACTTCTAGGCGTACCAGACACCTTAAACACACAGCTTGCGGTTATCTTTCTGTGGACAGGTATTTTCGGTACCAGTGCCTATCTTGGTCTTAAGAAAGGCATCAAGGTTCTGGCCGATATTAATTTGGGCCTGATGTTTTTTGTAATGGCGTTTATTCTGATTGCCGGCCCGACGATTTATATTTTGTCGATCACCACTAATACAGTCGGTTTGTGGCTGGATAGTATGATTCGAATGAGCTTCTGGACAGACCCCATCGATCGCCGTGGCTTCCCGGAAGCGTGGACAATTTTCTACTGGGCCTGGTGGATGGCCTACGCACCCATGATGGGTTTGTTTTTTGCGCGTATTTCGCGTGGTCGAACCATTAAGCAAATGGTGGTGGGCATCATTGGCCTGGGTACCCTTGGAACATTCCTGTTCATGAGTATTGCTGGCGCCTATGTATTGTATCTGGAGGGCTCTGGACAACTGGATGCTTCCACCATCATTAGTGAGCAAGGCATGGCGACCCTGGTAGCCTTGGTTATCGCGGAGTTGCCGTCACCCACGTTAATCCTCACCGTCGTGACCGTTCTGTCCGTCATTTTCTACGCAACAACCTTCGACTCAGCAGCGTATATTCTGGCGAGCATCTGCACTCGTAATCTGCCCAGTGACAAAGAGCCCACACCTTTTAGTCGGGTAGCCTGGGCGCTGGGTCTTGGCGCAATGGCCGTTGGACTGATGGTTGCGGGTGGGGGTGAAACAGTGAAAGCAATGACGGTGGTTTCTTCTATGCCGGTTATGCCGGTATTGTTTATGATGTGTTACACACTCTATCGTTGGCTGCAAAAAGACTTTCCGCATCTGGCGCATAAGCCGATACACACGATCGATTAACGTGCCTAGACGCAGGAGAACAGCATGATCGCTGCGACAACTCTGAAAGACGCTGAGCGCATAGTGCGCGTCACCATGGTGATTGTATTGCTAACCGCCGGCAGTAGTAAGTTGTTCAGTGATGGTGGCTTTTACGAATACTATTCGCAGTTGTTTCAGGGTGATCTGCGCATTGGTCTTCCAGCTGGCCTGGTGAATTTGTATTTGTCGCTCATTCCTTATGTCGAGATACTACTAGGTCTTGCATTGCTAGTACCCGCAACACGCCGATTTGCGGTGTTGGCCTGGTTCGCATTTATGTGGAGTCTGCTGTTTGGACATTATGTGCTGCAAGAGTGGTCTGCGGTGAACCAAATGCTGGGTTACATATTCCTGGGATTGTTGTGTTTTATTCTTCCCTACCACTCTGGCTTAATCGCTCGCGACAATTCGTGATAAACACCAGGCAATGAAAATGGCAAAAAGGATTCTGCTGCTGGTTTTCGTTCTAATGGTCATTCCCTCCCTGCTGGTGCGATATTTCCTGGGTATCTGGCCTTTGAATATTTGGGCGTGGTCTGAAACGGCGACCGGCATGGGGGCGAAGCTTGCTTGCTCGCAGCGTTATGTGAGCGGGTTGAGCGAAGAGCAGGTATTGAGTGATCTGAAGGCGTACGCATCGGCGTTTGATTTGTTGACGCTGGAATACAACGATGCACAAGGTCGTGTGCATAGCCGTTGGCCAAGTTTCGCAAGCCAGTCTGCCCGGTTTAGAGAGGGCCTGGGTTGCAGTCTTGAAATCGGTGAGAGCAATCTGGATTCATTGGCCCCAAAGCCAAAAGCTCGGTTGCTGGATGAATGGCCCGCAGGCGAAACGGTGAACACGATTGAACCGGCTGCGCAAGCTGCGCTGGATCAACTGTATGAGCAAGACGTGGCCGATCAGCAAGATACTCGCGCGCTATTACTTGCGCAGCATGGTCGAATCATTGCGGAAGTCTATGCACCAGGAATTGATGCAACAACACCTTTGCTGGGCTGGTCTATGGCGAAGACTCTCACTGCCGTTACGCTAGGCCAACTCGAACATGCTGGACTGGTCAACACCAGGGAAACTGGACTTTTTCCACAGTGGTCGAACGGCGATCGTCGTTTTATAACGTTAGAGCAGTTGTTGCGGATGTCGTCGGGCTTGCAGTTTCGAGAGCTCTATGTGCCTGGTGTTGATGTAACAAAAATGCTGTTCAATTCCTACAGTGCAGCGAATGTCGCGCTGGATAAGCCGCTCAAGTATTCTCCCGGCGAACATTTCCATTATTCATCCGGCACGGCTAATATTTTGTCTCTGCTCTTTGCGCAGCGAGTTGGGAGCAATGCGGCAGCCGTGCGTCATTTTCACGAGGAAGTTCTATGGCCGCTGGGAATGGCGCACACGATTCTGGAACCTGATCCTAGTGGCGTATTCGTGGGTAGTTCTTACGCCTATGCCAGCGCTAGAGATTGGGCTCGACTGGGGCAATTGCTACTGAATAAGGGAGAGCTGAACGGACACCGTTTGTTGTCGCCTGACTGGGTTTCTCGCGCTACCTCGCCCAATAAATCCAATAACGACGCGCGTTATGGCTATCAGCTGTGGCTGAACTCGGGCGGTGACGAACTGCGCTGGCCCGAGTTACCTGCCGATGCGTTTGCGATGCAGGGTAATCGATCGCAGCGAGTTGTCGTTATTCCGTCGGCCGATGTCGTTATTGTGCGCCTGGGGTGGAGCAGGGAGGCATACCCTGACTCCAGAAAATTTGCCGAATTGCTGCGGGGTATCCAGGCACTCTGACAGCATTCCTCATACTATGGTCTGTTTATGCTGCGTGCGGGCTGTGTACAAATGCTGATGGGTGCTGCACTACTAACACCCACTTTGGCGCATGCAGGTGATGCTACGTTTTCTGGTTATCTCGCTGCACGCAGCAACTATGTGTTCTCGACTGGTACCAAGAATGACTCCAATCCTGTTGCACAGCTGTGGTTAAACAGCCAGTTTGCCAACGGTGTTTTCCTGGACGTGTGGTCAAATGCACCGCTGAACGAGGGCAACCCGGAGCGCTCAGGCGAAATCGATTACAAAATTGGGTATTCCCACACCACGCCAATTGGTGGGCTAAGCTACTCTCTGGCGTACTACGATATCCAGATACCGCATCTGTTCGACGATGACGGTGACTTCTATGCCCCTGAGGTATATTGGTACAAAGATCAGTACAGTGTGTTGGCAACTTACTTCGCAGGGCCTGGCAATCGCGATGGATTCCGCGTGAGCTTTGGCTGGAGCCCCAAGCCGACAGGGCGGTGGTCATTTAATAGCTACATAAATTATGCAAACGGGCCGTTTACAGCGCTGGAAGCGGTGATCAGCAAGCTAAGGGCTACGTATTCATTCGGAAGTAAGCAGCGCTGGCATCTTTCGGCGGAAGCCTCAATCCCACTCTATCTTGAACAAACCAATGATAAGCGTGGCAGAGACATTACCTTTTCGCTGATCTATGATTTGTTTAAATAGCTGTTAGCAGGCTAATTCCAATCGCTAGCCGCGGGTAATCTAAACAAAACCCCGTTCATATCCAGCACAATATAATCTGCACGTATATCCAAAAGAACGAGCCCTGGCGCGATGGTGTCGCCACGTCGTTGGCTTCTACCGTTCAATGTAACGAGCCCTTTGCCGGTTGCGGCCGCGTAACCATGCGTCGTATAGCGAAGTGACGGAATGCTGTCTTGCTGCTGAACGGACAACTGGCTTGCATATGGAATACTGGAATACACTTCTTCGGCTGCATTTTGTTGGTCAATGACGGCATCTTGCGCTTCGTTTTCCCCGACCGAATATTGAGTAATATCGGCGGTAGGCAGCGCAGTTACAGCGGTAGCGCTGGAGTCTGGGCCTTCGTTTACGAGGTCGGACGCGCCCTGTGCTTGCAGTCGTTCATATAAAGCGGCAACGTCCGCTTGTGATGGCTTGCGCTTGGTTTGTTCGTCGCTAGCTGCTGGCGCGATGCTTGCCGCAGGCACTGAATTTTGCGACGTCGAAACGCTTTGCTGTCTATTTTGCCCTGCTTCCGTATCTTCGACTGAAGCGGCTTCATCTTTTACAGGCAGTGTGTTCGATTGTGTGCCGCTTGTTTGTAGATAGATTACGTACACCAATAGCAGTAGTGTGACCAGCGTCAGTGCAATCAACACCCATTGGTGTGAACGTTCAGGCGTGACTGGGCTTGCCGCTGCGTGCGGCGTATCGATTCCAGGCACATCACCTTGATTTTTGCGTTCGCTGTCTGCGCGTTGCAGTGCTTCCAGTAGCAGCGACATCAGTTGTTCGCTCCGTGCAATAACAAGGTGTCTGGAACACGTTGCGCTGCTTCATTCAGCTTTAGAATCGTGTTGGCACCGACAATCCCGTCTGCATCCAATGCATTGTCGGTTTGGAATATTTTTACTCGCTCGGAAAGTGCTTTGTTGAATCCAAGCTGCGCCAATGGCGGTTGTTGATCAAGTTTGCTAAATTGATCAGCCACCCATTGCACGAGTGATCCGCGTGAGCCCAAGGCAATTGGTTTTTCGTAGGCGGCCGGAGCCAGCCAGAAACTACTCACATCGCCTGTCCATAAGCTGCCGATTTCGCTTAGGCTAAGTAGCTGCTGCTGGCCATTCTTGTTCAAAATCGTCGCTACGTTCTGTTCGACGTGAATTACCGGCACATAGGCATTGAAGCGGCCAGGGGTTAGCAGCGTCACAATGGTTACACGGTTTAGCGCCAGTAAGTCTTGCCAGGCTTCGTACTGGGCGCTAATGCACGCTATTCTAGCGAGCTCAACGCCATCCTCGCAGCTGATGGAATACTCAACACCTGAACTTTGAAAGTAAGTTGCAACAGCTCGGCTTGCGTGTTCCTTGTCTGTATGGACTGAGTTCCACCATTCACTGGCTGGTTTTTCAGTATTGGGAAGAGATTCATTTTCTTGACTTGATTCCAGCGGCGGCGCTGCAGTCACTTCATCGTTCGTGATGGCATCAGATTGAGTAGAAGCGCTGGCAACCGCTTGAACTTCATTGTTACTTTGGTTTGCGCGAAAAAGCAAAAAGCCAGCTATGGCTAATAACAACATGCCCGCCAGTACATTTGCGATCCATGGTGTTTTCTCCGTTGGTTTTCCCGGCAGACCCTCTTTGTCGCATCCAAATACTTCGTCAATCGCGAGTTCAACAACATCATCGTCCACCGTGTTACGTTTTTTGGCGTAACACCCTAGTAAAATTCGGTCACACAAAATATTGATCAACCGCGGATACCCTTCACTCACTTGGTGTATCCGTTGGATTGTTTTTGCTGGAAACAACGGCTGCTGCGCGGATAATCCGGCCACCTGCAAGCGATGATCAATATAGGCCGTTGTTTCCTCGATACTTAACGGGCCGAGCCTAAAGCGAGCGGTGATGCGCTGGGCAAGTTGCCTAAGCTCGGTTTCACGCAGTTTCTCATCTAATTCCGGTTGGCCAACCAGAATAATCTGCAGTAGTTTTCGGGTGTCGGTTTCAAGATTCGTCAATAAACGTATTTGCTCTAATGCATCAGTTTGTAAGTGCTGTGCTTCATCGATCAGCACAACCGCACTTCGACCTCTCGCGTAGCTGTCAAGAAGATACTGGTGCAGCTTGTCGGTAAGATGCTTGAGGCTTTGTTGTTCGACGTTGTACTCAATTTTTAGCTCGTCGCAAATCGTGGCCAACAGCTCAATAGGATTCATCGCCGGATTTAGTACCAACGCGATATCTGTATTGTCAGGTAATTGTTGAAGCAAGGCACGAATTAGAGTTGTTTTGCCCGTACCCACTTCGCCAGTGAGCAGTGCAAAGCCGCCCTCGGCGCTTGCACCATACAACAGGGTCGCCAAAGCGTCTTTGTGCTGCGCTGTCATAAACAGGTAGCCCGGGTTCACCTTAATGCTAAAAGGAACTTCCGTGAGACCAAAATGTTGATGGTACATATGTGCGTTGGCTCGGCGTTGTTGTTAACACCTTTCAGGCGCGCTGCAGCGACAGGGTGAATGCAGGAAGAGTACCAAACGCCATAGCATAAAGCAGCCCGGGTCTACAAAATGCACAGGTTAAGCAGACAGCGGTATGATGTGAGGTATTGTTATTTGGGAGACAGTTCCGCGCATAATGAGTGATTACGAATTTCGCGAAGGCTTGCTGGATCATCCGCAAGTTATTGCGCTGCTGGAAGAACATCTGCGTGATATGTACACGGCGTCACCGATTGACAGTGTGCATGCTCTTGACTTAGACGAGTTACGCAGCGAGCAGCTCAGTTTTTGGTCGCTATGGAAGGGCGAATTGCTTGCTGCTTGCGGTGCACTTAAGTCGCTCGATGCACAACACGCTGAGATCAAGTCGATGCGCACCAGCCATCACTTTTTGCGTCAGGGTTTGGCTGGCCGGATGCTTCAGGGTTTGCTCGATCAAGCCCGGCAACGCGGGTTTCAACGCGTCAGTCTGGAGACCGGCTCGCAAAACTATTTTGAACCGGCCCGGCAGTTGTATTTGAAGCATGGATTTACCTATTGTGATGTTTTTTCCGATTACGAAGAAGATCCCAATAGCGTATTCATGAGCTTGCAGCTTATATAGTCTGATTGCTTTAATATTGATAGACCAGCGCAACAGGTAACACGACTATGTTTCAAAACAATGACTTTAAATTTGGCCTGTTGATCTTATTGTTGTCTAGTCTGCAATGGGCTAACGCCGGTCAAACCCAGCGCCCGCCTCTGCACGGCCAGAATTGGGTTGCCATAACCGGTAAACCCCTGGCAACTACCAGTGGTGCCATGATGTTTCAGCAAGACGGCAATGCCGTTGATGCCGCCGTGGCCATGTTGGCAACCACATCCACGATGTGGGACGTTCTCTCCTGGGGTGGAGAAACGCAGGCTTTGATCTATCACCCAGCGGAAAAGCGAGTAATCGGAGTTAATGCACTGGGCGTTGCCCCAAGCGGCGCTACGGCTCAATTTTTTAAAGACAAGGATCTGGAATTTCCGCCTGCACTTGGACCGCTGTCTGCCGTAACACCTGGCACGCCGGGCGGCCTGCTGACCATGCTGGCTGAGTGGGGCACTCTGTCTTTAGCACAGGTATTGGCCCCTGCAATTGAACTGGCAGATGGCTATCCTATTGAAGAAGACACCGTAAGAAGAATTCGCAGGGATCAACAGGAGTTAAAGAAGTGGCCAGATTCCAAGGCGCTGTTCTTATACAAGCAGAATGAAAAAGACTACGCCGGCCCCGCAGCAGGCGAGCTGTTCAGACAAAAAAACCTTGCAGAAACCCTGCGTGCACTTGTGGCGGCTGAAGCGCAAGCGCTTCGATCAGGCAAATCCAGAAGTGATGCAATTTATGCCGCTTACGATTTGTTTTACCGCGGTGAGATTGCAAAACGCTTCGTCGATGCAGTACAAGCGCAAGGTGGCTTGATTACGCTGAAAGATCTGGATAAGTGGCAGGTGCACATTGAGGAACCTGTTAGCGTTAATTACAAAGGTATTGAGGTTTACAAACTGACTTCCTGGGTGCAAGGTCCCGTCATGCTACAAGCCCTTAACATGCTTGAAAATGCAGACTTGAAGAGCATGGGATTTAATTCAAGCCGCTACACTCATGCCTTGTATCAAGTCATGAATCACGCGTTTGCTGACCGTGATTTTTATTACGGCGACCCCTACTTCCCGCCGGCAGAGCCTATGAAAGGTCTGTTATCAAGCGACTATGGCAAGCATCGCTATCAGCACATTGACTGGGCGAAAAATAACCCTGATGTAAAACCAGGCGATCCTTATCGTTTCCAGTCAGGTAATAACCCTTACAAACATCTGCTAAAGAAATGGTCAACGGTAAAGAAGCCAATCACCGACAACAGTGGCCATACCATCGCCTTGAACGAAGATCAGCGCGACAAGGCGTTC
>JBCCIP010000050.1:0-39676 GCA_039111475.1 Pseudomonadota bacterium | reverse complement strand
CTACGTCAGATATATACGCAACACACGAGTTAAATTTTGACGAGTATTTGCTCCGTGGCTTCACCACGAAACAAGTACCCACACGTATTACTTGATCAACTTGTTAAACAGCTTGCATGACGCCAGGCCATACAATACCCCAGCACGGCGTGCCGAAGAGGGGCGCATTATACGCATCAGCTCTTGCATAGCAACCATAAAAACGGGCTTGTAACCTTTTTATTTTTCCGGCCAGTTGTTTACCATAGCTGACCTTCCGCAAGAACGGTATTTCAGGGGTATATTACTTAACTGGCTCACAATTAAGTAAACTGCTCTTGGCACAAACACATAAAGAGAATGAGGATTAAAGGTATGTCTGATCAGGAAAAAATCCTGCTTGGCCTGGGTGATAAGAAGGTCTACTTAAACCCAAAATTCGCCAACCGCCACGGTCTGATCGCAGGCGCCACAGGCACCGGCAAGACTGTAACTCTGCAGATGATGGCAGAATCATTCTCTCGCATTGGCGTGCCCGTGTTTCTCGCCGATGTAAAAGGCGATGTGTCTGGCATCAGCCAAGCCGGGAAAACCCACCCCAAGGTGGAAGAGCGCTTCGTAAAGATGCACATAGAGAACTACGCGTGGGAAGGCAATCCCACTGTGTTTTGGGATCTTTATGGTAAAAAAGGCCACCCAATCAGGGCAACGGTGTCCGACATGGGCCCTACGCTGCTGGCCAGACTGCTGGATCTGAATGAAACCCAAGAAGGCATACTCACTATTGCGTTTGCGTTGGCCGATGACGAAGGCATGCTACTGCTGGATATGAAAGACTTGCGCACGATGCTGCAGCACATCGCCGACCATGCCAAGGAGCTGAAGGCGGAGTATGGAAATGTATCCGCTGCGTCTGTCGGCGCTATTCAACGCAGACTGCTGGTAATAGAACGCGAAGGCGGAAAGAAATTCTTTGGCGAGCCTATGCTGGAGTTGGCCGATTTAATGAGCACTAACTCGCAAGGCCGTGGTCGCATCAACGTGTTGGCAGCCGATACACTCATTCAAAGCCCGCGCTTGTATTCGACATTCCTACTATGGTTGCTTTCTGAGCTGTTTGAGAATTTGCCGGAGGTGGGCGATCCCGATAAACCGAAGTTTGTGTTTTTCTTCGACGAAGCCCACCTTTTGTTCAACGACGCGCCAAAGGCTCTTGTGCAAAAGATAGAGCAAGTCGTACGTTTGATTCGCTCTAAAGGCGTAGGCGTATTTTTCATAACGCAAAGCCCTTCAGACTTACCCGACACAGTACTCGCTCAATTAGGCAACCGTGTGCAGCATGCTCTGCGTGCCTTTACACCGCGCGATCAAAAACATGTGCGAGCAGCAGCAGATACCTTCAGACCCAACCCAAAATTTAAAACCCGAGACGCCATCACACAAATGGGCGTTGGTGAGGCTCTGGTTTCAGTTCTGCAATCGAAAGGCACTCCTAGCGTAGTGCAGAAAACATTGATCAAGCCCCCATTTTCGCGAATTGGTCCAGCCAAACCAGCCGAGCGAAAAGCGGTGCAGGGCGACAGTCCGTATGGCCACAAATACGACAAAGCTGTAGACCGTCAATCGGCCTATGAAATGCTGACTCAACGCGCCGAACAGGCAGAAATTGAAGCCGAACGCGCAGCAAAAGAAAAAGCCGCAGCAAAAGAACGCGCCAAGAAGGCGGCCGCCGCGAAGCGGAGCAAAAATCGTTCGCGCAGAGGTGACTCAGTCAGCGACGCGTTTCTAAAAAGTGTGACGCGATCCATTGGCAGCCAGGTTGGACGAAAACTAATCCGCGGTATCTTGGGCTCACTGTTTAAAGGCTGAATAAAGGTAGCCATAAGGCGTTAGCTCTTGGCGCGCCGGGACTCTAGCAATCGCCAAATTAATAGGCTGGCAATAATCAGCGAATACACAATCGCTTCGCCGGCGTCACTTCGAATCTGCCAGACAATATGAGCTACCGCGAGCAGAGCTACCGCGTAAACAAGTTTATGCAGCGTTTTCCAGCGCCTTTTCAGTTTGCGAACCATGCCGTCAGTCGATGTGATTGCCAAAGGCGTCATTAGCAGTACGGCTGCGAACCCTACCGTAATATAAGGCCGCTCGATCAACTCTGCGCCTATATCACCCCATTGAAAAGCCAGCAAGAACGCTGCATAACAAACCAGATGCAATATGCCGTATACCCATGTGGCAACGCCAAGAATGCGACGATAGGGTAATGGCTTAAAACTACTACGACCGCGAAGTAAACTGGCAAGTGGTGAGACAAACAACGTCAAGCACAACAATCGAATTGTCCACTCACCAGTCTCACTCACTAAAGCATCGGCAGGATCTGGTCCTAGCTGGTTGGTGGCCGCCGCATAAGTCAGTGCCAGCGCAGGAACTGCCAGCAACAACATTAACAACCATTTGTTGCGACGGAGCGAATTTTTCATGTAGTCCGGCTCAATAGTACTTCGCCAAATTCATTCCTTTGTACAACCCAGCAACTTGCTCACCATAACCATTAAAAGGTTGTGTATCGATTCTGTTGGGCTCAAACAACGATGAAGGTAGGCGCCGCTCAGAGGCCTGACTCCAACGAGGGTGGTCCACCTCAGGATTAACGTTCGCGTAGAAGCCGTATTCGTGCGGTGCAATTTGCTGCCAACTGGTTGCCGGTTGTCTCTTTGTAAAGCTAATGCGAACAATTGACTTAATGCTTTTAAAGCCGTACTTCCAGGGCATCACCAACCGCAGTGGCGCACCATTTTGTTTAGGAATTTCTCGGCCATAAAGCCCAGTTGCCACAAAGCTAAGCGGATGCATAGCCTCATCCATACGCAAACCTTCTTCATACGGCCAGTCAATAGTACTTGAAAACGATCGCTGGCCACGCATTTCTGATTTACGTACGAGCGTTTCAAATTTCACGTATTTTGCGTCGCTTGTAGGTTCAAATTGCTGCAGCATAGCGCCCAGCGGAAACCCTATCCATGGAATCACCATTGACCAGGCTTCCACACAGCGAAGCCGGTAAATTCGCTCTTCTAGAGGGTTTTTCGCCAGAATGTCTTCCAGGTTATAAGTACCTGGCTTGGCCACCTCGCCGTCCACTTTTACCTGCCACGGATTGGTGGTTAAAGCGGACGCGTGCTTCGCAGGGTCGTCTTTACCAGTACCAAACTCGTAGAAATTGTTGTACCGGGTCACGTCGGCATAGGGCGTTAATACCTCTGCAGTGAAAAAGGGGTTAGCTGTGCTCTTTTCAACTGCAGAAAAATCAAGCGGCGCCAAATCAGACGGCGGCTCAATAACTTTGGCTTCTGCCTGCTCGGTTTTCCCACACGCTGCGAGCGCTCCACCGACCAGCAAACTGCCTGATACCCCCATAAACTTTCTGCGGTTCAGGTACACCGATTCAGACGTAATTTCAGAAGAACGGATATCGTTTGGTTTCTTAATCAGCATTATCTGGATTCCAGGCTCATAAACACAGTCTCTACTTTAGACTGGGTATGAGCAAAAAATTCAATTAACGTATAGCGGCCGCATTCTTACCAGAAAAAAACCGCCAGAGGTAGGCGATTGGCCCGGAACATGCGTAGCTTGATGCCATCAGGAACAATACCAGCGCGGGGTCCATAGCAATTACAACGAATATCATGGTGACTAGAAACATGGTCAGAAAAGGCACACGCCCTTTGAAATCGATACCCTTAAAACTGTGGTATGGCACATTAATCACCATAAGCAGGCCAACTAAGGCAGTAAACCCTGCAAACACCAACTGAGCGCCACGGTTTAATTCCTGGCCCGAGACACCCCATTCCGTCATTAGCCATACCGTTGAAGCCACTAGAATCGCGGCAGGCGGGCTAGCTAATCCCGTAAAAAATCGACTGTCAGCTGTCTCTGCCTGCGCGTTAAAACGCGCCAATCGTAGCGCTGCGCACAGTAGATAGATGAAGGCCACCGACCAACCCAATTTGCCCAAACCGCTTAAGCACCAGTTAAACATGATCAGCGCCGGTGCCACCCCAAACGTGACCAGATCTGAAAGGCTGTCGTATTCTTCACCAAATTTGCTTTGCGAATTGGTCAGCCTGGCTATTCGGCCATCCATGCCGTCAAGCATTTGACCAAAAAAGATGGCCAATCCTGCTGAGGCAAAATCTGCGTTAATCGCTGCAACAATTGCATAAAAACCTGAAAACAAAGCCGCTGTGGTGAACAGGTTAGGCAACAGATAAATGCCTTTACGCTGCACCTTTCGACCATTTTCTGACACTACCTCAACGTGTTCGTCGATCGGTAGCAGGTTTTCCAGGCCAGAATCCTTTCGGTCTGAGTCTGGATTCTTGGGCTTATCTGTGTCGTTGGAGTCAGTCATAGGCTTACTCTAGAGTACGGAAGTATTATACCCGCCGAGCGGAATGTTGTATGCTGCGCGCCTGCAAAAACGTCACCATGTAGAGAGGATCATGAACTATTTCAATTCGCTGCCATTGCGCAAACAACTTCAACAATTGGGTAAGTGCCGCTTCATGGACGCCGCCGAATTTGCTGATGGCGTGGAAAAATTGAAAGGTAAGAAGCTGGTTATCATTGGCTGCGGATCACAAGGTCTGAACCAGGGTCTGAATCTACGTGACAGTGGTCTTGACGTGTCCTACGCGCTTCGAGAAGCCGCTATTACCGAACAGAGACAAAGCTGGAAAAACGCAACTGAAAATGGCTTCGCAGTTGGCAGCTATGAGGAACTCGTTCCACAAGCTGATCTGGTACTTAACCTCACACCAGACAAACAGCATTCATATGTAGTTGATGCGGTGATGCCGTTGATGAAGCAAAGCGCTTGTCTTGCTTACTCGCATGGTTTCAACATTGTTGAGGAAGGCAAGCAAATCCGTGATGACCTGACAGTGATTATGGTGGCTCCCAAGTGCCCGGGCACTGAAGTGCGCGAAGAATACAAAAGAGGCTTCGGTGTACCCACACTGATCGCTGTACATGCTGAAAACGACCCCAATGGAGACGGCCTGGAACTGGCCAAAGCTTATGCCGCAGGCACCGGTGGCCATCGCGCCGGCGTATTGGAGAGCTCATTCATCGCCGAAGTTAAGTCTGACTTACTGGGCGAGCAAACTATACTCTGTGGCATGCTGCAAACCGGCTCAATTTTGTGTTTCGACAAAATGGTTGAGCAAGGAATTGATGCAGGCTACGCGGCCAAGTTGGTGCAGTTCGGTTGGGAAACCATAACCGAAGCGCTGAAGCACGGGGGCATCACAAATATGATGGATCGCCTTTCCAACCCCGCCAAAGTGCGCGCATTTGAGCTGGCTGAAGAATTACGACGCACCCTTCGTCCGCTCTACGAGAAGCACATCGACGATATCATCAGTGGGCATTTCTCAAGCACCATGATGGCTGACTGGGCCGTTGATGACGTAAACTTGCTGAAGTGGCGAGCAGCAACCGCTCAAACAGCGTTTGAAAAAACCACCAATACTGACAACGAGATCAGCGAACAAGAATACTTCGACAACGGCATCCTAATGATTGCCATGGTTAAGGCAGGCGTTGAACTCGCATTTGAAGTGATGACCGAAGCCGGCATCATCGCTGAGTCTGCTTATTATGAGTCACTGCACGAAACTCCGCTGATCGCTAACACCATTGCTCGACGCAAGCTCTATGAAATGAACATTGTCATCAGCGATACGGCTGAATACGGTTGCTACTTGTTCGACCAGGCAGCCAGACCAATGCTCGAGGAGTTTATGACGCGCATTGATACTGATGTAATCGGTCGAGGCCTGGGAGATGACGGCAGTGTTGACAATATGGAGTTGATTGCGATTAATGAATCTGTTCGCAATCATCCGGTTGAGATTGTTGGTAAGGAATTGCGTCGGCATATGACGGCTATGAAGAGGATCGTGTAGAGTTGTAGACTGGCGTTAACGCAAGAGTTCCGTTGCACTGAGCTAGCAGGTCCCATGTTGGTTAGCGAGACTGCTAAATCCTAAGCGCCTTTGCACCACGCGCAATACCAGCAACCCCGGTTCGAGCCACTTCAAGAATCCCTGCCTCGCCCATCGAGTCAATAAACGCATCAAGCTTGCTACTGGTGCCTGCCAGCTGAATCACATAAACATCAGGCAGCACGTCTACGATTGTGCCCCGGAAAATATCAACGCAACGCTTAACCTCATTGCGCTGCTCACCTTTGGCACGAACCTTAATCAACATCAACTCGCGCTCGATGTGCGCGCCACCCGTTAAATCTGTCACCTTGATAACGTCAATCAGCTTGTTTAATTGCTTGGTTATTTGCTCAATGGTGCGATCATCACCAGCTGTTGTCAGCGTCAGTCGCGACAAGCTTTCATCATCCGTAGGGGCTACCGATAAAGTCTCAATATTGTAGCCACGCTGGGAAAACAGACCAACCACACGAGAAAGCGCCCCAGGTTCGTTTTCCATTAGCAAAGACAAAGTACGCCTCATTAGCTTCGCTCCGTTTTACTGATGTACATGTCACGCATACTGCCATTCGGCGCAATCAGCATTGGATACACGTGCTCTTCCGGGTCTACATAAATATCCATGAAAACTAAGCGGTCCTTAAGCGCAAAACACTCACGCATTTTCTCTTCCAGTTCTTCAGGCTTATCTACCCTCATGCCCACGTGACCGTACGACTCGGCAAGCTTGACAAAGTCAGGTAATGAATCGGCGTAGGTGCTTTCCGAATGACGGCCACCGTACTGCATATCTTGCCATTGCTTCACCATGCCCAGGGCCTGGTTATTGATGTTGATGATTTTTACAGGAATGTTGTAATGCGTGCAGGTAGACATTTCCTGAATATTCATCTGGATGCTGCCTTCGCCGGTAACACAAGCTACGTCTGCGTCAGGGTGCGCAAGCTTGGCGCCCATCGCGGCGGGCAGGCCAAACCCCATGGTTCCCAGCCCTCCCGAATTAATCCACCTACGCGGCTTATTGAAGCGATAGTACTGCGCAGCAAACATCTGATGTTGGCCAACATCCGAGCTCACGTAAGCTTCGCCATTGGTAACGTTGTACAAGGTTTCAATTACCTGCTGGGGCATTATTTTGCCAGAACTGCTGCTGTAGCGCTGTGCATGCCACAGCCCGTGCGCTTCGCGCCAGGCATCGATTTGTTTCCACCAGCGATCGATGGCCTCGCTATCGTAGCTGCTTTCGCCGCTGCTCATTTCGGTTTTCACCAGCTCAAGCAACTCTTCCAACACAACATTCGCAGCGCCAACAATTGGCACGTCCGCATTCACCGTTTTTGAAACAGACGTGGGGTCTACATCAACGTGCACGATGGTTGCATCAGGGCAAAACTTTGATATAGTGTTAGTTACTCTATCATCAAATCGAGCACCGACCGCAAATACCAGGTCACTGTGATGCATGGTCATATTTGCTTCGTAGAAACCATGCATTCCTAGCATGCCAACAAACTGTCGATCAGAAGCTGGATAAGCACCAAGACCCATCAAGGTGTTTGTAACAGGAAAATTGAGTTTTTGCGCAAGGGCAATCAACTGCTCGTGGGCTTCACCTTGAATGACACCACCGCCACTATAAATGATTGGACGCTTGGCGGACACCAACAGCTTTGCCGCTTTCTTGATTTGCTTACCGTGCCCGCGTTTAGTTGGGTTGTAAGAGCGAATGCTGACAGACTCGGGATACGAGTACGGATATTGCTCACCCGGTGCGGTTTTATTTTTTGGAATATCAACAACAACTGGCCCCGGGCGACCACTACCAGCTAAATAAAACGCTTTCTTGATAGTAGCGGGAATATCTCGCGGGTCAGTAATTTGAAAGCTGTGCTTAACGATGGGCCTGGACACTCCCACCATATCAGTTTCTTGAAACGCGTCTTCGCCGATTACATTTGATGGTACCTGGCCAGACAGCACGACCATAGGAATTGAGTCCATATACGCCGTAGCAATGCCGGTGATAGCATTAGTTGCGCCTGGCCCAGAAGTAACCAGCACCACAGGTATCTTCCCGGTAGCTCGGGTGTAACCGTCCGCAGCATGGGTTGCCGCTTGCTCGTGGCGCACTAAAATATGTGGGATGTCGTTTGTTCGGAACAAGGCATCGTAAATGTGCAGCACAGCACCGCCAGGGTATCCAAAGATAAACTCAACCCCTTCATCGCGCAGTGCTCTGGCAAGCATTTCGCCGCCAGACATCAACTCCTCATCACCACTCATTATCATTCTCACAAAGATTTGTATCGTGTCTGCAACACGAAAACGTGACGTAAACACGCAAATTTTCGAATTAAACAGTTAACCCGCAATTTTTTAGTGTTTTTGCATATAAGTCAATAGAAATCATACATTTACTCTAATTCTGACAGAGCGGTTCACGCGCCGAAAGGCAAGCATTTTTAACAATTGAGGTGTTCGCAAGTTTGGGCCTACTAACCTAATATTAAGGGGTACATAACTCGTTAGAGAAATACTATGCCACGCAGCACGCAAAACCTCGTACCAACCACAGCAGCAACAACGGAGCGCGACTTGAAGCGCCCACTGTTTTTCAGTGCGCTGGGATTTTGCCTGATTTTGGCTCTGTTCCTCAGCAGCCCGGCCGAGGCTGGCAAAGTATTTCGCTGGACAACAAGCGACGGCACCGTGCACTACGGTGAGCACCCCCCGCAGGGCGTAGAGGCTACGCAAATGAGCACAACCACTGGCAAGCCATCCAAGCAATCATCAAGAAGAGAACGTGTTGAGCCGGGCGAAGACACAGGAAAAGAAGCCCCGCCGACACAAGAAGGTGAATCCACAGCGACAGCACCAGCTGCGGTGAAGCCCAAAAAAGACAAAGGTGTTTGCGAACGCGCTCGCTACAACCTTAAGGTACTGGACGAAAGAGCCAGAATCCGTCAAACCGATGAAAATGGCGAGGAACGTTACCTTTCAGACGAAGAGAAAAACAAGCAGAAGGAAAAAGCCAGAGAGGCCATTAAAACCTTCTGCTAAGCGCTCTAATTTGAACGCTGCTCAGTGCAACGCGACCAGAACCTCAGGCCGCGTCCGCAGCAAACACCAGCACCCCATCTTTTAGTGTCGACTTGATGGTCTGGCCAGCATGGTATTTACCGGCCAATAGTTCTTCCGCCAAAGGGTTCTCAATTAATTGCTGGATAGCGCGCTTCAGTGGTCGCGCGCCATACACCGGATCAAAGCCAGCTTCTATCAGCGTATCCATCACCTGATCATTTAGCTCAAGTCCAATTTCACGTTCGGCCAGCCTGGCTTTCAGCAACTGAAGCTGTATTTCTGCAATACCTCTTATTTGAGATTTCGCCAAAGGTTTGAATACCACAGTCTCGTCGATACGGTTAATGAATTCAGGGCGAAAATGCTGACCGACAACAGCCATAACCGCTTCCTTCATAGCAGCATAAGTAGTGTCTTCATCGTCCTCGTTAGCGGCCTGGCCTATTTCCTGAATCGAGTCTGAGCCAAGGTTCGACGTCATCACCACAACGGTGTTTCTGAAGTCCACCGTTCGGCCCTGGCCATCGGTCAAGCGACCATCTTCCAAAACCTGCAGAAGTATATTGAATACATCGGGGTGTGCTTTCTCGACCTCATCGAGCAATAGCAGCGAATACGGTCGACGACGAACCGCTTCCGTTAGGTAGCCGCCCTCTTCATAACCAACGTATCCAGGAGGTGCACCGATCAACCTCGCAACTGAGTGCTTTTCCATAAACTCTGACATGTCGATTCGCACCATCGCGTCTTCACTGTCGAACAAGAATTCGGCAAGCGCCTTACATAACTCGGTTTTACCAACACCAGTGGGGCCGAGGAAAAGGAATGAGCCATTCGGGCGTTTCGGATCGGACAGTCCAGCGCGCGACCGCCGCACCGCGTGCGATA
The DNA here is from genome assembly GCA_039111475.1 of Pseudomonadota bacterium. Taxonomy (GTDB): domain Bacteria; phylum Pseudomonadota; class Gammaproteobacteria; order Pseudomonadales; family JAUIET01; genus JAUIET01. Next base: position 29,705 of record JBCCIP010000050.1, on the reverse strand, counting down.
CTGCAACTATCGCCTCGTGTTGACCTACTACTCGCTCGTGCAGTTCGTCTTCCATTCGCAGCAGTTTTTCCCTGTCGCCCTCGAGCATCTTCGATACCGGTATGCCAGTCCACTTTGACACCACTTCGGCAATTTCTTCGTCAGTCACATGATTGCGCAGCAATCGCATGGGGGCACTCTCGCCATCGCTCTTTGGTTCTTCGTCTCCGATTGACTCCAAACGCTTTTCCAGCTCTGGTATAACTCCGTACTGAAGCTCAGACATGCGAGTCAGGTCGCTTTTTCGCTGCGCAGCTTCAAAATCCAAACGGGCTTGCTCCAGTTCACTTCGGATTTGCTGAGAACCATCTACTTCCGCTTTCTCGGCTTTCCAGATTTGCTCAAGATCTGCGTATTCTTTATCAACATCAGCAATGTCTTCTTCCAACAACGCCAATTGTTTTCGAGCAGCATCATCTGCGTCGTTCTTGATCGCTTCGCGCTGAATTTTCAGCTGGATTAATCGGCGTTCCAACTTATCCAAAGCTTCAGGCTTGGAATCAATCTCCATACGAATGCGACTCGCCGCTTCGTCGATCAGATCAATTGCCTTGTCCGGCAGTTGACGATCAGTGATGTAGCGCTGGGACAATTTAGCCGCAGCGATAATTGCCGAGTCACGTATGTCGACACCATGATGAACCTCATAACGTTCTTTCAATCCACGCAAAATCGCGATGGTATCTTCCTCGCTGGGCTCACCCACCAGAACTTTTTGGAAGCGTCGTTCCAACGCCGCATCTTTTTCAATGTATTGGCGATACTCGTCCAGTGTGGTCGCACCCACGCAGTGCAGTTCGCCTCTGGCGAGCGCTGGTTTGAGCATATTGCCTGCGTCCATCGAACCTTCAGCCTTACCGGCACCAACCATGGTGTGTAACTCATCGATGAACAGTACAACCCTGCCCTCTTGCTTACCGAGTTCGTTCAAAACGGCTTTTAAGCGTTCTTCAAAGTCGCCACGAAATTTCGCACCGGCAAGCAATGCACCCAGGTCTAGCGATAAAATGCGCTTGTCTTTTAAGCCCTCCGGCACCTCACCATTAATGACGCGCTGCGCAAGACCTTCGACAATTGCCGTTTTTCCCACCCCCGGTTCACCAATCAATACCGGATTATTTTTGGTACGTCGCTGCAATACCTGAATTGTTCTGCGTATTTCATCATCACGACCAATCACCGGATCAAGTTTTCCAAGCTCAGCTCGTTCGGTTAGATCAATAGTGTATTTTTCCAGCGCCTGGCGGCTGTTTTCTGCGTCAGGGTTGTCCACCGCGTCTCCACCTCGTAAATCCTGAATAGCGTGTTCTATCGCATCGGCGCTAACGCCCGCTTCTCGCAAAACGCCACCAATGGGCAAGTCCGATTTTAGTGCGGCCAGCAATACAAGTTCACTGGTTATATAGCTGTCGCCAAGCTGCTGCGCCAACTTGTCAGTAAGATTAAGCAGGCGATTAAAATTCGGTGAAATCTGAATTTCACCGCTTGGGTTGCTTAAGGTTGGCAACTTATCAATAGTTTGCTTTAAGGCTTGCGAAACGATGCTTACGTTTGCACCTGACTTAAGCAGCAAAGGCGAAATAGTGCCTCCGGACTGTTCGATCAAAACTGTAAACAGATGCGCTGCTTCAAGTTGACTGTGGTCGTTACCAATCGCCAGCGACTGCGCATCGCCCAGGGCCGATTGTAACTGTGTGGTAAATTTGTCTGCTCTCACGCTGGTCACCAGAATATTGTCACTGCTCTTAATATGCGGGTCATTTGCGTTTTTTCAAGGCTATTCCAGACGCAAGATCAGACTCACGTTCCGCCCAGTTACGCCATCCCGACGAAAGGAGAAATAGCGCTGAGCATCTGAGAAACTGCAATACTCGCCGCCATAGACCCCGGCTACGCCAAACTCCTGGCATTGCGTCCGAGCAATACTCGCCAGGTCAACATAACTAAACCCGTCTTCATCATCGGCTAGAGATGCCTCTGGGAAGGGAGCACGTAAGGTGCTCAATAAGGTATCTCGCACATTATTTCCCACTCGAAAATACGGCAAAGAAATACCCGGTCCAATCCAGACCAGCAATTGATCAGCAGGGCTATGGAATAGTTGCATCACTTTAAAAAGTAATCGATTGGCTACGCCGCGCCAACCTGCGTGAACGGCGGCCACCTGCTGGCCTCGCTTGTCGCAGATCAGAATGGGTAAGCAGTCTGCAGTGAGTATGCAACACGCTTTCTCCGGCTGTTGGCAAAACCAGGCATCTCCTATAGGCACCTCCTGCTGCTCAGCTATTGCTGGGCTTTGAACAGCGTCGCCATGCACTTGCTGCATCCAGTACATGCTTGCCGACGTAGGTAAAAATTCAGCCAATCGCAAACGATTCTTGCTAACAGCGGATCGTTCGTCACCTACATGATCGGCCAGGTTCCAACTGTCATAGGGCGGTTTGCTAACCCCACCTGCTCTGAGACTGGTTAAAGCAACAATATTGTCGGGTGCCGGCCAATCTGGCAGCAAATAGGCTTCAGGCTGATTGTTCATTGTCGTAACTGCTCAAGCAAATGTCGCATGTCCTCGGGTAATGGAATTTGCCACTCGTGTATCTCACCAGTAACCGGGTGTTGCAAGGACAAGGCTTCAGCATGCAAAGCCTGGCGAGAAAATGCACGGATGTCTTCAAGATGCGCGCCTAAGTTTTTCCGCAGACGTGCCCCGTACAAAGGGTCGCCGAGCAAAGGGAAACCCAGCTCCGCCATGTGAACCCTAATCTGATGGGTTCGTCCTGTTTCCAGTTTCAATTTGACCTTTGCCACGCCGTCCAGATATTCCTGGGTTTCGAAGTGCGTTATGGCCTGCTTGCCACCCTCTCTGCGCACGGCCATTTTCTGCCTCTGACGAGGGTGACGGCCCAGTGGCTTGTCAATTGTGCCTTTGATCCCAGGATGCCCAATAGTAAAAGCCACATACTGACGGCTAACCGTGCGGGCCTGCAGTTGCTGCACTAGAGACTGATGTGCCGCCAGATCCAGGCCGATAACCAATAGTCCACTGGTGTCCTTATCCAAGCGGTGCACAATACCTGCTCGGGGAACCGCGGCGAGAGAAGGCATGTGATGCAGTAAGCCATTGGCAAGTGTGCCCGACCAGTTGCCCGCACCCGGGTGAGTCACCAGACCTGCCGGTTTATTAATCACGGCTATCGACTCATCTCGGTAGACAAATTCAACGGCTATATCTTCCGCATTCCAGGCCAGATCGGGCTCGAGAATCGCATGCAGCACAATACGGTCACCTGGCGCAACCTTATGTCTCACGCCGACTTCAGCGCCGTTCAGTAGTAACACCCCGGTTTTTATCCAGCTTTGGATTCTCGAACGAGAATATGCAGGGAACAGTTCTGCTGCCGCGAGGTCTAAACGCATAGCGTCCTGATGAGGCTCTATATCGGCCTCTAGTAGAATCGCGGGTAGTGGTTCAGTCACTGCATTTGTCCAACAATAGTATTCGTCGCTATCCGAGGAAGATCCGTGCAAGCCATATTCGTTCAACTATGCGCATTTAAACCGCTTGGCATGGCCGCCAGAGTCGCTACAATACGGCGCAGAATAAGTTCGCTTCACTCAATTTGAGCGGCAACACACTGAATATACAACGAATTTCGAGCTTTTGATGATGTATTGCAGATATTACCAACGCTTTGCGGCATTGCTCTGTCTTTCTTTGCTGCTGGCTGCCTGCTCATCGACCGATGACAAAGTGAATTCCGATGCCAGCGAGAAACAACTCTATGACATAGCGCAGCGGCAACTGGAAAGCCAAAACTACAGTTCTGCCATACAGAACCTGCAATTGCTGGAATCTCGTTATCCATTTGGTCCGTTCGCAGAACAGGCTCAACTGGAAATTATCTATGCCTATTATCGTGGCTTTGAACTGGAATCGGCCATCGCGGCGGCAGATCGATTTATTCGTTTGCACCCGCACCATCCCAGCGTGGATTACGCCTTTTACTTAAAAGGTTTAGCGCGTTACGCCGAAGGTCAGGGATTTTTGGATCGCTTTCTACCCACAGATTTGACGCAGAGAGACCCTGGACCTGCCAGAGACTCTTTCAATGATTTTGCGCAGCTACTTGCGCGCTTCCCTGACAGCGAATACGTGCCTGATGCAAAAGCCCGCATGGTGCATCTTCGCAACTTGCTCGCGCGGTATGAGATTCACGTAGCGAACTACTATTTCAAACGACGAGCGTATCAAGCATCAGCAAATCGCGGACGCTATGTACTGGAAAACTACCAGCAAACCACCGCCGTACCAGATGCACTGGCGGTGATGGTGCAAGCTTATCAGCTTCTTGGCCTACAAGATCTGGCTGACGACAGCCTAAGAGTGTTAGCGTCGAACTACCCCGAGCACCCTGCCTTAAACAAGGACGGCTCTTTCAAAACCAATTTCAATCCTGAGAACCAGGAACGTTCCATGGTCAATCTGTTGACCTTTGGTTTGTTCGATCGTAATGAACCGTTGACGTTTGATTATCGGCCCTAGACCCCGACGCAGAGATTTTGACCGATGCACTTGCCGTGTCGGGATACTAGTTCCTATTTTTCTCTAAATCGTCTCTAGATGATTATCAGACTCCGAAAATCACGATGAGTCGCTTGCGCAGACGCGCAACGCAAATCACACAACAGCAACAAACGGTCTGATTTACACCTTTTCTGCTGGATTTTGGACCGCCACGCGACCATTATTCCTATCTCACAGGAGGTTAACTAGCATGGGATTTATCGGTCTGTTGCGTTTGCTCGCGGTACTGTTCTGTATTTGGTTGCTCTGGCGGTTCGTGCAAAAGAAAACAGGTGGGAAACAATCTACCACCCAGTCAAACAGCGCTAGCATGGTGGTTTGTGAAGTCTGCGGCACACATGTGCCCGAAGACAATGCAATAAATGAAAACGGTCGCTGGTATTGCAGCGCTGCCCACAGGGACCAGAGCCAAGATTGAGAACTTTCGACCAGTGAACACGCTGAGCATCGACAATTCACAAATGCAAGAAGCAGAACAAACTCTGCGCATTTTTGGTCTCTATCGCATAATACTTGCCGCCTTAATACTCGGTGTCTTCCTGGTGCAAATGACTACAACCGTAGAAAGCGCCTATAAGCCAAGCTTATTCCTGTTTAGCATAGGCACCTATTTCCTGTTGAGTGTTATTGCGCATTTCTACGCAGGCCTTAAGCCACAGACACTTAGCAACCTTGAACTGTTCTGTTATTTCTTTCTGGTTGATATTGGCGCTCTCACACTGATTGCATATGCCAGTGGCGGCTTGAGTACGGGGCTAAGCCTGATAATGACGCTGACAGTTGCATGTGGTGGTATTTTTTTCAAAGATCGATTAGCACTGTTAGTTGCAGCGCTGGCTAGCATTGCAACACTGCTCAACGTAAGTTTTCTGGTCAATCTAGGTGTTGTCGAAAACAACTTACTCATTAACGCGGGCGTACAAGGTGCCATTTTCTTTGCGACTGTACTTCTAGTACAGTTGCTAGTACAGCGTATCGAGGTTAGCCAACGGCTTGCCGCTGAACGCGCAAGAGAGCTTGCACACTCTGAATACCTCAACCAGCTTATTGTCAAAAGAATGCAGACGGGTGTTTTGGTTGTTGACCAAAGTCACAATCTACATTCCGCCAACGACTCTGCCATGTCTATGCTGGACTTAAATAGCGATGACAAACGACTTCCAGACCCTTTGCTTCAAAGTATGGCTCAGTGGCGGCAAAGACCTGACGTTCGCACTCGACCTTTTCGCATACGCAAAGCTGGCGCATTATTACAGTCTGAATTTATGCCACTGGCCGAGGAAGATGAGGGTCAAGTACTCATTTTTCTTGAGGATACCAGCAGAACGCGACAACAGGCACAACAAATAAAGCTCGCGTCATTAGGCCGACTAACTGCAAGTATTGCCCACGAAATCAGAAATCCATTAGGTGCGATTAGTCATGCAGCACAGCTACTCAATGAATCGAAGAATATTGAGAATGAAGATCGTCGACTTTGCGACATCGTAACCAGTCACTCTGTTCGCATGAACCGTATTGTCGAAAATGTACTTCAGCTCTCGCGCAGAAGAGCGTCAAAGCCTGAGAGATTTGAGCTAAATAACTGGCTGAAGGGCTTTGTGTCGCAAATGCATCAAAGCAACCCTGACAGCGAAATCATGCTCAGGAGAACTGTGGACAAAATTCAGGTTGCTTTTGATCCCAGCCAGCTGGATCAAGTGCTCAGCAACTTGTGCTCCAACGGTCTGCGCTACAGTGAGAAAAAAACGGGTGTTCAGCGCCTTAATATTGTTGCGGGTGTAAGCGCTACAGATATGCTGCCGCTAATTGATATTGAAGATGATGGCGATGGTGTGTCCGCCGAACATGTGGACCAACTTTTTGAGCCGTTTCACACAAGCGAAACAAGCGGTACCGGGCTCGGACTCTTTATTGCAAGAGAGCTGTGCGAGGCAAACCAATCCCGGTTGGATTATTTACCTACGCCAGAGAACAAAAGTTGTTTTAGAATCACGTTTGCCCACCCTATGAAAAAACTGGCCACTGAAGAATGACCAGCGCACAAGTTCTAGTCGTTGATGATGAGCCGGATATTCGTGAGCTTCTGGAAATTACCTTGGCGCGAATGGGGCTGGAAACCAAAAGCGTTGCAACGCTGGACGAAGCGTTGTCTGCCCTTAAGCAGCATTCCTTTGAGCTCTGTTTAACCGATATGAATTTGCCGGATGGGAACGGTCTTGATCTGGTCAAACACATTCAAGACGCGATGCCAAAGCTTCCCGTTGCCGTGATCACAGCCTATGGCAGCGTGGACACCGCCATTTCCGCGTTAAAATCGGGCGCCTTCGATTTTGTAAGCAAACCCATCGAATTAGAGCGGCTGCGCGGATTAATACAGACCGCGCTTAAACTCTCTGACAACTTCGGTGAAAACCTTGAACCGGAACTCCAGCTACTGGGCAAATCGGATAAGGCAATTGAACTCAGAAGGCAAATATCAAAACTGTCACGCAGTCAAGCTCCGGTTTACATCAGTGGGGAATCTGGCAGCGGTAAAGAACTGGTTGCACGACTCATTCATAACAGCGGCCCTAGAACTGACCAAGCATTCGTTGCAGTAAACTGTGGCGCAATCCCGACGGAGTTAATGGAGAGCGAATTCTTTGGCCACAGGAAAGGAAGCTTTACTGGAGCGGTTGGCGACAAACAAGGGCTTTTTCAGGCAGCTGATGGCGGTACTTTGTTTCTCGACGAAGTCGCCGACCTGCCTCTTGATATGCAGGTAAAGTTGCTGAGGGCCATACAGGAAAAATCAGTCAGAGCAGTGGGCGACAATCACGAGACGAGTATTGATGTTCGCATACTTAGCGCTACACATAAAAACCTGCATCTGGAGGTAAACAACAATCGCTTCCGCCAAGACTTGTTCTATCGCATTAATGTTATTGAGTTAGCGGTGCCGGCATTAAGACACCGAATAGAGGATATTCGAATTATCGGCGATCTGGTTCTGCGTAAGATTGACCCAAACAAACCGTATGTGTTGAGTGATTCTGCGTGGAAAGCGCTGAATGAATATCATTTCCCTGGCAATGTGCGCGAGTTGCAAAATGTTCTCGAGCGCGCTTGCGCGATGTGCGAAAGCAATACAATAGAAGCGGAAGACCTTGGCCTACAAACGAGAAACTTCGGCGTGGCCGACACCAATAACAGTAATGCCACCCCCATTTCAGAACTGATTGCAACCGCGAATACGAGCTTGTTTCCAGCGATAGAAAGTGACCCCACATTTGACTCGCTGGACAGTTATTTGCAAGAGGTTGAACGCAGCATCATTGAACGGGCGCTAGAGCAATGCCGCTGGAATAAAACGGCCGCAGCAGAGCAACTTGGCATATCTTTTCGAGCATTACGGTACAAGCTCAAGAAACTCGACATAAAATAGCGCTCTCTGCGTTTTTATCCAATAGTCGATATCTGCCGCGGATAGTAGGAATTCACTTACAGCGCCTCACCCTATATTTGCCTAATCTGTGCCCAGTCACTTGATGTCTAATGTGGACAGTCTCGCTTTGACTGGACAAAATTTCCGCTAAGCAGCAGCGGAACAACACGCGATCACGACAAGGAGAGTCACATGTTCGCTCAATCTCGCGCCGGATATGCGCGTGGCTACTCTATGCTGGAAGGCCTTACGATATTACTAATTGTATCGTTGATTCTGGCTATTGGCGCACCGCCACTTAAACCACTTGTAGACCGAAGCCGTGCTAAAGGTGATGTGATGACCTTGATTTCCTCACTGAATCTTGCACGTACAACGGCGATTACCAGTGGCACCGTAACCACTTATTGTGCAAGCGTAGATGGCCTGAACTGCGGCGGTTCCTGGGAAGCAGGAACCCTACTGTTTCACGATCGAAATGATAATCGTAAGCTTGATGGCAAAGACGAACTGATCGAAAGAGGTTCGAAATTGCGCGGCGAAGGCAGATTGCAATGGCGGGCCTCCGGTGGGAGAAATCAGTACATTCGTTTTTCCAAACATGGTATGGCCAAAGAGTTTGGTACGTTCACTTATTGTTTGAAAAACGCCGGTGGCTATTATTCGCGTTTACTGATACTCAACAGAGCAGGCAGGGCAAGACTTGAAAAAGGCGATCGATCTGAAAGAAGCGCCCGCTCAGATCTGGAGTGTTAGGCGCCAAATTATTGATTCCAGCATTTCCCACTAGCGGGCGCAGCAGAGCCACGCACTCCTGTATTGGTCAGCGTCAGCGTACCGCACGGATCTTGATCTTGCCCTCCCGATGTCCTTGGTGTGGCACTGATAGTAAAGGTGTTCGCCGTCGACGCATCAATCTCGAGGTCATAGTACTTGGTTCCGCCGGCTGCAAGAGTGGCGCCATCAATAGGGGAATGTGTCGCAAAGATGGCGGGCGCCCCGGTGTTTGCGCCCGCTGCCGCTGCACCCTGGTAGGTGTAGCGCTGGCTATAGAATCGTTCCATTGCCTGCCTGAATTGCTGCAGAGCACCCTCGGCGTCTGCTCGGCGAGACTTTTGAATGCTGCTTTGGTAGCTGGGTATGGCAACCGCGGCAAGAATTCCAATAATGACCACAACAATCATCAGCTCCACCAGCGTGAAACCAGCCTGGCGTGTTGTTGTGCGCCGCAGGCCTATAATGTTCTGCATACAGCCCTCGCTATTTAATTGCATTTTCATGGTTTGGCCACAGCAACAATGTCGACTATATCGCCGGTAGCGGCTTCAAGTCGATACGCTACGTAGTATTGCGGCTCTAATTCACTAAACGCCATCTTGCTGTTGTCTGTGTCTAGAACGGTCGCCTTCAACGCAACACGAAAAACCTTCTGATCGAGCACTAGCTTTCGTTCTTGCAGATTGATGGCGTAAATTGCCGCGGTTGGCCAGTCTGAATGGGCCGGCTTGGTTTCCTGCGCGCTGATAGGCGCGGCAGCCAGCAGCGCTGATAGCAATGGTAGGTACAAGTATTTTTTCATACATCCAACCTCAAATCGTTTAATTTAGCTGGCGCCAGCGTACACGCCCTTCAATGGTAGTATCTGGCGTGGCTGCTGTGCCAACACCACCTCCCACACCGCCCAAATCGGATGAACCATAGATGACATAATCTTTACCGTCTGCCCCTTCGGCATAGGTTGGGTCCGAGATCACGGCATCAATTTTAGTGGCGGACGATATACCGCTATAATCGCTAGAGTCTATTTCCCCGTCGCCATTGTGGTCAAATACCTGCACAGGTGGCGGCCCTCCATCAATTCGGTCCAGAGCATATATCCAGCTACTGCCGCCAGAATCGCACACCGAATCGTCTGGCTCCAAGGTGGTGAATATAACAACCTCTCCACGAAGCACCGGTGTGCCAATCGCCCGCTCTCCTTGGCCTGTTGGGAAGTTAATATACCAACCATCGTGATTAGACCAATTAATCGGATTATTGCTGGTCTCTCGAATACCTGATGCATCCACAGTCACGGTTTGACCTAATAGATCTCCGCGACTAACCACATTGTTGACGTGTACCTTGGCATTACCCGCAGTTGTATCAGCGCAGCTTTCATCCGAACCGCCTACTGAACATATGTCTTTATCCCATATGCCGTAAAACGACTGTTGAGCATTGCTTCCATTATCGCTCTCTTCCAAATAACGACCAGTACCAAAGTAAACCAGGTTTCCGCCTAGAAAATGCCGGCTGATTCGTGGCGTGGACTGAATAGGTTGAGCATTTGATCCATCGGTCGCGGCAAACAGTGGCGCGGGATCACTGCCGGACGAATACGCCGAACCCCAATCCGCCGGATCATCAGAGCTGATATCAAGCTTCCACAGATTGCCGTGCAAATCGCCAGCGTACACATAATCGACCGTCAAATCACTGTCATTGAGAATCGGTGCAATACCGCTAATGCCATTGGGATTGGCAAGAGTACCTGCCTCGGTATCTATTTTTTTGATCAACAGGCCGGTCTCTACATCAACGACATAGACCACCGCATGCCCGGTTGTTGACGCAGACCCATCCGCAAATGTTGAGTTATAGCCATTGCCAAAAATGGCGACCCAGCGACCTGTATTTGATTGGCCAGCGGTATAGTTCACCTTGACGATGTGCGGTGAACCAAACGTAAATCCAAGGTCAGAATCGCCATTGGCGCCTATTGTGCCAGCCGGCACGCCACTGGTATCAGTGTCCGAAAATTCCCACCGAACCAACTGATCCGCAGTAAGACTTGATTCAACGTTGATTGCGCTTGGATTGGTCACATCCAGGGCGTAATAGGCCTGACCACCAGTGCGCAGTCCACCGACGAGCACGGTGTGCCAGGCGTTGCTGTAAAACACATCCGCCGAGGCGAGCTGGCCATCAACATAGGAACCGGTTGTAAACGTCACATTCGACAGTTCATGTAAATTCTCAATCACTGCATTAGGAATAAAACTGAACAGTTCCGACCCACCCGCGGTGCTATTCAATCGTCCATCATACGCATGCAACATGCCGTCATTTGAGCCGACATAGACGACGGGATTGCGACTGTTGCGAATGCCAGAGCTGCATGAATCGATAATGCCATCACTATTGGAATCGGTAGCGTTGCTGCACAAGAAATCTCTGTGGGTTTGGCCGCTGCTCTCAAGATCATCGGGATACAAAACATCAAATTCGCCGCTGGCGTCAAACCCATTGCCTACGTATTCAGGAGCAGAATGCACAACCGCGCCCAGGCGCGACTCGTCACGGGTTCTGAAACCACCTCCGTTGCTTTCTTCATTTGCAGCTGATCCCCGGATGTAATCCAGTCGCTGCTGGCCTACTGTCAAGGAGTCACCATTCTGTATAAGTGCGCGTTGCGCAGCTGATAAATTAGCCCAGCGGAATCGCTCTCCACGCGAACCAAGTCCCGCCGCTGCGTCAACGGTAAATACAATTCGTTGGTCGGCGCCACCCGGAAACAAATCATCAACTGTGTTTCTGGCGGCTGCGCTCCACGCCGGTGCACAGACACTGGCGACTGGGTTCGAATTGCAGGCGTTGCTGTTTGAACCATCCGATATTGGGCGGCCCTGCACATCACCTGTCCAATTGTCGGTAAAGAAACGAGCTTGATAGACACCAACGCCAGCAGCAATGGAACTGCTGTTCAAATCCACTGAAGCGGCCGATGATTCGCGATCGGCAATGGCGTTCATAACAGCCACGAGTGAGTTCACTAATTCATCCGGGTTGCTGGCACTAAAGAACTGGCCACGACTATTAATCGCGGAGTGCCACATATCGTCTGCTCTGCCTTCATTGACGGTAACCGATGTCCAGCCGGTCTGATTTCCGCCGAGCTCGTTCGTAAACGCTGTGCCATTTATTAGCGCGTTGTAGGAAGTATCATTGAAAGGAACCAAGCCAGCGATTCCAAACGCAATCGGGTAGGTAACCATATGTTGCCACGTGGCAGGGTCGTTGACCGGGTTCCAGTAATCCTCGGTAGGATTTCCACTACTTTGTGGAAAATAGCTGGGCACATTATTGGTCAAAGGACTGAGGTCATTGGCCCAGTAATGGAACGCGAGATCTGCGAGCGTGACCGTAGCTTGTGTATCTGCATAAATATTGTGCGCAGCGGAGTTAGGGTCGTAGGTGATTCCGTCCGGCAAGTTTTGTGTCGACTGATCTCGCGTAATACCTGCGGCGCTGCCGCCGCCACCGTTCCAATACCCATCAGACAACATTATGTGTGCGTTTAGGCGACAAGACACTTGATCCGCGCCTCCCGTACCCGGGCTTTCCGAATAAGGGCTGTTCGTGCCTGCGGTTGAGAAATAGTTACCGGCCGTGCGAATAGCCTCGCGCAGAGGCGTCCCGCCGTTAGCGCCAATGTTATTCAGCCATTGATAGAAGTTGCTGCGTTGGGTAGAGTCAAAGGCGCTCACGTATGGATTTCCCGACGCATTATTGGCGCCCGGATTACCTGATCGAATTGTGCGTTGATTGAGAGTCTGCCGACCAACTCGAATTGCCGAAGACAGGTTCTCTGGCGCAAACGCTCTACTAAGCACCGTCTTACCCGCAATAAATCGATACGAATAATATTGATACCAGTTCGCGAAATTGGTCCGTTCGTCCTGTGACGTCGCGAAGCCAAATTCCGGTCGCGGTCTTGCTGTACCGCTGGTTGCACTGACGTCCACGCGTGAATAGCAGTCATTGTCCAAATTTGAACCATCGCAACCAGCAAGCGCATCATTTCGAACAAAATAGTGCGCAGCGCCAGCGGTCGCGGCAGCAAATCGAGGTCCCCAACCATTGATTGTGCTTGGGTTCCACACCGGCTGGAAATTACTCTGAAGGTTGACAGACACAGGTCGCCAGGTATTGTTGTACCCATCCTGGTTATAGTTATAAATGTTTGTGAACGCATTGGTAAAACTGGCTTCGCCAAGCGACACGCCGCTTGCATTCAAGCCAGGACGATAATCGACATTCGGATCGTAATACATTTTATTGTAAAAATTCGACCGCGTTGCCCGGCGTTCAATGGGCGCGTTCCAGGGACCTGCTGCCTGATCCGAAAAATTAATTGAATCTGGTAGATAACCCCACAACATGCTACCAGAATCGTCAAAGGTAATGGCCAGATTTGGTGACACATTTTCCAACAAGAACAGTGGCACATCACTTAACGCCAAGGTCGACTGGGCATGAAGAGACGCATTGGGTGTAACAAAAACAGCCAAACCTAAAAACAAACTGGTCAGTCGATTCCATACAAGGCGCGCACTTCTACTGCTTCGTAAAGACATTATCAATACTCCCAACTATTTGTAGCGCGCGAATACAACACTCTGCACCACGCTTTCACTCGTTGCTTCTGCACCAAAACCCTTGGAAGTCACCGTGTACATTTCTGCACCTATCCGCTTGCTTCGCGATTCAAAGCTCAAGTCATCCGGGGCTAAACCAATGTGCTCTCGCACACAGGTAGGCGCTTGCGAAACACCACCTTGACCAAGACTTCCTGTGCTAGTGTCAACGGACGCGGCCATATCAATGCCAAATGCAGTCCATATAGCCGGGTCATCCCACCAATAGGTGAAACCGCCACCTGCATTGGCGGCCGCATTGCCCTGCTGCTGGTAATCCGATTGGCTTACTGCTGGATTGTTATCGCGAAGATTAAGCTCACAAGCCGCAAGACCAGACTCCGCGGCCTGAAACGCAACGTTTTCATCTCGCATATTGCTGATCATGCGTTCCTGCATGGTCAAGGTTCCCATGCTGGACGTTCCCAGTATGGTCATAGCCAACAGAATTAATAACGCGATAATTAATGTCGCACCGCGCTGTGAAGGCATTCGAGCTGATTTCGAAGATTTGGGCTTCATCGTGCGTTCCAATTAAGATTACGAAGCCGCATGGTTTGGGCAAACTGCTGCCTGGCCTTGCCGTCTTGATAACTGGCAGATGCTTGGTCAAGCAGTGTATACGTTCGCGCAGGTGCGGCTCTGGATAATGGCTCAGTATCCGATGCAGACAGTAATCCAACTTTCACGTTGCTAACAAATTGCCACTCTGTAACTGCAATCTGGTCCGCTGTCGCATAGCGGATCACTTGGCTGGAATCGAAGTCAGCGGCACCGGCAACACCGGCGTTCAAACCATATAGCACCTGCAGTTCTTCTATACCTTGCACCAATGCAACATCTTGAACGCTACCGGCTACACCAGAACCATCATCGCTGCGACAACGGAAATTATCTGTGTCATCTACGTAGAAAGAGAGCACAGCCCAGGTGTCTAAAAGCAGATTGTTTCCCAAACAGTCGGTCACTGAACCATCACCCATACCCTGCAGGCGAATGTGTACTACGTCGGTATTGGATTTCAAGTTGGCCACCGTTGTACTGCTGCCATTCTCTCCCCACACAGCGGCTTGTTCAGCAAAATTGGCAAATGTTGCATTTGCCGGCATTAAGGCGCCCCGCCAGTTTGAATCCACGATGCTGATATCTGGCAAGCCATCTGGTGGAATTAGCTGACTGGGAAATCCCGCCATACGAACACTGCGAGTGATGAACATGATGGCGAACCGGGCGTTCTCTTGCATTCGCGCCTGCGCTTGAACAACATCAGTTGATTGCTTGCTGCCCAAGAAAGATTGCACCACGGCGGCCATCAGAAAAACCGACAGCCCCATCGCTATGAGTAACTCCACCAGCGTTACGCCGGCCTGCTTTGGACGCAGTTGCTTGATCGCTATCGTCATTACATTTACACCAAGCCGCCTAAAAGGAGCGGTTTGGATCGGCCTCCCTGACTTGCACATTTACAATCAAACAGGCGAGATCAGCCTCATCGCTCGGATCACAGTTGGTGCCTGTCGCTCCATTTCGTCGCTCATCCCACATCACCTGAATAGCCCAAAAATTCTGACCCAGTTCGGTGACGATGGCATCGCCTGAGGGCAAGCTGTTTTCAACCCAGTCCGACCATTCATCAAGGTCTGCAGTGGCCATCGTTGCAGAGCCACATGAATCTGTACCGCCACAGCTCGCAGCACTTGCGCCGCCGCCAGCGTATGCGTAATCTCCGGCCGCTGAACCTGTACGATTCGCTCGTATTCTTTCAGACAGATCATTTGCCAACATATCGGCCTGGGTTCTGAAGTAAGTGCTGGCCGTGCCTTGCATGCTACTACTCTGCAATGCGGCCATACCGAGGAAACCTACCGCCAAGATGATCAGAGAGACCAGTATCTCTATAAGGGTAAAACCGGATTCTTTATCAGTCAGACGCTGGTGTCGGCATCCAGACTTTTGATTTGCCCTAGTTACACTCATCGCTAACACCCCGTCAAAACTTCTTTGCTGCGATTAAGCGCGCCCGTCACCGTCACCGTTAAGGATTTGCCAACCGTATTTTGATGCGGATGACAGAAGCCATACGAGCCATCGCCAGCAACGGCACGACCAATACTTGAAAAAGTGACAGCGTTGGCTGCTGACGCGTACGCGTTTAGTCCGTCTTCCCCGTACTTGACCTGCAAAATCTGTTCGCCGCCATCTAGCGCTCCGTCGCCGTCAACGTCACTAAAAATTATCCAGCCGTTTTGCCAATTTCCAGAGCAAGTTGCCTGATCTGCGCTGCTGCAGGCCGTGACAGGTCCTTTACGCTTTAATGCTTCACTGCGGGCAAATTGAAATGCGCTGGCAAGCCCGTCGCGCATTCCATTGACCTGACTACGATTTATGCTACCGGTGAAGCTGGGCCCGGCAAGTGCGGCAAGTATGGACACCATAATCAAAACGATCATCAACTCGAGTAAGGTCAGTCCATGCTGACGACGGACACAGGCTGGGTGTGCGTGAATCGATAATGTTGCTTCGTGTGACATCCAGACCTCTGGATAAGTAGTTAGCGGCTGCAAATGAGTCGCCTTGGAATACTTTAGTACGGCTAGCTTCAGCTGATAAGTGTAGAAGGATGGGAGGCCGAAAACGGAGATAAATGGGTGAAATTTTACCGGTTGGAATTTACACTTCGCGCAGTCGCAACTCTTTTGGCATTGAGAACGTGACATTCTCTGGCTGACCATCAAGCTCTTTAGCGGAACACGCACCGAGAGATTCCACGTGACTGATCACTTGTTGTACCAGCACTTCTGGCGCCGAGGCACCGGCGGTTACTCCAACGGAATCGGCATCAGTCAGCCAATCGGCTTGTATATCTTCCACCCCGTCTATCAGATAAGCCATGCTTCCCCTACGTTCCGCCAGTTCTCGCAAGCGGTTAGAATTTGAACTATTGGGTGAACCAACCACCAATACTACCTGACTGCAGGCTGCCAGTTTTTTCACGGCGTCCTGGCGATTTTGCGTGGCGTAGCAAATATCGTCTTTTCTGGGTCCATGTATGAGTGGGAATCGTGCACGCAACGCTTCAATCACTCGTGCAGTATCATCCATTGACAGGGTTGTTTGAGTGACGTAGGCAAGTTGCGCTGGGTCGCGCACCACTAATGTCTCAGCTTGCTGCTCATCTTCCACCAGATAAATAGCTCCACCATTGCTGGCGTCGTATTGGCCCATGGTGCCCTCGACTTCTGGATGACCTTTGTGGCCAATCAGTACGCATTCCTGACCCTTTTTACTATAGCGCACTACTTCCATATGCACTTTGGTCACTAGCGGACATGTTGCATCAAACACTTTCAAGCAGCGTTGCTCCGCCTCACGTCGAACTGCCTGAGAGACGCCATGCGCGCTGAAAATAACGATGCAGTCGTCTGGGACTTCTTCGAGTTCATCAACAAACAGTGCACCTCTTTCGCGCAAGTCTTCTACCACTGTTTTGTTGTGCACCACTTCGTGTCGAACGTAGATGGGTGCTCCAAACAAATCCAGGGCGCGATTCACAATTTCAATCGCTCTATCAACTCCCGCACAAAACCCACGTGGGTTAGCGAGATTTAATGTCATAGTGTTTCCCATATTCTTTTTACTCAAGCTGACAAGCTTCGAAACTAGTCCTTTACGGTTGATTCAACAGAATGAATATGAACATCAAACTGAATAATCTTGCCCGCCAGTGGGTGATTAAAATCCACCAGCACACGATCTGCCTCTATCGACTTGACGACGCCGGGTCGCTCTCCGGACGGATCTGCGAATGAAATAACCAAACCCGGTTGCAGATCGTAATTGTCTAGTTGTGATCTAGGAAAACTATGTTCCCTGTCCTCCTGCCATTCACCAAACGCGTTTTGAGGTTGCAAGCTGATGGACGCTTTGTCGCCCTTGGTTAAGCCCAACAAGGCCAGCTCGAAACCAGGCAGCAAACTGCCATCACCATAAACGAACTCACAAGGTGTCTGATCGAAATTGTTATCAATCTCAGAACCGTCTTCCAGGCTCAGCGCAAAATTTAGGCGAATTTTACTGTTCGAAGTAATCACTGCTTTACCTGGTCATCCACGGGCTTTGCCTGGGAGCCGAAAAACATATCCAGTATCATCAGCGCTGCACCCACGCTAATCGCTGAGTCTGCGATATTGAATGCAGGAAAATACCAGCCAGAGTAGTGGAAAGAAATGAAGTCAACCACGTAACCCAGACTAACCCTGTCATACAAATTGCCAATCGCGCCACCCAGAATTAGCGCCAGGCTAAGCGCAAGCAACTTCTCACTACGCTGCAACCTTAACAGCCAAACCAGCAACACGACGCTTACAATTGTCGAAACTACCGTAAAAAACCAGCGCTGCCAGCCTCCGGCATCACTTAAAAAGCTGAAAGCGGCGCCCGGATTATGCAACAACGTGAAATTGAGTATGGGCAGTATCTCAACCGGTCTGGCGTATTGTAATTGACCGCTAGCGAGGTTTTTAGTCCACAAATCCAGAATGAAAATGACACCGCTTAGCACCAACCAAAGACTGTTTCGTTTGTAAAATTCCATCAGATTTTGTTACACATACTGTCTAAGTTCACCGTCGCCTGCAATATTTTCCACGCATCTTGAGCATAGGTCTGGATGTTCACTGTTACTGCCAACATCGGCTCGGTAATGCCAGCATCTGGCGCATTTATTTTCCGAGCTGGCGAGCACCTTCAACTTCAATCCACTGAGTTCAGTTTCAGCAACGCCTTCAGGGGCAAGATCAAATGCGTGTAAATCTGCTGCGGAGCTAATCAGCACGTATCGCAATTCGTTGCCCAGTGATGCCAACAAGCTATGCAGCTCTGGCGAACAATAGAGGCTCACTTCACAACTGAGCGATGCCCCAACATTGTTAGCGGCTCGCTGATTTTCCATTTCTTTGTTGACCGCAGTTTTAACGGCCATTACTTCAGACCAAAACTCGTCACCTTTGCCTTGCTCGCTAACAGGAATTTCGTGCCATTGCTCAGTAAACACAGTGTCGCCTCGTGAACCTGGCAAATGCTCCCAGGCTTCATCAGCTGTAAAGCTCAGAATAGGCGCGATCCAGCGCACCATTGCCTCCGCCACGTGATACAACGCGGTTTGAGCCGAGCGCCTGCCCAGCGAATCAACCTGCATGGTGTATTGACGGTCTTTGATAACATCCAGGTAAAAACCACCCAGATCGGAAATACAAAAATTATGCAGCTTCTGGTAAATCTGATGAAACTGATAACTGGAATACGCTTCCAGTATTTCATCTTGCAGCTTTGCAGCCCGTGAAAGCACCCATTGATCGAGTGCCAACATGGATTTCGGTGCTACAGCATGTTTGTCTGGCTCGAAACCATTCAAGTTGGACAACAAAAACCGAAGCGTATTTCGAATACGTCGATAGGAATCAGCGGTGCGCTTGAAAATCTCATCACTAACGGTCATTTCATCACGATAATCAGTTGCCGCGACCCACAATCGCAAAACATCAGCTCCAAGGGTCTGCATGATCTTCTGTGGCGCAATAACATTGCCGAGAGACTTGGACATTTTTCTGCCTTGGGGGTCCACCGTGAAGCCATGGGTCATTGCAGATTTGTATGGAGCAATATCGTTGATGGCCACAGACGTCAGCAATGACGATTGAAACCAGCCGCGATGCTGGTCCGAACCTTCGAGATACATATCCGCTGGAACTTGCAAGTCATCAACCCTACGACGCAATACGGCCTCATGTGATACGCCTGAATCAAACCACACATCCAAGGTATCAGTCACTTTTTCATAGTCTGCCGCTTCGTCGCCGAGCATGGACTCTGCGTCCAAAGAGAACCAGGCTTCGATGCCCTCTTTCTCAACAAGCTCGGCAACAGCCTCAATCAGCTCAGGAGTGCGTGGATGTAAGTCAGCAGTTTGTTTATGCACAAACAGGGCAATCGGTACTCCCCAGGTTCTCTGCCTGGAAATACACCAGTCCGGCCTGTCTTCGAGCATGGCCTTTATACGGCCTTTGCCCCAACCCGGCAGCCATTCCACCGTTTCGACCGCCGCATCAACCTTGTTCAGCAGCTGGTTTTTCTGCATACCAACAAACCACTGCGGTGTCGCTCTGAAAATCAGTGGAGTTTTATGTCGCCAGCAATGTGGGTAACTGTGGTCGAAACTCTCGAAGTGCATCAGGCGATTACGTTCTCTTAAGCTATCGACTATCACCTGGTTTGCTTTCATCACATGCACACCCGCAACAATTTCAGTGTCAGGCAGAAATACTCCATTGGCACCGACCGGGTTAATAATCTCTAAGTCATAACGCTGACACACCGAAAAGTCGTCTGCACCATGTGCAGGTGCTGTATGAACCGCACCAGTACCAGCATCCGTTGTTACGTGATCACCTAAAATAAGTTGTGACGTTCGCTCATACAAAGGGTGTTTTAAAACAATACCCTCAAGGGCAGCGCCTTTTGCGCGGCCAAGCACTTCATACTCATTTACGGATGCACGTTTTAGAACAGCTTCCATCAGCCCTTCAGCTAAAACAGCCACAATCGATTCACTATTGCGTTGAATTTTAACAGCGACGTAGTCAATTTCCGGATGCACAGCAACGGCCATATTAGCGGGTATGGTCCAAGGCGTAGTCGTCCAAATAACAACCGACCAGCTTTGTTCTAAATCGGACGCTACCTGAAATACTCTAGATAAGTCGGCGGAATTCACAGCGTCAAAATAAACGTCAATCGAGGGCGACTGTTTGTCCATGTACTCTACTTCTGCTTCCGCTAACGCAGAACCGCAATCAGTACACCAATGAACAGGTTTAAAACCTTTGACTACGTGACCATTTCTAACTATTTTACCTAGCGAACGAATCTGGTCCGCCTCAAACTGATAGTTCATGGTTAGATACGGGTTATCCCAATCGCCAATTACACCAAGACGTTGAAAATCGGTTCTTTGCTTATCTACTTGAGCTTGAGCGTATTCACGACACTTAACACGAAACGAGGCAGCGTCAATCTTAACACCCGGCTTGCCAACCTTCTTTTCTACATTGAGTTCGATGGGCAAGCCATGACAATCCCAGCCCGGCACATACGGCGAGTCATATCCGTCCAGGAAACGCGATTTAACAATAATGTCTTTAAGAATTTTGTTGACCGAGTGCCCAATATGGATTTCGCCGTTTGCGTAGGGTGGTCCATCATGAAGTATGTATTTAGGCCGCCCTCTTGCCGCCTCACGCATTGCCTGGTAAAGATTGTTGGCTTGCCATCGCTGCAACATTTTTGGCTCGCGATTGGCTAAATTCGCCTTCATCGGAAATGCCGTGTTCGGCAAATTCAGCGTTGCTTTGTAGTCTTTGGTATCAGTCATTGTTAAATCGTTGGTCGCTGCAGGCCAAAAAAATTATAGGCCTGGTCTATGTCGTTGTGAATTTGTGTTTTCAGTGCATCTATCGATGGGAATTTCTGTTCATCACGCAATCGTTTTTTGAAACGCACATGCAAGGTCTTGCCATACAACGAACCGTTAAAGTTCAGCAAGTGCACTTCAAGAATGGCCTTGCAAAGGTCGCCGATTGTTGGTCGCGTGCCCACATTGGCCGCCCCAAAATACACAGCATCGCCAATGCCACGCACTTCCACTGCATAAACACCAGATAGCGCTGCGCGATAGCGGTGTAACTCCAGATTGGCGGTTGGCACACCTATGGATCGTCCCAATTGTTGTCCGTAGACCACTTTGCCTGAAATCTGATATGGCCTGCCCAGCAGCGTTTCCGCCAATGCAAACTCGTCGTTCAACAAGGCTTGGCGAATGCGTGTACTGGAGACTCTCTCCGCATCAATTTGAAATGTGTCGCTGGCTCTTACTTCAAAATCATGGATTTGGCCCAACTCCTGCAGCAAGGCAAAATCACCTTGACGTTCATGGCCAAATCTGAGGTCGTCACCCACAACCATGTATTTAACGCCGAGCTTAGCGACAAAAATATCTTCTATAAAATCCCTTGCGGCTATTTTACTAAGAGACTGAGTGAATCGTATTCGCAGCACTCGGTCCAGTCCTACGTCTTTTAAAGCCAGGCATTTCTCGCGAAAACTCATTAAGCGGGGAGGCGCTTCCGCCGGTGCAAAATATTCCCTGGGTAACGGCTCCAACACAATAATGGTAGACGGTAACGCCCGTTCTTTTGCTTTGCTGATCAGGCTTTGCAGGACTTTCTGATGCCCCAGATGCACGCCGTCAAAAGCGCCTATGGTGAGTACACACGGGCGATGCCTGGGCCGAATATTGTGCAGTCCGCGTATGAGTTCCAAAACCTGCGCCATGTATTAAAAACAGGGCATTATATATGAGTCATAGGCTTGTGCAGCGGCCTTAGTGCGATCATTGCCGGCGAAAGTGCCGTAATCTTCCGCCGAACAGGCCTAACAGAGCCAGGTACAGCAGCACTCCCCCTCCAGCAAGCACCAGAGACCGTGTGGCTCGCTCCACGCTGCTAAGCTCAAGCCACAACGCGTGATCCCCTCTAGTGGCAATCAGCGCTGCGGTCATTAGCGCGGCCGCCACGCACATTCGCACGCACACCAACATGAACCCTGGTTGCCACTGCAACACAGACTTCTTCAACAAACCGGTCAGCAGCGCGCCTGCATTGTAGTAAGCGGCAACCGCTGTCGCGAGCGCTAGACCAACGTGACCAATATTGAAGTAAAAGTACAACGGCAGCACAAACAAAAGATTCAGAAACATGTTCACTATCATCGCCCTGACAGCAATTCGAACCGGCGTTTTCATGTCTTGCTGCGCGTAATATCCCGTTGCCAGTACCTTGATCAGCATGAAAGCGAGTAAACCCAATGCGTAAGCCTTCAAGCTGTAACTTGCCATCGTCACGTCTTGGACGGTCATTTTGCCGAACTCGAACAGTGTCATGGTCATTAACAAGGGTTCGGCAAGAACCAAAAGCGCCAAGGTGGCAGGCACCGCAATCAACAACACCATTCGAATGCTCCAGTCCAGTGTTGCAGAGAAGTTGCTGTCGCCTTCGCCTGAATGTTGTCGGGACAGAGCCGGCAGAATAACGGTAGCAATGGCAACACCAAACACACCTAGTGGCAGCTCGGCCAATCGGTCGGAATAGAACAACCATGACACGCTGCCTTTGGGAAGCGCCGTGGCCAGAACTGTGTCCAAGGCCAGATTAATTTGCGATACCGAGACGCCGAATAAGGCGGGTACCATCAGACGCATCACTCTTTGTACGCCTTCGTGTTGCCAATACACGGTCGGTCGTGGCATCAGACCCAAGCGACTGAGGAAGGGTAGCTGCAGCGCCAATTGCAAAATACCTGCAACAATAACCGCCCAGGCTATGGCGAATACAGGATCGGGAAAGTAGTCTCTAAAAAACAGTGCGCCACTGATTAAGCTAACGTTGAGCAGTACTGGCGTAAAAGCCGGCACAACAAACCGACTGTAGCTATTCAATATGGCGCCCGCAAAACCAGTGAGTGAGATCAGCAGTAAATACGGAAAGGTGATGCGCAGTAGCTGACTGGTTAACGCAAAATTTTCTGGCTCATCGATGTACCCTGGTGCAAAGACCATGGTCAGCACAGGAGCACCTAACACCGCTATCGCGCAGGTCAGAACCAATACAAACCCCAGACATCCTGCCACGCAATTTACCAGGCGTTTTACTTCTTCTATCGATTTCTGGGTTCGGTATTGTGAAAGCACCGGCACAAACGCTTGCGAAAAAGCACCCTCCGCAAACAAGCGACGCAAAAATTGCGGCACTTTGAATGCAACGAAGAATGCATCGGCATTGGCACTAGCGCCAATCGTTATTGCAAACACAATATCCCGGCATAGGCCAAGTACTCTTGAAAGCATGGTCATGCAGCCCACCAACAAACTGGATTTCAGCAATCCTGGCGGTTTAACTTGAGGTGTATTTTGCTTTGAGGCAGCGCCCTGCCTGGGCGATTCGGACATTATTGCTTTAGGCGGCCGCCTGTATACCAGGCCACCTCTCGCGCACTGCGGTCGACCTGGTCTACCACATCGAGGACCAGCGCAAACAACGCCATTCGTACCAGAACACCGTTATCAGTTTGGCGGAAAATGGCTAAATTCGGGTTTTCATTCAAATCGTTATCCAACTCATTGGCACCCGCTCGCGAATCGCGAGGCAAGGGGTGCATGATGACGGTATTGGGTTCGCAGTATTGAGTATAGATGGCCTGATTCAGTCGGTAGCGTCCGCGGTATAAATTGGCTTCATCACGGGACGCAAAGCGCTCTTCCTGAATTCTTGTGGAGTAGGTGATATCGACCTTAGCTATCGATTCTTCCAGCTGATCGGTTTGCACTACTGTGTGACCGGCCGATTGCAATTGGTCAACATATTGCTCAGGCATTTTCAATTCTTCCGGCGATACCAGAGTGATCTGTACCCGTTTGAATAAGGTCAGTAATTTACAAATTGAGTGAACCGTTCGCCCATACTTCAGATCACCTATTAGCGCTATTCGAAAGTCATCCAGGGAGCGGCCATTGGCGGCCAATTCTTTCTTGATGGTGTATAGATCCAGCAACGCCTGGCTGGGATGCTCATTGTCACCATCACCGCCATTCAGTACCGGTACCCGGCTGGCCGTGGCAAATTCAGACACTGAATTGGCTTGTGGATGACGCATAACAATCACGTCGCTGTAACCACTCAGCACCCTGGCTGTGTCATACAATGACTCGCCTTTTGCAATGGCCGAGTTTTCTACTCCGGTGGTTTCCCGCACCTCACCGCCCAGCAGATTAAACGCGCTGCCAAAACTGACGCGTGTACGTGTGCTGGGTTCAAAGAACATATTGCCGAGAATAGCGCCGTCCAACACTTTGGTGAGCTTGCGCCTGTGTGCATAAGGTTCCATCGAATCTGCAACCGTAAAGATACGATCGATATCTTCCCGGTCAAACTGATCGATACTGAGAATGTGCCCGCCGGGAAATTCCAAGTTTAGCGCCTTATGTAGTACTTTTGTCGAAACGAATGCTACCGTGCGGTAGAGCATCAAACAAGCATCAGTAAGTCGCAGGGGTTTGGGAAATCGAACAGCACGACCATTTTGTGAGCGACCTACAACTTTATCTTGTAAGCCAACTCATCTGCGTATTGCTCCAGGGCTGCGCTAAGTTCTACATTCGCTTCATTTTTTCTGAGTCTTTCCAACTCATTTCGAAAGTCTTCAAACCCAAAACCATCCATTTCTGTGTGTTTCTTTTTGCAATGCTGCAGCCATTGGTCTTGCTCTTGCGGACTCAGTGAATCGGGGAAATTGCGAGCTCGGTAGCGAAAAAGCAGGTTTTCAAGACGGGGGTCTGCAAAAGCAAATTCATGACTTGCGAGGCGGTCTGCGGCGGAGCGTCTCACATCTTGCATTAATGTGCGGTCGCTGTCAGAGAAAAAACCATGGCCATACAAAGCAGCATCCACATCGCGTTCTGGCGCCTTGTCGTCCAACTCGTACACAGTCTGCAGCTTGCTGATCCAGCTTGTGTCCCGAAGCAGCCGCTGAGCGTGATCCTGGCAGGTCTCCAAATCCAATTGCAAACGCCTTGACAGAGGCTCATCCAGTAACCTTGCCGTTGCCACCATAGGACTGCGATTCAGGTGAATGGTTTTCAACGGGATTCGTGGCGTATCCGCATCACGTTCGTCAGCGGACAAAAACAGCAGTCGACGTAATTCGACCGCAGGCAAGTTAAGTAGTGGTTGAGGATCATTACGAAGATCCACGCACACAATTCCGTTTGAATTGGTCGGGTGTGCGGCAACTGGAAGCACCAGCGTTGCACAAAAGTACTCTGCAGGCAGTTTCGATGATACATGCAGTATAGGCTCGCCACTAGCCGTATCCAGCAGGCCGGCTGCAAATCGTTTGTTTCTTAGCTGCAAAGCATAATCGAACAACTTGGGTTTGCGCTGTTTTATCAACTTTGCGAATTCGATTGTGGCCAACACATCAGACAAGGCATCATGTGCATCGTCATGGAGAATGCCATTAGCCTCGCTCAATAACTCCAGGCGAAAACTTGGCTTACCGTCCACCTCAGGCCACACAATACCATCTGGACGAAGTGCGCAGCAAAGACGTGCAACATCGATCAAATCCCAACGACTGTTGCCATTACGGTATTCTCGCTCATAGGCGTCATAGAAATTACGGTACAAAGTGAAACGTGTGAACTCATCGTCGAAGCGAATGCTGTTGTAACCGACGCTGCAAGTGCCGGGTTTTATCATCTCATTGTGAATAGCCGCAATGAATTCTCGTTCACAGACACCTAGTGAATTGGCGATCTGCGGTGTAATACCTGTCACCGCACAAGCTGCGGGGTGCGGTAAGACGTCAGGCGCGATTTGGCAATAAAGACGTAGCGGATCACCGCAAACGTTTAGCTCTCTGTCAGTACGAATACCGGCAAATTGCATGGGCCGGTCCAGCCCGGGATCTATGCCGCTGGTTTCGTAGTCGTGCCAATAAAAGGTGTGGCCCATTAAAGCTCTACCTTTGAACTTTCGATTTCGACTATCGCTACTGAACAGTTACGGCACGTTCTTCTATTTTTGCGGCCCACTGCTGGGGTCCAGTCTGATGCACTGACTCGCCTCGACTGTCCACCGCAACGGTTACCGGCATGTCTTTAACTTCAAACTCATAAATTGCCTCCATACCCATCTCTGGAAACGCAACGACTCTCGACTGGGTAATAGCTTTGGACACTAGATAAGCTGCCCCGCCTACCGCCATCAAATACACCGCTTTATGTTCTTTGATCGCATCTATTGCCACCTGGCCACGTTCCGCCTTGCCTATCATGCCAAGCAGTCCGGTTTTTTCCAGAATCATGCCGGTAAACTTATCCATGCGTGTGGATGTGGTTGGGCCGGCTGGACCCACAACTTCATCGCGAACGGCGTCCACGGGGCCAACGTAGTAAATAAAACGACCACGCAGATCGACACCTTCCGGTAAACCTTCACCACTATCGAACAGTTCCTTAATACGCTTATGCGCAGCGTCGCGACCAGTTAACATTTTGCCGCTTAGCAATACTGTTTCTCCAGGTTGCCAGGTCTGTATGTCTTCCGCCGTGACTGTGTCCATGTTTACCCTTCTGGCGCTTGGTCCAACATCCCAGGTAATGTCTGGCCAGTCATCAAGATTGGGTGGCTGTTGACGTGCCGCGCCACTGCCATCCAGAACGAAATGAGCGTGGCGGGTTGCGGCGCAATTTGGAATCATGGCGATGGGTAATGACGCCGCGTGGGTTGGATAGTCTTTTATTTTCACATCCAATACGGTGGTAAGCCCACCAAGCCCCTGCGCACCTATGCCTAATTTGTTCACGGCATCCATGATTTCAATGCGCAGTTCTTCGGCGCGTGTCTGAGGGCCGTGCTCGCGGAGCTCGTGAATGTCGATGGGGTCCATCAGTGACTCCTTTGCCAAGACAGCGGCTTTCTCCGCGGTTCCACCAATACCTATGCCTAGCATGCCAGGTGGGCACCAACCGGCGCCCATAGTGGGCACAGTGTTAACCACCCACTCGACAATGCTATCGGATGGGTTCAGCATGACCATCTTGGATTTGTTTTCGGAACCGCCACCTTTTGCAGCAACGGTTACGTCAACAGTATCACCAGCGACAACTTCCATGTGAATAACGGCGGGCGTATTGTCGCGAGTGTTTTTTCTGACGCCGGCCGGGTCTTCGAGAATGCTTGCGCGCAGTACGTTATCAGGGTGGGTGTAGGCTCTTCGTACGCCTTCGTTAATCATCTCGCTTACACTGAGTTCAGCGTCCCACTGAACGTTCATGCCGATCTTGATGAATACGGTGACAATTCCGGTGTCCTGGCATATGGGTCGGTGACCTTCGGCGCACATGCGAGAATTTATCAGAATCTGGGCCATGGCGTCTTTGGCGGCTTGCGACTCTTCTCTTAGATAGGCTTCATGCACAGCCTGAATGAAGTCTTTTGGGTGATAGTAAGAGATAAATTGCAGTGCGTCGGCGACGCTGTCGATCAAATCTTCCTGGCGTATGGTGGTCATTGTGACTCCATGTAGTCTTGGTAGATAATTAAGGTGTACAAGGGTTCGAGACCGGCGTCGGGTTTGGCAGGCATCTTGGGCTCCTATTATGCGTAATTATACTACAGCCAAAGGTGTCACATGGCGCAGGGTACCATTGCATTGCTTTGCTATTATTGCGGAATCAAATCAGCGCGATGTGTCCAAAGCAGTATGAAATCAAACCTGAAATTTATTCACCTACCGCTTACTTGTGCTTTGATTTTTGGCGCACTGCTCTGCGCTCAATCAGTATTCGCAGAGAAAGTATTCAAAAGCGGGATCGAACAAACCAGCCTATTGGAGCTGTATACATCACAAGGTTGTTACAGCTGCCCTCCGGCGGAAAACTGGCTTAACGCGCTAAAAGATTCACCAGAGCTTTGGTCACAGGTAGTGCCGGTCGCTTTCCATGTGGACTACTGGGATTACCTGGGCTGGAAAGACCCTTACGGCATGAAACGAAACCAGCAGCGGCATTACGCGTACAAGTTTCAAGGCCACACCAATGCTATTTATACGCCAGAAGTTATTCTCAACGGCGCTGACTATACGATCTGGCGCCAGGGAGAAGCACCGCGTTTACCTGCGACCAGTAATGTTGGCGAGCTGGAGCTGAGCATTGATGACGAAAAAGGAATTCGTGTGTTTTTTAGCTCAAGAGAGAAATCGACTGCAGCACTTAAGGCAAACATCGCGCTACTGGGGTTTGGTATTGTGGCGAAAATTGCGGCTGGAGAAAATGACGGCAAAACGCTTCATCACGAATTTGTCGCGCTGGAACAAAACAGCAAAACAGCACACCCGGTGGGCCAGCTTTATCTTTGGCAATTTCCAAATATTGAATCCAGCCATGCTCGAGAGCGATCAGCGTTGATCGCGTGGCTGGACAAAGAGGGTGACAACCGCCCTATTCAGGCAACGGGAGGCTGGATTGACTAGCTGGGCCGCGTAACTGCGCTTGTACTGAGTCTTCCAGCTGCGAAATTTTTGCGTTTATCTGCCTTCGAAAAGTATTGAACGACTGAACCCATTCTTCGTTTTCTTTAACCTTTTTCTGCAGTCCGTTTGAGCTGACTTTTAAGGCGGCGAGGATATCGTCTAATTCAGAAAGCTGCGCCTGGTGTGCAATGCTGCTGGCTTGAACGTCCTTGATTAAGCCGCTCATGGCTTGAGCTTCACCGAGTTGGCTCTGCAGGTTTGTCAGGCTTTCTTGCTGTGCCTTAAGGGATTCTTTTGTTTTATCAAGATTCGCGGTTTGGGTGGCTAATTGCTTGCTGTACTTACCGATCTCTGCCTGATTCTTGCGCCAGGCAGAAGCCCACAGTTTATCAACCTCACTGGTTAGCTCTTTGATTTTCACGCCTTGCACGGTAGCGGATTCAGAAACACTCTCATCGGTACTGGACAAACGCTGCTCCAAGGATTCAACACGGGACGTAGAGCTTTCCAATGCAGCAGAGGTTTTTTTGAGCTCTTCAAACAGGTAGTACGCACCCGCACACGCTGCAGCAGCCAGCAGAAATGATAGAAACAAAAAGAACTTCGCACCGCCGCCCATTCCGGCAGAGGCTGCGCGAGCAGAAGATTTTGAGCCGCGCGCGCGATTGTAAGAAGCAATCTCATCGCTTGCAGGCGCGACCATTGGAATGTCATCAAATGAATCGTTGTCTTTCACGGCGTACTCTCAGATTGGGCGGAATCGAACCAACTCGCGATTATAGCGAGTCGGCGTGTTGGTGCGAGTGAAATTGTTCGCTACTAAGAATTTGTGCAACGCGAAAAGCACAAAAGAATTCATAAAACAGAGTAAAAAAAGCCCCGCGGTAATCACCACAGGGCTTTTTTTTGAGCAGGCCGGTCAGAGCCGGCCAATCAGGACATAGGTTTACACAAAGTGAACTATCCCAAACAGCACCTCAGTCAGACCTAGGCTGATATGAATAACGCCATTAACAGTTTGCATTGGCCCAATTTTACCCATGATCGCGTT
>JBCCIP010000049.1:0-40043 GCA_039111475.1 Pseudomonadota bacterium | reverse complement strand
CCAGAGCTTTGAAATAGCGGTATCGCTTGGCCGAACTATCATTAATTAAATTATTAAAACCTATCCACAACCGATTGTTAAATAATAATTTTAAGTCTTCAGAATAATGATCATTAAGGGGTTCCTGATAGCCGGGTAGCCAGATCGCTAGCTGCTCGCCAGCACCGCGTTTAAGGTCTTTAAGGGCAAGGCTGTATTCGCCTTTAACGCTGCGTCTGCGGGCTACTGTAATCAGTGTGGAAAGCTGAGCATAGGCGTCTCTATCCGGTGCCAGCAACACCAGCCTGAGGCCTTCTTCGAGTACAAACTCGCTGCCAACGATTAGTTGAATACGGCACTCTTTGGCCGCTACATGGGCTTTCACAATGCCGGCTAAGGAGCATTCATCGGTGATGGCGATGGCGGAATAACCCAGCTTAGCGGCCTGTAAAACCAACTCTCCTGGGTGTGAGGCGCCGCGCAGGAAGCTGAAGTTGCTGATGCAATGAAGTTCGGCGTAAGCCACTGTAGCCACAGATCCCGGGTGAATTGCGAGAGGGGCTATTTAGAGTAATGCAGATTTCATATACTGTCTATATATACAGTATTTTATGTTGCGTCCATCTAGAAGAAACGAATCCACACTTCCAATCAATGCCAGTTGCCGGCGGTAGCGGCTTTATACAAGTGGCGGTCTTTTCGCCGCCGCTATTCGGCCTCATATTGCCGTCATCGACTTGCCTAAGCTGACGGGTCGCAGTTAACAGCATGCGGCGCGATAGGCATGGGGCTGAGCTATTTTATTCTATGGCCACCTTTAATAACGACGTCGACTGTTTCCAGTGTGCTGATGTCAAGCAGTGGATTGGAGTTGACAGCTATTAGATCTCCAAAGCGGCCGACTTCAATAGCACCAACATCGTGCTCCCAGCCAATATACTTGGCGGCAATAGACGTGGCGGCCTGTATGGCGGCCATTGGCTTCATGCCTCGTTCAACCATGATGGCAAACTGACGAGCATTGTGACCGTGCGGATACACGCCGGCATCAGTACCGTAGACGATAGCTACTCCGGCTTTATGCGCTTTGCTAAACACCTGGCGTTGCGCTTCAGTGGTTTCTTCATTCTTACGCAGAAATTCTTCAGGCCAATTTTGTTCTTTGCCAACCGTGGCAATATAGCTGCCGTTGTATACGTCCATAGAGAATGCTACATCGTATTCCAGTGCCAAGGCGATTGCTTCGTCATCTGCTAAAGAGGCGTGTTCAATGGTATCTGCGCCCGCTCGAATAGCGTCTTTGATCGATTGAGCACCATGAGCGTGTGCGGTCACTGTGATACCCGCTGCGTGAGCCACATCGGCTACGGCCTTAATCTCCTCAAAACTCATTTCTGGTGCGCCGGGTACGCCACCGTAAGCAAGCACCGCACCCGAGGCGATTACTTTTAAAACATCGGCACCACCGTGTACAGCTGCCTGAGCTTTCTCTGCGAATTCACTAGCACCACTTGCGACGCCTAAGCGGGCATGTGCGGGTATGTTCTCTTCAGGCTGCTCTGGTATCACCAGATCACCGCCACCAGCTGGTATTGTCAGGTAAAATCCTGCAGCCTGAATTCTAGGGCCGGGAAACTCGCCCCGCTTAATTCTGTCGCGCAATTCTCTACCTGCCCAACCGTAATAGGCGCCCACGTTGCGCACGGTAGTGAATCCGGCGTTCAATGTAACCGCTGAATTCTCTTTTGCAATCAACATGGTTTCTTCGAGATCGCGTGTGAAGTAGACCTCAAGGTTGGCGGTATCCGGGGGCTCAGTAATATGGGTATGGGTATCGATCAAGCCCGGCAGACATGTATGATCAGCAAGATCAACGTAGTCTCCCACGGGGGCGCCTTCCGTGATTGAACGAATTCTGTCTTCAACAATGTGTACAGTGCGGTTACTAAGAGGCTGCTCCGAGAGACCGTCTATAAGCATGCCACAATACACTCTAGATACAGCTTCTTGTGGTGCTGGCTCGTTGTGAATTGTTGACTTGCAAGCAGTAAGTAATAACAGGATTGATACCAGGAACGTGGCAGGCTTAGCAAACATAGAACGTCTCCTTGGTATCGTGCGCAATTGACAATGCTTGATCGATTAGCAACCCAAGGATTGTACAACGGTCTTCGGACTGTCGCGATCTTATGAGCCTTACTAATTGTGCAAGTTGACTTGTTACCGCACACCGAAGCCGTACAATGAGTTTATATGTCGTTAAAGCACGCGAGGCAAGTCTATGGATTCTAATTGGCATCTGGCTCAGATGAATGTAGGGACAGTGCTGTTTCCGCCAGACGATGTCAGGCTAAACGGGTTTATGAGCCGACTGGATGAAATAAATGCACTGGCAGAGCGAAGTCCAGGGTTTGTTTGGCGATTGCAAAGCGACAGTGGTAACGCCACTGATATTGATGTTGGCGGCCCCGAATTGTTTTTGGTCAATATGTCGGTTTGGCAGAGTGCAGAGCATCTCTTTGATTATGTTTACAAATCCATGCATCGCGACATTATGGTACAGCGACGGCAATGGTTTGAGAAACCTGTAGAACAATATCAAGTACTCTGGTGGGTACCAGTTGGTCATCTACCGACAGCTGAAGAAGGCTTGACCCGGTTGGAGTATCTTAAAATACACGGCGCTAGTGAACACGCGTTTACGTTCAAGCAGCGTTTTTCAGGCCCTGGCAGCTCTGAGTTGCCAGATAATCTGGCACCAGAATCCTACTGCGCAGGTTGGGATTAATTCAAAGGAGAGCAAAGCATGTATCCGGGAAAGTACGCAGAACAACATCCCGACAGGCCCGCTTTTATTATGGCGAATACGGGTGAATCAGTTTCCTACGCAGAGTATGAGGCGCGCTGTAATCGACTGGCGCATCTGTTTCGTGAATACGGTCTGGACCGACTTGATCACTATTCGGTGTTTATGGAGAACAATAATCGCTTCCTCGAGTGCTGTGGTGCTGGCGAACGCTCAGGGCTTTACTACACCTGTGTCAATTCATACTTGAAGGCCGATGAACTGGCCTACATTGTTAACAACAGCGAGTCGAAGATGCTGATCACTTCTGCGTCCAGGTTGGAAGTGGCCAGTGAAGCGCTAAAGTCTTGCCCTGACATAGTGTTGTGTCTGGTAGTCGACTCGCAAGGGGCACTGGAGACGACTGAGCGGCGCATGCAAGATTTTGAGGCGTCGCTTGAATCATACCCCTCATCGCCAATAGGGAATGAGTATCTCGGTTCTGCAATGTTGTATTCATCAGGAACTACAGGCCGCCCAAAAGGAGTTATCCGCCCATTGCCGGACAACCGACCTTCAGAACCATTGGTGTTATTTGAATTTCTAAGAGATCTGTGGCGTTACCGAGAAGACATGGTATATCTGTCGCCAGCGCCACTTTATCATTCCGCGCCGCAGGCCGCGGTGGCCATGACTTTGCGCCTTGGTGGCACGGCGATAATCATGGAGCACTTTGATCCAGAGCAATATTTGACGCTGGTAGAAAAGTATAAGGTTAGTCATAGCCAGCTAGTGCCGACCATGTTCAGTCGGATGCTGAAGCTGCCAGAAGACGTTCGAAGTAAAGCGGATATGTCCTCACTTGAGGTGGCTGTGCACGCAGCAGCGCCGTGCCCAGTGCAAGTCAAAGAAGCCATGATTGAGTGGTGGGGGCCCATTATTTACGAGTACTACGGAGCAACCGAGGGCCTGGGATTTTCTTCGATCACCAGCGAAGAATGGTTGCAGCACAAAGGCAGCGTTGGCAAAGTGGTGCTTGGGGAAATACATATTCTGGATGAAGATGGTAATCCTTCTCCGCCTGGTGAACCCGGCGAAATCTGGTTTGAAACCGCCAGCGAGTTCAGTTATTTCAATAATGAAGAAAAAACCAAAGAGGCGACTTCTGCCGATGGTGCAATGAGTACGGTTGGTGATGTTGGTTACCTTAAAGATGGCTATTTGTATCTAACCGATCGGTCTACCTTTATGATTATTTCCGGAGGAGTGAATATTTATCCTCAGGAAACTGAAAATCTTCTGATTACCCATCCAAAAGTGGCTGATGCTGCTGTGTTTGGCGTACCCAATTCGGATCTTGGCGAAGAAGTAAAAGCGCTGATTCAAGTAATGGATGGTGTTGTTGCTGATGATGCTTTGGTTGCAGAACTAATGCGTTTTTGCATGGAAAACCTGTCTCGTCAAAAATGCCCGCGTTCTATTGATTTTGAAGATGAACTGCCACGCCTTCCAACGGGTAAACTGTATAAGCGAATCTTGAAAGATCGATACTGGGCTGATCACCAAAGCGGCATTTTATAGGCCACAGGGCATGACAGCTTTAACAGAAGCTCCAGGCAATGATTGCCGCAACTTTCTGAACTTTCCCTTACAGTTGGATTTGGCCGAATTAAGTGCCGATTTTGCTGTGCTAGGAGTGCCTTATGGTCTGCCCTATGGCAATGCTGAGTGGCCTAATGATCAATCACTGGCACCTGATGCCTTACGCAGTTTCCCAAACGAAGAAGATATTGAATACACCTTAAACCATTATGATTTTGACTTGGGTGGTCACCTGCTGGCAAACCAATCTGTATCTATAGTGGATCTGGGCAATGTCACGCATCAACACGACAACCCACAACTGCATTATCAACGTGCTGAGCAGGTAGCTAGAACAGTCTTTGATGCAGGTGCGATTTTAATAACCCTGGGCGGTGACCACGGTGTACCTATTCCTGTTTTGAGAGCACTAGAAGTACTCCAGCAGCGAATAACGCTAGTACATATCGATGCCCACCTTGACTGGCGCGATAGCATTAACGATGTAACTGAGGGGTATTCAAGCCCAATACGGCGAGCCGCGGAAATGTCATGGGTTGGGGATATCGTTCAAATTGGTATGCGCGGCATTGGAAGTGCGCGCAATGTCGAAGTTGATGATGCTATCAAGCATGGATGCAAAGTAATATCTGCGTACCAGCTGCATGAGCACGGCGTAGCCTCCGTTCTCGAATCAATTACTGATGGTCCTTATTACCTAACGATTGATGCAGATGGCATAGATCCGACCATAATGCCCGGAGTTTTGGCACAAACCCCCGGTGGATTGCTTTGGCCACAGACGCGGCAGTTGATTCATGGGCTGCTCAAAAAGGGCAGGGTTGTTGGCATGGATCTGGTGGAAATTGCGCCCAGCTTTGATGTAGGTAATATCACAATGATTCACGCAGAGCGATTAATCTGCAATTTTATTGGCGCGTCAATTCGCCACGGGCATATGCGTAGTAAGCAACGCTTATGAGGCGAGACATCGTCAAGCTGAGACACTGGCTAGTAATGGCCGTGCTCAGTTTGGCTGGTGGTATTATTTTCTTGTTGCCATTCTTTCAAGAGGTTTACTACAAGCCTCTGTCATCAGCCTTGTCCTTGAATAATACCCAAGTTGGTTCTCTACTCAGTGCTTTCGGTGTAACCTCCATGTTGAGCTACTTTCCCGGTGGCTGGTTGGCAGATCGAGTATCGTCCAGACAATTGATAAGCAGTTCACTTTTGTTAACTGGCGCACTGGGTGTTTATTTTTCTACGTTTCCAAGTTATCGCATCAGTCTTTTGATCCATGCGGCGTGGGGTGTGAGCATTTCCTTATTGTTTTGGGGTGCAATGATCCGCGCGACTCGAAATTGGGCACCATCAGGTGAACAAGGTAAGGCATTTGGCGTGCTTGAAACCGGCCGCGGAATCGGTGAAGGCTTAACCTCAGTTGCATTGTTGTCGCTGTTTGGTTGGCTTGGCAGTTCGGAGCAAGCCTTGTCAATGGTGGTCTTACAGTGTTCCGTCCTGATATTGCTGCTGGGTGTTCTGTCCTGGTTTGTGTTTGAAGATGATAATGAGGTTGAAGATGCCGAAGAGCCTCCGCAAGTCGGAGTTCAAGATGTGCTTGAAGTACTGCGTATGCCGGAGGTGTGGTTAATCAGTCTTATAGTACTAACGGGCTATAGTGCCTATTGGGGTACCTTTCGACTAACCCCTTACGCTACAGATGTTTTTCTGATGAGCGTAACCGCTGCAGGTGTGATGAGCGTGTCCAAAATGTTTCTTAAGCCTCTAGCGGCATTAGTCGCAGGGCTTACCGCCGATAGGATTGGTGTGGCGAAAACAATTGGGATCATTTTTACTCTGATGATGCTGTCATTTTGCGGATTTGCTTTTCTTCCATCGTCTGCCAATCTTCTGCCGCTAATGTTGCTAAACGTTGCAGTGATTTCAATTGGCGTATTTGCAATGCGCGGAGTTTACTTCGCATTGCTTGATGAGGGTGGGATCCCGCTTAAGGTAACGGGTACAGCGGCTGGAATTGTTTCGGTTATTGGCTTTACCCCGGATATTTTCATGCCCTTGCTGGGTGGCGTTTTGATTGATCAGTTTCCTGGCCACCAGGGCTATCGGTACTTTTTTCTTACTACCGCTGCCATTTGTGTTATTGGATTATTGGCGACAATGTGGCTATACAAACGATACATTGTTCCCAGTTCACCACGGTAATGCAGATAAATCCACATTGCCACCGCTGAGAATGATGCCTACGCGCTTACCATCAAAACGTGTTTTGTTTTTTAGCACAGCAGCCAGTGCGATGGCCGATGACGGTTCAACGACTAATTTCATCCGTGTCCAGATGATCTTCATCGCATCGATAATAGCTTCATCATCAAGCAATATGATATCGTCAACTAAATCACCAATGATTTGAAAATTCAATTTTCCCGTTGAAGAACGCAGACCATCGGCGATTGTGTCTGGTGCAAGTTGTGGTTGCCAAACGCCGGATTGAAACGATTGAAATGCATCATCAGCGCCATGAGGTTCGGCGCCACTGATAGTAATCGAAGGTTGTATGGCTCGCGCCGCAACGGCGCTACCGCCCAATAAACCGCCGCCACCAATAGGCGTAATTAGGTGATCCATATTGCCGTCAAGCTGTTGCAAAAATTCCAGAGCGGCGGTGCCTTGCCCGGCGATTATATGGGCAGAATCATAGGGCGGTACCAGTGTGGCACCTGTACTTTCAACTATCTTCAATACCGTTTGCTCTCGTGCAGTCATGGTTGGCTCACAAAATGTAATCTCTCCACCATAGCGTTTAACCGCGGCAATTTTTACGGCGCTGGTGTTTTCTGGCATCACAACGTAGGCCTTGCAAGCAAGACGCGATGCGGCAAGCGACAATGCCGCTGCGTGATTACCTGAAGAGTGGGTAGTCACTCCTTTGCTTCGTTGCTCATCGCTTAGCTGCAATATAGCGTTATGCGCACCGCGTGCCTTAAATGCGCCACATTTCTGTAAGTTCTCACATTTAAAGTCAATTCGACAGCCAGCCAGCTCATTGATTAACGAACTACTCAATACTGGCGTGGAGTGAATATACGGCGCTATACGCTCGGCTGCCAGGCGAATATCTTCGATGGATACGCTAAGCATTCAACGTGCCCCCTGATTGATCTACGACAATACCGGCCGCACCTTTCAGCATGCTCGCGCGCATGTCATCCGGAACCGGGGTTTTCTCATGTTTGTCTGCGCTAACGAGTACGTACACTACTTCAGCGCTTGCCACAGGTCGTTCACTTGGAAAGTCGATGATCACAACATCAAATATGTAGGAGGTATTACCTATATGCCGTATTCCTACGTCAATGGCGAGTACGTCGTCGAAACGGGCAGCGGATTGCCATTCGATCAGCAGTTTCACCACCTGATTTTCAAGATTCCTTTCTACCAGCGTATTGTAACCACCAACAATATAGCGCTGAAATTCGGTGATCGCGTGATCTACGTAATCAGCGTATCGTGCATTGAACACGACGTTCTGGGCATCGCATTCGCTGTAACGCACTCGGAGTATGAAACGGAATTTATCTGACATAGGACTTTCTCTATCAACCGGTAGCGAGGATACAATACGTTCTCTGTAAAGATAAGCTTTGCGTTGTAAACGCCTAGGAAAACAAACCCTGTACGTACCATGCCTTGCTGGGTATGTCTTGATACACCCAATACAAACAACCTTCCTCATGTTCGGCAATGTAGTAATCGCGTTGCTGGGGAGTATTCCACCAGGCTGTTTCTATTCGCTCAGGCCCTTGCAATAAATCCAGTTTTCCGCGCCAGTACAAACACTGTTCACGTTGTTGTATACGAGCCGGCTCGCGTAACAACCAGGCTGGGCGTGCCGGGTATTGAGAGAGGTGTTCATTTTTTTGCGGTCTGGACTTTGTTTTGGATAAACGAACCTCAGTAGTCTTGCTGGCATGCTCAGGCAAGTGTTGAGGCTCGCAGTCTATGCAGTACACGGTGCCTTGACCCAGTCGTGCTTGCAGTTTGTCCAGCAATGTATCCAGTGGTTCGCTCTGATTAGCGCTGACAAATAGGTCCTGGCTGTTAGTATTGGCTGGTACAAAATGACTAGCGCGTAATTCAACTGTGTGAACACCCTGGTTAAGGCATAATTTTTCAAGCTGAATACAGGTCAGATTAAGAAAATTACTTTTATTCACCTGCGCCTGACCAAGGCGAATATCGAGCTGGCTTTGTTTTCCGCCCTGATGTAACACCCAGCTAAAATGATTGCACTGTAATTGCCTTGCTAATAAAAAACGGCAAAGCTCATCCAGTAAACGCTGCATAGGAAACAGCAGCATTTGCGTGTTTTCTATAGGCTCGAGGAAAAATAGCTGGCTGGCAAAGCGTTCAAGTGGCTTTATCACCCGCTGCGGGTCTTCACAATCGCCGCACAGCTTTTTCAGATACTTCTGAAAATCCTTGCCAAAGCGTTTACCTAATGCACTACTGGGTAGATCAAGTAGCTGTCCGAGTTCAGCCAGACCCATTTTCTTGAGCTTATCAAGTACACGCGGGTAATTATGCAATACTCCAAGCGGCAGTTGGCGAAGTGCTTGCAAACTACTATTACGACTGGGTACATGTTCAAAAGGTGGTGGTCTGGACAGCAATTGACTACCAATAGCAAGCAGGGTGGCAGCTTTAGGGGTATGCGCTAGGCCCATTGTAAAGCTGAACTCCAGTTTGTTTAATTCATCGGAAATAGTGTTAAGAATATTCTGCAAGTTTTTGAACAACTTGAGACTTCCGATGATCTCAATCAGTAATAAGTGTTGCTCCGGTACCTCTTGCTCAAGACACACAGTGGGGCTGAAACGATATGCCCAATGCGCAAGATTACGCAGTTGTTGAGCTTCACTGGCCGGCGCCCGTTCAAACGTTTTGAGTTGTGGACTCAGAGCCAGGGCTGTGCTGAGTGAGCTGTTGATCTGCACACCAGCCTTCAGAGCTTGTGCGTTGGTGTAGCTCACGCGCTGGCGTTGAATAACTGCGCATGGCAATGGTTCGGTGCTGCCGCGAGTGAAGATCTCCAGCGGCAGTAAGGGTAAATGGATGGCTAACCACAACATGTTTATTTAAATCCCAATCATCTACGTGCAAAGTCTGTTGTATCAACAGATCTGGGCGTGGCAGTAATACTTGCTGCCCGGCCCAACCCCCTTGCTGTTTTAAAATATGCACTTTCAGGTGTTTTTTTGTTGCCTTCAGTTGCAAGCGCAACCTAGCCGGCGAAGAGTGCTGACAGAAAGTGTTCGGTTGAAAACTAATGGCCCAACTGCGCCCCTCTTGGGCGGCCAGTTGCAGTTTGCGCTTATTTGCATAACTGAACTTACGATCGTCCAGCCAATTTAATACTGCAGCAAAATGCCCACAGCGCAGCAGTTGCTCCGATACCCAAAGCTTGTCTGCCAGCTTGTTAGCTTGCACAACCAGCAAACGCTGCAGGGCAATATTCTGGCTTGCAAGCGCTGGCGCGTATGGAATGTGCGGTGGCGCAACCAGAGCAAGCCAACGACCGGGGTCGTTTTGCAGCTGCTGACTTAAGGCTGGCATTAGCAGGCTCAACTCACCAATACCGGAGTGATCGCAATGTAACTCGGTGCTGCCTGTGCAGGGCCAGCCGCCCAGATGCAGTGCTTTATCGAGCCCGGCATAGCCACTGGAAAGCACTGCATTACCGTTGTCTGAACGCGTGCCTGGTTGTCCTGCCTGCCAAAGGGCGGGGTGTTGTAGCAGGGTGGCCAGTGTTTGTTGTGAGGGAGGTGACGGCATTGTTACAGGCTATACCAAATACAAAGTACTGTAAATACATACAGTATTCTTGTAGCCTGCTTGCGAATTCAAATTCCCGCTCTACGAGCATGATATAGGTGTTTTTCCGCTCAATGGGCCATCCCTGGCCCGTCCCGCGTCCGGTCGCTTCCGGCTCCTGCTTCCCGCGACACTTGCACATCCTTGTGCATCGTCCCTGGCGCTAAGGCTGGCCTCGCGAGCGGAGCGAGTGCTTTGGGTCTTCGCTCCAAAACACCTATATCATGCTCGCAGAGCTACCATCGAAGGTGGCATCCAGAATTGTTTGCTTATGGAAGGATCAAACCGCAAATTTGGCACATAGGAAGCGGAGCAAAGGCGTATTTGATCCTTTTCCTATCCAGACCGAATCCGCCAAGCTATTACTCAGGATTGCGACACAACACCTGACCCCACAGTAACTTGCATCAAAACAAGTTCCCCCTAGTATGTGCAGCTCAAAACCAGCAACAGGAACACAGAATGGCGTTCAACGGCAAAGTAGCTTTGATAACAGGTGGCGGCAGTGGTATGGGGCAGAAAGCCGCGTTAATGCTGGCCGAGCAGGGCGCCCAGGTGGCAATTTTTGACGTGAATGACGCCGGTATGGAAGAGACTGCTGGCAGTAACGCGAACATCAAAAGCTATCACGTTGATATTTCAGATACTGAGGCCGTAAAGGCCGCAGTTGCTAAAGTGGCGAGTGACTTGGGTCCCATTGATAGGGTGGCTAATGCCGCGGCGATCATGCCGTTTGGAAAGCTGCTTGAGCAAGATCCAAAAGTGCAGATCAAGCTCATGGAAATCAATTACAACGGACTGGTAAACATTGCTACAGCAACCGTGCCAGGAATGGTTGAACGCGGCCGTGGCGATTTCATCAGCTTCTCATCCATGTCTGGGATCATTCCAGGATTGCTGATGGGCGGGTACTGCGCCACTAAAGCGGCGGTATCGATGTACACTGAAATTCTGTACCACGAAAACCTCAACAGCGGCGTGCGATTCGTATGTGTTTGCCCGCCACCGGTTGCAACCCCGCTGTGGAAGCAGGCCAAAGATACCGTGGTGCCCAAAGTGACTCAAGTCGATGTGGTGTTAACACCGGAAGAAGTGATTAACCATGTTGAAGCGTCATTGGAGAAAGGAGAGTTTCTGTCTTTTCCGGGGAAAGGCACCAAAATTGGATATCGAGTCAGAAACTGGATGCCGTCGCGAATATGGGACCACAACCATAAAGTCGAAGGGTTCTAGAGAGCTCTATAGCTGGTCCTCACCAAACAGTATTTCCAGCCTTGCTGTAAATCGGGCAACCCCATCACGGTCACTGAATACGGGGTCGTCATAGATTACGCCTGCGGGCGGATCGAGCATATTTCGACGCCAGACATAAGCTGGTTCGAGTTCAAAAAACAACCACTTGCGTAGAAAATTGCGCCTATAGGTAGCGCCCAGACCGTAACCTCGAGTGAGTTCATTCGGCCGTGTGTCACCTTCGAAATTTACAAAGTAGGAAATGGCCGAGCGATCATTGATTTTGCGTGACAAAGAGACAAAACTGGTCCATTCAACCCCGCGCGTTTTTTCGCCCCAATCGAAACGGCTTGACCAGCGGACAAACTTCTCGCCGGACAAAGGCCTGTCAAATTCGATGGTGGTAAACGTACCGAAGCCTTCTCCATCACGGAAATAAAGCTCTTCAACAAAACGGCCTAAGACCTGTTTCGGCAACGGTTGCTCATAGCGGTATCGTGCAGCCAGCTTAAGTTTCAGGCTGGAACGAAAGCCCAATTTAAAATCCAGCCGTGAACGATCTTCGTCAAAGCTGGTGTATTGCAGCGCAACATCATTCTTTGGGTTGCTGTCAGATAAGGCCTGGTCTATGGCATCGTTTTGTCCTGAAGCATCCCCATTTTCATCCGAGAAAATCAGTCCAACGCGTTCACTGATGCGCGGTAATACAACTTTGCCTCTGACACGAAACCCCACGTCGTGATCTTCTTCCTCATCCCATTCGTGGTCTAATTTCAGCCTTAAAAAAGATTGCGCTGATTCGAGGTCTGTTCGCGGTGTGCCAAAGAAGCCGTCCAACCAGCGTACCAGGCTATCGGATTGGCGCGTTACAAATAAATGGCTGGAATCCATCCAGCCTTGCTTGGCGTCATCTTCAGCCTCTTTCGACGCTTCAGTCGATTGTTGCAGGGTCAAATCTTCCAGCGAAGGCGTGGCAACTCGGTCCTGCGCAACTGCTGCAGAAAATTGTAACGAGGCAAGTAAAAAGACGCTGGACAGGCAACGCATAGAAAGATCCGACATCCTTGCAGTTAAGCGTATGGGAGAAAATTATTCAACCAGAAAACACAGTACCGAATAACACAATTCAGCTAAACGGATATTCTTCGGGTCCACGCATACTTGGCGATCCATTTTCCAGAATTTCCATCATACGTTGTTTCACTAATGGTAGGGAGCCGTCTCTATGTGGCAGAATGTAAAACTGATCAGATTCAATTGCAGAAAAACACAAATTCGCCACGGATGATGCCGACATGGCGTCGTCGAAAATAGGTGAGGCTATGTCGGCTACTGCTTGTTGTTCCGCGTGCCACTCGGGTGTTTTTTCGACATTGTCGCGATTTCGGCTTGAGGTATAAATATTTGTGCTGACATAACTCGGGCAAAGTACAGACACGCCAACATTTTTCGATTCATTACGAAGCTCACCATATAGTACTTCCGATAACGCTACTACTGCATGTTTGCTGACCGTATAAGGCCCAGAAGCCGGTGCGGACACCAGTCCGGCAATTGAAGCGGTATTGACAATATGGCCGTAATTATTTTCAACCATGTAT
The DNA here is from genome assembly GCA_039111475.1 of Pseudomonadota bacterium. Taxonomy (GTDB): domain Bacteria; phylum Pseudomonadota; class Gammaproteobacteria; order Pseudomonadales; family JAUIET01; genus JAUIET01. The sequence continues at coordinate 26,972 of JBCCIP010000049.1, read as the reverse complement.
TTACTGAACACTCGAATTCCGTGAATAACGCCCCACAAATTAACGCCAAGCGTCCATTCCCAATCTTCGGCACGAAGATCCCACATAGCGCCATGTCCATCCACGCCGGCATTATTGAACAGTATCTGCACTGACCCATAGGCATCGAAGGTCCGTGCAGCAAAATTATCCATTGCTATTGCGCTGGAAACATCGGTTTGAACCGCAAGCACGGAACCTTTTTTGGACAGTTCTATATTGGCCTTTTCCAGAGCATGCTGTTCCACATCGGCTATCGCGACTTTCATGCCGCGATCCAGTGCTGCTTCAGCCATGGCATAGCCAATACCACTCGCGCCACCGGTGATGGCGGCAACCTTTCCTTCAAAGTCCTTCATTGTCTATTCTCAATCAACACTGTTTGTATTCAATAACAGCAAGTCAGTCAGGATCAGCTATTTTGAGCAGCTGTTTACCATCGTTAGCACCGCTGAATAGCCTGAGGAATGTGGCTGGAATCTGATCAAAACCCTGCTGAATATCTTCTTTCCACTGCAGTTTACCGTCTGCCAACCATTGCCCCAGATCGGCAAAAGCTTGATCTATCTGGTCTATGTAATTGAACATGATAAACCCTTCCATGCGGACGCTGAATTTCACAAGATTCATCAGGTTATTCGGTCCTGGGGCGGGCCTGTCATTATTGTATTCAGAAATTGCACCGCACAGAACAATTCGACCAAATTGAGCGATATGGTCAATGCCGGCCGCCAAGGTCTGTCCACCAACATTATCGAAGAACACATTAATACCGTTTGCGCATAAGGCGCCCAAGCGCTCGGAAACATCTTCATTTTTGTAATCGATGACGTGATCCAGCCCCAGGTCTTCAAGAAGCCATCTGCATTTCGCGGGTCCGCCGGCAATACCGATTACTCGGCAACCCTTCAGCTTTGCAATTTGAGCAACCACTGAACCGGTCGCACCTGCGGCTCCTGATACCAGAACGGTTTCCCCTTCCTTTGGCTGACCAACATGCAGCAAGCCAAAATAGGCGGTGAGGGCGGTACCGCCCATAATGGTCAATGGCATGGTGGGAGGAACGCCATCGGGAATGACATTACCTGGAAACATTTCGCTGCTGCCACCACCTATGGCAAAGTCCTGCCAGCCAAACATGCCTTGAACAAATTGCCCTTCAGGGAATTCAGGATTTTCAGAGCGCACTATCTGACCAACAGCAGTAGATCTCATAGGCTCGCCCAATTCGGATGGCGGCAGGTAGCTTGGCTCATCATTCATCCAGCCGCGCATTGCCGGTTCGAAGCTGAGGTAGAGATTGCGTACTAAATACTCACCTTCGGCCAGCTTAGGTTCTGGAACTGCTGCCTCGTGATATTCAAAATGCAATTCACTGACCATTCCCGATGGGCGAGTGGCCAGCAACCATTGGCGATTGACGTTGTTCATTGTGAAATAGCTGGGGTGGGCGGTTTCAAACTTCTATAATACTTGCATGCACGCGCGCCACTGATGACCTATCGGTAATCGCATTGCCGGCCACCCGAGACTCTCTAAAATAATGAAACAGCTGCGAATTATCTATCACAGTCAGGGCAATCACGTTGAAGCAATGGCGCAGGCTGTGTTTAGCGGCGCCTGCCAGGAAGAGGCGGTGAACAGCCGCTTGATTCTGGCGGCCAATGCCGGGTTGCAAGACTTACTTGATGCAGACGCCTTGATTTTCGGCACGCCGGAAAACTTTGGTTATATGTCTGGCATGCTGAAAGACTTTTTTGATCGTACTTTTTACCCAGCCGAACAGCATAAGATCAATTTGCCCTACGCACTTTTTGTCGGTGCGGGTAACGATGGCACAGGGGCCATCACTGCGGTAGAACGTATTGTGCCTGGCTATCCTTTGCGAAAAGTTGCAGAACCAGTGCTGTCCGTTGGTGGTATCTCAGACACGGCGCTGCAACAATGCGAAGAGCTGGGGCTGAGTGTGGCGGCCGGAACGTCTATGGGTATTTTTTAAACAGTTACACCGCTTGTCTGCCTGTGTACTGGTAAAGTCATAGTTGGCCCGATAACTGCACCTCAATCTACCGATTTCCACAGAAGGCGAATTAACGGGATGTGTGACGGTGCCAGACGTCAATAAGTCGTCAAGAAGCATTGCGCGCCCAACTAATTGCGCTTCAAAGTCGGAAATTTGACTGTCTGAAACAGATGGTCTTGGCTGAGTTTAGTGAAAAGGATCAGGTCATAACGTAATGGATGCCGGACGAGTTGACGTAAACAATGTGCTACAGCAAATGCGGCTTATGCGCGAGCAAGCACAAGCAGGTGCCAGTAACCCGGTTAGCGTGGACGGCGCTGCTGCCAACACACTTAATCTGCGTGGTGTCAATAATGGGCCGAATGACGTTACCAAGTCTGACTTCCAAAACACACTGAATTCAGCCATAGACAAGGTTAATGAACTGCAAAAAACGTCAGGTGCTCTAGCCGAAGCGTATCAACTAGGTGATACCCGCGTTTCGCTCAGCGATGTGATGGTGGCGTCGCAAAAATCAGGCGTTGCGTTTCAGGCCATGACCCAGGTTCGAAACCGATTGGTTGAGGCCTACCAGGAAGTGATGAATATGCCTATCTAGGCACTCGCAATAATAATCATAAGTGGCACAAGGAACATAGTGCGTGGCAACAACTGATTCGACCGCCGTATTAGGCTTTGCAGGCTTTAACGGTCTCAGTTTTCTAAGGCAACTTGGTTTAATGCTGGGTCTGGCAGCTAGTGTGGCTGTGGGCTTTGGTGTTGTTTTGTGGAGTCAGGAACCTGATTACCGCGCGCTGTTCGATGGCATGGAATATGTTGATGCCAACGAAGCCATCACCATTCTTGATGGTAACCAAATCCCCTATAAGTTAGATGCAAGAACAGGTAACTTGTTGGTGGAGGCCGACCAATTACACAGTGCACGCCTAAAGCTTGCTGCAGGTGGTGTTAGCGCTAATCCAGCAGTAGGTCTTGAGGTGCTGGACCAGGAACAATCACTGGGCACCAGTCAGTTTATGGAAACCGCGCGCTATCGTCGCGGCCTAGAGGGTGAACTCGGACGTACCATTAGCAATATCAATGCGGTGCGAAGCGCACGTGTTCATTTAGCCATACCCAAGGCTTCTGTATTTGTACGGCACGCGAAACGACCACGTGCGTCGGTGTTTGTTGAACTGTTTTCAGGCCGCTCACTCAGTGGCTCCCAAGTTAAGGCGATCAGGAATATGGTGGCCTTCAGTATTCCAGAGTTAAAGCTCGAAGACGTCACTATTGTCGACCAACTTGGAAATCTATTGTCCAGTTCCGAAAGTGGTCGTGATCTTGAAATGGCTAGCCGCCAACTCGATTACAAAAATCGCCTGGAACAAGATTTCAACGAGCGCGTAAACAGTATTCTTGGCCCGATTGTGGGCAGCGGTAACTACCGCTCCGAAGTGACGCTTGATGTCGATTTTACGGAAATGGAACAAACCGACGAGATATACAATCCGGATCTGCAATCGGTCAGAAGCGAGGAAACTCTTGAGGAGCAGCGTCGTGGAGGCGATGACGCGCTAGCCGCGGGCGTTCCAGGCGCGTTGACGAATCAACCGCCAGCCGCTGCTGCCGTGACAGCCAACAACCCGGGGGTAGGTGGTGCAGGAGCTGATGGCGGCGCTGGAAGTTCCAGCAAGCGCCAGAGTACGCGAAACTATGAACTTGATCGCACAATTAGCCATACGAGGCACCAGGTTGGGAAAGTACAGCGAATTTCGGTGGCTGTGGTTGTAGACCACAAGATGGTTCCTAAACCTGCAGAGGAAGCAACACTGGCAGAGGGTGAAGAAGAAACTGCCGAATCTGAGGCAAGTGAGGAAGAAGGAGAGGGGGCTGAGACTGCGGAACCTGAGATGATTGCTGAGCCTTGGGACGAAGAAGAATTGCAGCGTTTAACCCAGCTGGTTAGAGATACCGTCGGCTTTAGCGAAGCCAGAGGTGACTCGGTTAGCGTAATCAATGCGGAGTTTGTAAAGCAGGTTCCGGCTGCCGTTTTTGAGGCGCCACCTATCTGGGAACAGGCATGGTTCAAAACGGTAATAAAGCAGGTGCTGGCCGGATTGTTCGTGTTGATTCTTGTTTTTGGCGTGCTTAGACCGACACTTAAAAACCTAAGCAAAGCGGCGCCGCCGGCAGCGCCGCCAGTTTTGAGTGATATAGACGAACGAGATGGTGACACGGCGTCTAACGAGGCAAACACGGCCGCGCTTGCGGCTGAGGAAGAGCCTAGTCGCGCGCTTGGTCTTGATAATGAAGCAGCCAGCGCGGCTATAGCGGGAGGAGCCGCCGTGGCCGCATTGGCTGACGGTTCAGACCAGATGATGATTCCCGGACTCCAGGGGAATTTCGAACAACAGATGGATTCTATTAAGGGCTTGATAGAACAAGATCCCAATCGCGTTGCGCAGGTAATAAGAAAATGGGTGGCTGAGAGTGAGTAATCCAGGAGAGGAAACCGCTGGAGCACTGTCCAAAGTCGATCAGGCTGCAATTTTACTGATGTCACTCGGTGAAGCGGACGCTGCAGCGGTGCTCAAAAATATGGGACCCAAAGAAGTTCAGGCAATTGGCACCTCCATGTCAATGCTTGCCGATGTGCAGCAAGAACAAGTTGAGAGCGCGGTGAGCTGCTTGCTAACAGATGTTGGCGGGCAGACAGGCCTGGGTGTTGATTCTGAGGACTATATCCGCAGTATCATGATCAAGGCACTGGGCGAAGACAAGGCCAACAGTCTTGTTGATCGCATTCGCCTGGGCGGCTCTACCTCTGGTCTCGATTCACTCAAATGGATGGAAGCGCGCAAGGTTGCCGATATCATCCGACACGAGCATCCGCAGATACAAGCCATTGTGATTGCCTATCTGGAAGCAGAACAATCTGCTGAGATTCTGGAATTTCTGGACGATGCGAAGCGTTTGGAGATTATTCGTCGAGTGGCTGAATTGGATACTGTGCACCCGGCCGCGTTGCAGGAGCTCAATGAAATACTTGAGCAGCAATTTGCCGGCCATGCGAAAACACAAGCCAAGCCCATGGGAGGGCGACGGATTGCGGCAGAGATACTCAACAGTCTCGACAAGAAACTCGAAGCCGACGTTATGGAACAGTTGACTGAGCAAAACGAGCAGCTATCAGGTGAAATCAAAGATCTGATGTTCGTATTTGAAAATCTGTTGAATGTTGATGACCGCGGCATTCAGGTGGTACTCAGAGAAGTGGATACTGATAAGCTGATCACCGCATTGAAGGGCGCAAGTGAAGAGCTTAAGGCTAAAATATTTGGCAACATGTCTAAGCGAGCGGCCGAATTGCTCGCTGATGATCTTGATGCCAAAGGGCCAGTGCGTGTGAGTGAGGTGGAAGAAGCGCAGCGCGAGATTCTGACCATGGCGCATAAACTCGCTGAGGATGGCGAAATATCTCTGGGTGGTTCTGGCGACGAGATGCTGTAGTGGACCGCATACCAGCTTCGGAGGCGAGTGACATGGAGAATTGGAGCCCCCCAGAACTTGGCGACGACAAGATCGCATTTATTGGAACCCAAACCGGCACGGCAACCGCGACTTTCCCTGCATTGCATTCAAGCAACTGGGACGCATCCGCAAAAGAAAAATCTGAAGGCAGGAAGCGAGTGACCGTCGATGAGCTGGATGCATTGCTCTCTGAGGCCAGACAGCAAGCCTATGACCAGGGCCTTCAACAAGGCATTGAAGCAGGTGAGCAGCAAGGGCGGGAAGAGGCTTTACGTATTGGTCAGCAAATGACGGAACAGCAATTAACATCGGCATTAGCAGCTGTTGCGGCGTTGGAAGAAAACCTGCCCAAAGCGCTCAATGTGCACAACAAGGATGAGCGTCGTCTCATGTTGCAAGTAATAGAAAAACTGGTGTGCAGTGTGACACGCGCGGAACTTGTTATGGGAAGCAGCAATCTGGAATCAATTCTTGAACAAGCGCTGGCAAGCCTTTCTGATCACGATCAAGTGTTAGAGGTGCGCGTCTGCGAAAGTGACTATGCCACTCTGGAGCAATACGAAAGCAATGGTCAATGGCGTTTGGTCAGCGATGCCTCGCTAGCAACAGGTGATTGCATTGTTGAATCACGCAGAGCCTTACTTGATCATACCGTACAGCACAGAATTGATGAGGCACTAGCGGCTTTGCAAACTCAACTCGGCAATGCAGGCGGAGAAGCCTGACTATGCTTGAAGAATTAAGCGCTGCTGCGAGTCTTTTTGATTTTCAGCCAGAACCCAAGGCAAGTGGTAGGCTGAGTCGAGTTCTTGGTCTAACGATAGAAGCTGTTGGTTTGAAAGCGGCTGTGGGAAGCCGCTGCCTGATAGAACATCCTGAACATTCACCCGTGGAAGCGGAGGTGGTTGGTTTTTCTGACGAAAAAACGTTTCTGGTTGCCTTGTGTGGACAAAATGAGCTTTACCCTGGTGCACGGGTTCGACCGGTTCAACAAAGCAGCAAGCTGGCCGTGGGTCCTGAGCTACTCGGCCGCGTTATTAATTCCTTGGAACAGCCTCTGGACCAACTGGGAGAATTGAAACCCGAAAATGAAGTATTGTTTCGTTCTTCGATCATTAATCCCATGCTGAGACAGCCTATTGAAAGCCCATTAGATGTCGGTGTCAGATCAATTAATAGCCTGCTTACCTTGGGCAAAGGTCAAAGGGTCGGTTTATTTGCTGGAAGCGGGGTGGGCAAGAGTACCTTATTGGGAATGATTACCCGCTACACATCGGCAGATGTCGTGGTGGTTGGCCTGGTCGGCGAAAGAGGTCGCGAAGTGCGCGAGTTTATTGACCAAAATATGGTGGAAGAAACTCGAAAGAAAGCCATCGTGGTCGCCGCTCCGGCTGATGAAACACCTTTAATGAGAGTACGTGCGGCCAATTTGGCGACGCGTATCGCCGAGTATTTCCGTGATCAAGGCAAGCAGGTCTTGTTGCTCATGGATTCGCTCAGCCGATTTGCCCAGGCACACCGGGAAATTGCCCTGGCAGCCGGAGAACCACCGGCAACCAGAGGTTATCCTGCCTCCGTTTTTGCCAAACTGCCTTCGTTGGTGGAACGCGCAGGGAATGGTGCCGCTGGTTCTGGCAGTTTAACCGCGATCTACACGGTGTTAACTGATGGTGACGAGTTACAAGATCCGGTTGCTGACGCTGCTAGAGCCATTCTCGATGGTCATTTGGTGATGTCGCGCAAGCTCGCTGACGCCGGCCATTTTCCAGCAATTGATGTCGGTGCATCGGTTAGTCGAGTGATGCCAGGTGTTAGCGCAAAGCCTCATCAACAGAGTGCTTTGCTGTTCAAGCAATGGAATGCTGCGTACGAGGATGTCAGGGACTTACTGGCAATTGGTGCCTACCGACAAGGCGCAAACCCGACGGTTGATCAGGCTGTTGCGAAATGGCCGTTCATGCAGTCGTTTTTGCAACAGAGTGTTGATCAAGGTGTCAGCATAAAAGATTCAGTTGATGGTTTGGAACAACTGGTGAGCAGTCCGAGCGTCGATGAATCGGAAATATCGCTTGCACCTGTGAGCACCGAGCAATGAGTGGGACGCGATAAATGCCCGCTAACTTGCGAAGAAGGCGCCAGGTTCTGGCCACAATGAGCGCTGTGTTGCGCAGTGAAGAACAGGCAGTGGCAACTACAGTTGGCGAGTACGCCGCTTTGCTGGATATTGGTATGGGCAAATACCAGAAACTTAATGAGTATTTTGCGGAATATCTCCAAGCCATGCGCGGTTCACAGAGTGAATCACACATTGATCCGGCTGAGCGCACCCGTAAACAGCTCTTTCTTAATCGCCTACAGTCAGTCATCGAACAGCAACAGCGTGAGAACAATTCGATAGAGCAGCGGTTGGTGCAGGTGCGAGAATTGTGGATAGAGGCTCGTCATCGCGCCGAAAGCATGAACGACAGACTGGAGGATGTCACTCGTCAAGAGCAGCAGGAAAAAAATCGTAGACAGCAATCACACGATGAAGAGGAGACTATGCAAAGACATTGCTACCGCTAGATCTTTGTCAGTCAGCTAATTTGGTGACCCTAGAGGTCAAATTTTGAAGAACTGCTAGACTTAAGGGCACCTCTATTAATTCCTCGTGACCTCTGGCTTTGCGTGCGGCTCAGTGCAGAGGCATCATTTCGAAGGCATGCTGGCTGCACGTCAAGAAATGACAACGAAGGCACTTAGCCGCACGCTTCAGGTCACGCAGAGGCCTTGAGGAATCAATAGAGGTGCCCTTAAGCTAGCCACAATCTGGAGCTGAACGAAATGTTCCTGGATAGACGACTCACCAAACGAAAAGAAGATTCACCTGACGATCAATTTCTGGACAGCAACACACAATATGCGTCCGCGCATTGTTGGTTTCTGGAATTCTCGTTTCGCAATGCAGAGCTTTGCGAAGCGAATCCAGTGCCAGGTATTCTCGATGCCTTGATTGGCAGTGGCTTGCCCGAATCGGCCAGGCCAGATGTGCACACCGTTATCAACGAACTGTATGTCAATGCCCTTGATTACGGAGTACTGGCTATGTCAGAAAGTCAGAAGCAAGGCGAAGACAGCTTTTATCAGTTCCACGAAGATCGCGACCAGAAACTACAACGGCTTGCAGAGCTAGGTGATTCTGCCAGAACCTGGATAAAGATCGATTGTATGCTGGATATAGCTGACCGGCCGAGATTGGAGATTGTAGTGGCAGACTCTGGTCCTGGCATGATGGACTCGACAGTTACCGAAGATCCACAACGGCATTGCAGTGAGCATCTTTCCGGAAGAGGGTTGCATATAGTACGTTCGTTGGCCAGCGAGTTGCAGTTTTATGGTCAGAAGAATCAGATAAAGGTCGTCTATCAGTGTTAACATCAGCACGCTATGCGACGCCTGCTAGACACGGAACAACTGAATGAATTGAAGATTGTGCTGGAGGATGACTATCCGGCGTTTATAGATTCATTTATTCTCGACACTGAAAAGAAACTTGCTCAACTTCAGGTTTTGCTGACGCAACATTCCTTCCGGGATGGTCGCGATGTTGCACACAGTCTGAAGGGAAGCTGTCTCAACTTAGGTGCTGCTGAGATGGCAGAGTGTTGTCAGCGTTTGCAGTTGATCGACAGTGATTCAGATAGCAATGCGCAAATACAGTTGTTGCAATCCACCTGGGCAGACACCAAGGTCCAGTTAAGCGCGTTAATCATCTGACGATAGAATCTGACGCGAAGTTTTCAATGTTGGCAGGGCAATTGCATTAACACTATCGGTGCATGCGTATTTACGCTCGCTTTTTGGCCGATAGGATCGCTATGACAATTCCAACACTGTTTTCGCTACAACATACAAGCGCGACTGTGCTGAACAGTGAATCATCAGATGCTAGCCATCTAACTGATTTAGCAGGTTATTTCCAGACAACGCTGGAGCAACAAATAGTTGCTTCAAACATCGATGCGAATGCGCGCGTCGTGGCCGCTGATCGAACACTGACCGGTGTTGCAGGGAATGCTATCCTCATAGGCGGAGAGGCGTTGCCGGTTTCCGGCACAGGTTTGCCGGCAGAGCAAACCACACTGCCAAGTTTGCCAGCTTCCTCAAATACCTTCATTGATTCTGGTCAGCGAGATCTGACCTCTTTTTTAAGAGCTTTGCCATTCTCTGATAAGCCTATTGAACGAGGTTCGCCGCTTGGCGCGCAATATTCTAACAATAAAACACCGGCACAACACATCAGTGCCGATACAACGTCAACCGCATCTTCTACAAATGTCACGCAACGTTCAGTTCCAGTGCAGTATGCTGCACCTGTTGCTGTTGCGGCTTCTACTGAGGTACAGGCTGCGTTGAAACTCGCGGCACGTAATGGTGTTCTATTCGAAAGTAGTGTGAAAGCGCCTGTAAGCGCTGTAGAGCAGAATAGACAGCAAGCCAGTTCACCAGTTACGTCAAATACGACGATCCCATCGAATGATTCGCCCAACAACAGAATTCCGGCAAAAGAAGCCGCTTTACCTGCGCAGAATCTACTCGCATCCGTGCCAACAATAGTCGGTACACAAACGCCGGCTGCGATTGCAGAAGTTGCACGAGAATTCGGCCCATTGTCTATCACCGCTTCCTCGGCTGAGACGAGCAAAATCGTCAGGGGCGTGCTCTTGAAGCCGTCCGGACCTACCTCAATAGCCGGTGACGCCGTTCAGCAAGGCATCCAATTGGATGTTTCTGTGCGACCACTTTCAAGTGCCGGCGTTGAGCCGGTACCTGCGCGTTCCAGTTTGGAAAATAGCTCAATCATGCCTTCGGTAGGCGAACAGAGACTTTATCCTCCTGGGACCCTGGATCGCAGCGCATCCGCCAAACCATCCGAAACACTCGAGTTGGCACCATCCAATACGCTTAGTGTGCAAGACCTGGTTGTGGTGCGTCAGGTAAATACGCCGTTGGACTCCTTTGATGTGTCAAAGGATAAATTCGCGGAGTTCAACAATACCAAAGCATTGTCGATAAACCACAATACAATTTCAGCACAGGATTCTGCTGTTAAGTTCAAGCCCGGAGATCAGCTCGTATCCGACTCAATACTCATGCCCACTCGTCAGGCAATGAACGCAGAGTCTTTTCGCAACACCATCAAGTCCGCACTGGAACGCAGCCTGGGTCGAACACCGGACAATACTGTACGAGCTGATCACAGCTTAACTGGCGATACGCGATCTCTGGATGGAGACACTGGCAGAACCATTGCACTTCCTTCGGTAAATGGACCGCTGTCTTTTAATGCACCTGCGGCGACCAGTGCGTCCGTGTTTGGTGGCCAGGTGCTGGACGCGGCAGCTGGCCAGGCCGATGCGGCTGCTAAGCTTGGACAGAGAATACAATGGATGCTTGGTTCCAGTGCGCGTCGTGCCGATATTCAAATAGACCCGCCCGAACTGGGCTCGGTGCAAATTCAGGTCTCTCAGGAAGATAGGCAAACAACGGTATCTTTTGTGACCCAAAGCTCCGGTGCTCGCGATCTTATCGAACAATCCTTGCCCAGGTTGCGGGAGCATTTGGAAAATCTTGGTATTGAGCTCGCGGAGGCAAGCGTAGAACAGCAGTCAAATGGAAAGCCTGAGCACGATGACAGCAAAACTGACGCTGTTGCTCGCTCTGACGATGATTCGAACACTGCGAGCGACGAACCGGCGGCTGTCACATCTCCCGGCAATAGTAATTTACGTGATGGCGGTATTGATGCCTACGCATGAGCGTTGCTGATTAGCGCGCCAATTATTTGACTTTAGCGCAGTAAAAACTGCTTCCTATTTCCCACTCAATATATCTAAGCTCTTATAAAACAAGGTCTTACTCTGATAAGCATAGAGCTGGCATAGCTATTGCTCTTCTATTAGACGGCACCGGATATGTCCGGAAATCTGACGCGCCGTACTTGCTGAAAAACGCTAATAATGGCTAAGGAATAGACGAAATGGCAGACAAAGAGGCAGTTGACGGAGAAGAGAAGAAAAGCAAACTTCCGCTAATCATCGGCTTGGTAGTGGTTTTAGTGGGCGGCGCCGCCGGCGCGTGGTTTAGCGGTTTACTTGGCGGTGGCGAAAAGGAAGAGGTCGAAGAGGTCGATGTGGGCGACCTGCCGGCTCAATACGTTTACCTAAAACCTGAATTCATAAGCAATTACATCATTGATGGCCGTTCTCGATATATGAAAATCGAAGTGGTTGCTATGACGCGGGATGATGCTGTGGTTCTGGCAATGGATCAACATATGCCAACCGTTAGAAACCAACTCGTTATGCTGTTTGGCAACACTGACTATGAAGCGCTTAAGACCCACGAAGGCAAACTCGCATTGCAGCAGGCGGCACTGTCTGAAGTGCGGAGTGTCATGGAAAAAGAAATTGGTAATGACGGCGTAGAACAAATCCTGTTCATGGACTTTGTGTTGCAATGACTGAAGACGCAGAAGGTGATAAGGAACTTCTTAGTAAAGAAGAAATCGACACACTACTTACTGGCGTAGACGATGGTGATGTAGAGATAGAGCGCAGCGTGAATGACGGCGTTGCCGTGCCTTTTGATTTTAAAAAACAAGACCAGATCGTGCGCGGGCGGATGCCCACGCTGGAAATGCTGAATGAGCGATTTGCTCGTTTCTTTCGAGCCACACTGGCAGAGATGTTGCAGCGAAACTGTGGCGTAACGGCAGACAGCATTGAGGTGCAAAAGTACTCAGAGTACGCCGGTGACCTCTATGTGCCCGCTAGCCTCAACTGGGTGGAGTTCGCACCCCTGTATGGCCGAGGCCTGATTACTCTGGACGCCACCCTGGTTTTCAAACTTGTTGATCTGTTTTTTGGTGGCAATGGACAAAATGTGAAAGTAGAGACCCGCGAATTTACGATGACAGAACAACGAATCGTTAATCGGGTGATCAATGGTAGCTTTGTCGATATCAAACAAGCCTGGCAATCAGTGGTTGATTTTGCCTTACAAATTAAGAGCCATGAAAGCAATCCATTGCTGACCAATATGATGGCTCCATCCGAGTCGGTCATTGTCAGCCGATTTGAAGTAGACCTGGATGGGGACGGAGAAGCGGGCCAGTTTCATATTGTGTTGCCCGTAAGCATGGTCGAACCTATCAAAGACACACTGGGCGCCGGGCTTAAGACTGATGTTGATTCCAGCGATGAACACTGGGGTGACGATTTGCGTAGGGAATTAATGTACGCGTCTGTGGACTTGAATTGCAAGGTAGTGGAAAGACAAATATCGCTTCGCGACATTCTTGACCTAGAAGAAGGGGATGTAATTCCGGTGGATTTACCCGAGCACGTTAGCGTGCTGGCTGATGACCGACTTATCTACAGCGCAAAGCTTGGCGTATCTGGAGATCGCATGGCGCTGGAAATTCATCAGCAGGTATCAGCGAATGATTAAACTTATAAAAGTACTAGGCGGTTCAGCCGCAGAAAAAGGATGTAGTTATGGATGACGTAGCACCAGTTCAACCGGAAGATGATGATAATCAGGAACTTGAGGTCAGTCAGCCGCAGGAGAACAAGGCCCTGGCCGAAGCCAGCAACGACGACGCGCCGCAACTTGATGTCATTCTCGATATTCCAGTGACTGTTTCAATGGAAGTTGGCGCTACTCGTATGCCGATTCGTAAACTCCTGCAGTTAAACCAAGGTTCTGTGATAGAGCTGGATCGAATTGCTGGCGAACCATTAGACGTTCTGGTTAATGGAACCTTGATTGCCCACGGCGAAGTAGTGGTTGTGAACGAAAAATTTGGAATACGCATGACTGATGTTATTAGCCCTTCGGAAAGAATTCAAAAACTATGAATGAATTTCCACAGGCTTCGCAGCTCGGTAATCTTGTCATCAGCCTGATTGCGGTTATTGCCTTGATTTTCGCCTGTATATGGCTGATAAAACGCTTGTCCAATCTTAACCACTCTGCAGGAAAACACCTCAGTACAATTGCTTCGATGTCATTGGGAGCACGAGAACGAATTGTTCTTGTGCAAGTGGGCGAACAGCAAGTACTCATAGGTGTCGCACCGGGTCGAGTGTCTAAGTTGCAAACTTTTAGTGAGCCCGTCATTGATATAGATACATCCAGTGCTGCAAAGGCCGACTTCTCAGCACAGCTTGCCAACTTACTGCCAGGTGCGCGCTAGCGTGATGTCCAATTTCTTAAGAATGTTATTGGTTCTGACTTTGTCTTTGACCAGTTTGAGTAGCTTGGCGCAGTCCAGCGATGCGGCCAGTAGCGACCCTCAGCCTTTTGCCTCCGCAGCCGGGATAGCGGCCATACCAGCAATGAAAGTTGTAACCAACCAAGATGGCAGCGAAGACTACAGCGTGACGATACAGATTCTGGCATTTATGACGCTGTTGAGTCTGTTGCCATCGATTCTAATGATAATGACGTCCTTCACCCGAATCATTATTACTTTCGCTATCTTGCGTCAGGCATTGGGTCTGCAACAAACGCCGTCCAATCAGATATTGCTGGGTATGGCTTTATTCCTAACCCTGTTTATTATGGCGCCAGTCATCAGTCAAGTGAACGAAAGTGCTGTGCAGCCATACTTGTCCGAGCAAATCGGATCCGGCGATGCGCTAAAAACAGCGTTAGTACCGTTTCGGGATTTCATGGTGGCGCAAACTAGGGAATCGGATCTCAATCTGTTCATGAGAATTGCTGATCACGCGCCGGTAAATTCTGTTGATGAAGTTCCATTTACGATACTGGCGCCAGCGTTCCTTACCAGCGAGCTAAAAACTGCCTTCCAGATTGGTTTTATGTTGTTTATTCCTTTTCTGGTTATCGACCTGGTCGTTGCCAGTGTACTCATGGCCATGGGTATGATGATGTTGTCACCAATCATCATCTCCCTGCCGTTCAAAATAATGTTGTTTGTGTTGGTCGATGGTTGGGCATTGATCATAGGTACCCTGGCTTCTAGCTTCGCGGTATGAACGCCTTAGGTTCGCTAGCCAGAAGTCAGACACGTCCATCAGGGAGTATGTAGCATGGGCCCAGAAGCTGTTGTTGATCTGCTGCGCGAGGCAATCTACCTCATTATTATTTTGGTGAGCATATTGATTGTGCCAAGTCTAATCGTCGGCTTAGTGGTTAGTGTTTTTCAGGCAGCTACCCAAATCAATGAACAAACCCTGAGCTTCTTGCCGCGTTTGCTAACCACGTTTGTTGCCATGATGCTTGCGGGTCCGTTCTTGCTGATGAAGCTGACTCAGTTTACCGAACGTCTGGTGGCGAGTATTCCACTAATGATCGGCTAATTTACGGCATTAAGCACCGATGTTGGAATTCAATATTGCAGAAATCGATAGTTTGGTCGCCAGTTATTTTTTGCCCTTGTTTCGTATCGCTGCTTTCCTGTCAGTTGTTCCAATTATAGGGACGCGAATGGTTCAGGGCCGGATCAGATTATTGCTTGCATTAATGATCACTGCGATTCTTGCACCATTATTGCCACCTCTGAATTTTGAGCCTGGATTTAATGGCGCAACGATAATAGCTGTTATTCAGGAAGTACTGATCGGTGTATTGATGGGTTTTATGCTTCAGGTGTTCTTTCATCTATTCGTGATTGCCGGTCAAATAATAGCGATGCAGATGGGCCTGGGCTTCGCTTCGATGATAGACCCTTCGAATGGCGTCTCGGTTGCAGTACTTTCTCAGTTCTTTGTTATTCTAACGACCTTGCTTTTTCTATCGATGAATGGCCATCTTGTTATGATAGAAACCATGGTCGACAGTTTTCGCCGAATCCCGGCTGGTGGTGAGTTTCTGATGGCAAGCACCGGCCTACAAGTTGTAGAGCAGGGAACGTGGATGTTCGCGCACGCCTTATTGATTTCTTTGCCATTCGTTAGTGCTCTGTTGATTGTAAATCTGGCTTTCGGGGTGATGACCAAGGCCGCACCGCAGCTCAATGTTTTCTCATTGGGTTTTCCTACAGCAGTTGTACTAGGCAGCGTATTTCTATGGTTTGGTTTATCCGGTTTTGCGCAACTATTTCAACAGTTGCTCGACATGACCTTGCGGGATATGACAACATTTGGTTCCTAGTCATCCAACTTTGGCGAAACGAATGTATCAGCGCAGTCAGACACAATGAGGCATGATTACTATTACTGTGACGACGAGAGTCTGAAAACAGATATTCTTCGTGCGGCCTTCAATTCGGAGGCGAGTAATTACACGCTGGAAGTATTTGCCCTGAGCGGATCTGGTGACATCAGGCGGTATTCCTCTACAGTTAACAATGAGCGGCGTAACAGAACGATGCGTGGAGCGGTCTACGCTGTATCAGCAGCGATTGGGGCGGTTATTGCGAGTGTACTATTTCTCCCATTGCTAAATCCAGCAGGGCAGCTGGTATACAGCTCGCTAATCATGCTGATTGCTTTGCTTGGTGGTTGGGCAGGTGGCGCGTTTAGCCGTGCAGCCGCGCCAAGTGGACTGCGAGCCGGGTTACAGCGTTTGAAGCCCGGCCAACTTTTCATTGTCGCACAAGGTGATAAACGTACTCGGGACATCTTGCGACAGGCGCTGGCTCGTTACAGCAATGTTGTGCCCTACGATCAATCGAAAAATACCGTTGCTGAGCCAAAACTGGAGTCAAACTTGCATTCCAAAACGTAATCAACGTTTATCGTCAATTGTGTGACGGGGAATCACTTTGGCTGAAGAAGATCTAAGCCAGGAAAAAACCGAGGAACCCACCCCCAAACGCCTGGAAGAGGCTCGCAAAGAGGGGCAGATAGCCCGTTCCAGAGAATTGAGCACCGCGGTTCTACTAATTGGCGGGGTTGCTGTGATCTGGCTGTGGTATGAAAACCTTGCGAACAGCATCGCGAGATCGATGCGGTCCAGTTTTGCTCTTAGTCGTGAACAATTGTTCGACACCAGCAGCATGCTACACATGCTTGATCGAAACGCAATGGACGCGCTGTTGAGCAGCTTGCCTCCGCTACTGCTGTTATTCTTCCTCGGTGTGGTCGGACCCATGCTGCTTGGCGGATGGGGCTTTAGTGCCAAGGCTTTGGCGCCAAAGCTTGAAAGAATCAGCCCATTGAAGGGTTTAAAGCGCATGTTTTCTATGAACTCCGTAATGGAGTTGTTGAAAGCAATCGCGAAGGTGCTTCTTGTTGGCAGTGTAGCCTGGCTGTGTTTGAGTTTTTTTCAGGCTGATCTGCTGTTACTGGATAGTCTTGGAATTAATGACGCTATTGTTAGTGCCAGTCGCGATATAGGAATGGCTACATTTGCGACAACGCTTACTCTATTGGCGATAGCCGCGATCGATGTACCTTTCCAGATACAGCAGCATGTCAAAAAACTGCGGATGACTTTGCAGCAAGTTAAAGACGAAATGAAGGAGACCGAAGGTAGACCAGAAGTTAAGAGCAAAGTAAGGCAATTGCAACGGGAGTTTGCGAAAGCTAGGATGATGAGTGACATCCCGGATGCCGATGTCGTCATAACTAACCCGACGCATTTTTCTGTCGCATTGAAATATGCATCAGACAGCGCCAGTGCGCCGGTTATTGTCGCCAAAGGTATCGATCTCATAGCATTCAGAATACGGGAAGTTGCACAAGCTAACGATGTAGAACTTGTCGAAGTACCTGCTCTATCTAGGGCCTTGTATTACACAACAGAGATTGGGGAAGAGATTCCGGACGCGCTATACCTAGCGGTTGCACAGGTTCTTGCTTACGTATTCCAGTTGAAGCAGCCCCATGCTGGCAGCGTGCCAACATTGGGTGATATCGAAATACCAGAAGAATTTAAGTACGACTAGGAGCAACGTCGCTTACCGCTCGTCGGTGATTTCAGTGGCTTGCCATTTTTCTAATGAATTTGCACGAATATTGCATTTATACACACAGCACGGGGCGAAGTGCCAGAAAAGCGAGGGCGTACTGCTTTTGTGGCACGAATTCTGTCAGTTAGTGCTGCCGGTCGTATAAGGATTGATCGATGATCATTGGTAAATAGGAGAGTTGCGGAATGTCTGTCATATTATTGGCAGAGCAGTCACCGCCAAAGAATGGAAGCTGTAGATACCACCGCCCCAAGGCCGCTGTTAGATACTGCCAGGCACGTCGTGCAAGGCAATTTTGGTGTGCCCTTACTTTTGTTGGTCATCATGGGAATGATGACCCTGCCTATTCCCCCTTTTTTGCTGGATGTATTCTTTTCATTCAATATTGCGCTCGCAATAGTCGTTCTGTTGGTTGCCGTGTATGCGATGCGGCCGCTGGATTTCGCCGTGTTTCCTACTGTATTGCTCGTCGCTACATTGCTTCGTTTGGCATTGAACGTGGCCTCAACTCGGGTTGTCCTTCTGGAAGGGCATGCGGGCGGTGCGTCAGCTGGCAAGGTGATCGAGGCGTTTGGCGAAGTTGTTATCGGCGGAAATTACGCAGTTGGTCTGGTTGTTTTCCTAATCTTGATCATTATCAACTTCGTTGTTGTTACAAAAGGCGCAGGGCGAATATCCGAGGTAAGTGCTCGATTTACTTTGGACGCCATGCCAGGTAAGCAAATGGCGATTGATGCAGATCTTAACGCGGGTTTGATTGATCAGGACCAAGCAAAAACACGCCGAGAAGAAGTATCCAGCGAAGCTGATTTCTATGGTGCCATGGACGGTGCCAGCAAGTTCGTTCGGGGTGATGCTGTAGCAGGTATTTTGATTCTGGTGATTAACCTAATCGGTGGCCTGGGCATTGGCATTGTCCAGCATGAGCTTGAGTTTGCTGACGCAATGCAGAAGTATTCCTTGCTTACTATCGGTGATGGTTTGGTTGCTCAAATCCCTTCGCTGCTGCTCTCCAGCGCGGCCGCCATCATGGTAACTCGGGTTAACTCATCAGAAGATATGGGTCAGCAAGTGTATTCTCAGATGTTTGCTTCGCCCAGGGCATTATCCATAGCAGCCGGCATTCTGGGCTTGATGGGCGTTATTCCCGGCATGCCTCATATCGCATTTCTATCTTTGGCAGCGTTGGCTGGCGGCGGCGCCTGGTACATCACCCAGCAAAGCAAGACCGTGAGCGAGGTGGACGAGGTCCTGGCCGAGGAAGTCAAGGAACAGCCTGCTGAGCCAAGCGAGCTGGGCTGGGAAGACGTATCGCCAGTGGATCGAATTGGTCTCGAAGTCGGTTATCGTTTGATTCCTTTGGTGGACAAAAACCAACAGGGCGACTTGTTGGGTCGAATCCGGGGGATTCGTAAGAAATTATCTCAGGACATAGGCTTTCTTATACCCCCAGTACACATTCGGGATAATCTTGATTTAGGGCCTAATACCTATCGAATTGTGCTCATGGGTGTTGGGATCGCTGAGGCTGAAATATTTCCTGACAGAGAATTGGCGATTAACCCCGGCCAGGTATTTGGCGAGTTGGAGGGAGTTGCGATAACCGATCCCGCGTTTGGACTGGACGCCGTCTGGATTGACACACAACAAAAAGAAAACGCGCAGTCTCTGGGGTACACCGTCGTTGATGCCAGTACGGTGGTTGCAACACATCTAAACAAACTTTTGAAACATCATGTCAATGAGCTGCTCGGGCACGATGAAGCTCAGCGAATTCTGGACATGCTTGCAGAAACGGCGCCAAAACTTGTCGAGGAGCTGGTACCCAGTACGGTTAACATACAAGTGTTTCTTCGATTGCTCAAAATGCTTCTTGAAGAACGCGTACCGATCCGCGACATGCGCACAATCGCCGAAGCGATTGCCAGTAATGCGGACCTGGCCGGAGATATGGACCAGCTCTGTAACGCAGTACGAATGGCACTGTCGCGAAACATTATTCAATCAATCTATGGCGATGCAGAAAATCTGCCGGTTATTACCTTGGACCCTGCATTAGAGCAAATGCTGCAGCAAAGTGTCGCAGCAGCAAGACAAAGCGGCGACAGCAATCTGGACTCCGTCATAGAACCAAACCTCGCTCAACAGTTACAGATAAATCTGCAGGATCTGGGCAGAAAGCAGGAGATGGACGGTAAGCCAGCAGTGCTTCTGGTAACCGCTGCCATTCGAAATCTCATGGCGCGGTTTGCGCGAATTTCCTACGGTGAGTTTTATGTGCTGGCATTTAGTGAGATTCCAACAAGTAAAAATCTAACAATCGAGGCTAGCATCAGCTAGTTCACGCACGCAATAACAAGCAGCAAAGGGACACATCATGACAACACGGACAATACTCGCAAGAGACATGCAAGACGCCATGGTCAAAGCCAAGGACGAGATGGGCGCAGACGCGATCATTCTAAAAAGCCGTAAGCTGGGTGACCACATTGAGGTTGTGGTGACAGACGATTCCAGCTTTCTGATTGCCTTATCGAAAGACGGGCGTAAAGCAGACGCGCAAAAGCCGACATCATCACCTATTGTCGCAAAGCAACAGCCAGCTGCGAACGATGGAGCACCCGCTGAAACAGTGCTGCCTGATTCGCAGACCCAGGAAGCAACCCAGCCGCCAAAACGAACGCTTGCCGAGCTTGAAGAACAATTCTCATTGGATGACGCCAATAACAGTAGTGAATTGATGGGGCAAACAGATGAGCTGCACAGCGTAATTGAACCGGACCCAATTGAATCTACACCGAATGAAAGCATTCGACCAATAACAGCACCCGCAAATTCAGAATTACCCAAGCCGGATTCTAAGCCCGTGAATTTGCCCATGCCAGAGAATAAATCCTGCCATGTTGACGCCTCAATAGACGCTGGACGATTTCCGTTCAAATCCAAGCATGACCCAGCGTTAAAGCGCTTGGTGGGCGAGCTGCGCTCCATTGGCGAGTTCTGGAATGAGTTTGGTATCTACTGGGAAACCTATGCGGAGAGCTATCAATACCCTTGGAGCAAGGAACTTCGCGAGCGCGTTGACTACCTCAACCTTAGTCCAGCATTGCGCGACCAACTAGTCAGTATGTTTCGAGAAATTCCCGAATTCGAGCAGTCATGGCAATCGGTGCTTACCGAATTGCAGGGTAATATAGTTGTGAGTCAACACGATATCATCCGCAATGGCGGCACATTTGCTTTCGTTGGACCTTCTGGTGCGGGGAAAACCACCACTATTGGCAAACTGGCTGCAGAGTATGTGTTGCAGCACAGCCCGGAAGAGGTTGGGTTAATAACAACCGATATTTTTCGGATAGCTGCTTATGAGCAGCTTGTTACCATGGGCAAAATTCTCGATGTAGAAGTGGATGTTGTTGATGCCCATCAAGGCGGGCTAAGCGCCGCTATTGAGCGATTCTCGAATAAATCACTTGTATTGATTGACACCGCAGGTTTGCGCAGCACCGACCGTGATCTTGCAAAGCAAATGCTGGAACTACGGAAATTGGGAGATCGCGTGTCGAACATATTGGTGTTACCGGCAAATATTCAATATGAAGCGATGCAACGCTCTATGGAAACCTACCAAATCCGCGACTATGAGGGCTGTATTTTTACTCGTCTTGATGAATGTCCAAGCCTAGGGCCGGCGGTTAGTTTGCTGGTGAGTAATGGATTGCCAGCGGCTTATCTCGCCAGTGGTCACACCATACCTGACGATCTGGCGCGAGCCACGCCAAGATTGCTTATTGAGCAGCTGCTAACCTTTGCGTGTAAGGAAACTGATGTAAGTAGAATTGACGGAGGCGGCCTGGCGGATGCCATAGAATCAACAGCTGAACGTCAGATTGAACTGATTTAATCACAGCCACACCAGTAAACACGGAAGTTGAGGGCAGCAAGTGAGTAACAATAAAGGAATTCAGGTGGTTGCGGTCACCGGCGGGAAAGGCGGTGTTGGCAAATCGAATATCGCGATCAATCTGGGTCTGGCACTGCTGAGAATGCATAAAAGAGTAGCTTTGCTAGATGCTGATTTGGGGCTGGCAAATGTTGATGTTCTGCTAGGCCTAACGCCGAGCAATACGCTGGAGGATGTACTAAAGGGGGATTGCTCTTTGAAAGACATTCTCATGCAAGGCCCAAAGGGCTTGCATATAGTACCTGCATCTTCCGGTAGTCGTTCAATGGTGAATCTTGAGCTTTCGGAGCACGCAGCACTTATCAATGCATTCAATAGTATCGATGATCTACTGGATGTTTTGATTATCGACACTGCTGCTGGCATTGAAAATCACGTAATGAGTTTCGTTCATGCATCTAACGAAGTGATCGTTGTGGTGTGTGATGAGCCCTCATCACTTACGGATGCCTACGCCCTGATAAAACTTAGTAGTCGTGACTTTGGTCGCCGGCGTTTCAGAGTTGTATCGAACATGACTGAGTCTGCTAATGATGGCAGAGCCTTATTCGAGAAATTGCAGCGGGCAACAGACCAGTTTCTGGATATATCCATTCAGTACGCCGGTCACATACCCTACGATGAGCAACTTAGAAAAGCGGTAAAAAAGCAAGTTGCATTGCTTGAACATTCGCCAAGATCGAAAGCGGGTCAAGCATTTCGCGCGTTGGCCGAGAAAGTGGATCGTTGGCCAGTTCCCTCGCAGGCTAACGGTCAGCTGGAGTTCTTTTTTGAAAAATTATTACTCAGTAACGTGGTGTGAGACCAGACTTATGCAGTCTCCAGTAAATATCGCCAGAACAGTGGTGTGGCAATGAGTATCGCAAAATCGCAAGGCTCGGGAAAAAGTGTCGTTGACAAGGTGTCGGTCTACACCGAATCGTCCAACGAATCAGACCCGGTTGCACTCGTTGAGCGCTACGCGCCATTGGTAAAACGCATAGGTCAACATCTCATGGCGAGGTTTCCGGCCAGTGTACAACTTGATGACTTGATACAGGCCGGTGTGATCGGCTTACTAGAGGCCGCCAGAAATTACAACAGTGGTAAAGGGGCCAGTTTCGAAACCTATGCGGGTATTCGTATCAGAGGCTCGATGATTGATGAGGTCCGAAAAGGCGACTGGGCGCCACGATCTGTGCACCGTAACGCCAGACGCATATCAAAAGCAATTCGCAGTGTAGAAGGCCGTTTGGGCCGAGAGGCTGCGGACGTAGAAGTCGCTCAAGAATTAGAGATCGACCTCGATAGTTATTACACCTTTGTGAAAGACACTGCGGGCAGCCGCTTGCACAGCCTGGATGAGATCGTAGAGCGAGAGGATTCTAATGAGGAACCAATAGATACGTCCAGGGCAACGCCAGCACAGTCGATTCAGGAAGCGACTCTCAAGGAAGCCGTGATCGCTGAGATAGACAATTTGCCCGAGCGTGAAAAACTGGTGTTGTCCCTGTATTACGATGACGAATTAAACCTCAAAGAAATCGGTGAGGTTCTCGGTGTTAGCGAATCTCGAGTAAGCCAGATTCACAGCCAGGCGATGTTACGACTTCGATCGCGACTGTCTTCCTGGCAGATCAAGGAGTAGGGTAGAAACCTGCTATGGACGCGCTTAGCTTAATCGGTATCGTTATCGCCTTTGGTGCGGTGTTTGGTGGCAACTATCTCGACGGCGGCCAACTCAATACGTTTTTGAACTTGCCGGCTGGCATTATCGTTGTGGGTGGCACCTTAGGTGCCGCCGTTCTGCAAACGCCCAAAGGCCAACTGCGTTTTGCGTTGGAACGCTTGCGCTGGATCATCTACCCCCCTTTATCTAACGCCGAAAATCACGTTGGCAAAATTGTTGGCTGGGCTTCACAGGCTCGCAAGTTGGGACTGCTTGGCCTGGAAGACAGCGCCGAGAAGGAGCCCGATAAATTTGTTCAACGCGGATTGCAAATGCTTATTGATGGAGGAGAACCTGAACTGATTCGCGGTGCGATGGAAACAGACTCTGCGCTGAGGGAGCAACGCGATCTGGAGGCTGCTAGATTCTTTGAAAGTATGGGAGGCTACGCGCCAACAATCGGTATTATCGGCGCGGTCATGGGCTTGATACATGTTATGCAGCATCTGACAGACCCGGAGAAACTTGGTCCAGGTATTGCGATTGCATTCGTGGCAACCATATACGGTGTTGGGCTGGCAAATTTGATATTGCTGCCTATTGCCGCAAAACTTCGCAGCTGCATAAAGCTTGAGGTTCAGGGTAGGGCCCTGGCCATAGAGGGTATAGTGTCTATCGCGGAGGGCACCAGCCCCAAAGCGATTGAGCGCAAGCTCGCCAGTTTCCTCCCTGGCATTGCATAGTGAGTTCGGCACTTTTACGCTCATTGCAAGCAGAGGAGCCGGTCAGCCATGACCGATGGTTAGTATCGTACGCTGATCTTCTGACGTTAATGCTGGCTTTCTTCGTAGTGATGTATTCGGTGGCTCAACTTAATGAGCAGCAAGCCACTGCCTTTTCGAAAAAACTCAGTGACATGTTTGCCTCACCGAATGCGAGCGCAAGTACTGTAGGGCAGAAAGATGCAGAGGCCAAATCCAGCACCATGATTGACCTGGGTGGCCATGCAGGTCAGTCCAATGCAGGACAGAATGTGAGTGAGCAGAAGACCGACAATTCTCTGGAAACTGAGGGTGACACCATTGTGCAACGCTTTAGCGGCATCAATGATTTGCAGATTCGTGGCAACGAAGAATGGCTTCAAGTGGAGCTTGACTCAAGTCTTTTGTTTCCTGCGGGCAATACTGAGCTGACGACCGATGCCTTGATTCTTCTCACACAAGTAGCCGAAGTGTTAAAGGATTACGAGTTACCAATGAAGGTGGAAGGGTTTACTGACGACACGCCCGTTACAGGGACCCGATTCGCATCCAATTGGGAGTTATCTGCGGCCAGAGCGGCAGCGGTGGTACGATTCCTAAGTGACAAAGGCGTCGCACCGGAGCGCATGGCTGCCGTGGGCTACGGCAAATATCAGCCAGTAGCACCCAATACTTCTGTGCAAGGTCGTGCCAAGAACAGGCGAGTGAATTTAATGATCGCCCGTACAACTACCGTCAGACCAAGCATAATTCCGATAGAACCGGAGTTGTTCCAGAATGTAAAGAACGACGCTGGAATTTTTGTTAAAGGTATTAATCGCGACCAGGAAGAAAATCGTCAGGCGGCAGAATCCATCGTCGCACAAGAGCTTGGAGATAGAATCCCACAAGAACTGAAGCCGGTACTACCGGAAGGGCTCAGCCCTGGGCAAATAGAGGGGAGCAACGCGCCCTTGCAATTTAATACCATAGAGCTGGAAGGCGGCGGTCTGCTGTTCACCAACACCCCGCCGGAACAAAATTCTGAAACCAATTCTCCCAGCATCGCTGAATCTGGGGAACCGTGACCAACATTAGAGCACGCTAGCAACTGTAAGCTGCCGACTATAGAATGGCAGCTGATTTTCATTGGGTTAGTAGATATTGCTTCAACTTCGGGATTTACGTTGCGAACGCGGTGAGCGTTTGCTATTTGATCAGTTTAATGTCAATTGCGCGCCCGGCGACCTTGTTGAAATACGAGGGGCTAATGGCTGTGGCAAGTCAACGTTGCTGCGGATCATAGCCGGACTTGCTCAAGACTATGAGGGCTCCGTGACGTGGTTGGAGCAGGGTGTGGCGGTTCCTGCCAGCGAATTTCGCAGTAGAAGCCTTTATCTTGGCCATAGCTCAGCAGTGAAGGCCTCGCTCACACCACTTGAAAATTTGACCTGGTTGAGTGAGTTGAGCGGCCCAGTAGATCATGCGCGAGCGGAAGCGGCTTTGCAGACGATGCAACTGGCGGAGTGCGACGGTGTACTTTGCCATCATCTGTCGGCTGGACAACAGCGTCGCGTTGCCCTGGCCAGATTGCTGACGGTGGATGCACAGCTGTGGATTCTAGATGAGCCTTTTACCGCACTCGATGCTGCCGGAGTGACGTTGCTACAGAGTTTGATTCAGCAGCAGGCCGAACAAGGCGGCCTCGTGATCCTCACAACGCATCAACCGCTGACCGGCGTGTCTGACGTCAAATTGGTGCAGCTATAGTGTTGAAGCAAACGTGATTAGGGCAGTGTTGCGCCGCGAATTGCTGCTGAGTGTTCGGAATCCGGCGGCGAGCTTAAACGCTGTGTGGTTTTTCGTACTAGTGTGCAGTCTGTTTGCGATTGGCATTGGACCTGATAAAGCGCAGCTTGCCGAGTTATCCCCTGGGCTGATTTGGGTAATCGCGCTGCTTGCGGTTATGTTGTCAGTGGATGCTTTGTTTCGACATGATTACGCGGATGGCAGTCTTGAGCAATTGCTGCTGGCGGCACAACCGCTGTATTTTCTGATGCTGGCAAGACTGATGGCGCAGGCGCTACTGATAGCGGCGCCGCTTGCTTTGGTATCACCTTTATTGGCCGTTATGCTAGGCATGCCTGTGCCCGGCCTACCGGCGTTAATTGTCAGTTTGTTGGTAGGCGTGCCGACGCTGGTGATGATCGGAGCGATTGGCGCTGCCTTAACAGTAGGCTTTGAAAGAGGTGGCCTGTTACTGGCGTTGCTGATTCTTCCGCTGTACGTGCCAGTATTGATTTTCGCGGCTGCTGCGGTCACAAACGCTGCGCATGGTTACGAATACACTGGGCCGATTCTCATCTTGATCGCGCAATTTGTGTTGGCAATTGCCTTGAGCCCGCTCGCGGTTGTAGCAGGATTACGTCTCAATTATTACCATTAGCCACTGTAGTAACGGCAAAGCAACGTATAATCTTCTGATGTGGTCCTGGTTTCACAAATTTGGTTCTCCGCGCTGGTTCTATGACTTCAGCACGAGACTGCTGCCTTGGTTGGCATTTTTCTGCGCAGGATTTTTATCGCTTGGTCTTATCTGGGCGTTGGCGATAGCGCCCGAGGATTATAAACAAGGGAATAGTTTTCGAATATTTTATATTCATGTGCCAACCGCAGTGATCTCGCTGGTGGGCTACTACGTAATGGCGATAGCAGGTGCAATCAGCTTGATCTGGCGAATGAAGCTTGCTGATATAGTGATGAAAGAAGCGGCACCGATTGGCGCCATACTGACGTTTCTTGCGCTGTTTACCGGGGCTGTTTGGGGAAAACCAACATGGGGTACATGGTGGGTGTGGGATGCGAGGGTTACTTCCATGCTGATCCTGTTTTTTCTGTATGTCGGTGTCATAGCATTGAACAAGGCGTTTGATAACCCCGAGCAGAGTGGTAAGGCATGTGCTGTGCTGAGCCTGGTAGGGACAATCAATATCCCGATAATTTATAAGTCGGTGGACTGGTGGTACAGCCTGCACCAACCGGCAACGATCAAATTCACTGAAGAATCTACCATTCACCCCGATATGTTTTGGCCGTTTCTGGTGATAACTACAGGCTTTTATTTGTTTTATGCCTTAGCGCTT
>JBCCIP010000048.1:0-40773 GCA_039111475.1 Pseudomonadota bacterium | reverse complement strand
GGCTTGGGTACGCCAGTGGGCACGCCAGCTGGGGGACCCTAAGAAATGCCCAGGTTAATTTTGGGCCGGGAATAAAGTACCCTTTGACTTGACCGTTTGTACGTCGCACTGAAGATATGCGCTTGTGACGTACAAATTGGCCTATCCCTGTCCGTGGGCCCATTTGCTGTGGCAACCCGCCCTCCGCATGGTGCAACATGCACGCATTCTTTCACTGCTTGTCATTCGATTTTTACACCACGTTTTCTTTCTCTTTTCAGTCTGACTTGAGATCGTTCGCAGTTGATTCGTATCCTACCAGAACGGTACCAACCTATCAAACTTCAAGATGGGCAAGGAGAAGATCCATATCAACATTGTCGTGATTGGTCACGTCGACTCTGGCAAGTCGACCACGACCGGTCATCTCATCTACCAGTGCGGTGGAATCGACAAGCGAACCATCGAGAAGTTCGAGAAGGAGGCCCAGGAGGTAAGCGAGCTTAAAAGCCACGTGGTTTAATTATGGATGACTAATGGTCTTTTATTACCTCTTTCCAGATGGGCAAGGGCTCCTTTAAGTACGCCTGGGTGCTGGACAAGCTGAAGGCCGAGCGCGAGCGCGGTATCACCATCGACATCGCCCTGTGGAAGTTCGAGACGCCCAAGTACTACGTCACCATCATCGACGCCCCCGGCCATCGTGATTTCATCAAGAACATGATCACGGGCACCTCCCAGGCCGACTGCGGTGTGCTCATCATCGCCTCCGGCACCGGAGAGTTCGAGGCCGGTATCTCCAAGAACGGCCAGACCCGCGAGCACGCCCTGCTGGCCTACACCCTCGGCGTCAAGCAGCTCATCGTCGGTGTCAACAAGATGGACTCCACCGAGCCCCCCTACAGCCAGGCCCGTTTCGAGGAGATCCAGAAGGAGGTGAGCGGCTTCATCAAGAAGGTCGGCTACAACCCCGCCGCCGTCGCCTTCGTGCCCATCTCCGGCTGGCACGGCGACAACATGCTCCAGACCTCTGCCAACATGAGCTGGTACAAGGGCTGGGAGATCACCCGCAAGGAGGGCAAGGCGAGCGGCACCACCCTGCTCGAGGCCCTCCTTGATACCCCACGCCCCAAGATAGACGTTTGCGGTCAATAAGGTATTGTTGGTGTCACTAAGGTGGACGCCTGTATCCAAGTTTGTGAGGGTTTCCCCTTTTTCCTTTAACTCGTCTAGGCGTGGGACAAGGTCATCGCCATCAATATAAGCGACGCTAACATCCAATTTGAGTTCATTCGCTATCTCTTTGACCGCTTCTGCCATGCCAGCGGGGTTTAGGCCACCGGCGTTAGATACGATTTTAATGTTCTTCTCTACGCAGCTAGCGAGCACCTCTTTAACCTGCTTCAGAAAAGTGCCGACATAGCCCCCAGTATCTCGCTGCATTTTTTGGCCATAAAGAATCGCCATAGTGAGTTCTGCTAAGTAGTCGCCAGTCAGAACATCAATTGGTCCGCCGTCCACCATAGCTTTGGCCGCAGACAACCGGTCACCGTAAAAGCCACTGCAGTTCGCTATTTTTATCACTTCAGTCATAGTTTGCATCTCTCTCAAAAGCGGTTTTGCCAAACACTATTCAATGGGTTCTTCAACTTCGATTAGGAGCTGCTTTGACTTGACCTGCTGTCCCACCACACAGCCAATCGACTTAACCTTGCCCGAAATGCCTGCCTTGAGAGCGTGCTCCATTTTTCATCGCTTCAAGCACGACCAGAGTCTGCCCAGAATCAACGGCCTCACCCTCGCTAACCAAAACACTAACGATCGCACCATCCATTGACGCTTTTAATTGGCCACTGCCTAGACCACCAGCCGCTGTCGCGGGCTGGTGAGTGACATTCTCTATCTCGAAGTGCCCGGTACCGTCGTCCAAGAAAAGCGTCGCACCGGAAAATGCATAGTTGAGTGATTCACGGACAGCGCCCTCTACGTAGACGCAGCTTGAAGCAGACATTTCAAGCATTGAAATGGTCATCGTCTGTGCATCACAACTAACACTAAACTGTCCGTTGTCTTCGCTTAGGTGTACAGATTTAGATTCACCGTCGAACTCAAGCTTATAGTCGTAAGTCTGGGGAGTTGGTTTACTCCAGCTGGACGCGCTCTGGGAGCCAAACTGTTTTTCCTGTTGATAGAACAGCACAGCGGCCCGCGCCAGAGTTTCGCCAGAGGGATATTTCTGATCCATGCTCGGATCGTTGCTGAAATGTTGTTCTATGAACGCTGTATTTGCTTGGCCTGCGCCGAACACGTCATTTCTCAGTATGTTTTGTAGAAACAACTTGTTATTGTTGACGCCGAGCAATCGAGTATCTTGCACAGCGGACGCGAGCTTTCTGATCGCTTCGAATCGATCAGCACCGTAGGTGATCACTTTAGCGATCATCGGATCATAAAAGGGGCTTATCTGTTGCCCTGTTTGTATACCGTGATCCATACGCAAACCACTGCGCTCCGGATAGTCCCACAAGTGGATGACACCTGTTTGCGGCATAAAGTTGTTACGCGGATCTTCCGCGTAAAGCCTGACTTCCACGGCGTGGCCGGTGAGAGTCACATCATCCTGGCTTATCGGTAGATTCTCACCAGTAGCTACCCTGAGCTGCCATTCAACGAGATCCAGGCCGGTGATGAGCTCCGTAACAGGGTGCTCAACTTGAAGGCGAGTATTCATCTCTAGGAAGTAAAAGTGCTTGTCTTTATCGACCAGAAATTCGACCGTGCCAGCACCGCGATAATTACAAGCTTTGGCCGCGTTAACGGCCGCTTCACCCATGCGGGCCCGCAAATCAGGGTCGACAAATGGGGAAGGCGCCTCTTCGACGACCTTCTGATGACGTCTCTGTATGGAGCAGTCACGCTCACCCAAATAAATCGCGTTCCCGGACTCGTCAGCAAATACCTGTATCTCAATATGCCGCGGCTCCAAAACCGCTTTCTCAAGAATCAGCTCGCCGCTGCCAAACGCGCTTTCGGCTTCTGACCGTGCCGTACGGATTTGTTCGACCAGCTCTCCCGCTTCATGCACCAAGCGCATTCCTCGACCTCCACCGCCCGCCGATGCCTTGACCATCAGTGGAAAGCCGATGTCGCCAGCTTTTGCTTGCAGCGTTTCATCTGATTGATCAGCGTCCTGATACCCGGGTATGCAGGGAACCCCAGCTTCGAGCATCGCTATTTTGGATAGTCGTTTACTCCCCATTAACTCTATGGCGTCGGATCGGGGACCAATAAAAACGATTCCCGCTTCCTCGCAAGCATTTGCAAAATCAGCATTCTCGGATAAAAACCCGTATCCAGGGTGAATAGCATCGGCGCCGGTAATTTTTGCGGCACTCAGGATGTTTTGAGCGAGCAGGTATGACTCCCCAACACTTGCAGCTCCTATCCGCACGGCCTGATCCGCTTCTGCGACGTGCAAGGCACCTACGTCAGCGTCGCTATAAACAGCCACGGTCCTATAACCTAGATTACGCGCCGTCTTAATTACGCGAACAGCGATCTCACCACGATTGGCAATTAGTACTTTAGTAATCTTATTCATCGTATGATTTCCGATTTATGGGGCGTGGGAGACGCTACAGTCGGGCAATTCCAAATGTATTGGGATTCGTTGATCTCATGTCGCCTTCTTGACAAACATTCAGTGCGAAAGCGACAACTGCTCGGGTATCGGCCGGGTCTATCAAACCGTCATCCCACACTCGCGCGGTATTGGCTAACGCATTTGAACGGGCTTCCATGTCACTTATGGTTTCTTCGACCATTGCATCGACCATACCTTGCATTTCTTCGGTGACTTCCCCCATTCGAGCCATTTTCGCCTCTGCGACTTGACGCATTACGCTGCCTGCTTGCGCTGGACCCATCACCGACACAACACTTCTCGGCCACGAAAAGAGAAAGCGCGGATTCATACCTCTGCCAGCCATTGCATAATTACCGGCACCATAAGAACCACTCACAATGATTGTTATCTTGGGTACCGTGCAGTTGCTGACGGCTTGAATAAATTTGGCACCGTGCTTAATAATTCCAGCCTGTTCCGGTTCGGTACCGACAAGGAAGCCTGTGGTATTCGCAAGAAAGAGCAATGGCGTACTTGATTGCTCACAAAGCTGTATGAAATGCGCGGCTTTCGATGCTCCGGCCGCCGTTATAGGGCTATTGTTTCCAATAACACCGCATGGCTGGCCTTCAATACTCACGTGACCGCAGAGCGTGCCGTTATCAAGATCGCCCTTGAACTCTAGAAAGCTCGATCCGTCCGCGATACGCGCAATTACCTCGCGCATGTCGAAGGGCTTTTTGGCATCTTCCGGAACGATACCTCTGAGCTCTTCAGCCGGATAAAGCGGCTCGTCAAACGCTACTTTCTCCCTTACCAAACTCTGCTTATTCCAGCCGAGCTTACTGGAGATCTCTCGCGCAATACGTATTCCGTCCGCATCGTTCTCCGCGAGGTAATCATTGGTACCCGCAACTTCACTATGCATCTCCGCACCCCCGAGTTCCTCATCGGTAGCGATCTCACCCGTTGCCGCTTTTAGCAGGGGTGGTCCAGCCAGATACATCGTTGATTGCTTGCGCACCAGAATTAGATAATCGGAAAGCGTTGGTTGGTAAGCACCACCGGCTGTCGCACTGCCATGGACAACGGTGATTTGAGGTATTCCCGCTGCCGACAACTGACACTGCTGGAAAAATATGTACCCGGACTCGCCGAAGGTATCGCCAACCAATTTGAGGTTGCCGCCACCGCTTTGTGATAGCGACACCATCGGCAACTTGTTCTCTTTAGCGATGGTCAACATTCGCATGCGCTTTTTTCCGCCCAGAGGCCCGATACTGCCGCCCTTGGTCAGGTAGTCATCGACACCGACGACGCAGCGCACACCAGCGATTGTGCCAATGCCTGCGATATAATTTCCACCTGCACCAGACCCATCAGGGTCTTCGTCTTGCATATACGCGCAAAGACTCGACAACTCTAGAAATGGTGCACCAGCATCCAACAGCAAGCTTAGGCGTTCGCGAGGGGGTAGAAAGCCCTTTTTGACGTATCGCTCAGCCTTAGCTTTTGCCGCCTCTATTACCTTTCTCTCAATGCCTCGGAACTCTTCGACCGCGTTTGTCATCGCCTTTAGGTCGTTTTGGTAATCGGTAGATTGCGGATCCAGTTGTGACTCTATAGCGGGCATCGATAAATTCTCTTTGGTTGTTTATATCAAGCGCCACGTTAACCGCGTGGCAGGATTCCCATCTTCTTGGAAATGATGCTAAGCATAACTTCGTCAGCACCGCCACCGATCGAGGTCAACCTTAAATCCCGGAACGCTCGAGACACCAGGTTGTCCCACATATAACCCATACCACCCCAGTATTGCAGGCAGGCATCGGTTACTTCACGTGAAAGCCTTCCCGCCTTGAGCTTAGCCATAGAGGCCTTGATAGTGACGTCGGTGCCGTGAAGATATCCCTCAACCACATCGTAGATTAATGCGCGAAGTAATTCGATTTCAGACTGAAGCTCAGCGAGCCGAAAATGAATACTCTGCTGGTCTATTAGCGGCTTACCAAAAACAATGCGTTGCTGTGTGTACTCGATAGTGCTTTGAATACAGTGCTCAATGGCTTTAAGCGCCCCAGCAGCTCCAAAAAGACGCTCCTCTTGAAACTGAAACATCTGATAGAAGAAACCATGCCCCTCCTCGCCAACCAGGTTTTTTGCAGGCACTCTGACATCGTCAAAAAATATCTGAGCTGTATCAGATGCGTGCATACCAAGCTTTTCCAACCTATCTGAAAACGAAACACCAGCGGAATTCGTAGGGACGATGATCAAAGATTTGTTGGCATGACGATTTTCGCCGCCAGTATTTACCAACAAGCAAATATAATCAGCTTGCGTCGAGTTGGTGATCCACATTTTCGTGCCGTTTATGACGTAGTCATCGCCATCCCGCACCGCTTTAGTACTGATGTTAGCAACGTCGGAACCAGCATGCGGCTCAGTAACGCCAAGGCAAAATACAGCCTTGCCGGATATGGCCTGGGTTAAAAACGTCTTCTTAACATAATCGCTCCCAAACTTGGCCAACGCCGGGGTAGCCATGTCGGTTTGAACGCCGATAGCGATTCCGATCGAGCCGCAGTTTATTCTGCCTAGCTCTTCAGCGAATAATATTTCGTAGCTATAGTCCAAGCCCATACCGCCATACTCTTCAGGCTTAGAGATCCCTAGCAAACCTAACTCACCCATCTTTTCAAACAAATCGCTGGCTGGAAAAATGCCCTCTGCCTCCCATCTTTCGGTGTGGGGGTTGATCTCCTCATCTACGAATCGCGATATCGTGTTACGTATGGCGTCATGTTGTTCTGTAAATAGCATTAGCTTTATACTCAGTAGCCAAGAAGGTTGACTCGCAGCCAAAATTAGGCGTCACTTCCAGCTGCGGACTATAAACCACGTCGTCATTAGTTGGCATTGACGGGACAATGCAAATTGATGACAAAAATCTTCAAACTAAGAACTGCGGCTTACGTGAAAAAGTGCCGGATGCGCCGAGAATTCCTAACTGTTTTGACACGCAAGAATCCACGTACTAGAAGGTAGAGAGATAATGAGAAAAGACCGATCTTTCAGTATGGATGCGATTCCACTGGCCATAGAAAGCCAGGTGAATAATCATGTGAATGTACACGAGATTCTTCATCGCGCAGGACTAAGCTCGAGCCTTCAAGACACTCAGAATCAACGTTTACCCAGCGAAGAAGTCGGTAATATAATACTCACTTTGGTCGACGCTCTTAAGGACGAAACCTTGGGGTTTTTGGAACGACCAACATCTCCAGGCGGGATTGAATTACTCTGTCTTGTAGTAGTTAGCCAAAAAACGTTACGAGCCGCGTTCGAGAAATGCTCTCTTTTTGTATCTCTGGTTCATGATGATATCCAGTTCGACTTGAGCGAAGGAAAAGTAAACGCGACTTTGAGTGTGCGTTATGTAAAAAATCGAGAGCAAGATAATGCGGTGTTCACTACGATGCTTTTCATAGTGTTGTTGCGCCTAGCCAGATGGCTAACGGATAAAGCACTGATACTGGATCAACTCAACTTGACTACACCTGCTCCTTCGTTCGCTAAGGATTACAAAGATGTATTCCCTTGCCCTCACTATTTTGATCAGTCAGAAAATTACATAACTTTCAGTCGTCGCTTCCTTGACAACCCGGTTATTCAAACACCCGATTCAATCCCAAATTTCTTACGGATGCTGCCAAATCTACTAACATCCACAGCGATAGATGAAAGCGTATCTGGACGAGTTAAAAGGCTTCTGCGTTCAAAGGATGTTTACGCACCCATGAGTTTGAGTACTGTGGCAGATCGATTGCAAATGAGCGAGGCTAAGTTGAGTAGACAGTTAAAAAAAGAAGGCAACACCTTTGCACAAATCAAGGACAGCGTACGACGTGATGTGGCCCTTATGCATTTACGACGCGGTGATAAATCAATTTCTGAGATCAGTTATCTACTCGGGTTCTCGCAGCCATCCGCGTTCAATCGAGCATTTCGATCATGGACAGGTGATGCACCGGGAGCCTATCGGGTGACGTACAAGATAAAATAGCCAACACTGCCTAGCGTGTTCTGCAGCTGCGACTCCCTTGCCAGCAGAATTAAACGAAGTTTTTTGCGGCCGCACTGGCAGGGATAAAGAAGCCCTATAGCGGATATTTGTGGATTTACTGCGCAATGTCCCCATCTCGCTGCAATGGCCATCAGGAACTGGCGCTGAGACTGCTGCGCAATGACGGTATTACTGCCTTGGTTCAGCCAGAGATTTTTCACCCAATTGTGTCAGCACACCAATCGTGCTTTCGCATAACCTGCGAAGCTCAGTATCGCTGCTGATGTAAGGGGGCATGGTGTACACCAACTTTCCAAAGGGGCGTAGCCAGATGCCCGCTTCCACCAACGCAGGTTGTAACACCGCCATATCCACAGGGCGGATCATTTCAATCACTCCAATCGCACCCAGAGTACGCACCTCGGCCACGCAGTCCAGTTCAGCTGCGCTGGCCAGTTCATTTGTTAACACTGTTGCAATACGTGCTATATTGGCTTGCCAATCCTGTGAACTGAGTAATTCCAAACTGGCATTCGCCGCCGCGCAGGCCAGTGGGTTGCCCATAAAAGTGGGTCCATGCATGAGCACACCGGCCTCGCCATCGCAGATTCCCCGCGCTACCTGCTCACTACACACAGTTGCCGCTAGAGTGACGGCGCCGCCGGTAAGGGCCTTGCCCAGACATAAAATATCCGGGCTGATACTGGCATGTTCGCAGGCAAACATCTTGCCAGTGCGACCAAATCCGGTAGCAATCTCGTCAGCAATTAGCAGCACTTCGAATTCATCACATAGGGTTCGCGCCGCCGCCAGGTAATCTGCCGAATAAAACCACATACCTCCAGCGCCTTGCACAATCGGTTCGAGGATGAGTGCAGCCAGTTCGCAGTGGTGCTGCCGCAACAGTTCGCGCAGGGAAGCAATATCAGATTCGCTGCGTTGAGCGCCGAACGGGCATTGCGGCCGCGGTGCGAAGTGGTGCTGAGGAATGGCTTTGTTAAACAGGTGGTGCATGCCATTGACCGGATCACACACCGACATCGCCATAAAAGTGTCGCCGTGGTAACCGCCCTCCAGGCTTAGTAGGCGCACTTTGTCGGGGCGGCCTAGAGACTGCCAGTACTGCAGCGCCATCTTGATCGCCACCTCAACAGACACCGAACCGCTATCGGCCAGGAACACCCGCTGCAGCGGTTCAGGTGTCATCGTCACCAGCCGTTCACACAATTCTACTGCACCAGGGTGTGTTAACCCCCCGAACATCACGTGAGACATGGTATCGATCTGGGTCTTCATGGCACTGTCAATCGCCTTATTGCGGTAGCCGTGTATGGCCGACCACCAAGAAGACATACCATCAATAAGGCGCCGACCATCGGCCAGTTCCAGTTCCACTCCCTCAGCCGCCACGACCGGAAATAGGGGGTAGGCGCTTTCAACCCCCGAATAGGGATGCCAGACATGCCGAGCATCAGCGGCCAACAGTTGCGCAGCGTTCATCACCACTTTGGTAAACCCACCTCGAATCACTTAGTTGACAAAGTAAGGGCAGGCAGTAGCATAGTCAACTGTATTTAGCTCTCTAGGTTTACTAACTATGCCATCAAGCTCAGCCACCCGACACGACTGGAGCCGCCAGGAAATCAAAGCCCTACTGACCATGCCCTTTAATGACCTGGTGTTCCGTGCACAGCAGGTTCATCGGGAGAATTTTGACCCCAACGCCGTGCAGGTATCCACTCTGCTGTCGATCAAAACGGGGGCTTGCCCGGAGGACTGTAAGTACTGTCCGCAAAGCAAACGGTATGACACTGGTTTGGAAAACGAAGCTCTATTGGAAGTGCAGAAGGTGGTCGAGCAAGCCCGCAAAGCCAAGAAAGCCGGTTCCAGTCGCTTCTGTATGGGCGCCGCTTGGCGTTCCCCAAAAGATCGTGACTTGCCGAAATTGGCCGAGATGGTATCGCAAGTAAAAGAGCTAGGGTTGGAAACCTGCATGACTCTGGGAATGCTCACCGACACCCAGGCCAATGCGCTGGCGAACGCTGGCCTCGATTACTACAACCATAACCTGGATACCTCGCCTGAGTTCTATGGCGACATTATTTCCACCCGCTGCTACCAAGACCGGCTGGATACCCTCGCCAGCGTGCGCAGCGCGGGCATCAAAGTGTGCAGTGGCGGCATTCTTGGTATGGGCGAGAAGGAAGAAGATCGCGCCGGCTTATTGCAAGCATTGGCCAACTTGCCCACCCATCCCGACAGTGTTCCGATTAACATGCTGGTGCGCGTTGCCGGCACCCCGTTGCAAGACGCAGAAGAGCTGGATCCTATCGAGTTTATCAGGGTGATTGCCGTGGCTCGTATTATTATGCCGCGATCCTGGGTACGCCTCTCAGCCGGCCGCGAAGCGATGGACGACTCGACCCAGGCTCTGGCCTTTTTGGCCGGCGCCAACTCAATTTTCTATGGCGAAAAGCTTCTCACCACGCCCAACCCCGCCGAGAATCTGGATCAGCAACTGTTTGATCGGCTGGGCATTCAGCCGCTGGACTACGAAGCCCTGTCGGCACTGGACCAAACACACCGGGCCGAAGACCGCAGCCTTTTCTACAACGCGGTCTCTGCTTGAGGCGCTAAAGTCATGCGGCACTGGGGCCTCAGCCGAGCACTTGAGCAGCGCCGTGAGGAAGAGTTGTATCGGGAGCGAATGCTGGTCGATTCGCCGCAGGGACCAGAAGTCGTCGTGGACGGCGACGCACTATTGGCATTCTGTAGCAATGATTACCTGGGGCTGGCCAATCACTCCCGTGTGGTGGCCGCCTTTCAGCAGGGGCTGGATCGATACGGAGCCGGTGCCGGTGCCTCACACTTGGTAAGCGGTCACCAACGCCCACATCACGAACTGGAATTGGCGCTGGCCGAATTCACTGGCCGCGAACGGGCGCTGCTATTCAGTAGTGGCTACCAGGCGAACCTCGGCATTATTACGGCGCTGCTTGGCCCCAAAGATCGCATATTCCAGGATCGCCTCAACCACGCTTCGCTACTTGATGGTGGCCGTCTGTCTGGTGCGCGCTTCCGGCGCTACGCCCACAACAGTCCTGCAGCGCTGGAAAAGCTATTGCAAAGGGCCGGTGGAGAACGCCAGTTAGTTGCCAGTGACGCAGTATTCAGCATGGATGGCGATATTGCTCGGCTGCCGGAGCTGGCGCAGCTGTGCACTGAATACAATGCCTGCCTGCTAGTCGACGACGCACATGGCTTCGGAGTACTGGGGAAAACCGGCGCCGGCAGCCTGCAACACTATGGCCTAGACAAGGATGAGGTGCCCCTGCTTATGGGCACCCTAAGCAAGGCGCTGGGAGTTATGGGCGCATTTGTTGCAGGTTCAGAGACGCTGATTGAAACTCTGATCCAATCCGCGCGCAGCTATATTTACACCACAGCGATACCACCGGCTCTTGCCATTGCCGCACTCGAGAGTCTGCGGGTGCTGCACGATGAACCGCACATCCGCGAAAACCTAAAAGCCAATATTGCCCTGTTTCGCGGCTCAGCTTACAGCCTCGGGCTAAACCTGGCCGCTTCACAAACCGCCATCCAACCGCTGATACTCGGTGACGCCGAAAAATCACAGGCCTGGTCCGCTGCACTGCGACGACAAGGCCTACTGGTGCCCGCCATACGACCGCCCACCGTACCGTCTGGCAGTGCGCGCCTTCGTATCGCCCTTAGCGCTAGCCATAGCAGTGCTCAAATCCAACGATTGCTGGTGGCCCTGGCAACTGTACGTGATGAGCTTGGATGAGGACACTGCAGTCGGTGCCTAACGGTAAAACTACGCCGCTGGTGTTGATCCATGGCTGGGGTAATGACAGTCGTATCTTCGATTCAATACGGCCGCTACTTGAGCAAGACTTTACGCTTATTGCACTGGATTTGCCGGGTTACGGTAAGCAGCCAGACACATTCCCGGCAAGCATCGAGATGCTGGTAACGCAATTGCTGCCACGCCTACCCCCAAAAGCGGCCTACCTCGGCTGGTCAATGGGAGGCAATATCGCCATGTGGCTTGCCCGGCACCATCCCGAACGTGTAAGCACACTGGTTACCATTGCCAGCAATCCCTGTTTTGTCAGCCGCGATGATTGGCCCACGGGTATGCCAGTAGCAATCTTTGAGGCATTTCAAAAACGGCTGACAGGGGGCGTAGATAAATGCCTGCAGTATTTTGCGGCTATTCAGGCCCTAGGTGACAAGAATCAACGGCATGTGCAGCGCAAATTACTTGAGGGAAGCAATCAGTCTCGCTGTGAAGCGAGCCTGGACAATGGCTTGCAATTACTGCAACAGCTGGACCTCCGCAAAGACTTGCAGGCCTTGTCGCAACCGTGGCTTAGCATCGTTGGCAGCAACGATCAATTGGTTCCGGCCCAGTTCGGATCGGCGCTGCCATCCTCCAATGCCAGCACCTGGTCTGCCAAGCACTGTGGTCATGCCCCACATCTCAGCCGGCCGGAGGCAGTGGCGTCCCGGATCGGTGATTTCCTCTTGCAATACCAAAGCCGAACAGAGCCTAGCCGTTCCAAGCGCGCGGTCGCACAATCATTTGGTCGAGCCGACGAGTACGACGACGGTGCGGAACTGCAACGGCAATCGGGCCAGGCCCTGCTGGAGCGAATGGAACGACCTGGCAAGAACCAAGATCTAACCGTGATGGATCTGGGCAGTGGCAGTGGGTATTTTACCGAAACGCTGCGTGAGTACTGTGGTGCCAGCACGGTAATCAGTCTCGATATCGCCGACGGCATGCTCAAGCGCGCACGCCAAAAAGGGTTTGCGGCTCAGTGGGTTTGCGGGGACGCCGAGTGTTTACCCTTGGCCGATAGTTCTATCGATCTGGTGTATTCGAATCTCGCTATCCAGTGGTGTCAGGATCTTCGCGCACTGGCTGAGGAATTCGCGCGCTGCCTGAAGCCCGGTGGGCAAGCCTATCTTAGTACGCTTGGCCCCAACACTCTGTGGCAACTGCGCGCCGCCTGGCGCCAGGTTGATCGCGAGGTCCATGTGAATCGTTTCGCTCCACTGCCGACGCTAACAACTGCCTGCACGGACGCCGGACTAGAGCTGCAGTGCTGCGACATCGAAACCTGGACCCGACAGGTAGCCAATGTCCGCCAGCTGGCGAGGGAACTGCAACAAATAGGCGCCCACAATGTTAATCAGGGACGCCCCAAGGGCCTAGCTGGAAAGTCCCGCTGGCGTGCGCTTGCCGAGGCCTACCAACTTCTGGTCGACGATGACGAGCAACTGCCGGTCACGTGGGAACTTGGTTTCCTGGTGCTGCACAAACCTGGAGAATACTGAAATGAGCGGATTTTTTGTCAGCGGCACTGACACCGAGGTCGGCAAAACCTTTGTCAGCGCTGCACTGCTTCATGCCTCAGCCAGCTATGGATTCAGCACTCTCGGATTGAAACCGGTAGCGGCTGGCTGCGACCGAACCGAACATGGCTTGCGCAATGAAGATGCCCTGGCACTCATGGCAGCGAGCACCGAAAAAATCGATTATCACAAGGTAAACCCTATACCACTTGAGCCCGCCATCGCTCCACATATTGCCGCAGCCGAGGCCGGCACCAAACTCAGCGCCTCCGCCTTGGCCGCACACTGTCGCGAAATACTGGACCCGGAGCATTTCACGCTGGTAGAAGGTGCTGGCGGTTGGCTAGTACCGCTTAACCTTGATGAGACACTCGCAGATTTTGCTGTCCACTTGCAACTACCGGTTATCTTAGTGGTAGGTTTGAAACTGGGTTGCATTAACCACGCCCTGCTCAGTGCACAGTCAATCGGCTCCTCAGGCCTGCAACTGGCAGCTTGGGTAGCCAATGCAGGACCAACAAGCATGCAACGTCAAATGGAAAACGTTGCCACCTTGGAAGCTTTGCTGTCCGCACCCTGCCTCGGGCAAATTCCCTGGCTGGGAGTATCAGCCAATCCCGCTCAGGCCGCCCCGATGTTAGACTTTCACAAACTGCTTAGCCGCGTCGAGACCTGATATGAACCTGGCGCAACTGCTGCACATACTCGCCGACGGCGAGTTTCATTCTGGCGAAGAGATTGGTCGGGCCCTGGGCGTGAGCCGCGCCGCGGTCTGGAAGCGATTATCAGGTCTGGAACGCCTTGGTCTGCACTTGGAAGCTCGTCACCGCACCGGTTATCGCATCGCGGGTGGTCTGGACCTGCTGGATGCGGACCGTATTCGCCCGCAGATGGCGTTCTCGTCGAAACTGGGGAAACTGGATGTTCTACTGGATATAGATTCCACCAACGAGCGGGCGCTCGCAAGCACTGTTCACCCAGGTCGTGCCTATGCCTGCGTGGCAGAATCGCAGCGTGAGGGACGCGGCCGCCACGGCCGCACTTGGGTCAGTCCCTTTGCCAACAGCATCTATCTGTCGCTGGCCTGGGAATTCAACGCTGGCATTAGCGCACTGGAAGGACTCAGCCTGGCAACGGGCGTGGCTATACTGCGGGCCCTGCAGTCGCAAGGCATAGATTCGCCCGGCCTCAAATGGCCTAATGACATCGTGTTCGATGGTCGTAAGCTCGGCGGTGTGCTGATTGAACTGAGTGGTGAAATCTCTGGCCCCTGTAAAGCCGTTATCGGTATTGGTCTCAATGGAGCGCTACCGGACGCCTCGGCCACAGAAATAGACATACCCTGGACCGATCTGAAAACGCTTGCAGGTAATGCGTCAATAGATCGCAACGCCTTGGTGGCTAAATTGCTGGACGAATTGATCGCCCTTGTCAGCGACTACCATCAACAAGGCTTTGCTACCTGGCGTGATGCCTGGCTGGACTACGACGCCCTGTCGGGACAAAACTTGAGTGTGCATCTGGGCGACAAACGCATTATCGGCATTGCGGCTGGGGTTGACGGGCGCGGTGCCTTACTACTGAAAACCGGCGACGGTATACAGAGTTTTGCCGGAGGTGAGGTAAGTCTTAAACCAATTAAATAACCGGCTGCAGTAGCGAAGCTTCAAGCGTTTGAAAAAGCGTAAAGGTTTTCTGTGTAAGGCGATTCTTCGGTAAAGACGCTTGACTCCGCCGTTCCGGATAATAAAGGTATCCAGTCATATAGATCCTACAGCGCCATGCAACTATCCAATTGCAAATATTTGGCCTTCTGATGGGCTGCGAGGCTTCGATTGGTACTAGGTTTTTCAGTGAGAGTTGATGTCTACAGCAGGATTTGGCTGCCCGAAGGAAAATACACAATTCTTACGATTTCAATCGAACGCGCTGTTCCTACCGACAATGATATAGCCGCGTTGTTTCACAATGACCAGTGCACCGCACCATAAGTTCTAAGGATTGATAGAAGAGATCATGACTCAAGTAAAACCGGCCGTATTACAGACTCCTGTTTTCGAGGAAAGAAATTTGCGTGCCTTCTGTCGATCTTTTCTATCAGGCCCCAATGTTGGACACACTAAAAAGTGATGAACGCGAAAGTGTGTGCTTATTGCGGAAACTTCTTCTCAACGGCGTGAAGATTAGTGAAAGAGATTTTCTTCCATAAGTTGTTACGTTCGACAAGCGCTCATTAACAAATCCAATCAAAGTTAATGGGTTCCGTGAGCTCAACTAAGATAAAGCGAAAAAAGGATTGTGCATGAGTGTAGATACACCGGATCCTCTCCGCCACTTCGTGTTTTACTAAATAACACGGAGGACAACACTGATGACCATCGTATCGCGTGGTAAATGGAGCGCTACCACGCGATCAAAATATCAGAGTCTACAGTTTCTCAAATACTCAAACGCAATGGCGTGGGCCGCGTTCCTACACAACTATGAAGATGTGTTGTGCATACCAAAAGATACAATAAGCACGTCCCAGGCCACCACATTCAAATGGATACTAAGTTTCTGTTCTTTAAGGATAATGAGGGCCGGCGGTTAAAATGCTTCCAATACACTGTTATTGATGATGCGACGCGCGTAAGGGCTCTAAAAAATCTACCCGCGTCACACACAGAAGAAATAGACTTCGTCAATCACATTGTTGAGAAATTCCCTTTCAGAATCCAGCAGCTCAGAACTGAAAGAGAGCACGAGTTCCAGGCTAAATTTCATTGGCACGTCGAAGATCTAGGCACGCGACACGTTTATATCAAAGCAATAACGCCTCAATTGAATGGCAAAGTCGAGCGTTCACATAGATCCGATCAGCAAGAATTATGAGTCTCGTTTCTTAGCTCGTAGGGCGCGCGGCCAGTCCAGCGACGAAATGCACGCGAAAAACTGTTGGGGTCCCGGTACGCGAGAAGCAACGCAATCTCGTTGATGTGTAGCGAACTCTTCGTCAGGTATCGAATTGCGAGTTCTTGGCGCGTCTTATCCAATACCACTTGGAATGACGTCTTCTCGTTGCGTAGACTACGCTGAAGCGTGCTGCGACTCATCCCGAGTGAATAGCATACGTCCTCAGCACCGAAACGGCCCATGTTGAAGAGCTCGATAAGTGTTGCTCGCACTTGAGCGGCAACTGACGACCAAGTCCTTTGATGCTCAATTTGCTCATGCAGATCTGCCTCGAAATCCGACCACAGGCGGGGGTTTTCCGAGACGAAAGAACGTCGTGCGTCGGCCATCGTGTATGCCACGGCGTTGAAATCTCCATCCTCTGGCATCACGCCAAGATGCCCTGCGATATCGTGTCGCTCGTGTTTTGTTCCGCGCAAAGATGCAGATGCCGGGATGATATGATCAGCGGTTGCAAGACGCACCGCTTCGACCAAGTACACGAGATTCAGGGCACCCAGTCCTGACGGTACGTCAAGCGCCGCATCGGCGGAATGAAACTCGATCCAAAAAAGATCGTGTTCACGGAAAACTCGTAGTTGCGTTGGTCCGAGCAACGACTTGTAGAGAGAAAGCCGCCGCAATCCTGTTTCCAAATTAGGTGCACAGGTTAGCGCAAAAAATGTCGGTATGACGGGGCCGCGAGCGATGGTCACCCCCAAAAATGTTATATGGCATGGGTGATCCGTAAGGCGTTCCAGCGCATTCCAGGCATCAAAGTACTGGGCAGCCGTAACTCGCACTTCACCGTTCGGCTGCCGGAGATCCTCGAGATCCGCGCTGCGCAGCATTTCGACTGGATCGATACCCAGGATACGACAGCATACCTCTGTACCCATCCACAACGAGTACTTTTTTTCGTCACTCACTCTGTTCACTCCGATCCAATAGGTCCAACATAAATGCCATGCAAACACAGTATTGGAAACCTTATGCGGCTCGATTGACCGAATATGCTGGCCCATGACCTAATCTGCATATTGTCCCGCTTTCGCGCGCCCAATACCATCCATCATCGTTACGAAAATCAACTCTGGTTGTAACTTGGGAGCTTTGCATGAAACTGAAAGTCAATGGAGTTACCCATGAGCTGGATGTTGAGGACAACATGCCACTTCTATGGGTGCTACGTGATGAGCTAGGCAATACAGAACCGAAATTCGGTTGCGGCATTGCTCAGTGCGGTGCGTGTACTGTCCATATAGGCGGAGCCCCGGTGCGATCGTGCCAGATTCGAGCAAGTAGCGTCCGGGCAGCTGTGACAACAATCTCGGAACTTGGCACTCCAGACCAATTGCACCCGCTGCAAGCCGCCTGGATCGAACATCAAGTTGCTCAATGTGGCTATTGCCAGTCAGGACAGATCATGCAAGCCGCGGATTTGCTTAGCCGGAACCCAGACCCTACCGATGCAGATATAGACCTGGCGATGTCGGCGAACCTCTGTCGATGCGGAACCTACCCAAGGATTCGTGCTGCGATCAAGACGGCCGCTGTGTCAATGCAGGATGCCGAATGAGCGGCCCGGAGAAAAAGGTCAATCGACGGAAATTTCTAGTTGGTTCTGCGGCCGTCGCTGGTGGAGTCGCCTTCGGCGTTTACTTCGTGTCGAAAACACTAGAGAACCCCTTACTCAAAGAACTGAAACAGGGTGAGGCAGCCATCACACCGTTTATCAAAATAACTACTACCGAAATTACGTTTATCGTACCTCGTGCTGATGTTGGTCAGGGCATCACTTCCACACAGGCGCATCTCATTGCCGAAGAGTTGGACATCGATCCGAACAGTGTGTCGCTCGACCCCGGGCAGCCACATCCGGCTTACGTTAATGCGAAGATTTCCTCAAATAGTTTGCCGTTTCAGCCAAATGCAGAAGGTTTTGTACCCGAGACGGTCAAGGGACTGATGGAGTCCGTCGCGCGCTTTTCTGGCGCGCAATTTACCGGCGGTTCATCTTC
This sequence comes from Pseudomonadota bacterium, assembly GCA_039111475.1. Taxonomy (GTDB): domain Bacteria; phylum Pseudomonadota; class Gammaproteobacteria; order Pseudomonadales; family JAUIET01; genus JAUIET01. The sequence continues at coordinate 22,763 of JBCCIP010000048.1, read as the reverse complement.
AGTCTCCGATCTGCACGAGAAGCTGCGTCTTGCGGGTGCGACTGCTCGAGAGACACTAAAGCTGGCTGCAGCGACACGCTTTGGTGTCTCTATTGAACTGCTGAAAACAGATAATGGCGCAGTGATCTTGCCGGATGATCGTCGTGTTGCATATACAGAACTGGCGGCCGATGCAGCGCTTTTGGAACCAGTAACGGATGTCGAGCTTCGTCCCGCAACGCAGTGGCGCACTCTCGGTAAGTCCTATCAGCGTACTGACATTGTTGCGAAGTCGACCGGGTCACAGAGCTACGGAATCGACGTTCGCCTACCCGGCATGTTATACGCGACCGTGCGCGCGAACCCAGGTCGAGGTGCAGGACTCAAACGATACAGCGACGCTGACGCTCGCAAGATGCGAGGCGTACATTCCGTCGTCGAAGTCTCCGAAGGCCTTGCGGTGATTGCCGATAACACCTGGCGAGCCATGCAGGCCACCGCCGCACTCGACATTGACTGGTTGACGCCGGAGTATCCGGCGACCAGTAAAGAAATGTGGCGCGTGCTGGAGGATGCACACGTAGAGGACAACATCAACAGTCGATTACGGGACGACGGCGATGTTGAGCAGGCGCTCGAGGCCAACCAAGTAATCACTGCCGAATACCGAGTTCCTTTCCTCGCTCACGCAGCCCTCGAACCGCTAAGTGCTACCGTGCTTGTAGAGTCGGACCGAGTAGATGTGTGGACAGCAACACAAGTACCTACAGCTATTCGTGACGCGGCTGCAAAGATCGTTGATGTCGATAAAGATCGCGTGACTCTGCATGTATTGCCGGCGGGCGGGAGTTTCGGTCGTCGCCTAGACCATGACTATGTCATTCAAGCGATCGAGATAGCCAGAACTGTGCCCGGTACCCCCGTAAAGACGACATGGACCCGTGAGGAAGATATGACGCACGATTTCCCACGTCCTTTGCACATGGTGCACGCACGCGGGACCGTCTCCGACGGCAGAATCGATTCGTTTGACATAGACACAATCAGTCCGTCGCTCTCGGCTAGCTGGTTCGCACGCGTGTTTATTGTTCCGCCTGGACCCGACACGCTTCTCGTTTGGGGGGCCTATGATCAACCCTATGAGATTCCCAACTATCGAGTGACCGGTTACCGAGCCCCAGAGGTAGTACCAATTGGGTCATGGAGATCTCCTGGCGCCTGCTCCAACAGCTTCTTTCACGAGAGCTTTATCTCGGAATTGATATCGTCAGCTGGTGCCGATCCACTATTAGAACGACTTCGCCTCATTAGTGATCCAGTGTCACGCGGGGTTCTCGAAGCCGTCGGTGATATGTGCAACTGGAGCGGGCCCAATATCGGCCCCGGCCGCGGTCGAGGAATCGCTTTTGCTCACTCACATCACGTACCGGTGGCTGAAGTCGTAGACGTCACGTTAACCAAACAAGGCATTCAAATTGACGATGTTTGGATCGCCGCTGACTGTGGCACTGTTTTCGATCCGGTTAACGCTGAGGCGCAACTTACGGGAGGTGCGATTTGGGGGTTAGGTCACGCTATGAACTGCGAGCTAACCTACCAAGATCATGCCCCAGTCCAGACGAATTTTCATGCCTTTCAAGGGATGCGTCTCTATCAGACGCCCCGCTTCCACACCAAGTTAGTAGAAAAAGCCGCCCTCATATCCGGTTTAGGAGAACCGTCAACCGCGCCAGCTGCACCGGCTTTGGCGGACGCTATTTTCTCGGCAACCGGTCAGCGGCTGAGGGAAATGCCTTTCAACCGATTCGTTGATTTCAAGTGAGTCGCTCTACGCAATTAGCGGCACTCGGTATCACGCTGTTGGTTGGCGCCACCAACGCCTTGGCTGATGAGTCTGGTGAGTTAGTGCTCGATGTTTCGTCGCTGGCGGCACCAGACACGGTCAGCCGCGAGGAAGGATTGGCTGCCTGGTCACGGATCCACGACGTGTTCACGCACCCGCGATGTCTCAATTGCCACGTAGGCGAGGACAACATACCGCTGTGGACCACCGATTTGCCAAACTCCACCCGAGCACACGGCATGTGGATAACAGGTGGAGTTAGCCGCATTGGTGCCGAAACACTGCTCTGTAACTCGTGTCACCAGAAATCGTCTAAACGGAATACTGTTCCAAATGCTGCTCCGCACTCTGGGATGATATGGCGTCTGGCCCCGATCGAGTTTCAGTGGACCAATAAGAGCGGCCCTGAGATTTGCGAGCAGGTACGAAACCCAGACACAAATGGAAGTCGAGATGGGATGGGACTCATCGAGCACATATTGCACGATGCGAAAGAATTCGGGTTCATAAGTTGGGGATTCGACCCCGGCCCTGGTCGATCTCGCCCGCTGGGAAGTTTGCAATCTCACCTAGAGGACATGGCAATTTGGACAAGTGCAGGATTGCCATGCCCAGAATCGTGAGAAATGCGTGGAACATCGCCGTGCAAAAACAATGAATGAATTAACCAAGAAGTGTTGATACCCCAGATCCCCTCGGTCACTTCGTGTTTTGCTAGACAACACGGAGCACAACCCTAATGACCATCGTATCGTGTGGTACATGGAGCGCTACCACGCGATCAAAATATCAGAGTCTACAGTTTCTCGAATACTCAAGCGCAATTCAGAAACAAAGCAGCTCCAAAAAGGTTTTGAATGCTTGTACTTATCCACAACTCATCCTACAAAACCGATTCAACTTCTTTTAGGGTGTCCTAATTCCTCAATCGCTGCCAGCCGATTTCATGTCCCAAACCTGTATGCACACTTGCACAACCATCTGGAGCTTGTGGAGTTTCAGCCACGCCATGCGCCTAATTTCAAAGACGCCGCATTGATTATTCCGAAAGTCGCCATTGCCAAGGCGGATGCGATAAACAGTCCGGGCAAACCTATATCGAATCCGAACGCAAGTACCCAACCACCACCAACCGCAATAACTAAACGCACGAAAATTGCGGTAATTGGCCAATGCATAGCACCTGCTCCTTGACTAGCAAAATAGAGCGATAGCCCAAGACCTTGAAAAGCGTAGAATGGACCAACAATCTGGATGTAGATTCGCGCAGCATCGAATGCTAGGGGGTCATGGGTGAATGCATGAATCCATAAGTTCGGAAACAGCGCCAAAACCAGTCCTACCAAACCGGTTAAGCTCGCTGCAAAGAAAGCCCCGATCCAGCCAATATGCTCAGCGCGAGCATAATTCCCAGCCCCTATACTCAGACCAACCAAAGACGTCATGGCGGCGCCAATGCCAAAAACCAACGGGATCAGCAAAAATTCAATACGCGAGCCAATTCCGTATCCAGCTAGAGCTGCTTCGCCAAATGTGGCAACCATGGCCGTTAGGCTGAGGATAATGAGTATGGTCAAGATGGGTGACATAGATGCCGGCAAGGCTACGTAGAAAATATCTCTAAACAATGACCAAGAAAAGGAGATACTCCGTATTTCCAGGCGAATGATGCGCCCTGTTCCGGTAAGTATGACAAGCATTGCGGCGCTAATTAAAAAACCACTGACGACCGCAGATATGGCCGCACCGACAATACCTAGCTTGGGTGCACCAAAGAGCCCAAGAACAAGAATTGCGGTTAGGGGCACTTGTATGAAGGCACCGATTGTCATCCAAATGGCGGGTAGTTTCATATCGCCCATGCCGCGAAAGACTGCACCTATGACCCCGACTAGCCAGATGAAAAGGCCACCGGAAAATATGATCATGGAATAATTTATGGCCTGTTCCAATATGTCTCCATTGCCGCCTAGAAATGCCAGCAATGGTCTCCCGCCAATCACAAACATTACCAAGAATAGAATGGTTCCCATCACGGCAACAGCCAATCCGTGCCAAATAATCCTTAGAGCACGGTCGCGATCACCTGCACCCAATGCGCGAGCGATCGAAGATGTAACTGCCCCCCCTACAGCTCCACCAGACATGGTTTGGATCAACATTAACAACGGAAAGGCTAAAGCTATGCTCGCGAGAGCACTTGTTCCAAGTTGGCCGATGATCAAGGCTTCTGCCATGCTAACAGAGGACTGAATGAAGAATGCAAGCATGTTGGGTGATGCCAGTTTCAACAGCAGTGATGCCGGCGAAGAGGTCACCAGATGGCGAGTGTGCTCATCCATGAAGGGTTTGCAATGCTGAGGTTCTCCAGATCAGCTTCGGACCTGCCGATCTCTCTTGGCTGTGAATTGTCTTAGATGAATCTGCGATGTTTCTGTTCATCATTGTCCCTGATGTCGTACTTGAAGTTTTCCGTGCAAACCTAGCAGTGGACTTCCCTTACTAACATGGACACTCATGAGCTTCATTTTGAGGCCTTCTCAAAGGCCTCTGTACTGACACCGCCCAGTTGCGAGTGCCGTCTATTTCGATTGTAGAACATCTCAATGTTATCGAATACATCGATTGCCTTTATATTGACGAAGAAGAGGCGCAAATTTACACTCCAGTGAAATCTAAAATGAAAGGCCAATGTATTGACTGCTAAAGCAAAAAAAACCAATGAATTGATATCCAATGCGCGGGAATGCGCGGCCATGAAAACGTGTATGGCAGCACGAGGTCTCACTCGGTTCTACGATGATGCGCTTAAACCAGTCGGACTGAAGGTCACGCAGTTCTCGCTATTGGCCACTATTGAACAAGGTCAGCCGAAATCTATTTCTCAACTCGCCCAGTGGTTGTCGATTGAACGAACCACCCTAACTCGCAACCTGTCTTTGCTTGAAAATAAAGGCTTGGTCCGTCTTGGGCCCGAGGGTGTGCGACGAGCCAGGTCAATGACTGTTACCGTCAAAGGCGAGCGCATCTTGAACCGTGCAATGCCGCTCTGGCAAGAAGCTCAACAGCGCGTAACATCGAAACTTGGTGATACAGAATGGGACAATACCAAAATTGTGTTAGATCAACTTTCAAACGTCGCTGTTGAACTTGGATCCTAATTGTTCATCTCCTGCCAATTTCCATCAGATTAAGCCTTGCTTGACACTTGTTTTTAGTTGCCAACATTATTTGTAAGAGATATACGCGCCAACGTAACCCAATATGGCGACTAGAGTCCAGGGGTATGGAGCGGGCGTGGTCCACAATATAGGATCTACATTTGTTGCCAAGATCAGTGCCACCAGCGAAAACCCTGCACTAATTGTCGATGCAATTAGCGCATAGTTTATCGCGTTTGCTATGCATGCCATATAAAAAAGGAATGCAATTCCAAGTACTGCAACCGTACCGACATGCCAGGAGAAATGGTGTAAAAAGATGACATCAGCAGGGAGATTGGTGTTTAGAAGCGGTGCAAGTACCTTGGGAGCACCAAGCAACTCATGAGCAGCCGCGCCAAATATACATATTATCGCAGCGATACAAAAAAGCACTTTAGCGGTGCGATTAATGGTGATCTTTGTTTGATTCATAGGGAGCACTCAAGGACGCTTTTAGCGCGAAATACGCGATCAACAATGTTAGGGCTATTCGCGGCACATGCCACAACAACCAGTAACTTCTGTTGCTGGAGGCATCAAGCATATCAGCTTGTCCAAAAATGTTGATCAGCCAATACCATTCATTTCTTGCTGCAGCATCAGACGAATAAGTTGCAGCGCCCATCTGTAAATTCAGCGGTAAATGGATGATGGACGTTATTGCCGTTACAACCACATAAAAGAACAAAGTGATCAGCCAAATCCTTCTCAAGTCCGGTTTGTGCCAGTCTATTCTTGCAGACAGTACTAGCGCAACGGGCATTATCAAAAACAACGGGATAATCGTTAATACAAAATGCAGAAATTGGGGCCAAAATTCATGATAAAAAATTGAAGGCGAAAGGCTCAGCCAGTAGATACCCATTGATAACCCGATAAACAAATTGCAACCCGCGAACGCAGTGGCGCTAAGTACAGCTATGCTATTGACTGATTTTCTGTTCATGGTTATGCCTTCCCATTTAGTGTCTTGGCGGGTGGCATGTGCCATTAGGGTATGATCTAACGCAGTCTAAAGAACTTGTTTTGGAGCATTATCCATTGCGTCAAAGTTCTCCTAAGGTTGCCAGCAAGGCAAATTCAGCGACAATAGCGTCTCTTTGGGCCTCTAAACGGGAGACCTGGGCATTAGCCAACTCGAGCTCCGCGTCGAGAACGTCGAGGCGAGTTCGTCGATTCGCTTCCGCCTCTTTTACCACCCCATCCCTGCTAAGCTCAGCCGCTCGTACTTGCTTCCTGCGCGCCTGAAGTGCGGCGATCGATGCCAGGCGTGCATTCCAATTGTCTGCAACCGTTTGTCTTACACGCCGCTGAACCTGCTCCAGATTGTACTGTGCTGCAATCGACCGCTGCTTGGCTGCTTTTATGCGCGCGCGGTTTTCTCCACCGGCAAACAGATCAACCGAAACGTTAAGAAAAACGCCATACTGTTCAGAATCACCAACAGACTGCCCGAGGATTTGTTCCTTTGCTGTAGCGGCTTGTGCCGAAAGCGATACTTGGGGTAGCGATAGACCGCGCGCTTCTTTGACTCTGTGCGCGGCCGCACTTGCGCTATTCCTTTGGGAAAGCAGTTGCGGTGCTTGGCGTTGGGCGATCGACAGCGCCGAATCCAGACTGCCAGGAATCGGCGTGGGAATAGCTGGTAAGCGCAGTTGCCCTGTTGCGTTCACACCAAAAAGACGATAAAACGCCTGCTCTGACGCGTACAAATTGCTTTGCGCTATCGCGCTCTCGGCTGTGGAAGCTGCGTATCGAGACTCGGATTGCAGAACATCGGTTTTTGTCGCAAGGCCTACATCAAACCGCGAGTTTGACTCAGCAAGACGTTGCCGTATGATATCTTCGTTTTGCTGCCTGACCTGCAGCGCGCCTCGATCCCGAACCAAATTCGCCATTGCTGTTGCACCAGCCAGTATGACTTCTTGACGGATGGCGTTTTTCAATTGATCAGACGCATCCGCATTAGCCGCTGCCGCACTAATCGAACTGGTTATGGCGCCCGATGTATACAATGCTTGTTCTAGGACGAGCTCAGCGGAGTGCGGACTGGTCTCTAAGTTAAAGGTCTGCTCGAAATTAGCTAACGGCACTGTCAAATTGCTGTCGAGATAACCGGTTCTTCCAGACACGCTTAGCTTCGGAAGTCGCTGGCTGTTAGCTACTTTAACGTCAATTCTATCGGCTTTTGCGGTGGCTTCAGCCGCCTTCAATTCCGGATTGGCAATCAATAACTCGAAAAAGTCGACGTTTTCAGACTCGGCAACTGAACCGTGTGCAAGAAAAACCAGCACCAGAAACAAACGCAAGTTAGGCATTGATTCCCTCTAACGGTATTTTACCTTCAACGCTCGCTTTGGCCTGCGGATTACCTCTAAGCAATAAAAACATCTGTGGGACAAAGAAAAACGAAATGATGGTCGAGAGCATCACACCACCTGCGATGGCTGTTGCAAACGGTGGCCAAAATTCGCCCTCTGACAATATCAGAGGCAAGAAACCCATGAATGTGGTCAGCGTGGTAGAGACAATGTGGCGAGAACTCTCCATCACTACGCGACAAACTGAATTTACGTTACCCGCAACGGCCTTGGCATCATTTTGCAGGCCGGAAAGTATGATAATCGCCGCATTAATTGCCACACCCATAAGCCCCATTAGCGCGATAATAGGCTGAAAGCCAAACGGGTATTGAGCAACGGTCAAGCTAAACATACCGAGACCAGCCGAAAGTCCAGCGACCGCAAATACGATTGCGCTTAACCGGAAGGAATTGAAACTAAGGACTACGACGGCAATCGCAGAAATCCCTATGATTCCGACAGACGCTAATAGATTTCCGACCGCGTCGGACCTGGCTTCAGCGTCTCCACCAAACTCCATCCGGTAGCCGGGTGGCAGCGCAAAGCCCTGCTCATCAGCCAAACGCTTAAATTCTTCCAGTACATTTGAAACAATGACACCGCTCTTGACATATCCGGTGATCGTATTAACTCGCTCTCCATCATAGCGCGTAATGTTTGCGGCTGATGGGCGCAGCACCAGATCGCCGAGGCCAGTAATTGGCGTGCCAGAAAAACTGGAAGTCCGTCGCGACGGGTCATTAAGGATTGAGGTGTTTGTAATTGAAAGCGATTCGATCTCAGTTATATCGCGGCGAGTCTTTTCGTCCAGCCTTACAACGACATCGATTTCCTGCTCACCTTCTACAATGGACCCTCCTCTAGCACCTTGCAACTTCGCGGACAAACCGTCCGCAACTTGTCTGAGACTCAGGCCGGCTTGTGCTGCATCATCTTCGTCCGCCGAAAGCCACAGTTTCGGTTGGCCGCCAGAAATGGTTGCGAATGAGATTGTTGCATCCGAAATCTGTGCATAGATGGACCTGGCTTGCTCTCCCAATCGCTGCAGTTCCTTGAGGTCACGGCCAAATATCCGCAGCTCAAAAGGAGCGACGGTGGGTGGGCCTTGCATGAGCGATTTGACAAGTACCTGAACATCAGGAAGCGCGACGCTGAGTTGGCGCTGTAGATCATTTTGAAGTTCTTGTAGACCAACCAGCGATTTCGCATTCACCATCGCTTCGGCGTATTCTTTCGCGCCATCTTGTGTGATCGAGAGATTGTAGAAAAAAGGAGGTACGGAATTTCCAATAAACCACTCGGCACTGTCGATTCGTGGATCAGCTTCGATGATTGCATCGGCTTTCTCCGCAACCGCCAACGTGGACATCAGGCTGGATTGCGGAGACAGGCGCAATTCCACGTGAAACTGATTCCGGTCGCCGTACGGGAAAAACTGCGCTGGCAGTTGTGTAATGCCTATGAAGCCCATGATAGGCACTACCAAGGCGGCTAAAATGGATAATCGTGGGCGATGCAAGCTGTATTGAAGCAACTTCGCAAATGCGCCACTAATGGCCGAAAAGCGCAATCCTACTGATAGCTTTTTGCCGCCGCTGCGTGCTAAAAAGTGGCCGGCAAACGCCGCAATTAACGTTATAGCGAGAATGTATGCGGAGAGTAATGCGATGATTACGCTGTCGGCTATACTACCAACAAACTCACCTACACTACCTGGTAGCAGACTGATGGGCAGAAATGCCAATACAGTGGTTAGTGTGGAGCTCAATAATGGCAGCCAAAGACGACTAACGGAGCCAGCAACAGCCTCTCTTGCCGTCAGTCCTTGTGAGATTCGGCGAGTTATTGAATCGCAGACGACTATGGCCGAATCTACCATCAAGCCAAGCGCAACTATCATGCCGGTAATTGACATTTGATGAATTGGAATAGAATATAAATTCATCACCATGATGGTGAGTAGTGAGGTGAGTGGTATCGCGATGGTTACCACTAGAGCAGACCGCAAACCCAGCGTAAAAAACAGAATGATAACCACCAAGGTAATCCCAACGAGCAAGTCAGTGATCAGTGAGCTGAACCGCTCAGTCACATAACTTGCTTGGTTGAAGATAACTTTTTGCTCAATACCGGTGCTGATCTCTGCTTCGAAGCGGTCCAGTTCCTCTATTAACTGAGTGGTCCAGTCTGCCACGCGCCGCCCAGTCTCAACCCGAATTCCCAACACGATCGCTCTACGTCCGTCGACTATTGCCAACTCACCGAGTGGGTCTCTCAATGACCGCTCAATATCCGCGATATCGCCCAGTTGAACAACGGCGCCATCATCGCCTGTCTGTAAAGGTACTCGGCGCAAGCGGTCCAATGTATCAAGTTCGCCTTCTACTTCCAAAGTGTATTGTGCTGTACTCCCATAAAACTGTCCTGCGGAACCCTTTACATCAGCGGCCTCGATGCTACTTGCTATGCCGCGCTCGCTAAGACCTAACGCTTGTGCAATGTCCGATGTAAGTGTGACAGCAATTTCTTCAGGAGATGAGCCATGAATGCCCACGTGATCCACTCCGGGAAAGTTACGGAGTCTGGATTGCAGCTCTTCGGCTGTTCTTTTAAGAATTAGAAGGTTGGGTTCACTGGACGAATTCCATATCAGTGCCGTTAACACCGTGTACGCCCCGTCGTTGCGTTCGTCCACGAAAAGGGAGTCGCCGGCGGAAGGCGGTAGTTCTGCTCTCGCGTCGTCTATTGCGTCTCTTGCCCGTGCAAACGGCTCAGCGGGTTCCGCAACCAGTTCGCCCAGAGTGATGGTGATAGAAGACAGTCCGTTTCGAGAACTCGACCTGATTGTTTCAATTTCAGAGATCGATTGCAGCTGTTCTTCGATGGGTTGAGTCACCAATCGTTCTACAAGCTCTGCACTTGCTCCGGGCAACGGCGTCAAAATAGTCGCCACTCTATTTTTGACCTTGGGGTCCTCGGTCTGTGGCATCGTAAAGAAAGCCGCCAAACCGCCAACAACAATCAGCGCAAACAACAGTATGAGCGCTCGTACATTGTCAAACAGTAGTGTTTTCATCGACTTTAGTTTTGCTACCAGCTTTATGAGTTAGAACTCTAGGGAAGTGATGGAATTGCTGTATTTGTATTGACGACCATGACCTGCTGACCCGGGACAAATCTGAACGGAGCGGACGATACGACAAGATCGCCATCTTCAATGGTTCCGCGAACAAAAATTCGTTCGTTACCTACGTGAATAACTTCAACATCCTTTCTGGAGATTACCCCAATATTGTTCTTAACGTTTTCCACAATGTACACCGACCAAAGCCCTCTCAGGCTTTCGTTTAGAGAAAGTGCCGGTGCCCATGCGCCCCTAGTCTGGCGAATTTCCTCGAGCTGCAACCTGACCAGCCCACCCGATATAAACCCTGGGTCTTCCAAGACTTCCAGTCTGATGGCAACGGTTTGTGTGGACAACTCTACTTCATCGCCTATCCCCATAACCTTGGCTTTCGAACTCAAGTCCTTGGATTCCAGGAAAAAAATATTACCCACCTCGATGTTTCTAGCAAATCGCGCTGGAACGCCGATAAGCGCTTCAAGTCTACCTAACTCATTCAATCTCACGACTCTTTGTCCCGCTCGAACCGTGGATCCTGAGTCTAAATACCGCCCTACAACAACGCCGCTAAATGGCGCTTTAAGCGTTGCGTCGTTAAGGTTTACCTTCGCATTTTCTATTCCCTGCTTCAGTTGCCTTACTCTGGCTTGAAGGCCGTCTCTCTCGGCAATCGCGTTGTCTAGGTCTTGCCTTGTTGCAAAACCCTCATCTACCAGACCAGTCGTGCGAGACAACGACACTTGCGCGCGCTTCAATGAGGCAATGGCCTCCGCTCTAGCAGCGTCGAGTTCGCGAGCACGCAACTGAAGCCTTTCCGGGTCCAGGTTTGCCAGCGCGTCACCGGCACTCACGGAATCCCCCACTTCCACTAGCACGGATTCTATTTCCCCATCGACTTGAAAACTCACATCAGTAACCTGTGTTGCGTTTATTCGACCAGGAAAGCGCCTAATAGCCTGATAAGTATCTTGTAGGTGGATCTTTGTCACCGCAACAGGGGGTGCACTCCCACTCTCGAGTTCAGCATGTGCGTCACCCTCATTGGAACCCTCGACCTCGAAACCCGAAGCATCGATTGCACTACCAGCAGCGTAGGCTGGATTATTAGTTTGAGAGCCGAGAACATCATCCGCGACTTCTGCACCCAAACGCAGGCTTGTAAGTATTAGTCCCACAACGAATGCACAAAAAAGCAAAGCCGATCTATTCTTGCGCAAGAGCTTCTTCATAAAGGCAACTCGATAACTCAACATTCTCTTCGTTAGCAAAGAGACATACACTTGTATATACACGTTATTGCAGGCTATTATGTGTATCTACATATGTCAAGGCCTGAAACTGGTGTGCTAAAAACAGACACAACTTCCTTACTTTATGACTTACGCCACTAGATGATTGTTGTTTCGAACATAAGTCCAAGTTTCTGTTTGTGTGTAATGGGAATTGATGGTAATAATATTATTCATATATGTCTATTATTATTTGCGCGCCGAACGTCATTTGCGTTAGAAGTGCGAAAATTTGCGTGCCTTTAATGATGTTAACAATGAGCTCCTGCACCTGTGGAGTACTTTTGGTCAGGCGGTGGATGGAAATCTGGCCGATAAAGTAGAACGTAAAGTCGATATGTTGCGTTTCAGATTTGCAAAGACGCACCATTTTGCCAGGGTTCTCGCTGAGAGAAAGCAGGCTGATAAATACGAGACTTGAGTAGGTCTATAAGATTATGGAATAGGCAAAAAACAAATGAATGATCTAGAACAAGAACCAACAAACAATCCTGTTGCTGTGAAAGTCATCGCTTTTTTGATGCTGGTCACTGTCTTTCGAACGCAGACAATTTTATTTATACCTGAACTCAAAATGCTCGAAGGACCAGCGCCTAACGGGTGGCTCGGACCATGGGTGAGTGATTTCGTACTCGGCTTGTGTGTTCCAGCAATGGTCTATCTCGCTCTAAAATCTAGGAGCATTAAAATCTGGGGAATACTTGTACTCTACAATTCGGTAGGAGCTTTTGACTATTCTCAAGGACTGATTACTCAATGGATATCACCTATGCCAGAGAACATGGCGTCTTCATTAATGGTCTATGGGGGCATTGGCTTTTTTATGATCTGCCAACTTATCGCCTTAAGTTTGCTATTTCGGTCCGACGTTTTGAACTGGTTCTTGAATAGCAACGTCCATCAGAACTCAAGATAGATACAACGGAGTCAACTTCGCTTGCAGTGCGCTGTATGTTCCTCTTTAGCAGTACTCATCGGTTAGTGATTCAAACATGACTGTTTTCGTCCGAACACCAGAAGTCAACTTTTCAAAGCTAGTTGACTTCAATTACTCTCCCGACTACCACACATGGCAGAACCTGCGAATGCACTATGTAGATGCGGGACCCAAGGACGCGCCAGTCGCTTTGCTGCTGCACGGCATGCCGACTTGGGGATACCTCTATCGGCATGTGATCCCCGTGTTATTAGAGGGAGGGTATCGCTGCATAGCGCCCGACCACATAGGCTTTGGCCGATCCGACAAGCCGACAGACATAGATTGGTACTCCATAGAGCGGCACACAGAGATTTTGACATCATTTATTCTCGCATTGGACCTGAAGCGTATCACGATGGTTTGTCAAGATTGGGGAGGTCCCATTGGACTTGCGCAGGCCGCGATGTTGCCGGACCGATTTGAGCACCTGGTGATCATGAACACGTGGCTGCATCATGAAGGTTACGAATATTCAGACGGTGCCAAGGAATGGAAATCCAACTGGCTCGCTGGCGGCAGTTTCAGTGTCAAAAAGCCAGACCTCGGTCTCCTGATGTTGCTGGCTAACAAACTTACGTCGCCGGGCCAGTTCAGGCAAATGTTTGATGGTAAAGGCCCAAAAAACTTGAGCAGGGCCGCCGTTGGAGTATACACCGCGTACCTTTCGCCATTTCATGGTTTGCCGGACGAAGCGTATAACGGCGCGCGTCGTTTTCCTCTCTCTCTACCAATAGATAACGCCCATGTTGGGAATGCGGCCGCCCAAAGCCTGCATTTCAGAACTCTGCTGAAGTGGGACAAGAAGTGCCAGTTTATTTGGGGATGTCAAGACAAAGTGTTCACGGCGCAATGGGGTCGACACTGGGCCAAGCAAATGAACGCTCGTTTCGATGGAATTGCCGAAGCCGGGCATTTCTTACAAGACACTCACGGCAAACAAGTCGCCCAGCTCATACTTGACGGCCGGGTATAAGGCATACCCATGACCGAAGACATTATCGCGCTACGTTCGGTTGATTCGCAAGGAGACGAACGATCCGCCGTCAGTTGGGTAGAGAGACTTAACTCGAGTACCAAACATCCGAAGAAACCAGATCTATTCTAAAAAGTAGCTAAAGAAACGTATCCCGCGCAGGTAAGGAGATTTTGAAATGAACAGCAAACAGTCGAAATTTAGCAATATCAAAACCGTTCTGAGAGAATGGATGTACTCCATTGACTCCTCTCCCTTGGATACAATGGCGCACGAAGTTATTTTGCTTAAACAGTTAGTTAAGGATCTGCAGCTTGAAGTGATCACATTGAAACTGGATCTCAATGATCTCAAGGCCGATGTCAATAATCTGCGTCAGCCCTGACCGCCAATTGAACGACTTTTGTTTCATAATTCCTAGGCCGCATGAATAAATGCCCTTAGCAGCTAACGCATAAGTAGCGAGGCTTGAATAACAAAGTCAAGCTTGGCATTGCTGTGCCTATTGTTTGATTCAGTTTCTAAAGTTTCAGATCATCCTCTGATGTTTAATGCTACTTGAATCCAAGACTTTTTAAGAAGTCTCGACAGATCTCTCGAAGTTCGAGCTCTCTCATGCCGCTTTTTGAGGCGCTGCTTAGACCTGCTATAAATACATTCATAATTCTCGCTATTTTAGCCGGGCTGCGGGTAGTGACCAGCCCGCCTTGTTTTTTAGCGTGTGTGATCACATTTTTGAAAGCTTTTGACTGAGCGGCCGCTATCTCTCGCAAACGGTTGCCTAAGTCACTGTCTGCCGCTAAGTGTTCGTCTATCGCGTTGGCGCCGAAACACCCACGAGATTTCGATTCTTCAGATAGGAAGCTTGAAAATCCATAGAACATGCGAAAAATAAGCTTTGTAGCATCCTGACTCGGTTCGAAACTGTGTGCAATCTTTGAAGGGTGTTCTGCAAAGTAGATCGACAAAGCTTCCAGGTAAATGCTCTCCTTATCATGGAATGAGTGGTAAATGCTTGCTCTGGGCAGGCCAACGGCATCGGCAATTTGCATAATTGACACGTTTTCGTAGCCTTTTTCCCAGAAAAGATCCATCGCGACACGAATCACGTTATTCCTGTCAAAAGATATTGGTCTTCCTGGTCCTTTGGGCATAAATCTTGGCTACATTGAAACCTTTGCGTTGCGTCTAGTGGGCAAACTATTGCGAGGTAAAGTACTTTTTTGTTCGTATCGTCGCAGAAAATATCTTTCCATTGGCCTAAGAGCCGTTGCCTGTTAGCGATATAGTATAAGCAACATCATTTTTTAGGCAAGCCAGGCACTAATTGCCTGTTTGATTCGCTACAAATTGTTGGCCTGAACACAATAGGCCTGCGGCCAGATCCGGCGCAACGGCGTTGATCAATAGGTGGTCTGTCTTCAGCATGTCACAAATCACTGGACATGCAAAAAAGAAAACACATACACAATGCGTGTCATGCCGCCTCTGGCTTCCGCACTCCATGAAACAAACCAAAGAGTACCGGCACTACGCCCAACGTTAGAATCGTTCCGACGGCAAGACCAAAAGCCATCGCATTCGACATGCCGTAGAATAAAGGATCGCGGGACAGTATGAGTGGTAACAGGCCAAGAACAGTCGTTATCGTAGTCATCGCAATAGGCCGCAAGCGCATCATACACGCATCGACAATAGCGTCATATTGTGACTTATCGTTGGCGGCTTCAATTTCAATTCGATCTATTAGAACAATGGCATTATTAATTATAATTCCGGCCAGCGAATACAAACCCAGCGTTACCATGAAACCAAAAAATGACCCAGTAATTAGCAATCCTAGGGACGCACCAATCATCATGAGGGGAATGGTCAACATAATAATCGCTGGCTTTTTGTACGAGTTAAATTGCGCGACTAACAGAACAACAATGAGGCCTAGTACCACGGGAACGTTCGCAGATAGCGCAGCCTGAGCATCGGCTGACTCAGAAATCACCCCGTCGTACTCTATAATGTGTGCGGGGGGCAATTTCGCAGCAATATCTTGTAACATCGGATCAACAACAACTTTTAGATCCTCAGCAGTCATATCAAGCGTTTTCGCTTCAATACTGATAGTTCGAAACATATTTTCACGTTCGATTTTAGCAAATTGATTGACAGCCTTAAAATCCGCAATCTGGAACAACGGCACATTGGTCTGTCTAGCTGTCGAGAAGACATTTAGTGTACGAAGTCGATCGATGCTAAAACGCTCGCCGCTGTTTCCTCTAAATATTACGGGAATGACATCATCGCCTTCGCGGAACTCCGTCACAGTCAACCCATCAATGCCACCAGACATAGAAACAGCAATATCTTCAGATGTAACACCCGCGCGACGAGCTCGTTTTTGATCAACTTGTACTTGGGCTTTCACGATGCGTGTTTCCCAGTCGGATCTAACGTCAATCACGCCTGGCATAGAGCGCAAAAGTGCTTTTATTGACTCGGCATTCTCATAGAGAACGTCGCTATCGGGGCCTTTAATTTGTACTTCAATAGTACTGGAGTCACTGGTACCAAGAAACATCTTAGTAACCCTGACAAACATGTCTGGGAACTGTTCTCTGAAGCCCACGCGCAATTCGTCTATCGTCTGATCCATACCATTGAAATCACCAATATTAAGAACAACAAAACCTCTATTATCTGCCGGGTCTTCTGGGGCAAGCGACGCAACAAAACGTGGGCCACCGAATCCCACATATCCTGCATGACTTTCGATGTGGGGGAATCGCTGCCTATCGTCCAGAAATTCAAATACATCTTGTATCCGCCGATTGGTAGCTCTTGTCGTAGTACTGGTAGGCAACTCGGTGTAAACAAGGATTTGAGAGCGGTCTGAGTCTGCAAAGAACTGCTGGGGCACTAATCCCATCATTAAAATTGAGCCCGCGAATACACCGAGTATGATGGCCATAAAGCTTTTTTGGTGGCACATGGCCCAATGCAGTAACTTCTCGTACGGACCATATAGACGGCCAATAAGGCCTGTTTGTCTTTCATTAACAACTTGCTGATTTATTTTGGGATCAACGGTAAGAAAGTAGTAGCAAAGTGTGGGGGTCACGCATAACGCCAGAACCCAGGAAGTTAGCAGCGAGATCATAATGACGAGAGAGATGGTTCTTGTGTATTCGCCGGCAACATGCTCTGCCAACATCAGCGGCAAAAACACCAGAATTGTTGTTAGAGTAGATATTAAGAGTGGCGCATCCATCTCAGCGCCGCACTCCCTTAAAGCGTCTTCTCGACTGGTCCCTGTTTCAAGGCGACGCTTGAAGTCCTCGGCTATGACAATTCCGTTATCCACTAAAAGACCCAGTGATATGATCAATGTTGCAAGGCTCATTCTCTCGAGCTCTAAGCCAAAAATATTCATCAGCGATAACGTTGTAAGCATGACAAAAGGAACGATTGCACCGACAATCAATCCCGTTCTTATGCCTAAAAAAATCATTACCACGACGAGGACAATGATTAGCGTCTGCAGCACTGATAGGGAAACTCCGTAAACGGTTTTTGCGACGTGATCGGCCTGATAGGTAGCGACACTGAGAAACATACCAACCGGTAACGTCGCCTGTAATTCAGAGACGCGCCCTTTTACCCGAGGTGAGAATTCCAGCGCGTTATAACCTTCGAGCATGGATATGGCGAACATGATCGCGGGCTCACCATTAAAATAAGCTGGCTGAATGGGCGGATCCACGTAGGCTCTTGAAATGCTAACGATATCGGATAGAGGGAAAACACCATCCGTTCCTGGGATGGAAATCAGCGTGCCACCAATGTCTGCAACGCGATCAAAATTTCCGGTTGGCTCGACGACATAACTTCGTATACCGGTGTCGATTGATCCGCCGGGTTGAATGATATTCTGCGCACTGAGAATCTGCGCTAGTTCCTGTGGGCTGATACCAAGCTGCGAAAGCCTCGCATTTGAAATCTCAAGAAAGATGCGCTCTTCCTGCACACCCATTATGTCTATCTTCTTGGTACCTTCAACCGTGTACAGCACATCTCGAGCATGCTTGGCGATGTCGTACATCAATGACATTTCGTAGTCGGGCGCAGTCAGAGCAAGCGTCACCATCGACACGTCACCAAATTCATCGTTAATGATTGATGGTCTTGTTCCTTCTGGTAAGGACGCGTAGGCCTCTCTGACCTTATTGCGTAGGTTTTGCCAAATTGGTACGAGATCTTTGTAGCGATCAAGAATCTCTACATGTATAACAGACAATCCAGTCGATGACGTGGATCGAATTTCCTCGATTTCCGGTATTTGACGGATAGCTCTCTCAAGCTTCTTGGTGATCAGGTCTTCCACACGCTCCGGGTTAAGACCAGGATACTGCGTGACAACCACAGCTTCTCTAATAGTAATCCGCGGGTCTTCACGAGCGGGCAGTGTAAAGTAGCTCACGGCACCATACAGCAACAACGTGGCTAATATTAGGAAAATGAGTTTCCTATAGGTGAAGGCAATTTGCGTCAGATTCACTTCGATCACATCCAACTGGTCTAATTGAATTGCTCCACGCCAACATCGAACAACCTTACCAGCTCGCCGTCATTCAGATATTCAACACCTGCTATGGCAATGATTTCGCCTGGTAACAAGCCGTTGGATATCAGTATCTCGTTGCCAATGACATTTTCTACCAGTATTTCCCGTTTACGAACTACGCTAGCGATCTCATCATAAACATAGGCATAAGATTTCTGATCGGCACCGGGCAAAACCGCTGTGGGCGGAATCTTTATTGCCACACCATCATCACCAGCTGAACTTCGGCCAAGAAAGGTAAAGTCCACCTCCGCTGTCATGCCAGCACGCAATCCTTCGTTTGCATCTTGCAAAAGTAGGGTAACTCGGAATGCATTGGCGATTTCAGCTCGAGAACCTATCTCAGAAATCTCTGCCTCAAGGCTTACCTCGGGTGCAACAGGATAGTGGGTTTTATAGCGCTGCCCTCGCGCCAAGCTACCAATGATCGTTTCTGGAACAAGAACTGATACTTCTAAACCGTTGTATCCTTCTATTTGTATAATCGTTTCACCCGCGCGTACTGTCTGCGACGGCTCAATTAGTCGTGCGACTATTTTTCCATCATAGGGCGCACGTAAGGCGGTATCGACCAAGTCTTCTTGCGTGAGATCCAGCTGCGCTGTCGCAACGGCTACTCCGCTTCGCGCTGTGTCGAGTGCCGCCTTAGCGCTGTCGAACGCTGCCTTAGACACCCAACCATCTTCATAGAGATTGGATTGGCGACGAAATTCATTTTGCGCTTCAACGAATATTGCGTTTGCCTCTTGCAATCCACCTGCTGCAGATTTCTTTGTCAGCTCATAGCTTGCTTCATCAAGTTCTGCTAGTACGTCTCCTTCGTTGACGGCATCACCCAGATTGGCGAATACACTTTTAACCTTTCCACTCACTTCAAAGCTAAGATCGGCGCTCTCGGCGGCTTGTAGTACTCCTGATATCCTCCGTACCTGAGATAGGTCAGCTTGTTGTGTTTTGATCCACAGTATCGGTTTAGGAGAGACCTTAGTGTTAGCCTGCTCCTCAGAACATGATGCGAGGATTAGCGATAACGCGACAGAAACTATACCAGCTACCGGTGTGCTGATATTCATTTTATGGCACCCTCAATGGACCTTACAGAACCATCAGACAACCAATGCGCAAGATTTCTGCAGTAGATTCTTATGTCTTGCTGGGCCTCAGTTGACTCAGACATCCCAGATCCTTCTGGATCGCTAACGAAACTAGGGCAGCCAGTTGAAGTATCCCAGTTATAGTCGGCAAAATGATGAAACGAAGAATGCATTGCTGTTCTGCCATATTGCTGCGTAGGGTCATCACCAACCAAGTGACTTTCGAAAGCAATGATGAGATTAAACTCCACGCCAGACAAAGCGCTGCGACCTTTTGCTATAACGCTCGCAAAGTCCTCAGTTCCCTGTGGTATGCTGACTGCGCCTTCGTGAGGGTGGGCGGGAAAATACCGTATGCTTTTATTATCCCTTTTAAGCAAAGGATGCTCGCGATTCGTAACCACAATTTGTTGGCAAGAACCGTTTAGTCCGGAATGGTAATTTGGCCAATCGAGATGCATGCTGTAAGTATCGTCTCGCCGGCGACGATCTCTATCGATCTCGGGATTGACAGAGTGAAAGTGATGGGCGGGGCCAACCTCGGGTATACCTACTAATGTACTGCCCACATCCATATGATCGCGGGTTAACATAAGGCCTTTGCCGTTTCGCCGAAACACATCAATGTTTACGGTATCGGTTTTTGTTAAGCCACCATGGTTCGCCTCAATGGCAAACAACCACATTTGACTGTAGCTGGAGTTTGGCAGCGACATAAAGTCTTTGTCGTTACCGTTTTCCTCGTTGATTCGGTTCCTGCAATCGACAGAGAACCCAGCCTTTTCGAGCTCATCCTTCAACAACTGAAAGCGGTGCACACACCAATCATTGTTAGTTTCCTCCACCGTTGTTTTTAGTAGAACCTTATCCATATGGCTTAATATCTGCGTCAGTCTATCGCGCGGCTATTCAAGGAATGCTAAACACTCGCCCATCCACCATCGACTACCAGATCAGTTGCGGTAACAAATGACGATTCATCGCTACCGAGATAGACCGTAGCCTCGGCGATTTCAACTGCTGCTCCTACCCTAGCTAATGGGGTCGACGCGACAAGCGTCTCGGCGTATTGATCATATCCCGCCTCACCAAGATTTGAGTTGGCAAAAAATTGTGTTGGTACAATGCCTGGACTGATCGTATTTACGCGGATCCCTCGCGGCCCTAACTCCGCCGCCATCGATCTCGCAAATGAGCGAACAGCGGCTTTAGAGGCAAAATATAGGGCTCCCCCAGGCGCTCCTTTTCCGTGGACAGAAGAAGCCGTCATGATAATGGAACTGTAATCCCTCATTAGTGGCAGAACCTTCTGCACGCTAAAGAACGCGCCCTTTACATTTAGGTCAAATTGATTTGTGTAATCGGATTCATCCGCCATTTCGATCGGAGCGATCACCGCACCACCAGCATTTGCAAACAGAATATCCACACCCTCGCCAAAGATTTCCTTTGCTGTATCACTCAATCTTTGTAAGTCAGATACATTGGTGACGTCGCTTGACAGTCCAAAAGCGCCATCACCAAGCTCTTCAACCGCCGCGTCAACGGTTTTATTTGTCCTTCCTGTTATCAGTACTTGCGCGCCCTCTTCCAAGTAGCGCTTAGCGCTTGCAAATCCCAGCCCCGTTGTGCCACCGGTGATGATGGCTTTTTTGTTTTCAAGTCTTTTTGTCACTAGCTTTCTCCTGGTCAAACCTTGTGGCTTATTCAATGTCTCTGAAGCTCAAAATAATGATCGTGATTCCTAAAAATGAGGTACAGCGCGAGCGAATGCATTATCATTCCAGCGGGAATCACAAAATACGAAATATCGGCCACAGGATGTATAAACTGGGACTCAAGCGCAAAATACAGATCGGCAAATCCCAGAGACTGCCAGATGATACCTACTGTCCAGACCTGCAAATTACGGTGCTTCCAAAGTAAATATGCGACTGGCAGCGCAGTAATGGCTATGAAAGAATCGCCTCGGAAGGCCATGCCCCAAAATTCTGGTAGCGTGTCACCAACCTGGGTCAAGAATGCGAGCGCACTAATTCGCCATGCTTGAAAGGCAGTAATAAAAATCGCAATTTTTAGGCCAGTGCTCAAATTAACATTGTCTGAGTTCATTTTACGCATCCGTCGGTTGATAATTCGTTGAATTCATTGCTGGATCAAATACTCTTCAAAGCAACGCTAGTTGATTTAAGGAATCGCTCAATCCAGAAGCATCTCCTCCTGAAAAACAATCGATTAGACAAAAGCTTTGGTGCCTTCCTCGTTTTCTTCGGCTGTCCGCAATAGTTCCCAAACACGTCTATTTAGACCTTGTTAATACCCGCCAATATCGAGCAAACATTTAATCTTCGGTGATGCTTAATATTAGTCAGTTATGTATAGTATTATGATAATTTGTAGCCTGCAACTGGAAAATTTATTTGATTCAGACGTGTAGTGGTACGGTTTCCGGGCCACGCGATTCTTCGGTAACGACGCTTGACTCCGCCGTTCCGGATAATAAAGGTATCTAGTCGTATAGATCCTACAGCGCCATGCAACTGTCCGATTGCAAATATTTGGCCTTCAGATTGGCAGAGCGGCTTCGATTGGTACAAGAGATTATTACCCAGGAGAAACCTGGCCGTATTACAGGCGCCTGGTTTCGAAAAAAGAAATATTTTTGCCTTGTCTAGATCTTTTCTATCAGGCCCCAATATTGGACACATTGAAATGTGGCGAACGCGAAAGTGTCTGCTTGTTGCGGAAATTTCGTCTCAACGGCGTGAAGATTTGTGAAAGAGGCTTTTTTCCATAAGTTTAAGGTCCAAGGATGCTGTTAACTTTTCCAATCAGAGTTAATGGGCGGAGAAGTGCTAACCATTGGATCGCAAGCTGCCGACAGTGGTATGAAGTTCGCGCAATTTCGTTCTATTGATTATAGGATCTGGTGAAAAACCATATCTTCGTTTGGAAATATCGTGGAACCTATCGACTTCAGCGAACTAATCGACTATGGGGTACCTAGCCTAAGCAACTGTAAACTAAAGCCAAATATGCGCACCAATAATTTGGCGCTCAGATGAGAACGGGTAAAATATCTCAATCAGGCTTACTTTGGCTCTTCATCATAAACGGGGGACACCGGCATTCATTAAACTGATTTTGCGACGATCAATTTAATGGAGAACACCGATGTCCCACACAGCAACAATTGCACCCAACCAGCAACATGTAGGTTGTTCGCGTGAACAAGGGGCCTGGCTCTGTCATAGCCAGGCATAAGATTATCAAAGAGCTGCTAGGATAAGTGCCTAGC
>JBCCIP010000047.1:0-42599 GCA_039111475.1 Pseudomonadota bacterium | reverse complement strand
TTCGTTCTCCAGCATCAATCGCAAAAGCTTCAGGTTGGCCTGGTTATCATCAACGATTAGTACTCTTGATGACGGCAACTGAGTGACCGAGTTCTGATGAGTACTGGAAATTGTATTTTGTCCGGGTGCGGCAATGGCCTGGCAAAGCGCATCGTGCAGCGCAGAACGACGAAGTGGTGTGAACAGCGTTTCAAATCCGGTTTCACCGAGTAGGGAATGCAAACGGTTTTGTACCTCTCTGGCACACATGATGAAGGTTTTATATTGCCCGGCTATTCGCGTTATCTGTTGAATGGTATCACTATTGTCCAGACAACTATTGTCGATTGACAGCAGCATCACGTCTGTTTCATTGATTGATTCGGGTTCTTGCACCGCGCCGGGAACGGCAGCTAGAGTATTGATGCGTTGTGAACCAATACGCCAGCGACGAAACAGCTGTTGCAACGATTGCGTCAAACCGTCATGCTTTGAATAATAACTTATCGACAATTTGCCGAAATTGGTCATTGGCACATCTTGTGTGATGACTTTGGTCTGTAGACTGAATCGAAAAGTAGAGCCCACGTTGGCTTCGCTCTGCAGCGATATTCGACTGTCCATTTGTTCTACTAGACGTTGTGCAATGACTAAACCAAGGCCGGTGCCACCATAGTTTCTACTTACTGAGCTATCACCCTGGCTAAAGGCGTTAAACAGGCTCTGTTGCTGTTCCTCACTCATGCCTATTCCTGTGTCAGTAACGCTGATTTCCAGGTCACGATTGTCAAGCAGTTGCACCGCAATTTTTACCTCGCCGTCGGTGGTGAATTTAATCGCGTTGTGGACGAGGTTAGTCATTATTTGCTGCAGGCGCTGGGGGTCGCCAGTAATTTGCTCCGGCACATTGTGCTGATAAACAATGCTCAAACTGATGTTGCGTTCATTTGCCATCGGCGCAAGCAATGTCAGCGTTTCCTCTAACAAATCGAGAAGGTTAATAGGAATATAATCCAGCACCAGTTTGCCTGCTTCGAGCTTGGAAAAATCGAGAATATCGTTGATGATTCGAAGCAGACCGTTGGCAGATTGGCGGATTGTATTTACGTAGTCGGACTGCTTGTCCGTCAATTGCGTTTTGCTGAGCAAATTCGTAAAGCCAATAATACCGTTCAAGGGCGTGCGGATTTCGTGGCTGGTATTGGCAAGAAACTCAGACTTGACGTGTGATGCGTTAACAGCCTCTTTTCGCGCAAGGTCCAACTCAATATTCTGCACTTCCAATGTTTCGAGTGTTTCCCGGAGGTCACGTGTGGTTTGCGCTGCGCTGCGCTCGGTCTCTTTCTGATTAGCGTAAACGTCAAGCCACATTGCATTAAGTCTGGAGGCTAATTTCTCAAGCTCATCATCATCGCCATCCAAGGCAATTTCAGTGCTGACTGAATTGGTGGCGGCCGAGTCAACCGATTCCAGAATCTTCTCTACCTTACGACTGTATTTGCTTGTCAGCAGTACACTGAGTGCGATCATGGCAATTAACATGCCAAGAATGATCAGACCTGATGTGAGCAGCGTCTGAAACATGCGGATAATTAGCGGGTGGTTGGCGTACTCAATCTCGATCCAGCCATAGTCGATATTCCCGCTGGAGCGGTCGCCGCTCGCCATGGCCTTTACGAAACGATAAGAGGCGTCACTTTGGCTGACGACAACGTCCCTATCATGCAGGTCGTCGCGTTCAACAAGCACTGGCAGCATTGATGGGCCGGCTTGATATCGCCGGTCATTAAGAGAATCATAAATCAGCACTGCACGAACAGATCGCTGTTCGAGGATCATCGAGGCGAGTTCTTGCAGCGAATCGTCACTATCGGCCTTAGCGATGCTGCGAGCGCCCAGCATCGCCAGTTGCTCAGCCGAAGACAAACCCCTTGCAATGAGCATGCTGCTGAGAAATGTCTGCTGAGTATTGACGAAATAAGCACCAAACAACATGAGTACAACGCCTAATGCGCCTACATTGATTAGCAAGATCCGCCGTTTTAATGACCATACAGGCATACGATTATGGCTCTCATGATGGTAAAATATTGGCCCTGGTTGCGGTACAGCAACGGCCAATAACAGCCGTTGCAAATCATTATACGCTATGCAAGACATTGATTTTCCTACCATCGAATCCTGCATTGGCGAAACTCCACTGGTGCGTTTGCAGCGCATGCAAGGCGAAAGTTCCAACCTGATTCTACTTAAACTCGAGGGCAATAATCCCGCGGGGTCGGTAAAGGATAGACCAGCGCTTAATATGATTATTGCTGCAGAACAACGCGGTGATATCAAACCAGGTGATACGTTGATTGAAGCTACCAGCGGTAACACCGGCATTGCACTGGCGATGGCCGCCGCGATAAAAGGCTATCTTCTAAAGCTGATTATGCCGGCGCATATGAGTGACGAACGTAAACAGGCAATGTCAGCCTATGGTGCCGAACTCATAGAAGTTAGCCAGTCAGGTGGCATGGAAGCAGCCAGAGATTTGGCCATGGAAATGCAAGCCAATGGCCAAGGACTGGTGCTTGACCAGTTTTCCAATTACGACAATCCGCAGGCGCATTATCTAGGCACTGGGCCTGAAATTTGGCGTCAGACCAACGGCCGTATTACTCATTTCGTGAGTTCCATGGGAACCACAGGCACCATAATGGGCGTCTCGCGCTATCTCAAAGAGCAAAGCGAGACGATCCAGATTATTGGTCTTCAACCTCAAGACGGTTCAGCGATTCCCGGCATAAGACGTTGGCCCAAAGCGTATTTGCCTAGCATTTATGATGAACTACGGGTTGACCGGGTAATTGATATCAGTCAACAGCAATCCGAACACACCATGCGCCAATTAGCGACGCGGGAAGGGATTTTCTGTGGTGTGTCATCAGGTGGTGCTGTGTCTGCGGCCCTGCAATTAAACAAGGAACTAAGTGATGCTGTTATCGTCTGCATAATCTGTGATCGCGGTGACCGATATACATCCACCGGAGTGTTTGACCATGGTTCAGCTTAGCCGGTCTAAGCCGCGGCAACCCGGCCAGGTATTCAATTTTGAGGCATGGTATGCCGAGCTTGGACTTCCAAGTGATGCCTACGATTCCAGTCTGTTAAAACGGGCAGTGCAGCGCAGTGCGGATGCGGAAACCGCAGCAGGCGAAGCCGATTATCTGGATAAACCGCAGAGCAGTTTCAGGATTGGTCTGCAGATGGCTGAAATTTTAGTGGACTTCAAAGTTGACAGCGATGCGTTTGTTGCCGCGTTGCTTTATCGGCAGGTACGCAAAGAGCGTCTAAGCCTCGATGCCGTGCAGGATGAATTCGGTGAATCGGTTAGTGCATTGATCTACGGTGTGCAGCGAATGGCGATGATCAGCCAGATCAGCGACGATCCGACCTTGTCGGTACTTGGGCAGGGTGCCAGTCAAGGCCAGGCCATTCGCAAGATGCTGGTCTCCATGGTTGACGATGTTCGTATCGCATTGCTCAAATTGGTTGAGCGCACTGCTGCAATCAGGGTTGCCAAGCTTTACCCGGAGCGGCGCACCAAAATTGCCAGAGAAGTGTTTAATGTTTATGTACCGCTGGCCCATCGTTTAGGTATCGGTCAACTCAAATGGGAATTGGAAGATCTGTCTTTTCGCTATCTAGAGCCAGACGTATACCAGCAGATAGCGGGCTTACTGGCAGAAAAAAGAGTCGATCGCGAATCATTCATCCAAGCGGTCATTGAGCAATTGGGCACGGCGCTGTCAGACGCTGGCATTGACGCAAAATTATCCGGGCGTGCCAAACACATCTTCAGTATCTGGCGAAAGATGCGATCTAAATCGATCAGTTTCGCGGAAGTCTACGATATTCGTGGTGTTCGCATTCTCGTTAAGCAGCCACATGATTGCTATTCCGTGCTCGGTATCGTGCATTTGATGTGGCGAAGTGTGCCCAATGAGTTCGACGACTATATTGCGAATCCAAAAGAGAATGGTTATCGCAGTTTACACACGGCCGTGTTGGGTCCTGAAGGTAATACACTGGAAGTGCAAATTCGTACGGAAGCCATGCATATGGAAGCAGAATACGGTGTGTGCGCACATTGGCTGTATAAGGGATCTGATGCTGGCAAGGGTTCAGATACCTCATATGAAGAAAAAATCGCCTGGCTTCGCGAAGTGCTGCAGTGGAGCGCAGACATGCAGAGGTCAGAGGGACGAGGAAGAAAAATTCGTTCTGAAATCGTCAACGACCGCGTATATGTTTTTACTCCCGAAGGGCACATAGTTGACTTGCCCAGTGGTGCCACCCCAATAGATTTTGCGTATCACGTTCATACAGAAATAGGCCATCGCTGCAGGGGGGCGAAAATCGATGGGCGTATTGTGCCGTTGACGTACCAGTTGAACACTGGCGAGCAAATTGAAGTTATCACTGGAAATCAGTTCGCGCCCAGCCGAGATTGGCTGCGTGATGGCCTTGCCTATACGCGCACGGCGCGCGCACGTTCGAAGATTCGGCAGTGGTTTAAGCGCCTGGACCAGGATGACAATGTAGCTGCAGGGCGACAACTGGTAGAACGGGAGTTCAAACGTCTGGCGTTGACAAGTCTCGACTACAGCTATGTAGCACGCAAAGTAAATTGCCAGACAGTTGAGTCCATGTATGGCGCAATTGGCGCAGGTGATATTGGCTTGAGTCAGGTGCTAAATGCGGCGCAAAGCCTGCTTGGCAGCGACGACAAGGAATTTGCGCCTCGATTGCATCAGCGAGAAAATGAACCGATATCCGGTGGCATCAGAGTGGGCGGCGTTGGCAACCTGTTGAGTCATCTTGCAGGTTGCTGTAAACCGGTACCCGGTGATCCTATTAGGGGTTATGTCACGCAAGGGCGAGGTGTATCCATTCACCGACAGGATTGTGGACGAATATTGTCTTTAGTGGAAAAAGATGCCAAGCGAATTATTGCAGTGGATTGGGACTCTGCTGAGGCCAGTTCCTATCCGGTCGAAGTGAGAATTGAAGCGTTTGATCGGCGTGGCCTGTTAAGTGATGTAACCGGCCTGTTGGCAGCGGAGAAGTGCAACTTAACTCAGGTTCAAACGCACACCGATAAACAGTCCAATATTGCGCGAATTGTAATCACGGTGGAAGTAGACAGTCTCGAATCACTGGGCAGTTTGCTGGCCAAGATTAATATGCTGCCCAATGTATCCAGCGCAGAGCGAATTCTTAACGGCTAAAGTTAGCCATGCTGCGACGGATATCGTGCACTAGGCTACACTGTTCAGAGGCTCCCTAGGTTACCCGCATGGTTTTCAAAAAAGCAGAATAATAAAGAATCGCTTGATGCCGAAACAAGAAGTCGTTCTACCCAAAAGCTTACTGTCGAAAAATACCGGCCGCGGACACGCGCAGCAGGGCAATCTGCGCTTTCTGGAAAAGGCAATTCACGAACGCTGGGCTCTGGGACAGAATGTTGTCTTGTGTTGGGCACCTTGTCGTTCTGGTATCGACTTATTAATGGCTCCGCATTATTTTCTGGGTGCCTATGCGGCTACTCACGATGAAGCCGACAATGTTGATAGAGCTAATATTCGCGCCGAAGAAAATAGAGATTATGTGCGCGAGCTAATAAGCAATAGCCGCCTGATGACGCAAGACGAATTCAAGCGAGCTGAGCAGCGTCTGCAACTTCAACGCACTTCACTGAAGTTACCAATTCCCCTATCAGAAGAGCCGCACATTGTCAGTCAGGTGGAGGATATTGTTAAGCGCCACAGCATTAGTTTCGTACCGAGTAGAGCGGTTCTGCTGTTTGATATTGTCGATTTCACCTTGTTTTCGCCCTTCGAACAAACGAGTCAGCTAACCAGTCTTTCGTATTCTTTAAACAGCGCCTATAACAAACTGCAGCAAATGGGCATTGATATTGACTTTCGGCGCACAACCACGGGAGATGGCTTTTACGTATGGGCTCGCTCGGTTGAGGCCATTAGCACGATCCATCTATTTCAATTTATGTTGCTTTCGATCGCTGACAATGCAATTGCAAGGCGTAAGTCGGTGGGCAACACGGTACCGGTTATTCGAACTGGATTTCACGTTGGCAGTCACTACGAGTTTTATCAGGCTGAAGCGCTAAACCCGACAATGAACAGTTACATCGTTGGCGAAGTGACCATTGAGTTGGCCAGGATGCTTGACTTGGCTCAAGCCGGGCAGATATTTGTTGGAGATTTCAACGCGCAGATTCCCACTTCAAATCGTGATGGCGCATACCTCATCGATGTAGACGCGCAGAAATTCCTGGAGCGCGTAACCCGCAATCTGGAGGGTTTTAAAGGCCTGGTACTGTCTGACGAGGAAGTGGTTGCAATTCACGCATACCTCACGGGAGAAACGGGTATTTCAGCGGGACAAGTGGCGCGGCGGTTCAAAATTACCGATAAACATGGTCGAAGCCGATACGCATACAATTTGCGCTGCAATATCCATATAAAGAACTCAAAAACCATAATTATGGGGCTTCAAGACTACTATTTGCCACGCAGTTCACGTTCTCAGGGGAAGTCGCTTGCTGATGAAAAAGCGATCACTACACTTTACCCAAAGAGCCGCCAAAGCCCTGATATTACTGAGGAACGGTAAACTCGGCAGGCGAATAAAAGAGTCTGCCAGTGCCAAAAGATGTAACGAACAGCGTCAATGTCGCAAACCCGGAGAGTGTTCTGAGCGCCGTTAAAGGCATTATGGAAGAACGTTATCCTGGTCGACCGTTCAAAGTACTGGATCGCTTGTTTGCCGATTTAGCCCGTCTTTATCGTGGCAAATACCCTGGCTATCATCCCTGTGAAACCGACTACCATGATTTGCAGCATGTGCTTGATGTGACACTGGCATTTGCGCGTTTGGCAGATGGCTACGAACAGGAGCATAAAGCCGAGCAAAAGCTCGGAGCAGAGCTCAGTTTACTGGGAATCATTGTCGCACTGTTCCACGATTCAGGTTACATCCGACGAGTCGCTGATCGTACGCATAGCCACGGCGCTGAATACACCAAAGTACATGTCACTCGCAGCGCACAGTTTATGGCGGAGTATTTACCAACTATTGGGCTTGGACACCATGCTGATCTTGCAACGAGAATCGTGCACTTCACCGGTTACGAACTTAGCCCTGATCATATTGCGCTACAGGATCATAGGCATCACGTGGTTGGCGCGCTGGTCGGTACTGCCGATGTGATTGCGCAAATGGCAGATGATGCCTACCTGAAGAAATGCTACCAGAATCTTTACAATGAATTTGAGATTGCTGGTGTTACGCAATGTGTCAACGAGCAAGGTGAGGTTGAAGTGATCTATGCCTCAGCCGAAGAGTTACTGCGCAAAACGCCGCATTTCATGCAGTCAATTGTTGAGCATCGCCTGGATGGCTACTTTGCCGGTCGCTATCGCTACGTGGAAGCGCACTTTGACGGCGAAAACCCTTATATGAAAGCGCTTCACGCCAATCGGCGCAGGCTGGAGCAGCTGCTAACACAGTCGGATGCTGAGTTAGTTGCCGGACTAGGTTGAGCCAGCAGCCATAAGGAAAGCGCTGCGACATTATATTCACCTCGCTTCCAGCCCGCTATATATTCACCTCGCTTCCAGCCTGCTATCATAGCCGGCTGTCACCTCTTGATATTGAAAACCGAGAAGCCCATGTCTGAATACAATCCTCTTGAAAAACATCACGAAGACCATGCCGAAAAGCATGTCTCAGATCTCGTTGAACGCTCCAGAGCAGCCCAGGCGCAAATTGCAGACTACTCACAGGAACAGATTGATCAACTCATTACGGCCATGGTTTGGTCTTGCTGCCAGCCGGGGGTTGCTGAGGAAATCGCACAACACACGCTCGATGAAACTCAACTTGGCGACTACAACGGCAAGTTTGCGAAAATCGCGATCAAGACACGAGCTTCGCTGATGGACATTATTAATGATAAATCCGTGGGAGTCATAGAGGAAGACACCAAGCGAAACATTATAAAAATCGCCAAACCCGTGGGTGTTATTGGTGCGCTGTCGCCTTCTACAAACCCGGAAGCGACACCGGTGATCAAGTCGATTAATGCCGTGAAAGGTAGGAACTCAATTATTATCGCGCCACATCCGCGAGCCAAACTGACCAACAAAATGATCGTGGATCGAATGCGTGCAGCCGCTGAAGACATGGGTGCGCCTGCCGATATTGTGATCGGAATTGATACCCCAACGCTAGAGAGCACCGAGCAGCTGATGGCGCAGTGCGACCTGATATTGGCAACCGGCGGTCCCGGTATGGTCAGAGCGGCTTACTCCAGCGGAACGCCAGCATTGGGTGTTGGTGCAGGAAACGCAGTGATCACAGTTGACGAAACTGCCGATATTGATGATGCCGCAGAAAAGATTCGGATTTCCAAAACTCTGGATCTCGCTGCGTCGTGTTCCTCAGATAATTCGGTGATTGCGGTGGAAGCAATTTACGATGAGCTACTTGCAAAGCTGATCGCTCAGGGCGGCTACCTTGCCAATCAGGACGACTATAAAAAGATTGCTGCCGTGTTATGGGAAGACGGTCACTTGAATACCAATGCTGTAGTAAAAACGCCGCAGGTGTTGTGCGGGATGGCGGGAGTTGACATACCAGACGATAGACTGTTCATTATCATGCCGGAAACCGGTACTGGCCCTCAACACCCATACTCTGGAGAAAAACTGTCAACCATTATGGCGTTCTACAAGGTCAAGGATATAGACGCTGCTGTGGCTCTTACCAATGAAATTCAGGCCTATCAAGGCATGGGGCACAGTTGCGGAATTTACAGCAAAAGCGAAGAAAATGTTCTTAAGCTGGGAATGGGTACTAAAACCTCAAGAGTAATTGTGAATCAGCCACAAGCACCTTCAAACAGCGGTAATTTATGGAATGGTTTGCGCCAAACGTTTTCTCTTGGTTGCGGAACCTGGGGTGGGAATTCCACCAATGACAACATTAACTGGCGCAATCTTATCAATGTTACCTGGATTGCCAAACCTCTGTCAGTGCCAAAGGTTTTGCCACCCGATGAGGAATTGTTTGCCAGCGTTATCGGCAAAGTGTCATAGGACGCGCATTTATGGATGAACACGCAAAGGTGACTGCTCAGCGCGAAGGCAGCCTTGGTATGCTCACGCTGGATGCACCAGCGACGCTAAATTCACTGACGCTGGACATGGTTGACCAGTTGCAAACTGCGTTGGATAACTGGGCTAATGACGACGAAGTAAAAGCAGTTTTCATTCACGCAAGCGGTGAAAAAGCGTTTTGTGCGGGTGGCGATGTTCAGGCACTGTATCGCTCTGCGATAGAGACACCCGGTGGCCCCTGCCAATACGCGGAAGAATTTTTTGCGCGCGAATACCGCATGAATTTTTCACTGCATCAATATGGCAAGCCGTTGATCGTGTGGGGGCATGGCATCGTTATGGGCGGTGGCCTGGGCATATTTGCTGGCTGCAGTCATAAGGTAGTTACCGAACGCACCCGATTCGCAATGCCAGAAATTACGATTGCACTGTTTCCAGATGTAGGCGGTAGCTATTTTCTGAATCGAATGCCGGACAATATCGGTCGATTTCTGGGGCTGACAGCGGCCAACTTTAACGGCAACGATGGTCTTTATGCGGGTTTCGCTGACGTGATGCTGCCTCACGAAAGTAAGCAGGCCGTGCTGGATGCCATGGCAAGTATGGAATGGCAGGCTGATTCTACTGCTAATGGCGAGTTGGTTACGCAGTGCCTGCGCGATATGGCAGGAACGATTGAGTGCAACGCCGATGCTGGTTTTATCGAGTCGCGTTTGGCAGACATAAATGCATTGTGTAACGGAGATTCTCAGGCTTTGTACCAAAATTTCGTTGAGCTTGAGACTGAGGATAAATGGCTGTCCAAAGCGCGCGACGGGATATTGCATGGATCCCCGCTGGCCTTGCTATGGATAGACCGCCAACTTGAAATATCCAGGGAAATGAATCTTGCCGAGGTGTTTAACAGTGAGCTGCTATTGGGCACAAACATTGTTCGCCATCCGGAATTCGCAGAGGGTGTGCGTGCTCTGCTTATAGACAAAGACCGGAATCCGCAGTGGCAGTTCAAAAGTCTCGCAGAGGTTCCATCGGTATTACTTGACAGTTTCTTTGAGACACCCTGGCCAGAAAACCCACTTGCAGATTTGCTCTGACTGCGGAGTGTCGCCGGATAGTGGATCTGACCGGCAAATCGGGTCGGCATAATTGAGTAAACTAATGCTACGCCATCACCTGGACGTAACGCATGGAATAGGATGGAGTTAAACGAGCAGCGTTCTCAAACAGCGAAGCGTATCGCGCTGATTGTGGTTTGCCTGGGCAGCGCACAGTCAGCAATGACGCTGTCTTCCATTCAAATAGCCATTCCGGACATCGCCAGAGAATTACGTCCTAGCGCCACCATGCTCAGCTGGATACCAATGGCGTTTCTGCTGGTCAACGCAATTTTTATTTTACCGATGGGGCGTTATGCGGATTCGGTCGGGCGTAAAAAAGTGTACCTTGCCGGAATGATTTTGTTTGGCATTGGCAACCTGTTGGCTGGCTTTGCGGAGAATATAGAGTGGGTGATTTTCTGCCGCGCACTGCAAGGAATTTCAACGGCGATGTTGCACGCCACCGGTATGGCCATTATTGCCAGTATTTACCAGGAGAAGGAGCGGCCGGCTGCACTGGCGCTGGCTGCTTCATCGATTTATTTGGGCTTGTCTTTTGGCCCGGTTGCCGGTGGTTTTCTCACGGAGTATTTTGGCTGGCGTAGTGTGTTTGTAGCGCAGGTGCCTGTTTCACTCATATGCGTATTACTGGTACTGCGCTACCTAAAGTCAGAATGGAAAAGTGAGGAGCCAATTCCGGTTGATTGGTTGGGGGTAGCCATTCTAGGCTTAGCACTTAGCTGCGCAGTTTTTTCGATCGCTGAGTCAGCAAAGTTGAGTTCCCAGCTTCACACAATGATCGCACCGTTAGCGCTATTACTCGTCGCGTTGTTTGCTTCCTGGCTCTTTCTGCAGCATTTGAAACGGTCACCGACACCACTGATTCGTTGGCAGTCCATTCGCGGAAATTCAATATTTCTTAGCTCATTGAGTTCTGCGTTTTTTGTGTACGCTGGAAACTATACGATGGTGTTTCTGATGAGCCTGTTTTTGCAGTTTCTGTTTTCGCTGACGCCATCACAAGCCGGCTTGATTATATTACTGCAGACCTTGACCATTGCTGCGGTGAGCTTACTGGTCGGAAGACTAAGCCCAAATGTCTCTGATCGGGCGTTGGTATGCCTGGGTTGTGGTTTGGTGTCTTTGGGTTTTGCGATTCTGGCCTTTGTCGATGGGCAGAGCTCGCTGTGGATCATTGTGGCCGCCATGGTACTGAATGGTATTGGAATGGGCTTGTTCACCACACCAAACAACAATGCTGCATTAGGATCAGTAAACCCGCAACGCTTGAGCGCGGCCACTGCAATACTTAACCTGGCGAGATATCTCGGTAATATGCTGGGCACAGCTATTGTGATGTTATTGATGGTGATGTTCATAGGCAATGCTGATATCAGCCCGGCAAATTATTCGCAGCTGGGCAATGTTGTCACACTGTCGTTCCTGTTTGCGATGATGGCCGCTGCAACGGCGAGTGTGCTAGCCTACCGAGCCTATGAATAATTGACGCGGAATTCAGGCAGTGCTTACCCACCATCAGGCAAAAATAAATGGCATTTCAATGCATTACGTGGAGCAAGGCAGCGGTCCCCTGATCGTTCTCTGCCATGGTTTTCCTCACACCTGGTACAGTTGGTCGCGGCAGATTCCGGTTTTGGCCGAGGCAGGGTTCAGAGTTGTGGCACCCGATATGCGTGGCATGGGTCAGACGGATGCGCCGCTGGAAGCTGATCAGTATGGCGTGGATGCGATCACCGCTGATTTACTTGGATTGCTGCAACATTTGCAATGTCAGCAGGCAATCTTTGCGGGCCTGGATTTTGGTGCGTTTGCGGTGTACGACCTTGCATTGCAAGCGCCTGAGAAGGTGCGGGCCATCATTGGTTTGGAAAATCCTGCCGCTCCGCATAACCCCCATGTACCGCCGCTGACGGAATACGCAGAAATGGCCAGAAATCATTTCTTGCACATTGAATATTTCCGACCCGTTGGACCCGCTGACGCAGACCTTGATGCAGCGCCCAGGGAATTTTTGCAGAAAGTGTTTTACGCCCTAAGCGGCGACTACGATTTCAGCAAGGTGATGGCGCACCCGCCTGGTATTACATACATGCAGGCTTTGCCGGAAGCGCCACCGTTACCATGGTCGTGGTTGTCTTTAGCAGACTTTGAACACTATGTGGAAGCCTACAGCAGGTCCGGATTTACCGGAGGTCTGAATTGGTATCGATCAATGGACTTGAAATGGCAGCACCGCAAGGCCTTTGAAGGCTTGAAAAGCGCCGTGCCAGCGTACTTTATCGGCAGCGAATACGACGTAGATCTGGAACATTTCCATGGCGATGATCCAATATCACTGATGCGAGCACAGTTTCCGGATTTGCGTCGCGTAAAGATGATTCCAGGCGCAGGGCACTTGGTGCAATTGGAATGCTCCGATGAGGTAAATCGCTGCTTGCTGGACTTCCTTGATGAAATTTGTTCATGACCAACGGCGCCTCGAGACCGATGGAAGGCGCGATTCGTAGCCACTTATCTAATTGTTTTTGCTGCTTATTGTTTGATCAGCTAGCAATCGGTAAATTGCTTACCCATAAAGCCGGTTCGGGGACTCACCCGCTGGCAACGAGTTGGTGGAGCAATGCACATGAAATCTCGGCATTCACACGGTACCGGCAAAGTCGACCTAAAGCAGGGGCTGAAGCGCGGGCGTGATTCGGCCATACAGCGCCAGTTACAAGGTGCCAGCGAAGCCAATGGGAAAGCCAATTCAAACAAGTCGCTTACTGTATCAACACGCAAAATCGGAACTGCAGGTGCAGACGCATCGGCTCTGCAGAGATCCAGCTCTAAAATAACCTCGTTACCCCATTCAATTCAAAGTACTCTAGCGGCGGAAAATCTTCCCGCGGACACAAAAATTTTCCAGTCCGTACAAGACTTGATTGCAGCTCGTAAGCAGCTGCTGATAGCGCTGTATGGCCAGCGCAGTTATTCAGATTCAATGCGTGCGGAATATCAAGCAACGCTGCATGACCAGGACAAGTATTGGCAGCTGCTGTCTGAGCGAAGAGATAGTTACAACGCGGATAAGGAGTTGTTCCAGCGTCTAGGTGCCGCTATTCGTTTTCATGTTGACCAGACGCAGCGACACGGCTCTTTCAGAGATCATCTTCTAAAGTGTGCGGATGCTGGAACTGAAAGGCAGTTGTTTCTGGTTAAGGAGCTAGGCCTGCGACTTGACGCGGCGCGTTTGCTTGGCGAGCACGAAGTGCCTACAGCAGTCACAGCGGCGGCTAAAGCATTGCATGCGCACCTACCGGCTGCTTCCAAGGCGGAAAAACTGGCGGCGCAAGGTTCCAAATTCGTACCCACCGTGACGCCAGCTGGCAAAAGGGTGGCCTCGCCCAGCCTCAATGCCCGCAAGGAAACACTGCTGGCCTCTATGGAACAGCTTGCTACCGAAAAGCTCGACCCAAGGGTTCGTGCCAAGCGAGTGCAATCGCTACGTGAGCAGTGGCAATCGATCAGTAATTCTGATTACGATTACTTAAGTCAGCTGGACCAAAATTTTGCGGCTGCTGGCGAGAAAGCCTTCGAACCTAGCCGGGCGTATTTTTCCGCGTTGGCTAAGAAACTGGCTGATAACCTGGCTAAGCGTTCGGCATTAGCGGAATCTCTGAGAGATTTTTACGCTGATTCCGATTGGGAGCGCATCGAGTGGAAAAGCGTGGAATCTATGTTGGGTGTTGTCAAGCAACAGTGGCAAGCACATGCACCCACCGAACGGGAACAGACCAGACCCGTCAAGCGCATGTTCGAGAGCAGTTACAAGAATATTGAATCAAAGCTAATCCAGCAATACGATCGCAACGCGGACGAGGCACGCCGCTTAGTCAACTTAATGTCAAGTCTCAGTCGGCAGACAGCCTCATCAGTATCATTGGAAGCGATGCTAGGAATCAGAAGTCAGTGGCAGTCGATTGGTGTAATGCGTACGGAACAAAGGACCGACCTAAAGCTACAGCTCTCCGAGGTCACCCGTATTGCCGTAGCCAACCGCAAGCAGCAATTGCGTGAATCGCAGATTCAGAGAGCAACTGTTAAACAAGCTCGATCACTAATTATCGATGTTGAGAGTGCAACTGAGCTTGAGGGAGACGCGCTACTGGATGAACGAGAAGCGGTCTCCATCATTGGAAAGCAGTTTCAATCGCTGGTACCTCGCTTACGTACGACAGACGGCAATCTGCCCTGCGAAAATCTCGAGCTAATGTTCAAGGAGCGTTATGCACGATATTTTGCGAAAGCGGAACTGATGCTTGCCGAACGTAGGCAGCGCGCATTGGAGGATTTCCATGAAGCGTCCAGACTGATCGGCGGCGCAGAGGTGCAATTTGTGACCGGTGTCCAAGGAAATGATTTGGGTACACAGGCTAGCGAGTTCATACAAAACGTTCGTTTCTTGCCAAGACACGGACAGGCATTGCTGTTAAATCGGCTGAGTTTCATACAGCAAGCTAAAGAATAGCGCACACCTGCCGTTAAGCCCTTTAGAAATTGGGCTAACGGCATTCCGCCAGGAGCCAGCAAAGGATTGCAGGGTCATGAGCACACACTCCCACTCAGATCGATTAACGCTTGGCTGGCGTGACACCTATCGATTGTTACTTCCATATGCAAAACGCAACCTCACTGAGCAGGTGAAAAGCATCTGGTTCATCGTTGCCTATCTCATTTTATTTCAGCTGTTGGTACTGCAATTACCACTTGTTTACTCGGCAATGATTGCAGTGGGTATCGGAGTTGTAGCGCTTGGCTTGATGTTCTTTATGGAGGGCTTGAGAGTTGGCTTGATGCCTCTAGGAGAGGCGATTGGCGTCGTTCTGCCGCGCAGTGGCAATATGGTACTTATTCTGGGGTTCGCGTTTCTGCTTGGTCTCGGCGCAACCTTTGCGGAACCTGCAATTGCGGTGTTGAAGGCCGCAGGTGCCGGTGTACAGCCTGAGGCGGCTCCCTTGCTGTACAGTCTGCTGAACGATTTTTCCGGTGAACTGGTCAGTTCGGTTGGCGTGGGTGTTGGCTTGGCGGTGCTGCTTGGCGTATTGAGATTTTTCTACGGTTGGTCCCTCAAGTTGCTCGCAATACCGGCTGTTAGCTTACTGCTAGGCTTGTCGTTGTACTTTAGTCAAACAACCTTGCTGAATGACATTCTAGGTCTTGCCTGGGATTGTGGAGCGGTTACAACCGGTCCAGTAACAGTGCCTCTAGTTCTTGCCCTAGGCATAGGCGTTTGCCGTATCGTAAACTCGGGTTCCGATCACAACGCAGGTTTTGGCATTGTCACCTTGGCTTCGCTGTTCCCAATACTTGCCGTTCTACTACTGGCTTTGTATCACTATAACGTCGAAGATTACTACGGCGGTAAGAATTATCAGGGTGAATTGATATCTTCCGTAGACAGTGGTGCAAGTGAAGAAGCATCGGCAAGTGATGACCCGGTAACCACCTTGCTGCGCAGACCTCCAGAAATGGTTAGTGAAGAAGAATATCAACGCTACATGCAAACGGGTGAGTTGCCAGATCAATATGAAATCAGCTTCGGTGACAGCGACAGTGAGTTAGTAGATGGCGCGCTGGTATTGCGCAACCCGGAAGTCCGAATTGTGAAACAGTCGCAGCGTTCATTCCACGCTTTTAGTGATGAGACCTGGGATAGCGAACTGTCGTTAGCTGAACAAGCCAAAGTAGCGCTTATTGATGCCGTCAGAGCCATCGTACCGTTATGTTTATTCTTGTTCTTTGTGCAGCGTTTTTTGCTCAAGCAACCATTGCATCGCGCTGAAGAGCTGCGGGTAGGTATTCTGTTCGCTGTGGTAGGCATGAGCTTGTTTGGGCTTGGCATAGCGCTTGGGCTTATGCCTCTGGGCGGTCAGCTCGGTGGCAATGTGCCGGTTAGCTTCGCAGAGATCACGCCATGGGGTATGAAGTACGCGGAAGGGCCGCTGTTTGAATCCGAGCACAGTGGAAAACTGCTCGCTATCTTGTTTGCTTTTTTCCTTGGTTACGGTGCAACGCTGGCTGAACCAGCACTAAATGCGTTGGGCGACACCGTTGAGAAAATAACCGTTGGTGCTTTTAGAAAACCACTTCTGATGCAGTGCGTTGCAATTGGAGTAGGTTTTGGAATTGCTGCCGGTATTTGCAAAATCGCTTACAACCTGCCACTAATCTGGATGTTAGTACCACCTTACGCCGTGGTATTGGTGCTGACCTGGTTTTCAAAAGAAGACTTCGTCAATTTCGGTTGGGACAGCGCGGGAGTAACAACCGGGCCAATAACAGTACCCCTGGTATTAGCCATGGGCCTGGGTATTGGTGGCAATATTCCTGGTGTTAGTGACGGCTTTGGCATCCTGGCGCTGGCCTCTGTTGGGCCGATTATGACAGTGTTGGCGGTAGGTTTGTTTACCAGTAAAAACGATGAATTATCCATAGAAGAGTCGGAAGAAGAGCCAGTGGCTGAGGCGGTGGTATCATGAAAACTCATACAGAGCATGGCTTGTCCGAACTGACCGCGATTTTGCCGCAGCAGTATGCAGACGTAGTGATTAACGCACTAATAGAGTCGCCCGGCACCAGCGCTTTGATGTGGAATGCCAGGGGAACCTTACTGCATGACAAGTGGTATCGGCAGATGTTGCCTACCATAAGTCCAGCCAAGGTAGTGCTGCAGTTACTAATACCCACTACCCAACTGGACAGTGCGCTGGCAATTGTCATTGAACAGGGCAGGTTGCACCAACAGGGTGCCGGCGCCGTATTCGCCAGTGCTTGCGAAGGTGTCTGGGCAGGATCTGCGTTTCACGATTGGCCAGCAGACGCTTTGCCGGAGCGAGATCAGGCTTACCCAGGTTTACTCGAGTTGAAAGATGATCTCAGTGTTATCTACTGCGTAGTCGAACGCGATCAAACGCGCGCAGTAAGTAAAGCGGCAATTGATTCAGGTGCACACGGCCCCATTGTTTTTTATGGTGAAGGCCATGGTTTGCGCGACCATCTTGGCTGGTTGCGTATTACCAAGCAGGCTGATAAAGAAATATTGACCGTACTGGTTGATGAGAACAGTTCCAGAGAAGTGTTCTCATCGATGGCAAGTGCAGCTGAAATGCATCTGCCAGGTCGTGGCTATATGTTCATGATGCGCCTGGAACGTGGCATGTTTAATCTGCCAAGCCGCTCCAGCGCGCACGCGTATGAAGCTAATATGCAACAGATAATCACGGCGATTGACAATTTGTCAGGCCATACCCACTGGCGTGATCAGAGCGCCTATAGCGCTGTGCAAAACAGTCGCCAGCAGGCACGCGCAAAACGCAGCCGACAAAACTATCGCAAAAATATGGTCAGTGTATGCTCTGTAGTCGACCGCGACGATGTCGAGCAGTTGATCGAAATGATGCTGGCAGCAGGTGCTACCGGAATGCAGATAAGCCATGCGCGCTTTGCAGCCAATGAAGAGGCTTGTGAGCTTGCGGGGGCAAAAATCAACAAGGAGTATGCAATCGTGCGCTCGGTTCGTGACGCTGCTACTGCTGAAGCGATATCTGCCCATGTTCGTCGCGCAGCCGAAGAAGCGGATTTATGCGACGTCTGTATGTTCTTGCAGCCCGTACCATTGGTTGCTTCGTATGTTCCAGGACATCGTAACTATCGCGCGGAGCCTTTGGTAGACACTGTGAGCAAGCAGCTGCAAGCCGCAGGAGACAATGTCAACCAGGCAGCCAAGGCTCAGAGCTAATCAGTTATTCCATTGCAGGCCAATCTCAAGCTCAGCGGTAGTGTCTGCAGGCGGTTTTTCCAGCGTCGGGATGTGGTACAAGCCATTAATGTCATCGTGGTAGGCTTGTACTTCTGCCCGACCTGCATAAAACTGCTGGTACCATTTACGGCCTTTATTGAAAGGTCCGTCGTTGGGAAGCTGTATGATTCGCACCGCTGAACGTTTGTGCCTCCAAACATCGAAGTCGGCGGCAAAAGCCTGCAGCGCACCGACTTGCACCTGCTTGGCCATTGCATAATCTTCTTCGTTCGGCGGATTGTTCGCTGCTTTTGCCAGTGCGGCATGCCACACTTTAGAGACACCATCATCAATCGGCGTGTTGGCGATCAGCTCAAAGCTATGTGCTCCACCAAAGTTCTGTTTGGACAGCAATATACCTGGCCCGGTATACCAGGTCGTACTGGTGAGCATGCTGCCATAGCCATGATGAAAACCGCCTTGGCGCTGTATGTACAAGTGACCTCGGAAATCGTTTTCGAAATACTCACACGGGGCGCCATGAGTGGGGCCGAGATGTTGTGCGTCGGCCATATTGTCTAATATTTCCTGGCCATGCAGATTGATCTCGCCTAGATGGTCCAGTTCCCAACGAATCCACTGTGGGTCGTCCCATTCTGCCAAAGCGGGCGGCTCATAATCTGGCTCCCCACCTTCTGGGTCAAACCACATCATCACGCAACCCATAACATCTCGCACTTCGTACGACTTAATGGCGGCAGATTTGGGGCAGGCTCCTTCGTGATACGGGATGTCATCTACTTGACCATCTGGTCCATAGCGCCAGCCATGGTAAGGGCATCGAATCGAGTCACCTTCTATTTGTTTGCCGGTTTGCACGATCATCGCGCTTTTACTGGCAGCGATGTGGGTGCCCATGTGAGCACAATAGGCGTCCAACATAATTGGCTTGCCTGATTCGCCTCGATAAAGAGCGAAATCCTCGCCGAAAAACCTGACGGCCAAAGGACCGTCTTTCAACTCCGTGCTCTCGGCAACGATGAACCAACCACGCGGGTAAGTCGAGGGTCCAAGTTTGTAATCTGTTGCTTTAGCCATGCCAAGAATCTCCTGAATACCAATTTCCTAATTTTACCTGCTACAGCGGATTACGCGAGCTATGTCGCCAGCGCTTGGGCTATTATCCACCGGTAATCGCGTTACTAATTAGTAAGACCCGCACGCGCACATCAGTTACCGTGAATAGCGCTTGCTGATTTTCACACCATTCATCTGCCGCTAGCTTATGCGCTTTTGCCTGTTAGCTGATACACTTGGCGTGTATGCGAAATTTCTACAAGAACATTGGGTCGCTAGCCTCCGCGCGCTTTTTCTTGTTGCCGCTGCTTGCGTCGGCCAGTCTCGCGACGGCGCAAGCAACAACTGAACCTGAGCTGAACGAAAGCGATTTTATCGACGAGTTTGTTGATCAAGATTCCGGTGAGAGATGCATCAATTTACGCCGTTTGGATCGTTCTGAAGTGATAAGCAATCAGTCGATTATTTTCCATATGCGTGGTGATCAGATTTTTGTCAATCGTTTGCGTTTTCGTTGCCCAGGC
Organism: Pseudomonadota bacterium; assembly: GCA_039111475.1. Classification (GTDB taxonomy): domain Bacteria; phylum Pseudomonadota; class Gammaproteobacteria; order Pseudomonadales; family JAUIET01; genus JAUIET01. Next base: position 22,930 of record JBCCIP010000047.1, on the reverse strand, counting down.
TTGTCGCGCAGAGACACCATAATGTTTGAAACGCGCTCCAGCCGCTTGTGTAATCTGGACCAAGTCACCGTATTAAATGAGTTTGGTGGGCGATTTATGCGCGGCGCCAGCTGCGGTCTTGGCACATTTTATCCGACGGACTCGGAAACAGTCGATTTACTCAAAGGCAACATCGACAAGCGCGGCAAGCGGGTTCGAGGAAAAGGCAGTATAGATCCTCAATGAGTGAAGACGTTCCAGAAGACTGGCAGGTATTGATGGCCGAACATCGACGACGCCTGAATGATGGTCGTGCAATGGGCGGTGAAGAGAAATTACAGCGCAGATCTGATTCAGGCAAACCCAATATACGACAGATGATAGACCAGTTAGTTGACCCCGGTAGTTTTCTTGAATTGGGCACTCTGGTCGGCGGTATGAGTTACCATGGAGAAACCACTGCTGCGGCGGACGCATTAGTGGGAGGACTTGGCCAAATCAACGGGCAGCAGGTCGTTGTTGCCGGCGAAGACTTCACCACGATGGGCGGCTCTATCGGACATGGCACGGCGGCAAAGAAGTTGCGCCTTGCCAGTCTAGCGTTGCAGGAGCGCACCCCGTTTGTAACGTTACTAGAAGGCTCCGGTGAGCGAACGACGAATGCACTCGATCGTCGAGCCAATGCGCCAGGTGATTTGCAGCTGTCTGCGAAATTGTCAGGACGAGTGCCTTCCATTGCGATCGTAACCGGCCCTTCGGCAGGGCATGGTGCGCTGACCGGCATGCTTACCGATTTCATTATCATGACCGAAGACGCCTGCATGTTTACTGCCGGGCCGCCATTGGTTGAAGTTGCGCTGGGTGAGAAAGTCAGTAAAGAAGATCTCGGTGGCGCACGTTTGCACACAGGCCGCAGCGGTGTTGCGCACAACATGGTTAGCGATTGCGACGCTGCATTTGAGCTGGCGAGGCAATATCTTGGTTTTATGCCTGCTAGTGCCTGGCACACAGTGGCCAAAGTGGATGGCCCCAATACGACTGAGCGCCGGCTTGACAGCATATTTGATTTGATTCCAGCGGATGATCGTGTGGCCTACGACATGCGAAAGCTGATTGCTCTTATTGCAGACGATGCGGATCAATGTCTGGAGTTTCAGCCAAGCTATGGCCGCTCAATAATAACCAGCTTCTTGAGATTGGGCGGGCAGGCAGTTGCTTGTGTTGCTAACCAACCGACGTTTATGGCCGGTTCCATTACTGTACAGGCAGCTGAGAAAGCAAGCCACTTTATCAGCCTCTGCAATGCTTACCACTTGCCCGTTGTATTCCTAGCGGATAACCCGGGTGTGATGTCTGGTTCAGCCGCAGAGCAGGCTGGCACACTGCGCGCTGCTGCGCGAATGTACGCGGCCCAATCGGCATTGCAGTCGCCCAAATTGCATGTCACGGTACGAAAAGCGTTTGGTTTTGGCAGTTCTTTGATGGGTATGAATCCGTTCGATCAACAAACGCTAAGCCTGGCTTTTCCAGGAATCACATTGGGTGGCATACCCGCCCTAAGCGGCGGCTCTGCCGCTAAAGTGGATGAAGACACCGCTACATTACTAAAACGTGCAGAACGCAGCGGCGCTTGGGCCACCGGTGATACCATGGCTTACGACGAGGTGATCGACCCGCGCGAGTGTCGCAACTATTTGCTTCGAGGCTTGGAAATAAGTGCTTCGCGCGCCTCACTCAAGCCAGAGCCTGTGGCCGTAGTCGGTGTGAACCCTTAGTTTTTCGCTTGGGCGTTACACCCGGTTAGACACGCACAACATACCACACACCATATAAAGGAGTAATGCAGCATGCATCTCGGCTTCAGCTCAATGAATAACCCTAATGATCCGCCACCGGCTGAGCTGGCCCGTGTTTTGGAACAGGCGGGCTTCGAATCGCTGTGGTACGGCGAGCACAGCCATATCCCTTGCGCACAGAAAACTCCGTATCCGCCGGGTGGCGAAATGCCTGAGCCTTACAAGCGCATGATGGATCCCTATCTGTCACTGATGGTGGCCGCAGAAGCAACTACCACTTTGAAGTTAGGCACTGGGATTGCCTTATTGCTTGAAAGAGAGTTGTTTTCCCAAGCGAAAACCATAGCGACCCTGGATCGGTTGTCATCGGGACGCGTGTTGATTGGCACAGGCGTTGGTTGGAATGAAGAAGAATTTAACAATGCAACGTCGCTGCCATGGAATCGGCGTTACCTGGCGTTGAAAGAACTGGTGCACGCGCAGCGCGCATTATTCAGCGAAGCTGAGCCCGAGTTTCATGGCGAGCTAATTGATTTTGACTCGGTTTGGTTTGAGCCGAAGCCCTTACAAAGTGGTGGGCCGCCGGTGACTCTTGGTGTGATGGGTCCACTGGGAATTCGCCACGCGGCGCAGTGGGCAGACGGTTGGATGCCGGTGGACGTTGCGATGCCAAGTGTGGAACAGGGGGTTAAGGACTTTCACGCCAAAGTGGAAGAATTTGGTCGCAAGCCAGAAGATGTCGAAATAACCATGGTTGCAATGGGTGAGCTGAGTACTGATTTAATGAAGCGCTATCAAGATCTGGGTATCGCCAGAGTCAATATTGGTGTGGGTATGGAAAATTGGGATAAGCCTGACATTGTGATGCCTATGATCGAAGAATTCTCAACACTGATACCTGCCCTAAGTTAGGAGCACTACTATGACTACTGAAACCAATAAGCAATTTGTTAGAAACTTTCTGGTCTTGATCGCCAGTGGCGATGCAGCAGCCATCGCGGCTTGCTATCACCCTGAAGGCAAGGTAACCACAATGGGTGACACGCTTATTTCAGGGTCACGCGGCGTTAGTGAAATTCGCGAATTTGCTGGAAGCGTATTGGAGTTGTTTCCAAAAGGCTTGGAGTACACGATTAAAACCCTTACGGCTGAAGGTGACACGGTTGCTTGTGAATGCGAGGCCGTTGGTGAGCACATTTCGGGTAAACACTATCATCAGTTCTATCATTTTCTCTTTCGCATGCGCGATGGGAAATTACTGGAGCTGAAAGAGTACATGGACACCGAGAAAGTAACCGACGTTATTTGTGGTGGGCAAAGACCTTAGTGCCCGCGCCAACGCTGCTTAATATGTGATTGGCGAATAGCAACTTCTAATCGCCTCTGCTCGACGCTTACTTTTGGGTGATCAGCGGGTAAACGTTTCGCCAGTTCAGAAAGCTTCACAATCGATGCCTTGGCCCTGGGCATGTTGGCCTCTTCTGGTTGGTCTCTAAATACGAATCGCATTGAATGCGTACCCTGTCGCGCTTCGGTGGTATCTACCCAACCTTGAAAACCGGGATCCGTTGCGGAAACGATGTAATAACGCTTGCCATCGCTGCTGACCGGGTTTTGGTGGCCGGTAAGACTACTGACATAGTTTTGTTGATCGGGTCCTTCACCCCAGGGCGTGCCTAGTTGAAACGAAACATAGTGTGGCTCCGCGGGCGCACTCACAACCACCAGCAATGCCTCGCCGTCAGCAATTTGGAACGATCCTGCGGCATACAGTTGCTTCGATCCTGCCACCCCACCGGCGGTGAAAGGCAATGCCGGCTGGTTAATGCCATTGAGTGGCATGTTTCTTTGACCATCCTGATTTCTATCTGAATACACTTCCAATGGAATCTCATGCAGCATACTCCAGAACCGAATCTGATTCGGCAACTGTTCGGCCATTTTTTTCAGCGCATCAGTTACGCCCTCAGGTGTGATCGCTGGTCGCTCAGCGCCAACACTGTCAAGGCGCAGAATTTCCATATCCATTGCCTGCTCATTCTCCCAGTCAGAAAATATCTCGCGTACCGCAAGATAGTTTGCCTCTCTAACGCTTTTAATACCGGTTGTAGCGCAAGTCATTTCCGCTCGAGACAACAGAAAATTACCATCAAAGTTTTTTGGCTTCTCAGCTCCAATCAATAGCTCGAATCGGCCATCGTCTTCCACTTTGAGAGAAAAACTGTTTTCAAAATCCAGCGTTTCATTGGTGCAGTCGGCCATTTCCTGCAAGCCGCCGGTATCGCCGGGTACACTTGTGATTGTCTGGAAGGTCACCATGCGAGGCGCTTTTGGACCAGCGAGACCGCGCTCAGAGGTTTTCCATTCCTGATGGTTCGCGGTTTGTCCCGAGACTTTGTAAAACCCCGTTGCATCGATTGGCGCTTTGAGATACATGGTGTCGGGATTTTCAATCGTCCACTTGCGCAACATATTCATAGATGCATGGAATTCGGGAAACTTAGGGTCCATGCGAAAGTTCATATCGATCATGCGCTCCAGATGCGCCAACAAATAGCGATAACCTTCGGCGCTTACGCGATCGTCCTGATTGGGTGGCGCAAACTGTTGTTGTTCCATTAAGGTCTTGCGGGCATTTTGCAGGCCGTTAATAAAAGCGCTCCAAGCCTCATCGTATTGTTGATGTTGCTCAGCGTTTTTCGCATCAGCAACGGCATAACCGCTCAACATACAGGCCAAAGCCATTGCTATAAGCAATACGCTGCGAGAGTGTTTGTTTCTGTTACGCATCCGTTTTTTTCTCAAATGTCGCCAATGTTCCAATATAACTGAATGTGTACAATGTGCTGAACATTGCGCCGGGCAATATTGTGAGCAAAATGTTAGGCGTACCAGAAAGATAGTTCACGCTGTATGAGCTTAGATAAAGAAGCAGGCATACCGGAACTGTGCTGCCATAGAATCGGCCACGTTTTGAACATTTGCCCAAATAACTGAACAACCACTCCATTAGTCCAGTCAAGATCAGAGTGACTACAAAACTGTAGATGCCCTGCGTAAGCGCAGCACGCAGCGCCATGTCACTGCCGTGATTCATGTTCGCTACCCACGCCCAGGCACCATAGCCAAGGAAACCGATAAAGGCAGAGCCTATGGCTCTTAACCACGGCGAAGAAAGAATTTTATTCAGCACAACCTCGCGATCATAGCGTTAATCACGCATCATACCGGCTATGCCAGAATTCGACACTCGTATCATTGCAATTGGTTCTGAACCATCACTGCGTCGGCTAGCCAATCAGCTGTCGATAGACCTCTATGTGCGCCAAGACCAGGTCGACTTGTTGTATGACCACTGGATTCTGCATTTTTCAGAGCAGCGTTTGTGTTTGTCACACTCAAGCAAGGAGTACCTTGGAAATATACATGCTGACCTGTCCGCTAACAGCCACCGATTTTCCAGCCAGAAGAAGCTGGCGCACGAGTTACTGATAAAGGCAATTGGCGGAGTAGCAGAACCCTTGCGGCGAATAGTGGACGCGACAGCGGGTCTCGGCACAGATTCTTTACTAATGGCCGCCGCCGGGCACGAACTCCTTATGATTGAACAATCACCAGTGCTTGCGGCTTTGCTTGAGCAGGCGCTTACTCTCAATTCTGTATTGAAACTGAGTTTGTGCAAAGGTGACGCCGTGCAAGTACTGCCGGAGTTGGCGACTGAAAACCGGCCGCACATAGTCTATCTGGACCCCATGTTCCCCACGCATGGAAAAAGCAGCCTCGCCCGCAAGCCATTGCAAGCGCTTAAGGAACTGTTGCCCAGCGTTTCAGAGCAGGCTGAGGCTAGCTTGCTTGAAACAGCATTGCAGGTGGCCAGCCATCGCGTTGTCGTAAAGCGACCAATGCGAGCCCAACCACTGCCAGGACCCAAGCCAGGGTTTTCGTATACGGGTAAGCTGATCCGTTACGATTGTTATGGGATTGCTAGGCTCTAATCCCTAAGCTGTTGATTTTTATACGCTGTCGCTCGTTTGTCAGTTTTCTGTCGTGGTGGCGTACGTTAAACTCGCACACACTTAACGCTCGAACGGACCGAGGGATAACAGATGATAGTACGAAAGCTCAGACTGCAACGCGCATGGTCTCAGGAACAGCTTGCTGAGTTGAGTGGCTGAGTGTTCGTACTATCCAGCGCCTCGAGCGCGGCCAAGCAGCCGGGCTTGAAACGTATCGATCTCTAGCGTCTGTATTTGAAGTTGATCTTCGTGAGCTGCAAATGCAGCAGGAGCAGAAAATGAGTGAAAAGTTGAGTATTTCAATTGAAGAAAGCGAGGTTATAGAACAGGTCAAAGAATTGAAGGGCTTTTACAGTCACGCTATGACTTATGTTCTGGTCATTTCATTTCTTGCTGTTTTTAATTGGGTTACAAGTCCGGATTATTTTTGGGTTTTTTGGGTAATTCTCGGTTGGGGTATTGGCTTGGTTAGTCATGCCCTGGAGGTCTTTGAATTGATGCCGTTTCTGGGGGCGGACTGGGAGAAAAAGGAGATTGAGAAACGCTTGGGTAGGAGGCTTTAAGTTTTCTGTTCCAAGGTGATGTTAGTTGAGCAGTGAGTATCAGGAGCTCAATCGTGTGGACCTATGCCTCCGTTCAGTGGGCCATCCCTGGCCCGTCCCGCGTCCATCCCTGGCGCTATTCACTCCAGCATAGGTCCACACGCTCGATCTCCTCGCTTTGGATTTCAAGTCAATTTCCCACGAGGTTATAGCTTAGTCAGAAGGTAGTCGTGCTTGGACGGGGTTGGCTGTTTTTGCAGAGTCTCATGAAGTTGGGTCAAATAATTACGCCCCATTTCTTAGCTCGAATATTTAGCAAATGTTAGCGTCAGAGTGTGCCATAGCCGTTTTGTAGCGAAGACCCAAGACACTCGTTCCACTCGCGGGGTCAGCTTTAGCGCCAGGGATGGACGAGGGACGGGCCAGGGATGGCCCACTGAGCGGAAAAACGGCTATGGCACACTCTGATGCGGCGATACACGATGAACCCAATTCTCACTCCAACGTTGTAAAAATACTAGAAAAGTCCTTCTGCCCATTCCCCTCACCGGCATGCGCATCAAACAATTGCTTGGCCATACTACCCAACGGCGTAGACGCATTTACCTGCTCGGCATTGCCAATAGCAAGATTCAAGTCCTTACACATAAGATCAACCATAAACCCCGGCTTGTAATCATTGCTAGATGGCGCGTTTTCCATCACACCGGGGCAGGGGTTATACAGTTCCAGGGTCCAGTTGCGACCTGTGCTTGCCTGCATAATGTCTGACAAGGTGCTTGGGTCCAGACCTCCTTTAAGACCTAGCTGCAAAGATTCAGACGTACCAATCATGATCACTGACAACAGCATGTTGTTGCACATTTTGGCGACCTGGCCTGCGCCCGCGTCGCCCGCATGGAATATATTTTTACCCATTCCTTGCAACACCGGCAGGGCTTTCTCAAACGCCGCTGTTGGCCCGCCGCACATGAACGACAGTGTGCCGGCCTGAGCAGCGGCAACGCCACCAGACACGGGCGCGTCTATCATGTGCACACCTTTTTCCGCTGCCGCTGCGCCGACCTCTCTGGCAGTTTCTGCGTCTATCGTGCTCGAGTCGATAATAACTGTTCCCGGAGCCAGGGAGTTAAGTAAGCCGTCATCACCAAGAAATACACTTGCAACGTGTATTCCAGCCGGCAACATGCTGATAACACAATCAGCATTGATGCTCGCAGCCAGTGCACTGTCGGCGCTGGATGCGCCTGCATCAACCAGTGTGGCTACAGCGGCTGGTACAAGGTCGAATACGGTAACGGAGTGGCCGGCCGACACCAGGTTTTGCGCCATGGGGCCGCCCATATTTCCGAGGCCTATAAACGCGATATTGAGTGTGTCTTTGCTCATGATATGACTCCTGGTTATGAATTACTTTGGGTTCAGTTGCAAACCTAATGTTATGAGGCAGCAAGTTCGTGCAATAGCTCTTCGTAACAGCTGACCAATGTTTCCAAATCCGCAACACGCACATGCTCATCCACTTTATGAATGCTCGAATTAACCGGCCCTAGCTCAACCAGCTCGGCGCCATATGGAGCGATAAATCGGCCATCAGAGGTTCCACCGCCGGTGCTGATGGTGGGTGAGCGACCGGTTGCTTTCGCAATGGCTCTATCGCAGGCGGCCAGCAAGCGTCCGTGTCCGGTGATAAAAGGGTTGCCACTCAGCGTCCAGTCGATACGAAATTTCTGCCTAAATTCGCTGAGCAATTGCTCGGTACGTGACTTTAGTTCTTGCTCAGTTGACTCTGGTGAAAATCGAAAATTGAAATCGCATACCAGTTCAGCAGGAATAACGTTGCTGGCACCGGTGCCTGCTGCAATGTTTGAAATTTGAAAACTGCTGGGCTGGAAAAACTCATTGCCTTCGTCCCATTGTTCTGCACAAAGTCTTGCTAGCATTGGCATCGCGGCATGGATGGGGTTGTCGGCGAGATGAGGGTAGGCAATATGACCTTGCGTGCCAATTACTGTGAGCCTTCCATTGAGCGAGCCACGTCGGCCGTTCTTAATTACGTCACCAACGCGATCAGTACTGGACGGCTCACCGACTATGCAGTAGTCGATGTTTTCGCCACGTTCCTCCAGGACTTGCATGACTTTTACCGTGCCATCAACCGCTGGGCCTTCTTCATCGCTGGTGATTAGAAAGCCCAACCGGATTGAGCGCGCCGCGGAGGTGCTTACAAAAGATTCCGCAGCGAGAAGCATCGCGGCCAGACTGCCTTTCATATCAGCGGCTCCGCGTCCGTACAGCAGGCCGTCACGCACTTCAGGCTCAAACGGTGGGCTGCTCCAGTGTGCTTCCGGTCCGGTGGGTACTACATCAGTGTGGCCAGCAAACACTACCAGTGGGCCCGTATCGCCATGTACCGCCCACAAATTATCAACATCATTGAAGCGCAATGACTCACAACTGAAGCCAAGCTGGCTTAGGCGATCGCTCATTAATTCCTGACAACCCTGATCAACTGGTGTAACAGAAGGGCGCCGGATAAGCGCTTTGCTGAGCGCGAGTACCGCTGAATCACTCATCTGCTTCGCTCGCTAGTTGTGAGCATGAAGTTCTTCATTCAGTTCAATGGCGCTTCGATTGGTTTTGCATTCAATATTCCCGTTAAGGGAGTTTCGGCGGAACAGCAGATCTGGCTTACCCGCCAGTTCGCGCGCTTTACAGGTCTGTGCTACATGCCCGTTTTCGTCGAGCACACTAACCAGCGAGCCACCAGTTACATACAGGCCTGCTTCGATGGTGCAGCGATCGCCCAGCGGAATACCCAGTCCGGCATTTGCACCGATCAGGCATTCTTCGCCGACGGAAATGATCACATTGTTGCCACCGGAGAGTGTGCCCATGGTGGAGCACCCGCCGCCAAGATCGCTGCCCTTACCGACAAACACGCCAGCGGAAATGCGCCCCTCAATCATGCCCGGCCCTTCCGTGCCGGCATTGAAGTTCACGAAGCCTTCATGCATAACCGTTGTGCCTTCACCGAGATAGGCACCCAAGCGCACTCTGGCGGTGTGTGCTACACGCACGCCGGAGGGCACAACGTAGTCGGTCATTTTTGGAAATTTATCCACTGAGTTGACGCTAAGCACCTCGCCGCGCAAACGCGCCTGCCATTGGCGCTGTTCCAGCTCTGCAAGGTCTATGGCACCTTCACTGGTCCAAGCATTGTTCGGCAGCAAACCAAATAGCCCAGTAAGATCTACCCCATGCGGTTTGCAATGACGTAACGACAGCAGATGCAGCTTGAGATACGCTTCAGCTACAGATTGAGGTGCCGCGTCTGTCTCCAATACGCAGAGTACGGCTTGCTTATCAGTATCGTTAGATCGCTCACGCATGTCCGCAATCAAACGCGCGCCCGCAGGCCAGTCACTTGATAATGCGCTGCCCAACGCGTCTAGCTGTTCGGTGTTCAGTTCGATACTGTGATTACCCGCCTCAAGATTCATTACCTTGCGTACTGAGGCTATCAACTCATCCGTCGGACTAAAAACAGGAGATGGATAAAAAACTTCCAGTAAATCTCCTTTGGAGTTGCAGCTACCAATACCGATAGCCAAACAAAAATGCGTCACCCTTTTTTCTCCTGATGTGGTCGTGGTTGTGTTCCGGATCTGCCCTTAGCAGCCTACTGGAATGCGTCTCGAAATTTGTCGTCATTGAAGCCAATCAGCACTGATTGGCCTTTTACGGTCACTGGTCGCTTGACCAGAGTAGGGTTGGCGACCAGTAAATCGCGAACATTGGTCTCACTTACGTTGTTGCGCTGGTCTTCGTCAAGCTGTTTCCATGTGGTGCTGCGCCGATTCAAGACTGTGTTCCAATCGCTTGATTTCAGCCATGTATCAACCGTTTCTGCTGTCAGGCCGTCCACCCGAAAATCATGGAAACGATGCTCGCAGTTATTCTCATCTAACCAGCGACGGGCTTTTTTCACAGTATCGCAATTTTTGATTCCGTACAGCGTAATCATATGTGAGGGTTCGCTTTTGCCGGGCGGAGGCGCAGCATAGCAAAAAGCGGGAGCCGGTACGAGATCAGAGGCTCCCTAAAGCGGCGCCGAGTTGGTCAGCGTCAGCTTTGACGCTACAAATTTTGCACGAAATCTGCGATTCGTTGCAGGGCTTCAGCGCATTGCTGTTCATCGGCGACCAAAGCCATTCTTACATGATTCGCCCCGGGGTTACCCTGTTCGGTTTCGCGTGAAAGATAGCTGCCCGGCAGTACCGTTACATTGCTAGCTTCAAACAAGCGTCGTGTGAACTCTTCATCGTCGATTGGCGTAGGCGCCCATAAGAAGAACGTCGCATCGGGCATAGGGATGGTCCAACAGGGCGCGAGTATTGAATCCGCTAGTTCGAATTTTCTGACGTAGCTACCCCGGTTTTCTTGAACATGCTGTTCGTCAGACCAGGCTGCGGCGCTGGCCAACTGCACGGGTACAGGCAGTGTGCTGCCTTGGTAGGTGCGGTACAAAAGATACTTTTCCAAAAGTTGGGCGTCACCGGCAACAAATCCCGATCGCAAACCAGCAAGATTAGAGCGTTTAGACAAGCTATTCATAACTAGACAATGCGAATATTCTGTATTCCCTAGCTGCTGGCAGGCTTGCAATAAACCAACCGGTGGCTCCGAAAAGTATATTTCCGAGTAGCATTCATCAGACACAATAACGAAATTGTGCCGCTGTGCGAGCTTAATGAGTTGGATGTAGTAGTCCATAGAGCAAACGGCACCCGTTGGGTTGCCAGGTGAGCAGACATACAGCATCGCGCAGCGCTGCCATTGTTCGGGTTTAATGCTGTCTAGATCTGGGAAATAGCCATTAGCGGCTTCTGCATTCATCAGCAATGGCTCGGCACCGGCCAGCAAAGCCGCGCCTTCATATATTTGGTAGAATGGATTTGGCATCATCACCAGGGGTTTGAACGAACTGTCAATCAGGCATTGCGCGATAGAAAACAAGCCCTCTCGCGTACCTGCCAATGGTAGAACCTGGGTGTCGGCATTGACAGAATGCAGCGAGAATCGCCGTTGCAACCACTGCGCGCAGGCATGGCGCAATTCCTGCATTCCGCGTGTCGCTGGATAACTGCCATAAAGAGATTCGTTGTCTCGCAGTGTTTGCAGCACAAATTCTGGCGAAGGATGTTGTGGTTCGCCAATGGAAAGCGAAACAGCACTGAGCTCATGAGGTGGGCGCGAATTCGCTTTTAGCTGCGCCAGTTTTTGGAAAGGGTAAGCTTGTAATTTGGCAATCTCGGGTTTCATTGGTTGCTACTGCGCACGACTTCATCTAACTGAGCTTTAATCGCCTGTTTTATTTGCTGGCATTGATCGGCATCGAAAACTGCCTGGTTGTTTTGATCGGTGACATAAAAAATATCCTCCACGCGCTCGCCAAGCGTGGCAATTTTAGCGGATATCAGCTTAAGCCCAAACTCTGAGAAAATTCTGCCCAGTACAGCCAGTAATCCAGGCCTGTCAGCTGTAACAACTTCAATAACCGTGTGACTGCGATCATCGTCCAAACCAATTTCCACGATGGTAGGAATCGCAAACAGCTTCATTTGTCTCGGCGTTCTACGCCGCACGGCATCGGGGTAACTTGCCGCATCGCGTAACATTTCTGTTAACGTAGTACGGATCTGCTCAGTGCGTTCTGAATCCTTGCCCAAGGCATTGCCGAACTCATCTAGAACAACGAAAGTATCCAGGCTGAAGTCTTTGCTGGAGGTGAAAACGCGGGCATCTTGTACGCTGAGTTCCAGCATTTCAAGCGCCGTGGTAATCACTGCAAACAACAAGTCTTCATCGCGCGTATAAATAAATATCTGCGTGCCGCCACCTTGCTCACGGGCGCTGGCAGATTCTTTTATCGCAATCAATGGTTCTGTAGAATCGCCGTGAGCGATGATGGCTTCAACATGCCAGACAATATCGTTAGCCTGTTCACGCAAAAAATACTCATCATTGGACTGCCCCCAGATGTCCCAGGCAGCTTGTCGGCCAATGCCCTTGGTCGCCAGCTTGGCAAGTGCGGCCTCTTGGGTGCGATCAATCACCGCCTGGCGATCAGCTGGCTGGTCCAGACCACGTCGCAGCGCGCGCTTTGTTTCGAAATACAATTGCTGCATTAATGAAGCGCGCCAGGAATTCCATAGCGTAGGATTCGTTGCATTAATGTCAGCTACGGTAAGCGCATACAAGTAATCCAGTGCATTCTGGTTGCCCACTTCGCTGGCAAACTTATGAATCACCTTCGGGTCTTGTAAATCTTGTCGTTGTGCTACGGCTGACATTAACAAATGTTGCTCTACCAGCCAGGCGACCAGGCGTGTATCTTCCTCGCTGAAGCGAAACAATTGGCAAAACTTGCGTGCGTCCTCTGCACCTAAAGTGGAGTGGTCTCCACCACGACCTTTGGCAATATCATGAAATAGAGCCGCAATGTAGATCAATTCTACTTTCGGAAGCTTTTTGACGATTTGCGCCGCTACCGGAAACGTACGTGATTCCTCCTCATACCAAAAGCGCCTGAGAAATCGAATCAGCTCCATCGTGTGGGCGTCAACGGTATACACGTGAAATAGATCGTGCTGCATTTTTCCTACAATGGCGCCGAACTCAGGAATGTAGCGGCCTAGAACGCCATAGCGATTCATGCGCCGCAGCTGGCGAGCCAGTTTATTTTTGGAGCGTAGTAAATCGATGAAACGCTTTTGTATTCTAGGGTCTGCGCGAAAATCGTCGTCTATGAGGTGCAAGCTCTGGCGAATTAGTCTTTGTGTATTGGCATGCACGCCGTGAATCGATTCGCGGCGCGCGAGAATCTGAAAAACTTCAATTAGTGCAGATGGTTTTTTTTCGAATACCCTTTGATTGCAAACCTCTATGTATCCATTTCGAACCCGAAAACGGTTATTGATTTCGCGAATGGTCTCGGCCTCGCAGGCACGAATAATCGCATCATCAAAAAACTGAATCAGCATGTCATTTAGACTGTGCAAGGTCATTGCCCAGCGATAATAATCCTGCATCAAGTTTTCAACGGCCAGTGCGTTGTCGTCATCCTGATAGCCGAAAATAACCGCCAACTCTCGCTGGTGGTCAAACAAAAGTCTGTCTTCTGGGCGTTCACTGAGCATATGCAATCCGTACCGCACACGCCAAAGGAAAGTTTCGCCAGCACGTAATTGCTCAAACTCACTTTCGGTGAGCACGCCGCGCCCAACCAACATGCTGATGTCATTGGCGGCGAAATGACGCTTGGTAATCCAGCCTATGGTTTGAATGTCGCGCAAACCACCGGGTGAACTCTTAATGTTCGGTTCAAGGTTGTATTCCTTATTGGTGTATTGTTCATGCCGTTCCCGTTGTTCGGACCATTTGGCGCGAAAAAAATCACGATCAGGCCAAATCTTGTCAGGCCCAACGCGCTTGCGCATCGCCTCATAGACACGCGGTTCACCGCAAATTACGCGAGATTCCATCAAGTTGGTGACAATGGTGATGTCTTGCCTGGCAGCGCTGCGACATTGCTGAATAGACCGCACGCTATGGCCGACGTTGAGGCCTATGTCCCAGAGGAAGGTGACAAAGCCGCTGATGTCGTAATCGTCGGGAATCTCATTGGCGCGCTGAAGCAGTACCAGTATATCGATGTCAGAATGCGGATGAAGTTCACCCCGCCCATACCCGCCCACCGCGACTAGGCAGGCGTACTGCTGTTGTGCAGGTACAAATTGCTGCCATGCCGCAGTGAGCACGGCATCGATCAAGTCTGCCCGCGTAGAAATCAATTCTCTAACGTCGGCATGGCACCTAAAAGCGGCGTCGGCGGCGGCGCGATGGGCAGCGATTGCCTGCTTGTAATCGGCGATTTTGCGCGACGTGTGCAGCGAGCGGCAGTTATCCAGCGCCCGCGCGATGGCATTCATCCAGCGAAAGGTTCATCGCTGCGGGCGGTCAGAACTTCACAGCCGCTTGCGGTAACAGCAATGGTGTGTTCCCACTGCGCAGACAATCGGCCGTCTCTTGTTTCAACTGTCCAGCCGTCTTTCTTGGAAAGCTTGGTATGACGTTTGCCGGCGTTCAGCATGGGTTCAATGGTGAAAGTCATGCCTTCTTTTAACTCCAGCCCGGTTCCGGCGCGACCGTAGTGTAAGACTTGCGGTTCTTCATGGAATACTCGGCCAATGCCGTGACCGCAATACTCCCGTACAACTGAGTAATAATTGCTTTCCGCATACGTCTGAATCACATGGCCGATGTCGCCCAGGCGAGTGCCAGGGCGCACTATTTCGATAGCCTTGTAGAGACTTTCCTGGGTGATGTTAATCAGCCTGTCCGCGTGTGGCGCTACTTTGCCAACCACAAACATTTTACTGGTATCACCGTGGTAGCCGTCTTTAATGACTGTAACGTCAATGTTGATGATGTCGCCACTCTTCAGTGTTTTGTTATCGCTTGGGATGCCATGGCACACCACTTGGTTGACCGACGTACAAATCGATTTTGGGAAGCCCTTGTAATTCAGGCAGGCAGGAATGGCATTTTGCTGCTCAACGATATGATCGTGACATACTTTGTCCAACTCTCCGGTAGTGACGCCAGGCACAACGTGTTCACCAATCATTTCCAATACTTCGGCGGCGAGGCGGCCGGCAACCCGCATTTTGTCTATTTCATCTGGAGTTTTGGCTTGTGCATTCATCGTGGTTACAGTGTCTTACGGCTGCTTTCTATCAAAAGAGTAGGCTAAACACGCGATTATACCTGTAAATCACTAATATTGCCGGTCTGGAAGGCCGTTTGCTTTATGTTCTTGGCGCACTATGGTATAAAGCGCGCCGGCTCATAAGAGCCGATAACAGGCGGGTCGATTATTCGATATCTGCCACTAAAACACACACATACCGGCACATGGTTCTGGGTGCTCTTTGCGGCGTAAGCTGATAAGGGTGGAAACATGGGGTATGTGGAGGCTTAACCCATACAAGGTAATTATTATGTCCGGCATCACCATGCGTGAAATGTTGGCGGCTGGTGTACATTTTGGCCACCAGACCCGCTATTGGAACCCGAAGATGGAACAATACATCTTTGGAGCCCGCAACAAAATCCATATCATCAATCTTGAACACACAGTTCCTGCCGCCAATTCGGCGCTTGATCATGTGCGCGAGCTGGCCAAAAACAACAATAAAGTGTTGTTTGTTGGTACCAAGCGGGCGGCTAGCAAAGTAGTGAAAGAGCAAGCTGAGCGAGTTGGCATGCCCTACGTCAGCCATCGCTGGTTAGGTGGTATGTTGACCAACTACAAAACGATTCGTGCGTCTATCAAGCGTTATCGCGAACTGGAAGCTGAAGAGAAAGACGGTACTTTCGATAAGCTGACCAAGAAAGAAGCGCTTATGCGTAGCCGAGCAAAAGACAAACTTGAGCGCAGCATTGGTGGTATCAAGGATATGGGTGGCCTGCCTGATGCCTTATTCGTGATCGACGTTGATTACGAACGCATTGCAATTACTGAAGCCAACAAACTTGGCATACCGGTGATAGGCGTTGTTGACACCAACAGCGATCCGGATGGGGTTGATTTTGTGATTCCGGGCAATGATGACGCGATACGCTCGGTGAAACTGTTTGTGTCTGCAATGGCTGACGCGGTTGCCGAAGGAAAAAATGACGCCAGCGGCGGACAGGCAAAAGACGAGTTTGTTGAAGTTGAGGGCGAGAGCGGTGAAACGGAAGAAGGGACTGCTGAGCAGTAATTCCTTCAGCCACGCGGCCCTCGGGCCGCTTACCAGCTAATACTGCCCCGTCTGGGGCGAAAACACTTTGGAGAATAGTCATGGGTGCAGTTACTGCAGCAATGGTTAAAGAACTTCGTGAACGTACTGGCTTGCCAATGATGGATTGCAAGAAGGCGCTCACTGAGGCTGATGGCAACATGGAAACAGCCATAGAAAATATGCGTAAAAGCAGCGGAATGAAAGCTGCCAAGAAAGCCGGCCGCACGGCGGCAGATGGCGTGGTTGCTATTCGAGTGGACAACAGCAATCAAAATGCAACGATGCTGGAAGTAAATAGCGAAACTGACTTCGTTGCCCGCGACGATAATTTCCTGGCGTTCGTGGATCAAGTATCGATAGCCGCTGCTGAAGCGAAATCCGACAGCGTGGAAGCACTGATGGATACCGGTCTTGAAGCCAAGCGCGAGGCTCTGGTTCAAAAAATAGGTGAAAACATATCTGTCCGTCGAATAGAGCAGATGAATACTAATGAAGGCGTTATTGGTAGCTATGTGCACGGCAACAAGCGAATAGGCGTGCTGGTGCAACTCAGTGGCGGTGATGTAGAGCTGGCCAAAGACATTGCGATGCATGTAGCGGCAATGAATAGTCAGTTTGTTTCACCAGATGATGTGCCAGCAGATGTTGTTGCAAAAGAACGTGAAATATTTGCTGCGCAGGCTGCCGACAGTGGAAAACCTGCCGAGATCATTGAGAAAATGGTCGAAGGACGCGTTCGTAAATTCCTGGCCGAAATAAGCCTTAGCGAACAGGCGTTTGTAAAAGACCCTGATGTTAAAGTGGGTGCCTTGGCAAGCAAAGGTGGTGCGACAATTGTGTCTTTCGTTCGCTATGAAGTGGGTGAGGGCATTGAGAAGAAGCAGGTCGATTTTGCCGCCGAGGTTGCCGAGCAGCTGAATCAGTAAGCAGCACTGTTAGGCCTGCAATAGGAGAGACAATGTCAACAACTGATTCAGGCCCGACACCCCGCTTTAAGCGTATTTTGCTCAAGCTCAGCGGTGAAGCGCTAATGGGCGACGAGAGTTTTGGTATCGACCCTAAAGTACTCGACCAAATGGCTGCTGAAATCGGCAAGCTGGTTGATCTGGGCGTGCAGGTAGGCTTGGTAATTGGCGGCGGAAACTTGTTTCGAGGTGCCGCGCTCAGCGCAGCCGGTCTGGATCGTGTTACAGGCGACCACATGGGTATGTTGGCCACGGTAATGAACGGTCTTGCAATGCGGGATGCCCTTGAGCGAGCTAATATTGCCAGTCGTATCATGTCGGCCATACCAATGAGCGGTGTGGTCGATCATTATGATAGGCGCCATGCGATGCGCTTTCTGGAAATGGGTAACGTCGTCATTTTCTCAGCCGGAACTGGCAATCCATTTTTTACTACCGACTCGGCAGCCTGTCTGCGCGGCATTGAGGTTGAAGCTGAGTTGGTTTTGAAGGCGACTAAGGTAGAAGGCGTGTACTCATCTGACCCGGTTAAAGACCCAACGGCGACTATGTACCAGCATCTGAGTTATGACGAGGTGCTTGCAAAGAAACTCGGGGTGATGGATTTGACTGCGATTTGCTTGTGCCAGGACCATGGTATGCCATTACGGGTGTTCAAAATGGACAAAGCGGGCGCCTTACTTAACATTGCGATGGGTGCTTCTGAAGGCACTCTTATTGACTCTGTCGCGTAAATACCAAACGGGAGTTCACGATGATTGACGATATCCTTGAAGACGCCGGGCAACGCATGGGTAAAACCCTCGAGGCATTGCAAAGTGCTTTTAATCGTATTCGCACCGGACGAGCCCACCCAAGCCTGTTAGAAGGCTTGAGTGTTGAGTATTACGGTAATTCGACGCCCTTAAATCAGGTGGCGAACATCAACATAGAAGATGCTCGCACACTCAGTGTTACGCCTTGGGAGAAGTCCATGGTGCCGGAAGTGGAAAAGGCGATTATGAAATCTGATCTCGGACTAAACCCGTCTACGGCGGGTACCGTAATTCGTATACCCATGCCGCCGCTGACAGAGGAAACGCGCAAAGGCTATGTGAAACAGGCCAGAGCAGAAGCGGAAAATTCCCGGGTGTCTATACGCAACATACGTCGCGACGGGATGAGCGATTTCAAAGAACTTCTTAAAGATAAAGACATCAGTGAAGATGAAGAGCGTCGTGCGCAAGACTCGATGCAGAAGTTAACCGACGCAAAAATTGCCGAGATCGACGCGCTGTTACAGGTGAAAGAAGCCGATCTAAGCGAAATCTAGCCGTCGGTATTACAGCACCAATGACCGCCGTACCTCGCCATGTTGCCATTATTATGGATGGCAATAATCGATGGGCTAAAAAGCGTTCATTACCTGGTGCCAGTGGTCACAAAGCAGGTGTGGAGCAGATCCGTACTATCCTGAAATCCTGCGAAGAACATGGCGTGGAAGTGCTCACCCTGTTTGCATTCAGCAGTGAGAATTGGCAGCGACCCTCAAAAGAAGTAGACGCGTTGATGCGTCTTTTTAAATCCTATTTGCAGAACGAAGTGGACGAGATTAACGAGAAAGGCGTGCGCCTGCGTGTTATTGGTTCTCGCCAGAGATTTAGCGCAGAACTGCTCAAGCTGATCGCTCACGCGGAGCAAAAAACGGCGTCCAATACTGAGCGCACCCTGGTTATTGCAGCGGACTATGGTGGTCAATGGGATATAGCGCAGGCCGCACAACGCGTTGCGGACAAAGTGCTGGCCGGTGAACTGGCACTTGATGCCGTCAACGAACAGGAATTAGCTCGGCACATATCACTTAGCGATTTGCCAGCTCCAGATCTATGCATTCGCACCGGTGGCGATCACAGAATCAGTAATTTCTTGTTGTGGCAGTTTGCCTACGCAGAGCTTTATTTTTGTGAGCAGTTCTGGCCCGATTTTGGACGTGACGACTTTAATGCGGCGTTGGATGATTTTTCCAGTCGACAGCGCCGTTTTGGTAAATCGGGTGATCAAGTTTCTGCGGAGACGGCTTCCTGATGCTGAAGCAAAGGATAGTAACCGCTCTGCTGTTGTTGGTCTTCGTCGGTGGGCCTGTGCTGCTACTGCCGGAATCCGGCTTCGTTTTGCTTGCCATCGTGGTTTTTTCGGTTGCTGCCTGGGAATGGGCGCAGTTAGCCGGTTTTAATGGAAGCATGAGGCGTGGTGCGTATGTCGTCGTGCATGGGGTGCTCGCCATTGCGCTGCTCTGGCTGTGTGGTTTGCCTGATAGCGCTAATCCGGTCGTATTACAGATGGTGTTCACGGTGGCCGGCGTATGGTGGGCGTTGGCGCTTTTGTGGGTGCAGAGCTATCCGGCTAGTGCCAGCTTGTGGCAGCACGCAGCGATAAGATCAATCATGGGCTTACTGGTGCTGCTGCCGGCACTGCTTGCCTTCGTATACATGCGTGTAGCGGGGCCGTACATCTGGTTGGTGTTATATCTGGTGGCATTGGTCGCTGCAGCGGATGTTGGGGCGTATTTTGCGGGCAAAGCCTGGGGTGTTAAAAAAATGGCGCCCAGAGTAAGCCCAGGGAAATCCTGGGCCGGACTGATGGGCGGGATCAGCGCAGCTATGCTGCTGGCCGTGATAGTCTTTGCAGCGCTTCCCATACCAATGGCGTCCGTTCAATGGTTGCTTATTAGCTTGATCGTTGCGCTAAGTTCAGTGCTGGGTGATTTATTGGAAAGCATGTTAAAGCGTCATTGCGGCATAAAAGACAGCAGCCAGATTTTACCCGGGCATGGCGGCGTGTTGGATCGTTTGGATGGCTGGACCGCCGCAGCACCCATTTTTGCGCTTTGCTTACTCAGCGTGGGTTGGTCACCATGAGTACTGAAGCGGTGTGCGTTCTTGGGGCTACGGGCTCAATCGGACAAAATACGCTGGATGTTATTCGACAACATCCTCAGCGCTGGCAGGTCACCGCGCTAACCGCCAATACAAATGTTGTGGATATGTTAGTCCTGTGCAAGGAATTTCAACCTCAATTTGCGGTTATGAATGATGCAGCTGCGGCGACTCATTTAGACTCGCAATGTAAATCCAACGGCCTGTCCACGCAGGTGTTGGCCGGCAAAAAGTCTTTGGAAGAAGTAGCGGCGTTGGATCAGGTTGATACCGTAATGGCAGCGATTGTAGGCGGTGCCGGTCTGGCATCATCGCTTGCAGCGGCCAAGGCTGGCAAGAAAGTGTTGCTGGCGAATAAAGAAAGTTTAGTGATGTCCGGTCAGCTGTTTATGGATGCTGTTGCTGCCTCTGGGGCGCGTTTGCTGCCAATCGACAGCGAGCACAATGCGATATTCCAGTGCATGCCAGCCAATTATCTGGCTGGCCAGCAGGCGAAAGCAGTGGAGCGAATCTTGTTAACAGGGTCTGGCGGGCCGTTTCGTGAACTGCCGATAGAACAACTGGAGGGCGTGACGCCCGAGCAGGCCTGCAATCATCCGAACTGGAGCATGGGTGCAAAGATTTCCGTTGATTCTGCAACCATGATGAACAAGGGCCTTGAGTTGATTGAAGCGGCGTGGTTATTCAATACCCCTGCGCAAGATGTGGAAATAGTGGTGCATCCGCAGAGCGTGATTCACTCCATGGTCCAGTATAATGATGGATCGGTGTTGGCGCAGCTCGGTAATCCGGATATGCGTACGCCTATTGCTTATGGACTCGGCTGGCCTGACAGAGTGTCTGCCGGAGTACGCTCACTGGATTTGATAGAAGTTGCGAATTTGTCCTTTGAAAAACCGGATTTTAAGCGCTTCCCCTGTTTGCGCCTGGCCACGGATGCTGCTTTGGCAGGCGGATCGTTCAGCTGCGTGCTTAATGCAGCGAATGAGGTGGCGGTGGATGCTTTTTTGAAACATCACATTGCTTTTACAGATATCGCGCGCATTGTGGAGGAATGCTTAACCATGGCTAACTCTGTTGAACTGAGCTGCATAGATGCGGTCCTAGAAGTAGACCAATCGGCTCGGGCTCGCGCTCGGCAGTGTCTTTTAACAACCCAGGCTTAGGTAAATTATGTACCAGGCGAATTCGCAAATCCAACATTTGCAGGGCAAAGAGCAATGAGCTTTTTAACCACGATATTGGTGTTTGTCGTGACTTTTGGTGTTCTCATCACCTTTCACGAGTACGGCCATTTCTGGGCGGCCAGACGCATGGGTATCAAAGTACTGCGTTTTTCAATTGGTTTCGGTAAGCCGTTTTACACCTGGCACGATTCGCAGGGTACGGAATTTGTAATCACACCGTTCCCACTGGGTGGCTATGTGAAAATGCTTGATCAGCGCGATTGCAATCTGGCCGAATTTGCCGAACAGGCTGATTGTTCAATGGCCGACATAGAAGCCGAGGAATTTACGGCCAAATCGGTGTGGGCAAGAATCTTCGTTGTCGCCGCCGGTCCAGTTGCCAATCTATTGTTGGCAATATTGGTGCTGTGGGGTGTGTATCTTGGCGGGGAACGTGGTTTGGCGCCAGTGATCGAGCAGGTTGAAGCGCAGTCTTTGGCGGCGGAAGCCGGGTTGGAAGCGGGTCAGGAAATCGTTGAGGTGGATGGCTTGGAGACTCCCACGCGGCAAGCCTTGCAGCTACAGCTGTTCAAACGCCTTGGCGAGAGCGGCACCTTGCTGCTCAGCGTTCGATACCCCGATTCAGATCTGGTGTATCAGTCCGAGATTGAACTTGATCATTGGTTGCAAGGTGTTGCAGAGCCAGATGTACTAGGCGCGCTGGGCCTACAGATGTATAGGCCCGACATAGAGCTGATTCTGAGCACAGTTGAAGAAAACAGTCCAGGCGATAGAGCCGGCTTGCGGGCGGGTGATGAGCTATTGCGAGTAGATGGTCAAGCCATAGAGTCTTGGGCCAGCCTAGTCAGCTATATACAGGCGCGGCCAAAGATCAGCATTGATCTGGATTACCGCCGCAATGACAAGGAAACTCGCACAGTGGTTGTTCCACAGAGTGTGGAGAATCAGCAAGGTGAGAACATAGGCCGGGTTGGCATTGCGCCTTCCATGGGCAAATGGCCAGAGCATATGATTCGCGAATACCGTTATTCTCCACTGCAAGCCTTGCATGCCGGAGTAGATCGCACTTGGGAATTGTCTGTGCTCACCGTGAATGCGGTGAAAAAGATGCTGTTTGGTCAAATGTCACCGAAGAATATGGCGGGTCCTATTACTATTGCCCAGGTGGCTAATGATTCAGCGGCTGCCGGCTGGCTTAGCTGGTTAAATTTGTTGGCGTTGTTGAGCATCAGCCTTGGCATTATGAACTTACTGCCAATACCAATGCTGGACGGGGGCCATCTTTTATATTTTGTGGTAGAAATTTTCAAGGGCAGCCCGGTGTCAGAGCGTGTCCAGATTGTTGGTCAGCAACTCGGCTTGTTTGTGCTGATTGGTGTGTTTGTGCTTGTTATGGTCAACGACATCGCAAGATTGTGATGTTGCATGATCCGACAATAAATAGAATCTAAAGAGCGTTACAGTGACGATGCAAAATAAAACCCTGCTGTTGTTTGTTCTTGGTTTATGCCTGTTCACCGGTATTACACGTGCGCAGGGTGTAGAGCCGTGTTCGGTTAATGACATTCGGGTAGAAGGCCAGCAGCGAAAAACGGCTGGAAGCGTTTTCAATTCCCAACCGGTTAGCGGGGGCGATCGGGTATAGCAAGGTATGCGGGTGTCGGCGGCCAAGACGTTTT